>CAJXSO010000005.1 GCA_913061505.1 uncultured Lutimaribacter sp.
GGGCTGGCGCAATATCTGGTTGAGGATTCCGAGGCCAAGGCGCTGGAATTGGCGCAGCGCGCGGCGCAAAACCTGCCGCTGACCAATTTCGCCATCTGCAGTGCGATCAGCCATATGCAAAATATGTCGGCGCTGGATGCCGCCTATGCCGAGGCCTGCGTGGCGGGTATTGTGAACACCCAAGAACCGGCGCGTGCACGCCTGCAGGCCTTTGCCGATAAAACCGCCGCGCGCGTGCGCCCGGACTAAGCCCGCCGGGCTAGCCCAATTGCGCCGCGGCGCGGGCCAGCGTGGTGATCTGATCCCAGGCGCCGGCCTGCACCAATGGGGCGGGGGCCACCCAGCTGCCGCCCACGCAGGCCACATTGGCAAGTGCCAAAAATTCGGCGGCATTTGCCGCGTCGATCCCCCCGGTTGGGCAAAACTGCACCAAAGGCAGGGGCCCGGCCAAGGATTTCAGCGCCGCAACCCCGCCTGCCGCCTTGGCTGGGAAAAATTTCTGCATCACATAGCCGCGTTCGGCCAGGGCCATCACCTCGCTTGCGGTGGCGGCGCCGGGCAGCAGGGGCAGGGGGCTGTTTTCTGCCCCCTCCAGCAAGGCGGCTGTGGTGCCGGGGCTGACGGCAAAGCGCGCGCCGGCCTGTTCGGCTGCGTGCAAATCCGCAGCCCCCAGAACGGTGCCTGCCCCCACGATGGCCCCGGGCACCTGCGCCATTTCGGCAATCACCTCTAGCGCGGCGGGGGTGCGCAATGTGACCTCAAGCACCGGCAAGCCCCCCGCCACCAGCGCCTGTGCCAGGGGCTGGGCCGCGGCGGGGCTATCGACCACCAACACCGGAATAACCGGGGCAATGGCGCATAGGGCGGTGGCGGTTAAGGGGGGGGCTGGCTGTGGCATGTGGGGCCTTATTCGTTGGGGCTGTGCGGTAAGATCACGCTGGCGCCGGTGTTGGCATGGCCCACGTTGCGGCGAAACACCTCGAACAGGCCCAGCCCCGCGCCCAGCGGGTCGGGGCCCGGTGGCGGCGGGCTGGCGGGGCTGCGCTGCAGCGCGCCGGGGGTCAGCACCTCGAGCCGCCCCTGGCTGGCATCTAGGCGCAGCAGGTCGCCATCTTGCAGCCGCGCCAATGGGCCACCGGCTGCGGCCTCGGGGGAAAGGTGAATGGCGGCGGGCACCTTGCCGCTGGCCCCCGACATGCGCCCATCGGTGACCAGCGCCACCTTAAAGCCGCGCCCCTGCAAAACCCCCAAGGCGGGCGTCAGCCCGTGCAATTCGGGCATGCCATTGGCCTGCGGCCCCTGAAAGCGCACCACCACGATCACATCGCGGTTCAGCTGGCCTGCCTTAAAGGCTGCGCGCACCGCCTCTTGGCTGTTGAACACCGCGGCGGGGGCTTCGATGATATGCGCCTCTGGGGCAATGGCCGAGGTTTTGATCAGCGCCTCGCCCAGATTGCCGGCCAAATGCACCAGCCCGCCACTGGGCTGGAAGGGCGCAGTATGGGGGCGCAAAATAGCGGTGTTTTCGGGGTCTTTCGGGGCAGGCCTGTAGCACAGCGCCCCTTTGTCGAGCTGTGGCTCGGCGGCGTAGCGCGACAGCCCCGGCCCGGCCACCGTGCTGACATCGGCATGCACCAGCCCCGCATCCAGCAGCTGGGCAATCACATAGGCCATGCCGCCGGCTGCGTGAAAATGGTTCACATCGGCCAGACCATTGGGATAGATCCGCGCCAAAAGCGGTGTGATGGCGGAAAGATCGGCAAAATCTTGGGCGGTGATCTCGTGCCCTGCTGCGCGCGCCATGGCGGGCAAATGCAGCGCCAGGTTGGTTGACCCGCCAGTGGCCATCAGCCCAACGATGCCATTCACAAAGGCGCGGGCGTCTAGAATATCGCACAGCGGTGTATAGCTATCCCCCAGCGCCGTAATGGCCAGCGCCCGCTGCACCCCCGCACGGCTTAGCGCCGTGCGCAGTTCCCCATCGGGGGGCACAAAGGCCGCCCCGGGCATGTGCAGGCCCATCATCTCCATCAGCATTTGGTTGGAATTGGCGGTGCCATAAAAGGTGCAGGTGCCCGGCCCATGATAGCTGGCCATTTCCGCCTGCATCAGCGCCGCGCGGTCCAGCTTGCCATCGGCATATTCGCGGCGAATGCGGGCCTTTTCCTCGTTTGGCAGGCCGCTGGCCATGGGGCCTGCGGGCAAAAACACCGCCGGCAGATGGCCAAAGCTGGCCGCGGCCATCACCAGCCCCGGCACGATTTTGTCGCAAACCCCTAAAAACACTGCCGCATCAAAGGTGTTATGCGATAGCGCCACGGCCGCGGCCAAGGCGATGACATCGCGCGAAAACAACGACAGCTCCATCCCCGCCTCGCCCTGTGTCACGCCATCGCACATGGCCGGCACGCCGCCTGCCACCTGCGCGGTGGCGCCTATATCGCGGGCGGCTTGGCGGATGAGTTCGGGGTAGGTTTCATAGGGGCGGTGGGCCGAGAGCATATCGTTATAGGCGCTGATGATGCCCAGGTGCGGGGCATGGCCCGTGGCCAGGGCGCCCTGGTCGGGGCCGGTGGCGGCATAGGCATGCGCCTGGTTCGAGCAGCCCAGATGCCCGCGGTTTGGCCCTTGTTTGCGCGCGCTATGCATCGCGGCCAAATATGCCGCGCGCCGCTTGGCCGAACGGGCGCGAATACGGTCTGTAACCTCGTCGACAACGGGATGTAGGGGCATATGGTCCTCGGCTATCGGTAGGGGTGCTATAGTCTGTTAGCGATAGCAGCGCAAGGCGGGGCAGGGCGCAAGGGGCCATTTCCAGGGCGTCCCCGGCGCCCAAACAATGCGCTTTCCCCAAACAGCGAAGCAGCGTAATAGGGCGCTATGACAACAGCTGATATGCCCTCCCTCCGCCTGAAACCAAAGGCCAATGCCCGCGCCATTCGTCATGGTGCGCCATGGGTTTATGATAACGAATTGGTGCTAGACCGGCGCGCCCGCGCCATGGCGCCCGGCACAATCGCTGTGCTGGAAGATGGCGAACGCCAGCCCCTGGCCTTGGTGGCGGTGAACCCACAGTCAAAAATCACGGCCCGCGTGCTGGAGCGCGATTTAAGCGCGCGCATCGATCAGGCGTGGTTTGAACAGCGTATCCAAAAGGCGCTGGATTTGCGTGCGCGTCTTTACCCGCAGCCCTATTACCGGCTGATCCACGCCGAGGCCGATGGCCTGCCGGGCGTTGTGATCGACCGTTTTGGCGATACCTGCGTGGTGCAACCCAACGCCGCCTGGGCCGATGTGTTGCTGACGCCCTTGGTGCAGGCGCTGGTGGCGGTGACAGGGGTGCGCACAGTGTTGAAAAACGCAACCGGCCGCGCCCGCGCGCTGGAAGGGCTGGATGAGGAAAGCCAGGTGCTGTGCGGCCAAGCCCCCAGCGCGCCGTTGCCGGTGCCGATGAATGGCGCCACCTATATGGCCGATGTCATGGGCGGGCAAAAAACCGGGCTGTTTTTCGATCAACGCCCCAATCACGCCTTTGCCGCCAGTTTGGCGCAGGGCGCGCGGGTTTTGGATGTGTTTTCGCATGTGGGCGGCTTTGGCCTGGCGGCCTTGGCCAATGGCGCGCAATCGGCGCTGGCGGTTGATGGCTCGGCCCCGGCTTTGGCGCTGGCCTGTCAGGGCGCCGAGGCCAGTGGCGTGGCGGGCCGCTTTGCCACCCGCCAAGGCGATGCCTTTGACACACTGGCGGCTTTGGCCGACGAGGGCGCGCAGTTTGATCTGGTCATTTGTGACCCGCCGGCATTCGCGCCCAGCAAACAGGCGCTAGAGGCAGGGTTGCGCGCCTACGAGCGCATCGCGCGGCTGGCGGCGCCCTTGGTGGCCGAGGGGGGCTATTTGGGCCTGTGTTCGTGCTCGCATGCGGCGGATCTGGCGAAATTCCGCAGCGCATCGTCGCGCGGCATTGGGCGGGCGGGGCGCACCGGGCAGATTATCTACACCGGCTTTGCCGGGCCAGACCATCCGTTGATGCCGCAATTGGCCGAAAGCGGCTATCTGAAGGCGCTGTTTTATCGCCTATGAAGGTGCTGCTGGATACCTGCGTTTTATACCCCACTGTTATGCGGCAGGTGCTGCTGGGGGTGGCGGCGCAAGGGGCGTTCCAGCCGCGCTGGTCGGCGCGGATCCTGGAAGAATGGGCGCGTGCCGCGCGCAAACTGGGCCCGGGTGGCGAGGCGCAGGCGCGGGGCGAGGCGGCACAGATCAGCCAAGATTGGCCGCAGGCGGCGGTTACATGGCCCCCCGGCCTGGAGGCCCGGCTGTGGCTGCCTGACCCGGCAGACACCCATGTGCTGGCTGCCGCCATTGCGGGGCATTGCGATGTGATCATCACCCAAAACCGCGCCGATTTTCCGCGCCATATTCTGGCCGAAGAAGGGCTGACGCGCGCGGATGCCGATGGGTTTTTGCATGGCATCTGGCAGGCCAGCCCGCATCTGGTGCAGCCCGCCGCATGGGCGGTGTTGCAAGAGGCGCGCCGCCTGTCCGGGCAGGACTGGCAGATGCGGGCCTTGCTGAAAAAGGCGCGCCTGCCGCGGCTGGCACGGGCGCTGCAAGATCTGGGCGCGCCCTAGCCCTGCCCGATACCCCAGGCCTTTTCCAGCCGTTCAATGGCGGCGATGCGATCGGCGGTTTTGGGGTGCGACATCAGCCACGCCGGCGCGCTGCCGGCGCGTGCCTGGGTCAGCGCCTCTAGCTTTTCAAACAGCGATTTTTGCGGCGCGGTGCCAAAGCCTGCTTTCACCATCAAGGCCGAGGCATATTCATCGGCCTCGTATTCATCATTGCGCGACAGCCGGGCCGCCACCAGCGTGGTCAGCGCATTGGCAATCCACACCCCCAGCCCCGGAATGAAGCGCGACAATACCATGGCCAGCGCCGTGCGCAGCGCGTTTTGGCCTGAAAAATCGATCATCCGCTTGCGCGTATGCCCCAGCGCCACATGGCCCAGCTCATGCGCGATCACGCTGGCGATTTCCTCGGCCGTTACCACGCCCTCGTTGAATTTGCGCAAAAAGCCCCGGGTCAAAAAGATGCGCCCATCGGGGGCGGCCAGGCCATTGACCGGCTCGATCTCGTAGACATGCACGGTGATCTTTTGCATCTCTAGGGCGGCGGCCAGCCTGTCGGTGATGGGCAGCAGCGCCGGGTCGCGCAGCGGCGTGGATTTGGCCGACAGCTCGGCCTTGGTGCGCCAGACGGAAAACCGCCAGCTGAGCACGCCGTAAATCACTGCAAGCAAGATGGGGGCAAGTTTCAACATATGCCTGATATGGGGCATCTGCCCGCGCCCGGCAAGCGGCTTGGGCCCGGCTAATGGCGCTGGCTAATAGCGCTGGCTAATGGCCGCGGCGGCGCATCATGCGTGGCACCCGCCGATAAAGCCACGCGCCCAGGGCCGCGGCCAGGATACCTGCGCTGAACAGGCCCGTGGTGTCTTGGGCCAATTCTGCCGCCAAGGTGATGTTGCTGGCAAAGCCCACCCCAAGCGCCACATAGGCAGCCACCCAAACAATCTCGCCCAACACCGCCCATAGGGTAAAGCGCAGCGGTGCCATCGCCAGCGCCCCTGCTGCGACATTCACATAAGGGCCCAGCGGGCTAAACAGCCAACGGCTGAGAAACACCCCCATGGCCCCGCGTTTTTGCAAAATGGCCCGGGCGCCACGCCACGCTTTGCCGGCATTTTTGCCGCCCCGCCCACCCAGCCGCGCGTGCCCCAGCCGCCCCAGCCAATAGCCCAGCTGATCGCCTGCAATCGCCCCGGTCAGTGCGGCCAAAACCACCCCGCTGACGGGCAAATCACCGCTGGCCACAAAAGCGCCCGCCGCCAGCATCAGCAACGACGATGGCACAGGCAGCGCCAGGCACGAGGCAAAGGTTGTGGCAAAAAGCAGCGGCAAGCCCCATGTGGCCAGGCTTTGCAGCAGCCACGCGCTCAATTTTCCGCCCCGCCTTGCAGGGTTTGCAACGTGGCTTGCAACTGCGCCAGCAGCACATCAATGGGCAGATCGCGGGCCTTGGCAATATCTTGCAGCGTGGGGCGGGCGGGCAGGCCCGGGGGAATTTGCAGCGCCTTGGCCACCTGTTCGGGGGGCAGCTGCCAGGAATGGGCCACGTAGCGCGGGGTCATCCAGGGGGCAGGGGGCTGGTGCAAATGCAGCGGGTTCGACCAGTAAAACACCGCCCATAGAAAACGCAGGGCAAAAAACACCATCACCGCCAAAGCGGCAAGAAACAGCAGCACTGCGGGGCGATGGGACTGCCAGAGATGAGCGATGATCTGGCGCATGGGCCGGCCCCCCAGGCTTAGCGTGTCAGCTCTTTCATACCGGCCTCGAGGCCGCTTAACGTCATTGGCACCATGCGGTTTTCAAAGATCTCTTTGATCATGGCGATCGACTGGGTGTAGCCCCAGTATTTTTCCGGCACCGGGTTGATCCACAAGTGGTTTGGCCATTGCTCGCGGGCGCGCTGCAGCCATGTTTGGCCGGCTTCTGCGTTCCAATGTTCGTTGGCGCCCCCGGGATAGGCAATTTCATAAGGGCTCATGCTGGCATCGCCCACGAAGATGCATTTATAGTCGCTGCCATAGGTGCGCAGCACCTCCCAGGTGGGGGTTTGATCATCCCAGCGGCGGCGATTGTCGCGCCAGACACCCTCGTAAAGGCAATTATGGAAATAGAAATATTCCATATGTTTGAATTCGCTGCGCGCGGCTGAAAACAGCTCTTCGACGATTTTCACATGCGGGTCCATCGAGCCGCCCACATCTAAAAATAGCAGCACCTTTACGGCATTGCGCCGTTCGGGGCGGGTTTTCACATCGAGATAGCCATGTTCGGCCGTGGCGCGAATGGTGCCATCCAGATCGAGCTCGTCATGCGCCCCGTCGCGCGCCCAGCGGCGCAGGCGTTTCAGCGCCACCTTGATGTTGCGCGTGCCCAGCTCGACCGTGTCATCGAGGTTTTTGAACTCGCGCTTGTCCCACACTTTGACGGCGCGTTGATGGCGGCTTTCGTTTTGGCCGATGCGCACGCCCTCGGGGTTATAGCCATGGGCGCCAAAGGGGCTGGTGCCGGCGGTGCCGATCCATTTATTGCCACCCTGATGGCGCTCTTTTTGCTCTTCCAGGCGCTTTTTCAGGGTTTCCATCAGCTTGTCAAAGCCACCCAGCGCCTCGATCTCGCGCTTTTCCTCGTCGCTCAGGTGCTTTTCGGCCATCTTGCGCAGCCAATCAGCGGGGATTTCGACCGCTTTCATCACATCATCAAAGCTGATGTTTTCCAGCCCCTTAAAGGTGGCGGCAAAGGCGCGATCAAATTTGTCTAGGTTGCGCTCGTCCTTGACCATGGCGGTGCGGGCCAAAAAGTAAAAGCCTTCGACGTCATAGGTGACAAGGCCGCGCTTCATGCCTTCCAAAAACGCCAAATATTCCCGCAGCGATACGGGAATACCCACCTGCCTTAGGTTGTCGAAAAAGGGCAAAAACATGGGGCTAAAGCGATGCGCGGTGGATGAACAGCGTAACGAACAAGCCGATAATCATAAACAAAATGGCAAAGCCCGCAGCATATTGCGCCATATCCAGCGCGCGGCCTTTGCGCTTTGACGCCAATAAAGCGCCCAGAATGGCGCCGATAAGCGCCCCCGACAATACGATCATTTCTTCCGCCTCAGCTGCGACCTTTAAGCGGATTGAGCGCAGCCACCTCGCGTAGCTTGGCCCGCACCGCCCAATCTGCGCCAAATCCGTAACGCGCCCAGCCAAGGCTGTCCAGCCTCACGGCCTCGGCCTCGGCGCTACGTCCCGTCAAATCTAGCGCCTCGGCGCGCAGCATCAAAAGCTGGGCCAAGAGGGCGGCGTTTTCGTGTTGGGCCGCGCTGGCCTCGGCCGGGGCAATCAGCGCAAGGGCCGCGGGGGCATCGCCATCGGCCAGGGCATAGGCGGCAAGAGCGGCGCTGACATAGGCCATATGCAGGTCGCAATCAGGCAATTGTGAATAGATGTGATAGGCCGCCTGAAACTGCAATCGCGCCTCGGCAGGGTGATCGGCCTGCAAAATGCGGCCCATCGCATAATGCGAAAACCCCATGCGGTGATCATACCAGCCCATCACGCGGGCGATGTTTAATGCGCTGCGGGCCGCCGCCAACCGCCCCTGTGGCGGGGTGCCGGGGCCAAGCGCCTGCTGCACCGTGGCCACCCAGCTGCGCGGGGTGGCATCGCGGCGCTGGGGCAGGCGCGATTGGCCGGCGGGGTTCAGCTGTGCCAAAATGGCGGGCAGGCGCGCGGCCACCTCGGCGCGGGTCATGCCGCTGCGCAGCTGGGGGCTGTAGAACACCCGCAAAATCAGCATGTCAAAGCCGGTCAGCACAGTGTGCATATTGTCGTCGTTAAAGACGCTGTCAGACAGGCGATAGAGGTCGTTTAAGGGGCCAAGCGCCTGCGCCAGTTCCTCGTGCAGGCAATCGCGCACCTCTTGTGGGCTGGTATCGTTGGGCAGGAAAATGGCCAGCTTTTGGCGTTGGGTGATGCGCGCCCAATCGGTGCGCTGGGTGCGCCTGGCGCCGGCGTATTCGGAGAGATCGCTGATGTTTGGCACCACAAAACAGGCGGCTTGGGGCAGGTTCTTTTGTATCTCGGCGCGGCTGACGGCCTGGATGGTGATATTGGCGCCCGGTGCATCGGTGCGGGCGATGGCAATGCCTGCCTCGGTGCGCAGCCGGTGCAATACCGCATCCAGATCGGCCCCCAGATGGGCAGGCGCAGCCCCCGTCACGCGCAAGGAAACCGGCCCCTCGAAGCGCGAGAAATACGGCAGGCGGCGCCCTGATTCCAACGTAAAGGCCAGATCCAGAAAATCGCGTGCAATGTCGGAATTGGCCGCGATAGGCGCTTTGGGCTGCGCGCGTGCAAAGCTTTTGATCGGGGGCAGGGCGCTGTCGCCGGCGGGGGCGGCGCGGCTGACCGTATCGTGGGGCGCCACCGGCATGCAGGCGCCCAACATCACGCATAAGGGCAAAAGAAAACGGCGCATCATGCCTGCCCCCACTGGCGGCACAGCCGTGCCAAGGGGGGGCGGGGTATCAGCTGGGGTGCGCCAAAATAGCCAGTCATCTTTTGCCTCTGTGCTGCGATTTTCTGGCAAATTCACCGCAAGTCGTGACGCAGATATGGGCGCAATGCGGCGCCATTAAGAAATGGTAAACATGCGCTGTGCCATTGGTGTGGATCACTTTGTTTTTCACGTTAAACCAATGGGTTGAGCGATTATCCGCAGTTTGGAAACAGCGCATTTCTGGTGGTTTTTCCCAAAAGATACGTGCCTAAGCGCTGTTTTTTCGGCCAAATGTGGCAAAATTAAGGCGCAAGGCGCCGGATGCAGGGCACAAAAAAGGGCAGCACTGTGGCTGCCCTTTGTGGTTTGCCCTGTAAAAGCCGCCTAGCCGCCGCGCCGCGCCATGAACGCCAGACGTTCGAACAAATGCACGTCTTGTTCGTTTTTCAGCAGCGCACCGTGCAGCTTGGGCAGCGCATTCGCGCCATCGCGGCGCAGGTCTTCGGCGGTTAGATCCTCGGCCAAAAGCAGTTTTAGCCAATCCAGCACCTCGGATGTCGAGGGCTTTTTCTTAAGCCCGGCCATATCGCGGATTTCGTAAAACTGGGTCAGGGCCGAGGTTAGCAGCGCCTCTTTGATGCCGGGGTGGTGCACCTCGACGATCTTGCGCATCGTGTCGGCATCGGGGAAGCGGATATAGTGGAAAAAGCAGCGGCGTAAAAACGCGTCGGGCAGCTCTTTTTCATTATTCGAGGTGATAATCACAATCGGGCGCTGGCGGGCGCGGATGGTTTCGCCCGTCTCGTAGACGTGAAATTCCATCTTGTCCAATTCCTGCAGCAGGTCGTTTGGAAATTCGATATCGGCTTTGTCTACTTCGTCGATCAGCAGCACCACTTTTTGATCAGCCTCAAAAGCCTGCCACAGCTTGCCCTTGCGGATATAGTTTTTCACGTCATGCACGCGCTCTTCGCCCAGCTGGCTGTCGCGCAGGCGGCTGACGGCATCGTATTCGTAAAGACCTTGCTGCGCCTTGGTGGTGGATTTGATGTTCCATTCGATCATTTCCAGCCCCAGCGCCTGTGCCACCTGGCGGGCCAGCTCGGTTTTGCCTGTGCCCGGCTCGCCCTTGACCAGCAAGGGGCGTTCCAAGGTGACAGCGGCGTTTACCGCGACGGTCAGATCTTCGGTTGCAACATATGCCTCTGTGCCCTGAAATTTCATGTCTTGCGCAATCCTATGCTTGGCTGGTTTGCCTGCAAACTAGACATAAGTTTGCCCATGGGCAATGCGGGTGGCTTTATTGCGACGTAGGGTAGTGACATTCGCCCGGGCGGCGTGTAATGCACCGCCCAAGGGGGTGCCTATGACTGAGTTAGACATGACAGTTGATGGCCTGCACGAGGGAGCGGATATGAAGGCAGAAGTCTTTCTTCCCAACGATTATCGTCCTGCGGAAGATGAACCATTCATGAATGATCGCCAGCTGGAATACTTCCGTCGGAAGCTGCTGGCATGGAAATACGAGATTTTGGAAGATAGCCGCGAAACCATCGAGGGGCTGCAGGGCAACACCCGCAACATTCCCGATGTGGCCGATCGCGCCTCGGAGGAAACCGACCGCGCGCTCGAGCTGCGCACGCGCGACCGCCAGCGCAAATTGGTCTCGAAAATCGATGCCGCCCTGCGCCGGATCGATGAGGGCGAATATGGCTATTGCGAAGTAACCGGCGAGCCGATCAGCCTAAAACGGCTGGATGCACGCCCCATCGCCACCATGAGCCTAGAGGCGCAAGAACGCCACGAGCGCCGCGAGAAAGTGCACCGCGACGACTAAACCCGCGGCAAGCGCGGGCCATCATGGCCAACGTAGTTGCGCCGGGGCTTTCGCCCCGGCGTTTTTCGTTGCAAAAACGCACATGGATTTGGCCCGACTCAGAACATATGTGATTGGCGGCGGCATTGGCGGGCTGGCCACGGCCTTGGCCCTTGCGCAACGCGGTGCCGATGTGACGGTTCTGGAACAGGCCCCCGAAATTACCGAGGTGGGCGCGGGCCTGCAGATCAGCCCAAATGGCTTTGCCGTGCTGGCGGCCTTGGGGCTAGGGGGGCAGCTGGCGCAGGCCGGCGTGCAGGCCCAAGGTGTCAGCCTGCGCGATTATCGCAAGGGCCAGGTGGTGGCGCTGGATTTGCAGCGCTTGGTGCGGCGCGATTATTATTTCGTGCACCGCGCCGATCTGATCGCGATTTTGGCACAGGCCGTGCGCGCCGCAGGGGTGCGGCTGCGCCTGCTGCAGCGGGTGGATCAGGTGGATCTGCAGGGCGAAAAGCCCGCGCTTATTTTGCGCGATGGCACCAAACTATCGGCCGATCTGCTGGTGGGGGCCGATGGCGTGCATTCGGTGCTGCGCCCTGCCATTCTGGGCCCGGCCCAGCCCCGCTTTACCGGGCAGGTGGCCTGGCGCGCGATTGTGCCCAACACCCAAGGGCGCGGCCCGGTGGCGCATGTGCATATGGGGCCGGGGCGGCATGTGGTCAGCTACCCGCTGCGGGGGGGCGAATGGCTAAATGTGGTGGCAGTGCGCGAACAGGCTGACTGGGCCGATGAAAGCTGGACTGCGGCCGATGATCCGGCCAATCTGCGCGCCCATTTTGCCGATTTCGGCCCCGAGGTGCAGGGACTGTTGGCGCAGATCACCGAGGTGCGGCGCTGGGGGCTGTTTCGCCACCCCGTTGCGCCGCAGTGGTATCGTGGCCAAGCGGCCTTGCTAGGCGATGCCGCCCACCCCACGCTGCCCTTTCTGGCGCAGGGGGCCAATATGGCGCTGGAGGATGCCTGGGCGCTGGCCATGATGGCGGCCCGCCACGACACGCTGGCCCAGGCGCTGGCGGGCTATCAGGCGCTGCGCCACGCGCGTGCCTGCAAGGTGATCAATGCCGCCAGCGGGAATGCATGGAAATACCACCTGTCCTGGCCACCCCTGCGCTGGGCGGCCCATAGCGCGCTGCGCTTGGGCGGGGGTTTGGCCCCAGATAAAATGGTGCACCAGTTCGATTGGCTTTATGGCTACGATATCACCCGCATCTAGCGCCGCCCGGGGCCGGGCCCAGGCGGCGCAGGCGCTTATTCCAGCTCGATCAGCAGGTCTTTGGCATCGATCTGGCCACCGGCGTTGACATGCACCGCTGCAACCTTGCCATCGCGCTCGGCGTGCAGGCCGGTTTCCATCTTCATCGCCTCGATCGT
Organism: uncultured Lutimaribacter sp.; assembly: GCA_913061505.1. Taxonomy (GTDB): domain Bacteria; phylum Pseudomonadota; class Alphaproteobacteria; order Rhodobacterales; family Rhodobacteraceae; genus CAJXSO01. The sequence goes on from CAJXSO010000005.1 coordinate 12,364, forward strand.
CAGCAACAGATCGCCGGTTTTCACCTCTTGGCCCACACTCACTGCCACCGAGGCCACAACCCCCGGCATCGGCGCGCCGATATGGTTGGGGTTTGCGGCATCCATCTTGGGCCGCGCAAGGGTGCTTGATTTCACCAAACGGTTGGGCACCCGAATGCTGCGGGGCTGGCCGTTGAGTTCGAAAAACACCTTAACCTCGCCTTTTTCATCGGTTTCACCCACCGCTTGCAGGCGGATTTCCAGCGTTTTGCCGGGATCGATTTCGGCGCTGATTTCTTCCCCGGGCTGCATGCCATAGAAAAAGGTTTTCGTGGGCAGGGTGCGCACGGGGCCATATTGGCGATGGCGGCCCATGTAATCTAAAAACACCTTGGGATACATCAAATACCCGTTCAGATCTTCGTCATCCACCTCTTTGCCCTCAAGCTGGGCGCGCAGCTCGGTGCGGGTGGCCTCGATATCGACGGGGGGCAGATGGGCGCCGGGGCGGTCGGTGTTGGGTGCCTCGCCCTTTAGCACCTTGGCCACGATCCCTGCGGGAAAGCCGCCGGGGGGCTGGCCCAGATTGCCGCGCATCATATCGATCACGGAATCGGGAAAGGCCACATCGCGGGCCGGGTCTTCGACATCGCTGCGGCTGAGGCCCTGCGCCACCATCATCAGCGCCATATCCCCCACCACTTTCGACGAGGGCGTGACCTTGACGATATCGCCAAACATCTGGTTCACATCGGCATAGGTGCGCGCAACGTCGGGCCATTTTTCTTCCAGCCCCATGGAACGCGCCTGCGCCTTGAGGTTGGTAAACTGCCCGCCCGGCATTTCGTGCAAATAAACCTCGGATGCCGGTGCCGCCAGCCCCGATTCAAAGGCTGCGTATTGCGCGCGCACCTGTTCCCAATAATCGCTGATGGCGCGGATGTTGTTGATATCCAGCCCGGTATCGCGCGGGCTGTGGCGCAGCGCCTCGACGATCGAGCCCAGGCAGGCCTGCGATGTGCCCCCCGAAAACGCATCCATCGCCGCATCGACCGCATCAACCCCGGCTTCGGCCGCGGCCAAAATGGTGGCGCCTGCCATGCCGCTGGTATCGTGGGTGTGGAAATGCACGGGGATCGTCAGCTCGTCTTTCAGCGCCGCCACCAGCGCCTTGGCGGCTGCAGGTTTCAATAGCCCCGCCATATCTTTCAGCCCCAGAACATGGGCGCCGGCCGCCTCTAGCTCTTTGGCCATGGCGACGTAATATTTCAGGTCATATTTCGCGCGCGCGGGGTCCAAAATATCGCCGGTATAGCACATCGTGCCTTCGCATATTTTGCCCGTGTCCAGCACGGCATCCATGGCCACGCGCATGTTTTCCACCCAGTTCAGGCTGTCAAACACGCGGAAAATATCCACCCCGGTCGATGCGGCCTGGCGCACGAATTCCTGCACCACATTATCGGGGTAATTGGTATAGCCCACCCCGTTCGAGGCGCGCAGCAGCATCTGCGTCAGCAGGTTGGGCATGGCGCTACGCAGATCGCGCAGGCGCTGCCAGGGGCATTCTTGCAAAAAGCGATAGGCCACATCAAAGGTGGCGCCGCCCCAGCATTCTACCGAAAACAGCTGCGGCAGGTTTGCGGCATAGGCCGGCGCCACGCGGATCATATCGATCGAGCGCATGCGCGTGGCCAGCAGCGATTGGTGCCCGTCGCGCATGGTGGTATCGGTCAGCAGCAGCCGATCCTGCGCCAGCATCCAATCGGCCACGGCCTTGGGGCCTTTGGTTTCCAGCAAGGTTTTGCTGCCTGCCACGGGCGCGCCCTGGGGCGCGGGTGCGCGCGGGTCTTTCAAATCAGCGGCCGGGCGCGGGCGACCGGCGGTTTCGGGGTGCCCGTTGACCGTGATATCGGCGATGTAGCTTAGCACCTTGGTGCCGCGGTCGCGGCGCTTTTTGAAATCAAACAGATCCGCCGTTTCATCGATAAACTTGGTGGTATATTGGTTTGACAGAAAGGTGGGGTGTTTCAGCAGGTTTTCGACAAAGGCGATATTGGTGCTGACGCCGCGAATACGAAATTCGCGCAAGGCGCGGTCCATGCGGGCGATGGCCTTTTCAGGGGTGGGGGCCCAGGCGGTGATTTTGGTCAGCAAGCTGTCGTAATAGCGGGTGATCACGCCGCCGGCATAGGCTGTGCCACCATCCAGGCGAATACCCATGCCCGTGGCGCTGCGATAGGCGGTGATGCGGCCATAATCGGGGATGAAATTGTTTTGCGGGTCTTCGGTGGTGACGCGGCATTGCAGGGCATGGCCATTCAGGCGGATGTCATACTGGCTGGCTTTGCCCGTGGCCTCGGCCAGGCTTTTGCCCTCGGCGATCATGATCTGGGCCTGCACGATATCGATGCCTGTCACCTCTTCGGTGACGGTGTGTTCCACCTGCACGCGGGGGTTGACCTCGATGAAATAGAACTTGCCGGTTTCCATATCCATCAGGAATTCAACGGTGCCGGCGCATTCGTAATTCACATGGGCACAGATTTTGCGGCCCAGCTCGCACAGCTCTTCGCGTTGGGCCTCGCTGAGATAGGGCGCCGGGGCGCGTTCCACCACTTTTTGGTTGCGCCGCTGCACCGAACAATCGCGCTCGTATAGGTGATAAATGGTGCCGTGGCTGTCGCCCAAGATCTGCACTTCGACGTGGCGGGCACGGGTGATCATCTTTTCCAGATAGCCCTCGCCATTGCCAAAGGCGGCTTCGGCCTCGCGGCGGCCCTCGAGCACCTTTTCACGCAGCTCGGCCGGGCCCATGATGGGGCGCATCCCGCGCCCGCCGCCGCCCCAGCTGGCCTTTAGCATCAGCGGATAGCCAATGGCCTCGGCCTCGGCGGTGATGGCATCGAAATCATCGCCCAGCACTCCGGTTGCGGGAATAACCGGTACGCCCGCGGCAATCGCCACCTTGCGCGCGCTGGCCTTATCGCCCAAGGCGCGCATGGTTTCGGCCTTTGGCCCGATGAAGGTAATGCCATTGGCGGCGCAGGCATCGACAAAATCGGGGTTTTCCGACAACAGCCCATAGCCGGGGTGAATGGCATCTGCCCCCGAGGCCAACGCCACGCGGATCATTTCCGGGATCGACAGATAGGCCGCTACCGGGCCCAGCCCCTCGCCGATGCGATAGGCCTCGTCGGCCTTAAAGCGATGCAGGCCCAGCTTGTCTTCCTCGGCATAAACCGCCACGGTTTTCTTGCCCATTTCATTGGCTGCGCGCATCACGCGGATGGCAATCTCGCCGCGGTTGGCGATCAGGATTTTCTTGAAATCGGGCATTGGCAGGTTCCTTTTGGCACTGTCATGTCTGTTGCTGCGCCTAGCTAGGCTTATGCTGCGGTGCAGAGCAATGCCCGGGCAGGGATTGCATGTTAGATTTTTGTAACATTTCACAACAAACTTGAAACGCGAAGGCGACGCCTTGCCCCATGCCTGCGACGGTTAGCGATAACGGCGCCTAGCGCAGCCGGCTGGCGGCCTGGTGCAGGGTTTCAAGGCCCAGCTGGCCCATATTGGCCTGCAGATCCTTTTGGAACATGTCGATCAAATGGCCCGGCCCATCCAGCCCCAAAGCGGCCAGCGCATAATGCCAGGCGCGCCCCATCATCACGAAATCAGCCCCCAGCGCGAAGGCGCGCAAAATATCCAAGCCCCCTTCGATGCCGCTGTCATAAATCAGCGGCAGGCCGGTGGCGGCGCGCATGGCGGGCAGCACCTCGGCGGGGCCGGGGGCGGCATCGAATTGCCGCCCGGCGTGGTTCGAAATCCAGATCCCATCCACCCCGGCTTGTTCCAGTTTCGGGGCATCTGCCGGATCCATCACACCTTTCACCACGAAAGGGCCATCCCAGGCATCGCGCAGCCAGCGCAGATAATCCCAGTCGGGCGAGGTGCGCAGCAAATAGCCGATATGTTCGGTGGGGGGCAGGCCGGGCTTGTCTTTGGCATAGCGCGCGATCGTTGGCATGCGCGGGCGGCCATGGGCCAGCGTGGCCATAGCCCATGCCGGGCGCATGGCGATTTGGGCCAGCAGGCGCGGTGTCATCCGCGGCGGCTGTGTCAGCCCCGAGCGCGTTTGCCGCTCGCGGCGGCTGGCGACGGGCACATCGACGGTCATGACCAGGGTGCGAAAGCCAGAAGCGCGGGCGCGATCCAGCAAATCGCGGCGGATCTCTGGGTTTTTGGGCGGGTATAGCTGAAACCACCCCTTGCCATCCACGCAAGGGCCCACGGTTTCAGGATCGGCCGAGGCGACAGTAGACAGGGTGTAGGGAATGCCCGTGGCTGTGGCCACGCGGGCCAATTGCCGCTCGGCATCGGGCCAGATCAGCCCCGACATGCCCACAGGCGCCACGCCAAAGGGCAGGGGGTGGGTTTGGCCAAACAAGGTGACGCTGGTGTCGAAATCGATCGGGCCATGCAAGATCGAGGGCATCATCGTGATCGCATCCAGCGTGGCGCGATTGCGGTGTTTGGTGGCCTCTTGCCCGGTGGCGCTGTCAAGATATTCCCAAACAAACAAGGGCAGGCGCTGTTTGGCGCGGCGTTTCAGGTCGCTCAGACCGGGGTATTTTGCGTGCAGATCCATAGGCCTATTTGGCGTGGGGTTTTTCGGTTTGTCCAGCGCTCTTTGGCGCCCACCATTGCCCCGGCTTGCGCCGCCCGCCGCGCCCCTTGTCAAGCCACAGCGCAAACCGGCGCAGCGGCGACAGCGCCAGGCGCCGCCACAGCCGGTGGCGCAGTTTCGAAAAATCGCGGTTAAAGGGGCACACACGCATGCATATGGCGCAATCCGAGGCCATTTTGGCCCAAAACCCAAAACATTTCTCGGCGTCTGATGTCCATTTCTTTACCCCCCGAATGGCCGAGATATTGGGCGTGTCAAAACTGGGCGGTCCATAGGGCAGGGCCTTAACCGGGCAGGCATCGGCGCATTTGGTGCAGATATCGCAAAACCGCGCCACGCCCTGGGGGCGGGGCCTGTCATGGGCCAGCGGCAGGTTTGTGTAGATCTTGGAAAAGCGCAGCCGCGGGCCAAATTCGGGGGTGATCACCATCTGGTTGCGCCCATATTCCCCCAACCCCGCCTGCAGCGCATAGGGAATGGCCAGGCCCGTGTCGTTCATCGAGGCCACAGCCTGATAGCCCAGGTTGCGAATGTAGGCCGCCAGCTGCATGACCACCGCCGCCTCGTGGCTATAGGCGCGGCCCGTCGCAGCCCCCGCCAGCGCGGAAGGGTAGGTATCAACCAAGGCGCCATCCATCGCATGGCCCAGAACGATCACATGATCCAGCCCCGGCGGCAGGGTGTTTGGCGCCTCTTGCAGGGTGCGCGTGTCAACCCGGCTGGCGTATTGCCAGCGCGGATCAAAGGCGGTGATGCCGCAGAGATCGGCGCCGAAAAACTGCGCCACCTGTTTGATTTCGCGGGCCATATCTGCGGGGCTTTCAACGGCTATGGCCTGGGGGGCAACTGGGGTGTCGGGCTGGATCGGCGCCTGAAACCCCTCGCGCAGGCCATCGCTGGCGCGCCGGTTGGCCACGATATCGGCCAGCAGCCAGGCGGCGTTGCGCAGGGCAAAATCGCGGTGCTGAAACCCCTCGCCGCGCCTTGGGGCGGCCTCGATCCGATACGAGGCGAAAAACCCATCGGTTTGGGCGCTGCGCAGGGTGTCATCCCACATGGCGCGGGTGAAAATATCGTTGCGCTGCACGAAGGGGGCAAAATCGGCGTTGGTGTGAATGCCGGCGTCGGCGTCGGCGTCGCTGGGGGGCTGGGGCTGTGTCGTGCGCTGTGTCATGGTCTGACCGTATTTCTTGCGCGTAATCCTGTCTATGGGTCGCAAACAGAGGCGACATGTCGCAATGGCGGCGTTGGATTGGGCGCAACCAGAGGAGGGGAATTTATGAACGTAGGATTTATCGGCCTGGGCGCTGTGGGGGGCAAATTGGCGGGCAGCCTGCTGCGCAATGGCATTTCCTTAAGCGTGTTTGATCTGGATGGCGCACGGGTGCAGGAGTTTGTGCAGCGCGGCGCGCGCGATGGTGGATCGGCCGCTGAGCTGATGCAATATTGCGATGTGGTGATCACCAGCCTGCCCAGCCCGGCGGCCAGCGCGGCTGTGCTGGATGAAATGATGCCCCATATCGCGGGCAAGACATGGATGGAAATGTCGACAACCGACGCCGCGCAAATCGTGGCGCAGGCACAGGCCGTGGCCGCGGCAGGCGGGCGCGCGGTGGATTGCCCGGTATCGGGGGGCTGCCACCGGGCGGGCACGGGCAATATCAGCATCTTTGCCGCCTGCGACCGCCCCACATTCGAGCAGGTTTTGCCGCTGCTGACTATCATGGGCCGGCGCGTTCTGCATACAGGCGATGTAGGCACGGCATCGACCTTGAAAGTGATGACCAACTATCTGGCCACCGCCAATTTGCTGACCTGCTGCGAGGCGCTGGTTACGATGAAGGCGGCGGGTATGGATCTGGCCACCACCTATGAGGCTATTCGCATCAGCTCGGGCACGTCATTTGTGCATGAAACCGAAAGCCAGCTGATCTTGTCTGGCTCGCGCGATGTGGATTTCACCATGGATCTGGTGTTGAAAGATATCGGCCTGTTCCAGCGCATCGCCGAAGAAAATGGCGTGCCGTTGGAAATTTCGCCCGAGATTATTCGCATCATGAAAGACGGGCAGGCGCGCTATGGCGACCGGGCGCAATCTGATCGTATCATCGAGCGGCTGGAAGAGGCGACAGGGCTGCAAATTCTGGCCGATGGTTTCCCCCAAGAGCTGGTGGATGACGAACCCGAAGAGCGCGGCTACGAAGTGGGCCGCGGTTTGGGCCGGGCGTGAGCCGCGATTGACCTGGGCCCTGCGCTGGGGCACATCAGCCCCAGCGGTGATATGAGGGCGGAAAATGGATGACAATGTTTTGGCGCGGCTGCATGCCTCGCCCATCCGGCGTTGGCTGGGTGTGGGTATGCTGGGCGTCTTGGGTGCTGCGCTGATTTGGCTGGCCCTGTCTGGCCCGGCACAGCAGGGCTGGGCGCGGGCGCTGTTGGCCTTGGCCGGTCTTGCGGCAGTGGCTTTGGGCGATGTGATGCGGCGCGCCACGGCCCATGGGCTGGAACTGACGCGCTACGCCCTGCGCGATAGCAGCGGGCGGGTGCTGGCCGAGGTCGACCAGATCGTGCGGGTGCATCGCGGGGTGTTTGCCTTTAAGCCATCAAACGGGTTCAAGCTGACGCTGTCGCGTGCGCATGATGCGGCATGGATGCCGGGCCTTTGGTGGCGCTTTGGCCGCCAGCTTGGGGTGGGCGGCGTGATCCCGGGCACCCAGGCCAAATACATGGCCGAGGTGCTGGAACATTTGATTGCCGAACGTGGCGCTTAGCCGCCAGCCCATTGCAGCTGCGGGGTAAAGCGGGGCGTGAAAAAAGTGGCATTGTGGATCGTGCCGCCATTCACCCCCGCAACCCCCTGCGCCATCACCCGAATCGAGGGGGTAAAGGGCGCCCAGGTTTCCACGTAGATAATGCGCCCGTAATTGGGCTGTGCGGGCAGGCTGGTGGCCAGCGTGGCCAGATGCTCGGCGCTGATTGCGCCGGTTTCGGCACTTGTGCTGCGCGACCATTCGGCCACGAATTGTGAGGCTTGCGCATCCCAGCGCAGCACCGACACGCGCAAGGCGCTGCCGGGTTCGGCCCGGGCCAGCAAGTTGAACGTGCTGTGCATTGCGGCCAGATAGGCAGGCGTGATCTCCCCGGTTTCGCGCGACAAGATATCGCCCACAATTTCCGTGGCTTTCAGGTTCAGGCTGGCCTCGCGGTGCATATCAAACACCCCATAGCCCCCCACAACACCCAGCATAATGACAGGCAGGCCAATCACGCTTTCGATGGTGATGCTGCCCCGCTCGTCGCGTTGAAACCGGGAAAGGGCGCGTTTTAGTTTTTTGAACATGGGCTTACCTCACTGTGCTTGCACATAGGCTGATGTTGCGGTCACGCGCGCCCAGCCATCATTGCCATCGGTCATGGCCTGGCCAAAGCTGCTAAGCGGCAGATAGGGGCGGTATTGGGCGCAGGCGCGCAGCAAAACCACCCGTTCCGACACCCCATTGGTAAATTTGTGCAAGGGCGCCACGGGGGCGATTGTGTCGGTGCAGCTGGGGGCGGCTGGATCGACCCAGTTGTTGGGGTCCAGCACCACCATTTCCAAGCGCAGGTTTTCGACGCAATTGCTGATCAACACCGTTTTATCGCAAATCGCGGCCTTGATTTCGGCGTGTTGCATGGGGGTGCTGCTGGGCAGGCGCAATTCGCGGGCTGTGCGGTCAAGCGCGGTTTCCAGCGCCGCGTTGCGCCAGCTGGCACTGCCCATTTCCAGCCCTGCCACCAGCAAGAACAGATAGATGGGAAACCAGATGACAAATTCGATCGTGGCATTGCCTGATTGGTCGGCGGCAAGGCGGCGCAGCTTGTGCAGGAAGGATGCGATCATTGCGAAAGCCTTTGGTTGGTGATGGAGCGTGCGATGCTGCTTAGGGCGCCGGTGAGCTGGCTGCCTGCCACTGCAAAGCTGTGATTGGGGCTTGAGGCACAATCGCGCATCAAGCTGTCGGTGGCGGCGTCGCCCTCAAAGCTGACTGCCCAGATGATGATGCCGGCCGCCTTGGCGCTGGCGCAGATGTCGCGTGTCATCTGGTCGCCGGCGCTGCCCGGGTAATAAAAGCGCCACCAGTTGTTGCGCTGCGATAAGGGCACGTAGCTAGAGACGTAGTACCAAAAGTTATAGGCGTTCCAATGCGCGTAGTGGCTTTGGTTGGCATAAAGGCTGGGGTTGATCCGGTAGCTATCGGTATTGGTGCCGCTGGCCACAACCACCAGTGATTTTTGGGTGTTGGTATCGGTGGCCAGCGCTGGGCGGCCGCGAAACGCCTCGGGGGTTGTGCCCTGTGTGGCCAGGCCATTCACCAGGTTGGCGCTGCCGCTATCCAGCAGGGTTGTGCCCCATTTGACACCGGCAAACACCGACACGCCCGCGCGCGGCTGCAATTGCGCCACCTGTGCCTTAAGCGCGGTGCCATCATTGCTGAGCGGGCTGATTGCCTCGTAGGAATAGCGCGGGCACACGGTGTTGGTGCGGGTGTTGCTGAACCCGTCATAATCCCATTGGAAATGCTGCACCTGTGGGTAGGTAAAGGCCTGTGTCAGCGTGGCGGTGCGGTATTCGGCTGCGGGCATTTCCACGCAATACGAATAGTTATGCACCCAGTTCGTGCTGAGCTGGCTGAACAGTGGCCAGCCAATGTTGACCTGTTCGGAATAGGGCACAAGGCTGACGGAAACCTGGCTGTTGCCATCGGCGGGCAGCACGGTGTTGATAAACGCATCCGCCGCGCTGCGCAGGTTTTGCATGCGCGTGCCGGTGGCCATGTTGCGCGAAATATCCAGCACCAGCGAAATTTCCAAGTTGCCCACGGTTTCGGCCACATTTGTGGTGGCCCGCGCCGTGCCAAGCGCCGGCACCACCCGGCCCGCGCCTTGCGGCAGGGCCAGGCTGGCGCTGGTTGCAACCGAGCGCGCATTTTGCGTGGTTTGTGCAGCAAAGGGCGCCAGCGTTGCGGCCACGCCCGCCTGCGCCAGATAGGCATCGACCGTTTCGCGTGGCGTTTGCACGCGGGCGGTATCGGCTGCCGCTAATGCCGCGCGATCCAGCGTTGCCTGCAGCTTGGTGCGGTAAAGCTCGTGACGCATCAAATCAACGCCGATATACGAGATCGCCCCCACAGCCACCACCAGCGGGATGGCAAAGGGCAATATTGTGCCATCTTCAGCGCGCGCAAACCGGGCCAGCCACGACCAAGCTGGCCGAAGATGCTGTGCTGTCGCGCCTGATGCAGGCGAAAGGTGATCTTGATGCAATGTCATACGAACGGTCCCCAGCGTCGATTCCTATCCAAAAGGATCAGTGTGTCTCGAACGGTTATGGGGGGCGGTTATGGCTGAAATAAGGCAGGTTTTGAGTGAAAAAGGTGCCAATTGTTGCAATGTTTTGGGCAGTTTGCCCGAATTTTGCGGGTTGTCTGTGATCTGGGAAACAATAGGCCCAAAGGCGCATCCAGATGCACCCAAAGCGCAGTAGGGCAGCATTGGCTGTTGCCACAGTTATGAACCAATCCTTAACAGGCCCCAGCTTTGGGGTGATTTACCCACCCCGGGGCGTGTTCGCGACAAAGACAGTCGCGGGTTGGCGATTTTGTGTCGAAAACCTCTGTGCAAGGCAAACTTCACCATTGCACCACGGGGGCTGAGTTGTTTCATTCCGGTCAGGCAAACGGAGACCAGCATGCGCTTTTCAGGATTTCGCATCCTTAAAGAAGGACTGACCGGAAACAAGGGCTGGCGCCCGCATTGGCGCGACCCTGAACCAAAGGCCGAATATGATATCGTGATCATCGGTGGCGGCGGGCATGGCCTGTCGACCGCCTATTACCTGGCCAAGGAACATGGGCTGCGCAATATCGCGGTGCTGGAAAAAGGCTATATCGGGGGCGGCAATGTGGGGCGTAACACCACCATCGTGCGCGCCAATTACAACCTGCCGGGCAACTCGGAATTCTACTCGCATTCCCTGAAGCTGTGGGAAGGGCTAGAGCAAGACCTGAACTACAATGTGATGATGTCGCAGCGTGGGGTGTTGAACCTGTTTCATTCCGATGGGCAGCGCGATTACGCCGCCCGCCGGGCAAATTCGATGATCAACCAAGGTGATGACGCGCAATTGCTGGATCGCGAGGCCGTGCGCCGCATGGTGCCCTTTCTAGATTTCGACAATGTGCGCTTTCCCATCTTTGGCGGGCTCTTTCACGCCCGTGGCGGCACGGCGCGCCATGATGCGGTGGCCTGGGGCTATGCCCGCGGCGCTGATCAGCGCGGGGTGGATTTGCTGCAAAACTGCGAAGTTACCGGGATCGACGTGGAAAATGGCCGCGTGCGCGGGGTGCAAACCAGCCGCGGGCCCATTCGCGCCAAGAAAGTGGCCATGGTGGTGGCTGGGCGCACCAGCCAGGTGGCGGCGATGGCCGGGATGCGCCTGCCGATCGAAAGCCATATTTTGCAAGCCTTCGTCACCGAAGGGTTAAAGCCCCTGATTGACAATGTGGTGACCTTTGGGATGGGCCATTTCTATATCAGCCAATCCGATAAGGGCGGGCTGGTGTTCGGGGGCGATCTGGATTTTTACGCCTCTTACGCGGCGCGGGGCAATCTGCCGATGGCCGAACATGTGATGGAGGCCGCAATGACCTTGATGCCCGCCATCGGCAAGGCGCGTGTGCTGCGCAGCTGGGGCGGCATTATGGATATGTCGCCCGATGGCAGCCCGATTATCGACAAGACCGATATCGAAGGGCTCTATCTGAATTGCGGCTGGTGCTATGGCGGCTTCAAGGCGGTGCCAGGATCGGGCAATTGCTTTGCCCATCTGATCGCCCAAGACCGCCCCCACCCGGCCGCCGCACGGCTGCGGCTGGACCGGTTCCGCACCGGGCGCGGGCTGATGGATGAAGAGGGCACCGGCGCCCAGCACAACCTGCATTGAGGGCTGGGGCGATGGCGCGATTGAGTATTTTTGGCAAGATGAAATGGCGGCCGCTTGGGGCCGGCCCCAGGGGGATGGCATGAGGCTACCTTGTCCGCATTGTGGCAGCCGGGATATCCGGGAATTTGACTATATGGGCCATGCGTTGGCGCTAGAGCGCCCGGCACCCGATGCAGGTGCGCAGGTGTGGGACGATTATGTGCACAACCGCGAGAACCCCGCCGGTGAGACCCGTGATCTGTGGTATCACGGATTGGGCTGTGGGGCGTGGCTGGTGGTGCATCGCAACACCGTGACCCATGAAATCTATGGCGCGGCGCTGGCGCGGGATGTGAAGGGGGCGGGCCAATGAGGGTGCAAAGCGGAGGGCTGATTGACCGCAATACGCGGCTGACGTTTCGGTTTGACGGGCAAAGCTACCAGGGGTTTGCGGGCGATACGCTGGCCTCGGCGCTATTGGCCAATGATATTCGCTTGGTGGGGCGCTCGTTTAAATACCACCGTCCACGCGGCATATTGAGCGCGGGCTCGGAAGAGCCGAACGCCTTGATGACGATTGGGCAGGGCGCCTATGCCGAGCCAAATATGCGCGCCACCACCGCCGAATTGTTTGACGGGATGGTGGCGCAGAGCCAAAATCGCTGGCCCAGTTTGGGGCTGGATTTGCTGGCGATAAACAACCTGGCGGCGCCGTTTCTGGGGGCGGGGTTTTATTATAAAACCTTCATGTGGCCCAAGGCGTTTTGGGAAAAACTATACGAGCCGATCATCCGCCGTGCAGCGGGGTTGGGGGCGTTGTCGATGGCGCATAACCCCGACACATACGAGCGCGCCTGGGCGCATTGCGATCTGTTGGTGATCGGGGCGGGGCCTGCGGGGCTGATGGCGGCGAAAGCGGCGGCGCTGGCGGGCCTGGATGTGATCATCTGCGATGAAGATACGCGCAGCGGTGGGCGGCTGAATGCCGAACGGCTAGAGGTAGGCGGGCTGCCCGGTGCGGATTGGGCGCAGGCGCTGGAGGCCGAGCTGCGCGCCATGCCGAATGTGCGCATTTTGCTGCGCACCACGGTAACCGGGGCCTATGACGGTGGCACATTTGGCGCGCTAGAGGTGCTGCCGGAAACGGTGGCGCGCAAAACCGGGGGCGCGCGCGCGTGTTTTTGGCGCATTGTGGCGCGCCAAAGCGTGCTGGCGGCGGGCGCGATAGAGCGGCCCGTGGCATTTCGCAACAATGATCGCCCCGGTATCATGACCGCGGGTGCTGTGCGCGCCTATATCAACCGCTGGGCCGTGGCGCCCGGGCGGGTGGTGACGGTGTTTGGCAATAATGACGATGCGCATAAAACCGCGGCAGATTTGCTGGCGGCGGGGGTGCATGTTGCCGCCCTGATTGATGCGCGCCCTGATGCCACGACCGAATTGGATGTGCCCTTTTACCCCGGTGCTGTGGTCTGCGATGCCCATGGCAGCAAGGGCTTAGAGGCGATCACGCTGCAGGGCCCCAAGGGGCAAGAAAAGATCAGCACCGATTGTTTGGCCATGTCGGGTGGCTGGAACCCAAGCGTGCATCTGAGCTGCCATATGAATGGCCGCCCCGAATGGCGCGATGATTTGGCCAGTTTCGTGCCGCGCGCGGGCGCTGTGCCCGGCATGCACGCGGCGGGCTGTTGTGCGGGCCAGATGTCGACCCATGCAGCGCTGCAGGGCGGGCTGCAGGCGGCGCAGGTGGCAGCGCAGGCTTTGGGCGTGGATCTGCCCGATCTGGCCCCGCCCCAGGCCGAGGATGCGCCTTATCGTTTGGCGCCGCTTTGGGCGGTGCCGGGCAAGGGCCGGGCATGGCTGGATTTTCAAAACGATGTCACGGTGAAAGACGTGCGCCAGGCCGCGCAGGAAAACTTCCGCTCGGTCGAGCATATGAAGCGCTACACCACCCAAGGTATGGCCACAGACCAGGGGAAAAACTCGAATGTGGCGGCGCTGGCTGTTTTGGCCGATGCCACCGGGCGTGGCATTCCTGAAACCGGCACCACCACATTCCGCCCGCCCTATGTGCCGGTGCCGATTGCGGCGATGGGGGCAGGGGCGCAGGGCAAGGGCTTTGCGCCCGAGCGGCTGACCACCAGCCATGCGGCCAGCCTAGAGATGGGCGCGCCGATGATTGCTGTGGGCCTGTGGTACCGGCCCAGCTATTTCCCGCGTGCCGGCGAAACCCATTGGCGCCATTCCTGCGACCGCGAGGTGGCGCATGTGCGCCAGGCGGTGGGGGTGTGCGATGTATCGACCTTGGGCAAGATCGACATTCAGGGGCCTGATGCCGGCGCTTTGCTGGATTTTGTTTACACCAATACGTTCTCGACGCTGAAAGTGGGGCGCGCGCGCTACGGCTTGATGCTGCGCGAGGATGGCCATGTGATGGATGATGGCACCACCGCACGCTTGGGCGAGACACATTTTGTGATGACCACCACAACCGCGGCCGCGGGGCAGGTGATGAAACATCTGGAATTTGTGACCCAGGCCTTGCGGCCAGATCTGGATGTCAGCTTTGCCTCGGTGACCGAGCAATGGGCGCAATTCGCCATTGCCGGGCCCAAGGCGCGCGCGCTGTTGAACGGGCTGCTGGATGCCCCCGTTGATGACAGCAATTTCCCCTTCATGGGCTGCGGTGCGGTATCTTTGCAGGGGGTTGCGGGGCGGCTTTTCCGTATCTCTTTCAGTGGCGAGCATGCCTACGAGCTGGCGGTGCCCGCGCGCTTTGGCGACAGCCTGTTCCGGCTGTTGGTGGCGCGGGCCGAAGAGATGGGCGGCGGCGCCTACGGGATGGAGGCGCTGAACGTGCTGCGGGTGGAAAAGGGCTTTATCACCCATTCCGAAATTCATGGCCGCACCACCGCCTTTGACGTGGGGCTGGAAAAAATGATCAGCCGCAAGAAAGACTGCATCGGCCAAACCATGGCCGACCGGCCCGGCCTGTCTGGCCCCGAGCGCGAACAATTGGTGGGGCTTTTGGCGCTGGGCAATGCCCGCCCGCTGACGGCGGGTGCGCATTTGTTCAAAACCGGCGATGAAGCCATCAGCGCCAACGATCAGGGCTATATCACCTCGGTGGCATATTCGCCCAGTTTGGGGCAGTTTATCGGCCTTGGCTTTTTGCGAGATGGCCGCGCGCGCCTGGGCGAAGAGGTGCAGATGGTGGATCATGTGCGCAATGTCAAAACCACCTGCAAGGTGGTGAACCCTGTGTTTTTTGACCCGGATGGAGGGCGTGCCCGTGGCTGAGCTGATTGCAAAATCCCCTTGCGAGGGGCTGTTGCCGCTGGATCTGGGCCAGGTTCAGGCGCGCGAGGTGGTGGGCCAGCCTATGGCGCTGGTTGCGCCCTTTAAAGGGGCGGCTGGGCCTTTGGGGGCGGCGCTGATGGCCGCGCATGGGCTGTCATGGCCTGATCCCGGCAAGGTGGTGCAGGGGCAGGGATGCCAGCTGCAGTGGTTTGGCCACAGCCATGCCATGCTGGTTGGTTGCCCCCCAAGCGACAGTTTGCGCACCCATGCGGCGATCAGCGATCAAAGCGATGCTTGGGCGGTTGTGGCGCTCGAGGGGCCAGATGCGGCGGCGGTTTTGGCCCGCCTGACCCCCCTTGATCTGCGCGACAGCCAGTTTGGCCCGGGCGATACCGCCCGCACCGAGCTGTTTCACATGAGCGCGGCCATCACCCGCAGCGGCGCGCAAAGCTACCAGATCATGGTGTTTCGGTCGATGGCGGGCACATTGGTGCATGATCTGAAAACCGCCATGCAGGCGGTGGCCGCGCGCAGCTGAGGCGCCAATCCGCGCCCAGCCACAGCAGTGCTGGCCCTTTTCATGGGGCGGGAAATGGCGGATAAGGGGGCATGTCATTGCCACCCGGATTCCTTGATGAATTGCGCGGACGCACCAGCCTGTCACAGGTGGTGGGGCGCAAGGTTATTTGGGATACGCGCAAGTCAAACCAGGGCAAGGGCGATATGTGGGCGCCGTGCCCCTTTCACCACGAAAAAACCGCCAGTTTTCATGTCGATGATCGCAAAGGGTTTTATTACTGCTTTGGGTGCCAGGCCAAAGGGGATGCCATCTCGTTTGTGAAAGAAACCGAGAATGTGTCCTTCATCGAAGCGGTCGAGATCTTGGCGCGCGAGGTGGGCATGCCGATGCCCGCGCGCGACCCGCAAGCCCAGCAAAAAACCGACAGGCGCGCCGCGCTGGCCGAGGTGCTGGAACAGGCGGTGCGGTTTTATCGCATGTCGCTGCAGCAGCAGGCGGCAGGCCCTGCGCGCGATTATTTGCAGCGCCGTGGCCTTGGGGCCGATGCGCTAGAGCGGTTTGAAATTGGCTATGCGCCCGAAGGCAACGCGCTGTTTGCCCACCTGGCGGGCAAGGGTGTCGAGGCGCAGATGATCATCGATGCCGGGCTGGCCGCCCGCCCCGATGACGGGCGCGCGCCCTATGACAGGTTTCGCGGGCGCATCATGTTTCCCATCCGCGATGGGCGGGGGCGTTGCATTTCCTTTGGGGGCCGGGCGATGGACCCGAACGCGCGGGCCAAATACCTCAATGGCCCGGAAACCGAGCTGTTCGATAAGGGCCGCAGCCTGTATAACCACGCCCCCGCACGCGAGGCGGCAGGCAAGGGCCAGCCGTTGATTGTGGCCGAGGGCTATATGGATGTGATCGCGCTGTCTGTGGCCGGGTTCGAGGCGGCCGTGGCGCCCCTTGGCACCGCGGTGACAGAAGACCAGCTGCGCCTGCTGTGGCGCATCGCAGACGAGCCGATTGTGGCGCTTGATGGCGATAAGGCGGGCATTCGCGCGGGCCATCGGGTGGTGGATTTGGCCTTGCCCTTGCTCGAGGCCGGGAAATCCTTGCGCTTTGCGATCTTGCCACAGGGCCAAGACCCCGATGACCTGATCCGCGCCAGCGGCCCCAAGGCGATGCAGGCGCTGCTGGATCAAGCCCTGCCCATGGTGCAGGTGTTATGGGCGCGCGAAACCGAAGGGCAAAGCTTTGACAGCCCCGAGCGCCGCGCCAAGCTGGATAAGGCCCTGCGCGAGCGCATCAAAACCATCCGCGATCCATCGATCCGCGGGCATTACGGCGAGGCCATTGCCAATTTGCGCCGCGGGCTTTTTGGCCAGCCGCAGGGGCGGGGGCAGGGCCAATGGCAGGGGGCAGGGCGCGGGCCGCGTGGGCCGGGAATGGCAGGCGGAGTGATAGGCGGCATGGGCGGGCGGCAAGGGCGGGCGCAGGGCGCCCCATTGCCGGCAATGCCCAGCACGAAAACCTCGCTTTTGGCCGGCGCAGATGAGCGCCTGCAGCGCCGCCTGAGCGAGACAATCATTTTGGCCACCTTCATTGTCACCCCGGCGGTGTTGCCTGAATTTGACAGCCAGCTTGCGCGTATGGAATGCGCCGATCCTGACCATGCGCAGATCCGCGATATTTTGCTGGGGCTTGGCCCTGATGATGATGCCGCCGATCGGGTGGCGCAAGCCTTGGGGCAGGACGTTCTTGAAAGCGTGATGTCTGGCCCCCATGTCAGCATCTGTCCTGCGGTGCGCTATGCGGGCGATGCCGAGCAAGCGCGCCTGACCTTGCGGGAGGTATTTGGAAAACTGACAGCATTGCAGGGGTTGGATGCCGAAATTGCCGAAGCCGAAGAAGAAATCACGGGCCTGGCAGACGAGGCGGTAACATGGCGCCTGCGCGAGGCGGCCGAGGCGCGCAACCGCGCGTTGCGCAGCCAGCAAGAAGACAAAACAAGCTATGAAATGGGGCCCAATGGCATGATGATTGATAAAGACGAACGCAGCGCCTTTGATGCCCTTTTGGACAAGATTGGATATTCGAAACCTCGGCGCTAGAGGTTTGTTAAAAGAATCGCTAATAACAGCCTTTGACGGTGAGCGAATCACCACCCCTCGAACTGATTCGCTTGCGAATCGCATCTCGGCCCGGACGCACCCAGCAGGAGCTCTTTATGGCAGCCAAAGACACCGACGACACGCCACAAGACGACACCGAAACCGAAGTATCGCTCGATATGAGCCAAGCTGCGGTCAAAAAGATGATCGCCGAGGCGCGCGAACGGGGTTACATCACCTACGATCAGCTTAATCAGGTGCTGCCGCCCGACCAGGTGTCGTCGGAGCAGATCGAAGATGTGATGTCGATGCTGTCTGAAATGGGCATCAATATCATCGAAGACGAAGAGGTTGAGGAAGAAGAAGCCAAATCAACCGCGATCGTGGAAACATCCAGCAATCGCGATGTGGCGCTGTCGTCGGGCGGGGCGGAAAAGCTGGACCGCACAGATGACCCGGTGCGCATGTATCTGCGCGAGATGGGCAGTGTCGAGCTGCTCTCGCGCGAGGGCGAGATCGCCATCGCCAAACGTATCGAGGCGGGCCGCAACACGATGATCGCCGGGCTATGCGAAAGCCCGCTGACATTTCAGGCCATCACCATCTGGCGCGACGAATTGCTGTCGGAAGATATCTTGCTGCGCGATGTGATCGATCTGGAGGCCACATTCGGCAACCAGATGGATGACGACGAAGATGCCCCCGTGGTTGAGGCCGCCAATATTCCCGCAGCCCCCCGCGCCAGCGAAGAGGACGAGCAGGAACTGGATGCCGATGGCAACCCCATCTCCAAAGACGATGACGATGACGACGAACAGGCCAACATGAGCCTTGCCGCCATGGAGGCGGCGCTGAAACCACGGGTTTTGGAAACGCTCGATCGTATCGCCGATGACTATGTGCGCCTCAGCGAGATGCAAGACAGCCGTATCTCGGCCACGCTGAACGAAGATAGCAGTTTCTCGGCCACTGATGAAACCACCTATCAGGCCCTGCGCAGCGAAATTGTGAAGCTGGTGAATGAATTGCACCTGCACAATAACCGCATCGAGGCCTTGGTTGACCAGCTGTATGGCATCAACCGCCGCATCATGCAGATCGACAGCGCCATGGTGAAACTGGCCGATCAAGCCCGCATCAACCGCCGCGAATTTGTTGACGAATATCGCGGCCGCGAGCTGGATCCGAACTGGCTGGATGATATGTGCGAAAAGCCCGGCCGCGGCTGGCAGATGCTGATGGAACGCTCGCGCGACAAGCTGGAAGAGCTGCGCAACGACATGGCACAAGTGGGCCAATATGTGGGCCTTGATATCAGCGAATTCCGCCGCATCGTGCAGCAGGTGCAAAAGGGCGAAAAAGAAGCCCGCCAAGCCAAGAAAGAAATGGTCGAGGCAAACCTGCGCTTGGTGATCTCGATTGCCAAGAAATACACCAACCGCGGCTTGCAATTCCTTGATCTTATTCAAGAAGGCAATATCGGCCTAATGAAGGCGGTTGATAAGTTCGAATATCGCCGCGGCTATAAATTCAGCACCTATGCCACATGGTGGATCCGCCAGGCGATTACTCGCTCGATCGCAGATCAGGCGCGCACCATCCGTATTCCGGTGCATATGATCGAAACGATCAACAAACTGGTGCGCACGGGCCGCCAGATGCTGCATGAAATTGGCCGCGAACCGACACCGGAAGAGCTGGCCGACAAGCTGCAAATGCCGCTGGAAAAAGTGCGCAAGGTGATGAAAATCGCCAAAGAGCCGATCAGCCTGGAAACCCCGATTGGCGACGAAGAAGACAGCCAGCTGGGCGATTTCATCGAAGATAAGAACGCGATTTTGCCGCTAGACAGCGCCATTCAGGAAAACCTGAAAGAAACCACAACCCGCGTTCTGGCCAGCCTGACCCCCCGCGAAGAGCGGGTGCTGCGCATGCGCTTTGGCATCGGCATGAATACCGATCACACGCTGGAAGAAGTGGGCCAGCAGTTCAGCGTCACGCGCGAACGCATTCGCCAGATCGAGGCCAAAGCGCTGCGCAAGCTGAAACACCCCAGCCGCTCGCGCAAATTGCGCAGCTTTCTAGATCAATAACGCCACAGCGCGCGCCCGGGCAGCGGGCGCGCCTGCTCACCTGAATTTGAGGGGCAGGGCGGGCCTGTGCTGTTATGATGGCCCCAGTCAAACATCCTTGGGGGCTGTCATGCATCCTTTCCTAGATTTGTCGCGCCTGTCTTTGGGCCTGCTTGCCGTTATCGGGCTGGCGCAACCTGCCAGCGCCTTTACTGCCATCAATCACCACCGTGTAAACCCGGTGCCGGGCACTGCCCAGTTCGAGGTGATCGGGCGGCCCGGGTCGGGCCCGTTGGAATATTGGTGCGCGGCGGCCGAATATGCGCGGCTGGAATTGGGCCAGCCCACCCGCGCGCAGGTGATGATGGTTTCGCCACGCGGGCCATCTGTAACCAGCGGCTATCGTTCGGCGGTGGTCTTTCAACTGGATCCCGCAGGCACAGCCCCGCCCAGCCCCGGTACAGGCTATTCGCTGAAACAGGCAGGCTATGGCATGACCATTGGCACCGCAGGCACGTTTTGTGACAACCTGCTTGGCGAAAGGGAGTGGGTGGATTAACGCCGCCCCTTGCCGTGCCTGTTGCGGCGCCGCCTTTCGCGGCGCCTTTTGTGCTGATACCATGCGCCCATGCAGCACCAGTTTAGCATCGATACCAATGGCCCGGGCCTTTACGAAATCACCCCGCTGGTGGCGCAATGGGTGCGTGGCACTGGCCTTTTGACCTTGTTTATCCGCCACACATCGGCCAGCCTGCTGGTGCAAGAAAACGCCGACCCCGAGGTGCAGACCGATCTACAGGGGTTTTTCAGCCGCCTTGTGCCCCCCGCCGATCACCCAGCGATGGCCTATCTGACCCACCGATACGAAGGCCCCGATGATATGCCCGCCCATATCAAGGCCGCGCTTTTGCCGGTGTCTTTGGCGATCCCGGTGCACAACGGGCGCTTGGCGCTGGGGCGTTGGCAGGGGATCTATGTGTTCGAGCATCGCCACGCCCCGCACCACCGCCAGATCGCGGCGCATTTCACCGGCTAACTTTGGCGCAGGGGCCCGCGCAATAGCCGATCTAGCGGTGTCATTTGCCCCCTACCCAAATGCTTGCGGTTCTCCTATAGTGCCTGTGGATAAGTGGGGCAAACCCACCACCAGAGGCAGGTTTATCAAAAAGGGGGACGGCTATGCGCTGCCCGTTTTGCGGAAATGTAGACACACAAGTAAAAGATTCACGCCCCGCGGAAGACCACGTGTCGATCCGCCGCCGCCGGTTTTGCCCGGCCTGTGGGGGGCGCTTTACCACCTACGAGCGGGTGCAGCTGCGTGACTTGGTGGTGATCAAAAGCAGCGGCCGCCGCGAAGATTTCGACCGCGACAAGCTGGAACGCTCGATCCGTATTTCGATGCAAAAACGCCCGATCGAGCCGGAGCGGATCGATCAAATGATCTCGGGCATCGTGCGCCGCCTGGAATCGCTGGGCGACAGCGATATTCCCTCAAAAACCATTGGCGAGATCGTGATGGAAACACTGGCCCGTATCGATACCGTCGCCTATGTGCGATTTGCCAGCGTTTACAAAAACTTCCAGGCCGCAGATGATTTCGATAAATTCGTCAGCGAACTGCGCCCCGCCGCCGTAAAGGACGAATAGTGCAAGACACTGACCGCCGTTTTATGGCGCTGGCCCTTGGCTTGGGCCGGCGTGGTCAGGGCAATGCCTGGCCCAACCCGGCGGTGGGCTGTGTGCTGGTCAAAGACGGGCGTATCATTGGCCGGGGCTGGACGGCCCCGGGCGGGCGCCCGCATGCCGAAACGCAGGCGCTGGCGCAGGCTGGCGCCGCGGCTGCGGGGGCCACGGCCTATGTCACGCTCGAGCCTTGCGCCCATCACGGCCAAACCCCGCCCTGCGCCGCGGCCTTGGTGGCGGCGGGTGTGGCGCGGGTGGTTGTGGCCACGCGCGACGAAGATCCGCGGGTTTCGGGCCGTGGGCTGCAGATGTTGCGCGATGCGGGCATCAACGTGCAGACAGGTGTGCTCGAGGCCGAGGCCCAGGCCGATTTGGCCGGGTTTTTCAAGTCGCGCCGCCATGGTTTGCCGTTTCTCACCCTGAAACTGGCCAGCTCGTTTGATGGGCGCATTGCCACCGCAACGGGCGAAAGCCAATGGATCACCGGGCCCCAGGCGCGCCATCATGTGCACGGGCTGCGCCTGGCGCATGATGCGGTGATGGTGGGGGCCGGCACCGCGCGCAGCGATGATCCGCTGCTGAATGTGCGCGGCTTTGGCCAGGTGCCCCAGCCCGTGCGCGTGGTGCTGTCGCGCCGCCTGGATCTGCCGTTGAACAGCCGCCTGGCCCATAGCGCAGGCGATGTGCCTTTGTGGCTGTGCCACGGCCCCGATGCAGATGCGGCGCTGGTGCAGGCCTGGCAGGGTGTTGGGGCGCGGCTGTTTGAATGCCCCGTTGTGGGGGCGCATCTGGCGCCCCATGCGGTGTTGCAGGCCCTGGCCACAGCCGGGCTGACGCGGGTGTTTTGCGAGGGCGGCAGCGCCCTTGCCGCAGCGCTTTTGGCCGAGGATCTGGTGGATCAGCTGGTGGGCTATACCGCCGGGCTGGTGATTGGCGCCGAAGGCTTTCCCGGCATTGGCGCGATGGGCCTAGATAGGTTGGGCGCCGCGGCCCGTTTCCAGCTGCACCACAGCCAAGCCTTGGGTGGCGATGTGGTGCATATTTGGGCCCGCAGCCCCTAGCGCCGCTTTAGTGCGGCCTGCGCCCATGCGGGCAGGCCCCAGCCCATTGGCCGCCCGCCCACGCCCGCGGCCAACCGCGCCAGCGCAATTTCGGGCGGGCAGGGCTGGTTGGTGATCGGGTCGTGATAGCGCGGATAATCGATCAGGGCGGCATGCACCAAGCCCAGCAGCCCGGGCCGCGCCCGGCGGCGGGGCAGGTCTATGCCCAAATGCCGCGTCAGCCCCCAGCCGGTGTAAAACGGTGCGCCCAGTGTCACCACCTGGCGCCCGCGCAACAGCGCCTCGAACCCCAAAAGCGAGGTTAGCGTCCACACCGCATCAACATGGGGCAAAAGTGCGGCACTATCGGTATGGGCCAGCACCATATCGGCCCAGCCTTCGGCATTGGCCACATGGCCGGGGCGCAGGCCTGCCTCGACATCGGGGTGGGGCTTGTAAAGCAGGGTTGCTTTGGGGTTTTCCGCCCGCACACGCGCCAAAAGCGCGCGGTTGGTGCGCAAATCGGCGGGTGCGCCTTGCAGAACCGAGGCATCGTTTTCCACCTGTCCGGGCACCAAAATCAGCGGCTGTCCGGGGCTTGGGCGCGGCAGGGCGGGGGGCGGCTGGCCGATGTTATATTTGCTCACCCCTGCCTGCAGCACGGCATGCAGCAGCGCCTCGGCCCGCAGCGCCTGATCGGGGCGCAGCTTTGCGCGTTGGGCGATCAGCTGTTCCAGCAGGCTGGGCTGGGCCGGGTTATAGTGAATGCCCAGCCCATCACAGGCCAGCGAGAGCGGCGCCACCAGCTGCGCCCCCAACCCGTTCGAGCGTAAAAAGCCGTCTTCAACCCGTGTAAGCGCCGGGTTCTGGCAGGCCGCGCCGCTGGCATGGCTGGCCCATACCATATGCCGCGCGCCTGTGGCTGCGGCGGCCCTTGCAGCTTTTTCGGCGGTTTTGGCAAAATAAAGCCGCCCGTGCTGGCCGAAAAACGCCCGCATATGGCGGCGTTTCCACAGGCTGATGCCTTGGC
Organism: uncultured Lutimaribacter sp.; assembly: GCA_913061505.1. GTDB lineage: Bacteria > Pseudomonadota > Alphaproteobacteria > Rhodobacterales > Rhodobacteraceae > CAJXSO01. Next base: position 35,732 of record CAJXSO010000005.1, read on the forward strand.
AGGCCCAGCCATGGCGGTCTTCGCGCCAGCAGCGCGTCTGCGCCTCGAGCGTGTCGATCACCTGCTCGAGCTGGCACAGCTGGTCGGTATAGGGGTCATACCACAGCGGATAAAGCAGCATGGCGGCGGTGAACAGCTGTGCTGCGGTCAGGCGGCGCTGGCGGTTGGGCAGGGGGGTGTGATCGGTGCTCAGGCCCCATCCGGCATAAAACGGGGCGCCAAACACATGCGGGCGGTGGCCTGCCACGATGGCCTCGAACCCCATTTGCGAGGACACGGTGTAAACCGCCACAGCCCCCTCAAGCAGCGCCCATGGGCTAAGCTGTGTGGCCAAAAGTGTGGTGCGTGCATCGGTATCTTTCTGGCTGAAATAGCCTGCCCTGTGCCCTTGGGCCGTTTCGGGATGGGTTTTGATGATGATCGGGTGGTGGGGGTGGTTGGCGCGCGCCGCGGCCAGCATATCGGCAAAGCTTTGCGCCGAAGCGCCGCCCATGGTGATGGCCGCATCGCCCCGCGTTTGATCGATCACCAGCACATAGCCCGGCGGGGGCAGATCGGGGCCATCGATCAGGGTGGCGCTGTATTTGCTGAGGTGTGCGGCCTGCAGGCGGGCCATGGCGTGGCGCGCCCGGCCCAGCAGGGCTGCATCATCCAGCGGGTGATTGGCCAGGATCTGCAGCAAATCCGAGCGGCTATCTGGCGCATAATGCATGCCGCCATGATCGATCACCAGGCCCAAGGGCGGGCTGCCGCTGCGCCCGGGAAAGAGGCTGCGCAAAAACGCGTCTTCCACCCGCACCAGTGTGGCGCCGCGCCGCGCCGCAACGGCCTGCCCGCGCGCAGCCGTGGGGCTGTGGCCCCATACCCCCACCAGCCCACCCGCCTGGGGCAAGCCCAAACGCGGCGGATAGCCCGCCAGCGTGAGAATGCGCCGGATGCGGCTTTGGGTGAAAAAGCTGGTGGAATAGCAGTGCAGTGGCGCGGGGGCCGGGCGCCATGTATCGCCCGTGCCGCCCGGATTGGGCCCCGCCATGCGCATGGCTTAATTGCCGCCGCCTGCCGCGGTTGTCAGCGTATTGACCGCCGAAAGCGAGCCGGTCAGCGCAGCGATTGCCTTGCTCCACTGGGTGAATGGCGCCTCGGTCACATACAGCGTGTCTTCGTCGCGGATCACGAAATCGCGGGCCATGAACATGCCATTGGGCTTGGTCAAATCCAGCACATAGATCAAGCGCTGCGCGCCTTGCAGGTCATCGCGGCCCAGCACGCGGTTGGCAATTTCGGCAGGTTCGTTGCGCAGCACGAAAACGCCCGTTGGATCGGCGGCGTTGGCCGATAGCCCGCCCACCTGGGCAATGGCCTCGAGCGCAGATAGGGTCTGGCTTTCAAAGGGCACGCGGGTTTGCGTGCCAGTGGCCCCCAGCGCGGTAAAGGCGCGGGTGTCTTCCTCGACCAAGATCCGGTCGCCGGCGCGCAGGGCAATATCGAATTCGGGATGTTTATACAGATCTTGCAGCCATACCTGCGAGCGTTGATCGCCGCGTATCACCGTAAGCTGGGCGATTTCAGGCTCGATACTGACACCGCCCGCCCGCGCCAGCATGGCCGATAGGGTGCGCGTGGGCCGCTCGATTGGAAACACGCCTTGGGCGCTGACCTTGCCAATCAGGCTGACGGTGGCCCCATCGCCTGCGGCGCGGCGCACTTCGACCTGTGGTTCGGGGGTTTGATCTTGCAGCTTTTCGGTGATGATGCGGCGCAGCGCCTCGGGGGTGTTACCTGCGGCGCGAATGCGCCCGGCATAGGGCACAAAGATAAACCCGGCGCCATCCACCTGCACCTCTTGCAGCGGTGCGGGGCTGGTGCCAAACAGGCCCTGATCGACGTTTTCCCAAATGGTCAGGCCCAAAGTATCGCCGGGGCGGATGGTGTCAGAGCCAAGGACCGCCGCGTTTTTGAACGCATCGCTAAAGCCCAAGGCCGGGCTGATCGCGGTGGCGCGGGTGACGCGATCGTTCACGCTGATGACAAAGGCATCGCCTTGGCGCTGAACCGAGCCTGAGAAAATCTCGCCCTTGTTGGGGCCAGTGCGCGGCAGGCCGCATGCGGCAACCAGTGCCACCAAAGAGCATAGGGCGACAGACCGCGCCCAGCGGGGTGCAAGGGGTTTCACTGCTCGGTCTCCTGACCTGTTATTATTCTGCCTCGGTTTTTTGGCCACTCTAGCCTATGGCGGGCGCAAAATAAAGCGCTAGTCGCACAGGTGAAAAACACCCTAGGGGCGAGTGTTGCGCATTTGCCAAGCCTATTAGGGGATCATCTGCAGATATTGCCGTGGCCCGGCACGCCCTGTGTGCAGCGCATCATACGGGTCATCAGGGCTGAGCATCATGTCTACCACCTGGCGCAGCACCTGGCGCCGCCCGCGGCTGGAATAAAACCCGCCAGGAATTTGGCTGGTTTCCAGCAGATAGGCGCGAAAATCTTGATAGGCGGTGCGATCGGGCCGGGTGGGGGCGGTGAAAAACTGTGCCAAGCCTTGGGTCGAGACGAATTCGGGCTTGTTATAAATCGCCGCGCCAAACACCTTTAGCGGGATGCCGCGCCACAGCACCTGTTGCGCTGCGGTGGAATTTACGGTCACCGCGCTGCGGGCCTCGTTTAACAGTTGCGCCAGCTTGCCGCCTTGCAAAAAATGCACCCGTCGCCCCACGCCATGCGCCTGGGCCAGGCGGGCAATATCGGCGCGCAGCGGTGCGCGCCCGGTTTCCAGCGGATGGGCCTTGAACACCAGATGATGGTGGCGCGGCGCCCCTGCGGCAAAGCCTGCGATCACCAGCTCGATAAAGGCATGCATATCGGCAAAGGGCGAATGCACCTGAAAGCTGCTGTCATGTTCCAGTTGCAACAGCACCAGATGGTAGGGAAAGCCCCCCCGCCGAATACGCGCTGTGGCTAGGCGGCGCTGCAGGCTGTGCAGGGGCATCATCACCAAGCGGCGCAGATATAGCATGAATTCGGCGCTGACGGGCAATTGCCGATGGGGTTGAAACTGCCGGTATCCACCATTTTTGAACATCACAAACCAATGATAAAGCGCCCCGTAAAAGACATGTTGGCGCATATCCCCCCAGCGTGCCGGCGGGGCGGTGGTGGTGGTGTCGGCATGGGTGAGGGCGCGGCGCATTTCGGCCACGCTGGTCTGCATCAGGCGCGAATTGCCATTGGTGCCGCCACGCTCGTATGTCACCCAATAGGGGCGCAAATAGCCCTCTTCAAACACATGCACGCACAGGTTTTTTTCGCGCGCAAAGGCAATGGCGCTGGCATGCACAAAGCGGGTATCGCCATAAAGCACCAGATCTGTCACCGCCTTTTCGGCCACGATCTGTGCCAGATGCGCAGGCCAGTCCTGCGGGGGGGCGCGATGGGCGATATAACTTGCGCTATGAAACCAAAAGGCCCGATCGCCGGCGTTAAACCCCACCCGCCAGGCCTGTGCCCCAGCTTGGCGCAGCATCTGTGCCAAGCCATGAAAAAACGGCCCATGGGGGCCTTGCAGAAACAAAAACACCCGCTGCGTGGGCGGGGCGCCTGCGGGGGGCTGTGCTGTGTATGCCTGCGCCATATCTTACCCAAAACCTGCCGCTCATTGCGCGATGAGCAAACACCAAAACCACTTTTCTTATGTTAACGGCAAAACGGGGCGAATTTAAGGCGCAAATAATCTGCCATCGCCGCGCCACCCTTGCCAGCGGGGGGGCTTGGGGCTAGGTCAGGGGCAAGCCGCGGGCATGCGGCCAGACCAGCAAAACGAGGCCCCCATGTTTACAGGCATCATCACCGATATCGGCCAGATCGAACAGCTAGAACAGCGCGGCGATCTGCGCGCGCGCATCGCCACCAGCTACGATATGGCGCGGGTGGATATGGGCGCCTCGATCGCCTGTGATGGCGTGTGTTTGACGGTGGTCAACAAGGGCCAGGGCTGGTTTGACGTGGATATCAGCGCCGAAAGCGTTTCAAAAACCAACATCAGCGATTGGGCGCAGGGCCACCGCATCAATCTTGAGCGGGCGCTGCGGGTGGGCGACGAACTGGGCGGGCATATCGTATCGGGCCATGTGGATGGGGTGGCCGAGGTGGTGGGCCTGCGCAAAGAGGGCGACAGCACCCGCGTGACATTTCGCGCCCCCGAGGCGCTGGCGCGGTTCATCGCGGAGAAAGGCTCGGTTGCGCTGAATGGCACCTCGCTGACGGTGAACGAGGTGCAGGGCCGCGATTTTGGCGTGAATTTCATCCCCCATACCCAAGCCGCCACCACCTGGGGGGCCGTGGCGGTTGGGGACCGGGTGAATTTGGAAATCGACACGCTGGCGCGCTATGTGGCGCGGCTGGCCGATTACGGCTAGGCGGCGGGGCGCGGGGCGCTGATCCCTAGCAATTGGGGATATTCACAGCCAAGCCCCCAAGCGAGGTTTCTTTGTATTTCTCGTGCATATCGGCGCCGGTTTGGCGCATGGTTTCAATGGCCGCATCCAAAGGCACGAAATGCTGCCCATCGCCGCGCAGCGCCAGGCTAGCTGCGCTGACGGCCTTGATGGCGCCCAGCCCATTGCGCTCGATGCAGGGCACCTGAACCAAGCCTTTGACCGGGTCGCAGGTCATGCCAAGGTGATGTTCCAGCGCAATCTCTGCTGCATTTTCAATCTGTTCTGGCGTGCCGCCCAACACGGCGCATAGCCCGGCTGCGGCCATTGCGGCGGCGCTGCCCACCTCGGCCTGGCAGCCCGCCTCGGCGCCCGAGATCGAGGCGTTGAATTTCACCAGCCCGCCAATGGCCGCGGCGGTTAGCAAAAATTCGTCTATCTGGCTGGCACTGGCACCGGGCACATGATCTAGCCAATAGCGGATCACCGCAGGCACCACACCGGCCGCGCCATTGGTGGGCGCGGTCACCACCTGCCCGCCGGCTGCGTTTTCTTCGTTGACCGCCATCGCATAGGCCGACATCCAATCGTTGATCACATGCGGCGCGGTCAGGTTCATGCCCCGTTCGGCCTGCAGTTTTTCGTGAATGGCCTTGGCGCGGCGGCGCACATTCAGCCCGCCGGGCAAAATGCCATCGGTGTTCAGGCCGCGATCGATACAGGCGTTCATCACCTCCCACAGGCGGGCAATGCCACGATCCAGCCCTTGGGCGCCATTGCGGCTGATTTCATTGGCGCGTTTCATCTGGGCAATGGTTTTGCCCGATGTCTTGGCCATCTCTAGCATTTCCGCAGCAGATTTGAACGGGTAGGGCACTGGCGCGCCCTCGTCTGTGGCGCGCCCCGCTGCCAGCTCGGCCGCGCTGAGCACAAAGCCACCGCCGATGGAATAATAGGTTTCTTGCAAGATCACATCGCCTTGCGCATCGAGCCCCATCAAGATCATGCCATTGGCGTGGCCGGGCAGGGCGGGGCCATAATCGAAGACAAGGCTGGTTTTGGGATCAAACTGCAGCGGTGGCAGGCCCTCGACCACAATCTGGCGGGTTTCGGCGATCTGGGCTAAAACCGCCTCGGCGCGGGCATGATCGTAGGTATCGGGCAAAAAGCCTGCCAGCCCCAAGATCGTGGCGCGGTCGGTGGCATGGCCCACCCCGGTAAAGGCCAGGCTGCCATGCAGCGAGGCGCGCACACCGGCAAATTCAAACGGTGCGGCGCGCATCTGCTGCAAAAACCGGGCCGCAGCCACCATTGGCCCCATCGTATGCGAGGACGAGGGGCCGATACCAACTTTGAACATATCGAAGACAGAGAGAAACATGTCAGACAGCGCTTCCTTCGGGAGGGGTGGCAAATGCCGGGCGGCTAAAGGGCTGTGGGCCCAGCCCCTCGGCCAAAGCCGCAGCTTGGGTGCTGGGGCGGTTTTCTAGGCGCTCGGCCATGGCCTGCAACCGGGGCGTATCGGCCAGGCAAAACCAGCCGGTTTCACCTTGTGGATAAAGCGCACACCAGCGCAGCAGCGGGGCCAAATACAGATCGATCAAACTGGGGCTTTGCCCGGCAAAAACCCCGGCGCCCTTGGCCTGTTCTGCGGCCTGATCCAGCAGCGCCAGATGCCGGGCAATATTGGTGCTGTTGATCTGGCGAAACTGGCGCTGTGCGGCGCTGTCTGGGCCCACGTAAAGATGGGGGTAAAACTGCATGCGCAGCGCGGGGTGCAGGGTGTTGGCCACGAAAAACAGCCATTTCAGCGCAGCACCCCGCAGGGCATCGTGGGGGGCTGGAAACAGCGCTTGCGCGGCGGTCTGGGCAGGGTGGGCATCGGCCAACCACAGCAAGATCGCGCCAGTTTCGAAAATGGCGCCTTGTGGGGTTTCCAACACCGGGATCAGCCCGGTTGGGTTCAGCGCCAGATAGGCCGGGGCCTTTTGCGCGGCGCGCGCGCGATCGACCAGGCAGGTGCTGTAGGGCAGGCGCAATTCCTCTAGCGCCAATCGGATGATCAGCGAGGCGTTATCTGGGGCATAGTGAAGGCGCAGCGTGCTCATAGCGCCTTGATAGCGGGCGGCGTTGCCCGGGCGTGGTGAAAAAACGACGTTTCCCATTGGAAACGCGCAAGCCGGGGGCTGTGCCCCCTCGCATATAGGGCTAAGCTGGCCTATAAGCGCGCCAAATCAGCAGGAGTCGCCCATGACCGGAGAGTTGTCGCCCATCGACAAGGCAAAATTCGTCGCCGCCAAACGCGCGGTTGATTTCGTAGAAGATGGCATGCGTGTGGGCCTTGGCACCGGCTCGACCGCGGCATGGATGGTGCGCTGCCTGGCCGAGGTTGTACGCCAGGACGGCTTGAAAATACGCGCCGTTCCCACCTCGACCCGCACAGCCGCTTTGGCGCGCGAATTGGGCATCGAGGTGGTTTCGCTGGACGAGGCAAAATGGCTGGATCTGACGATCGATGGCGCCGATGAGTTCGATGCCGATCTCAACCTGATCAAAGGCGGCGGCGGTGCGCTGCTGCAGGAAAAAATCGTGGCCACCGCCAGCGATCAGATGATCGTGATTGCCGATGCCGGCAAAGAAGTGGGCGCGCTGGGGGCCTTTCCGCTGCCGGTCGAGGTGATTCCCTTTGGCTGGCAAACCACCAAATCGCTGATCGAGGAAATGCTGGTCTCGATCGATGTGTTGGGGCGTGGCACCAGCCTGCGAATGAATGGCGATCGCCCCTTTGTCACCGACGAGGGCAACCATATTCTGGATCTGCACCTGGGCCGTATCGGCAATGCACGGCAATTGGCAATGGTGCTCAACCAGGTGCCTGGTGTGGTGGAAAACGGCCTGTTTATCGATATTTGTGATGTGGTTGTGGTGGGCTATGGCGATGGCCGCGTGGAAACCCGCGACATCAACCAAGGCACGGTGGAAACCGAAAAGCTGGATTTTGTCGAAAGCGAAAACCTGTTTCGCGATATCGACTAACAGCCTGTATTTCCTGTTCAAAAGGCGCCCGTTTGCGGGCGCCTTTTTGTTTGGGTGGGCCTTAGGCTGCAGCCTCGCCGCGGGTCAGATCGGAAAACGACACCAGCTTGCCGCGTGCCTCGTCCCACAGGTGCAGGCGCACGGTGGCAAAGCTTTCGGCGATGGTCAGCCTTTGGGCCTCGGCCAGGGTGGCGTGATGGCGCAGCACCTCGGGCAGGCGATAGAAGGGGATGCGCGAATACAGGTGGTGCACATGGTGGATGCCGATATTGCCGGTCAGCCAGCGCAGGGGCTGTGGCAGCACATAATGCGAGCTGCCCTCTAGCGCGGCATGGTGCAGCTGCCAGTCGTCGCCCTTCGACCAGTGCGTTTCCTCGAATTGGTGCTGCACGTAAAACAGCCACACCCCAATGGTGGCAGCGCTGATTGCGCAAGGTAGATAGATCAGCAGCACAGCCGCCCAGCCGCCGGCCCAAAGCAAGCCCGCCACCACCAGGGCGATCATGATATTGGTGCCCATCGCCGACACCCAATAGCGCCACCCCGCCCCCATCAGCCCGATCGGCAGGCGGTTTTGCAGCAAGAACAAATAGGCAGGGCCCAAAACAAACAGCACCACAGGGTGGCGATAGAGCCGATACAGCCAGCGCCCAAACCGCCCGCGCGCAAGGTATTCGGCCACGGTCAAGGTTGTGACATCGCCAATGCCGCGGGCATCAAGGTTGCCGTGGCTGGCGTGGTGAATGGCATGGGTGCGCTGCCACACTGCATAGGGCGTCAGCGTCAGCACCCCAAGGCTGCGACCTATCCAGTTTTGCAAGCCCCGCTGTTTCAAAAACGCGCCATGGCCGCAATCGTGTTGGATGATAAACAGGCGCACCAAGAAGATGCCATTGAACAGCGCCAAGCCGAACGACGCCCAGGGCGCATCGGCCAGCAGCCACCATGCCAGCGCCCAGATCGTTAAAAACGGCAGCGCGGTCGCGGCCAGTTCAAACAAACTGCGCCCAAGCGAGGGGTCGCGGTACTGGGCAAGCACGGCCAGCCACTGGCGGGCATTCGCGGGGGTCGGCAAAGGATCGGACATTCAGGCCTTGTCTTATGGCCCCCCGGGCGGGGGGGCAGGTGTGGTTTTGGGCCTAGAAAGGAAATTCGTAGAATAAACCGCGATAGGCACCCACGCTGCTAAGGCGCTTCGGCCCTTTTGACAATAATCTTTATGTCGCAGCCCCAGCATTGTGTGTGGGGGGGCTGGCCATCGGGGCGGGGTCTGGCCATCAGGCCCGCCTTGTGAAATACAGCATTTCAACCGGGTCTGGGGCGTGGCGCCGATAGGCAAAAGGAGCGGATATGCAGGATTTTGATTTTGATCTCTTTGTCATTGGCGGCGGCTCGGGTGGGGTGCGTGCGGGCCGTGTGGCGGCGCAAACCGGCGCGCGGGTGGCCTTGGCGGAAGAAGATCGCTACGGCGGCACCTGTGTGATCCGCGGCTGCGTGCCGAAAAAACTGATGGTCTTTGCCAGCGAATTTCCCACCGCCATATCCGAGGCGCGCGCCTATGGGTGGGACGTGCAGCAAGGGGCATTTGACTGGGCGCATTTCAAAACCAAGCTGCATGCCGAATTGGATCGCCTGGAAGGTATCTATCGCAACATATTGAAAAATAACGGCGTTACCACATTTGACGCCCGCGCAACGCTGGTTGATGGCCATACGGTGATGCTGGGTGATGGCCGCCGCTTTACCGCGCGCCATATCTTGCTGGCGATGGGGGGGCGGCCCGTAGTGCCCGATATGCCCGGCGCCGAGCTTGGCATCACCTCGAACGATATTTTCCATCTGCCCGAATTGCCAAAGCGCATGCTGATCATTGGCGGCGGCTATATTGCCTGCGAATTTGCCTGCATTTTGAATGGCTTGGGTGTCGAGGTCACGCAGTTTTACCGCGGCGCGCAAATCCTGCGCGGCTTTGACGACGAGGCGCGCGGGCTGGTGGCGGAAGAAATGCGCCAAAATGGTGTCGATCTGCATTTGGGCACCAATATCTTGTCGATGCAAAAAGATGGCGCGCAGATCCGCGTTTTGGCCACCAATGGCAGTGACATGCTGTTTGATCAGGTCATGTTTGCCACCGGCCGCGCCCCCAATACCGCCGCTATGGGGCTGGCAGAGATAGGTGTAAACCTTGGGCGGGGCGGCCAGGTTTTGGTGGATGAGTATAGCCAAACCAGCGTGCCCTCGATCTATGCGGTGGGCGATGTCACCGACCGGGTAAACCTGACGCCTGTGGCCATCCGCGAGGGCATGGCCTTTGTCGAGACGGTGTTCAACGCCAACCCAACGCCGGTCGATCACGATCTGATCCCCACCGCGATTTTTACCCAGCCCGAAATGGGCACGGTTGGCCTGTCCGAGGAAGACGCCCGCGCCAAGGGGCCGGTGGAAATTTATGCGACCTCTTTCAAGCCCATGCGCGAATCCTTTGCAGGCGGCACCCAGCGGGTGCTGATGAAACTGGTGGTCTGCGCCAATACGCGCAAGGTGCTGGGCTGCCATATTGTGGCGCCGGGGGCTGGGGAAATGATCCAGCTGGCGGGTATCGCGGTAAAGATGGGCGCCACAAAAGAGGATTTCGACCGCACCGTTGCGGTGCACCCAACCATGTCGGAAGAAATCGTGACAATGAAACAACCTGTGCGCAGCGCTTGAAATTTGGCGGTGACTACACAGTTTAGGCATAGACAAGCTTAGTAACCTACAAAAGGGGTATGACAGGTAATGGCTGGACAGTCAGGCGGCCCATGGGGCGGCGGCGGAAACCGGGGCGATGATAATGACGGGCGTCGCGAACAGGGCGGCGGGCGTCGCCCGGGCCAACAAGAAGGGCCGCAGATACCCGAGATCGACGAATTGGTGAAAAAGGGCCAAGAGCAACTGCGCGTGCTGATGGGCGGGCGCGGTGGCGCGGGCAATGGCGGCGGGCGTGGCACCGGCGGCGGTGGGCCGCAGGGGCCACAGCTGACGCGCTCGGGCATTTTGTTGGGCGCTGTGGGCGCGGTGGCGCTGTATCTGTTTACCAGCTTCTACACCGTCAAACCCGAAGAACAGGGCGTCGAGCTGTTTTTGGGCCAATATTACCGCACCACAGATGATGGCCCGCATTTCGCCTGGTGGCCCTTTATCAAGGCCGAGGTTGTTGCCACCTCGACCGAGCGGACAGAAAGCATTGGTATTGCGCGCGGGCGCGAAGATACCGGGCTGATGCTGACCACCGATGCCAATATCGTGGATATCGATTTCCAGGTTGTGTGGAATATCTCTGATCCGGCGCGGTTGCTGTTTAACATCCGCGATCCGCAACAAACCGTGCAGGCGGTGTCTGAATCGGTGATGCGCGAGATTATCGCCGCCACCCCATTGGCGCCGATCTTGAACCGTGATCGCGGGATCATTGCCGAAACCGCCCAGCTGCGCATTCAGCAGGCGCTGGATGAATACGAAAGCGGCATTCGCATCGTGCGGGTGAACCTTGAAAAAGCCGACCCCCCGCGCGAGGTGATCGATAGTTTCCGCGAGGTGCAAGCCGCCGAGCAAGAGCGCGACCGCCTGCAACGCCAAGCGGATGCCTATGCAAACCGCGTTTTGGCCGAGGCGCGCGGTGAATCGGCCCAGATGCTGGAACAGGCCGAAGCCTACCGCGCCCAGGTGGTGAACGAAGCCCTGGGTGAGGCCAGCCGTTTTGGTGCGGTTTTGGAAGAATACAGCAAAGCACCCGATGTGACGCGGCAGCGTTTGTATCTTGAGACGATGGAAAAGGTGCTGGGCTCTGTCGATAAAACCATTCTCGACAGCAGCTTGGTTGGCTCGGAAGGTGGGCAGGGCGTGGTGCCCTACCTGCCTTTGAACGAGTTGAAACGCACGACCGGGGGTAACTAAGCATGAAAAAATCGACATTCTTTTTGCCGGGCATCGTGCTGGTTATCGTGGCGGCCATGTCCTCGCTGTTTGTGGTGGACGAGCGTGAAAAAGCGCTGGTGCTGCAATTTGGCCAGATCAAATCGGTCCACGAAGAACCGGGCCTTTATTTCAAGATCCCGCTGATCCAAGAGGTGGTGCGCTACGACGATCGCATCTTGTCGCTGGATACCGAGGTGATCGAGGTAACACCATCAGATGATCGCCGTTTGGTGGTTGATGCCTTTGCCCGCTATCGCATTGCCGATGTGGAAACGTTCCGCCGGGCGGTGGGTGCCGGGGGCGTGCGCCTGGCCGAAGACCGCCTGCAATCGATCCTCAACGCCCAAATCCGCGAGGTTCTGGGTGCCGATCAGGTAACATCTGATACCATCTTGTCAGAAGATCGCCGCGGGCTGATGACGCGTATCCGCGATCAGGCGCGCGCCTCGGCGCTGTCTTTGGGGCTGGATGTGGTGGATGTGCGCCTAAAGCAAACCAACCTTCCGGCGCAAAACCTGGAAGCCACCTTTGCCCGGATGCGCGCCGAGCGTGAACGCGAAGCCGCCGACGAGATCGCCCGCGGTAACGAGGCCGCCCAGCGCGTGCGCGCCCTGGCCGATAGAACCGTGGTTGAAACCCTGTCCGAGGCCGAGCGCGAAGCCAATGTGGTGCGCGGCGAGGCCGATGCCCGCCGCAACAACATCTTTGCCCAGGCCTATGGCGCCGATCCTGAATTCTTCGGCTTTTACCGCTCGCTTCAGGCCTACGAGCGGGCCATCCAATCGGGCAATTCGACGATGGTGATCACCCCCGATAGTGATTTCTTCAACTATCTGGGCGCGGTCGAGGGCCGCACCAAGAACTGATGGTGGGCACCATTATTCTGGCCCTTGGGCTGGTGTTGATAATCGAGGGGCTGGCCTATGCGCTGGCCCCTTCGCTTGTCGAGCGTATGCTCGAGGCCCTGCGCACCATGCCGCTGGCTGCCCGTCGGATGATGGGGCAGCTGGCCATTCTGGCGGGTGTGGCGCTGCTGTGGCTGGCGGGGTATTTGGGGGCGTTTTAGGCGCGTCTTTTGGCCCCCGTGCGGCACGCCACTTACCCCTGAACACGAAAAAAGGCGCCAGATGCGGCGCCTTTTTCAATGGCAAACGGGCCACGATCTGGGGCGTTATTCCCAGCAATTGACCAAAACGGTCATTTGCGCGGCTTTGTCTGTCAGCTGTTCGGCGGGCAGGCTGGGCGCAGTGGTGGTGGTGCGCGGGCTTAGGCCCAGCTGGGCCAGCGTCTCGCGCAGCACCGGGCCTGCCAGGCTGAATTGCACATCCTCAGGCAGGCTGCGCCCGCTGTTGGCCTCGGCCCCGGGCAATAGCATACCCAGCACAGCGCCGCTGGCATCAACCACCGGCCCGCCCACATCGCCGGGCAAGCTGGCCAGCTGCAAGCGGTTCAGCATGTCCTCGCCCGCCAGCCCCTGCAGATCTGCCAAGCTGCCAAAGGTCAGCGTGGGCGCGCCCAAAAGCCCCCCATAGGAATACCCGCTGACCGCGATATCGGAATTCAGCACCGGCGTATCGGCTTGGAACGCCGCATAGGCAGGGGGGGCAATGGGGCTGCGCGGCGCCAAGATGGCGATGCCCAGCTTGGCATCTACCGCTGTCACATTGGTTTCAATCCCGGTCTCCAAGGTAACAGAGCTGCAGTTTTGCACCGCTTCCAGCGCGGTCACAACATGGCCTTGCGGATCGACAAAAAACCCCGAGCGGGTCAGCCGCGGCGTGCGAATTTTCAAACCGGCCACCAGATCGACGCGCTGTTGTTCGCCAATCATATCGGGGGTCAGCGTGCCGGGCTGGCGCTGCAGGCTTTTTTGCATCTCGCCCAGCAGCCTTGTGCGGCGTTCTTCGTCGCCTGCGGGCCACAGCAGGGTAAAGCCCTTGATCTCGCCATTTTGCAGCGCAACCTCGGTGTGCGAGATGAAATCCGTGCCTTGGCCGATCAGGAAAAACCCATCGCTGTCGCGGCGGCGCGGCCCCTCGGGGGGAACGATCGCCAAGGTTTGCATGATGTCGTAAAGGCCAAAGAGCGCTGTGCGATCGCCCTTTTGGCTGATCAACAGCACCTTGGCTGGCAAGTCGCCCGTGGCCGAATAATGGGCAAAGGGATATTCGTATTTTTCAAACCCCACAGCCGCCGTTGGCATGACGATGGAAATACCGGCATTGGCATCGGCCACTTGCCGCAGCTCCAGCCCCTCTAACACCGCGTTATATTGTGCCAAAAGATCGGCGCGCTGCAGGGTCGATAAAACGCCCGTGGGGGTATAGCCATTGGCAATTTGCCAGGCCTCCATGGCGCGGCGGGTGCCGCTGCCAAAGGCGCCATCGATGGCTGCGGTGTAAAACCCGGCCCATTTCAGTGCCACTTGCAAGGCCTCGCGTTGGGCTTGGCTCAGCTGCGCCTCGCTGGCGCGGGCCTCGCGCGGGGTTTCATCGGCCGGCGGCGCCGCTACCGCCGGGGCGTTTGATGCGCTTTGCTGCGGGTCGGCGGCTTGGCTGGGCGCGGCGGGGGCGGCTGCACGGGTGCGGCCCAAAATATCGGCGCCAATAGGCCAGAATTGCTGGCCAAAATCCGCCGTTGGCATCACGTAGCTATCGCTGGGGATCAGCCCCTGCGCCCGATAGCTGCGCAGCACCAAAACCGCGTCTTCGGGGGTGTAGGGGCCCAAGGAAATACCATACCAGCCGCTGCCCAAGGCAAAGCCGTTCACATCGGGCAGGGTGGCGGAATAGATGCGCGCGCGCTCTTGCGCGGCGGCAAGGGTGGGTTGGGCCTCGATCTGCACCCAGGCAATTTGCTGGGGCGCAATGGCCTGGCTACCTACAACAGGTGCGGCCAGCGGCGCCTGCTGCGCCACCGCCCCATCTACAGCGAGAAATGTTGAAAATAACGCGAGATAAAATTGCTGTTTCATTATGCCTGCCATTTTCCCCAGCCGGGGTGTTTATTCGGTCTCTCGTTTGTTTTAAGCAAATATGTCACGCTCTGCACCCCAAATTTGCACCCCTCACCGCATTGACCCCACATCTGCCAAGCAATAGGTAGAAGCCGATTTTAAAGGCGCGCAGGATGGTGAACCCATGACAGATGCAGCAACAAAACCCCGCAGCTTTCAGGAGATTATCCTGCGGCTGCAAAATTACTGGGCGGCCAAGGGCTGCGCCGTGCTGCAACCCTACGATATGGAGGTGGGGGCGGGCACGTTTCACCCCGCCACCACGCTGCGCGCCCTGGGCACCAAGGCATGGGCTGCCGCCTATGTGCAGCCCTCGCGCCGCCCCACCGATGGGCGCTATGGTGAAAACCCCAACCGCCTGCAGCACTATTACCAATACCAGGTGCTGATCAAACCCAGCCCGCCCGATCTGCAGGCGCTGTATCTGGGCAGTTTGCAGGCCATCGGCATTGACATGGCGCTGCATGATATCCGCTTTGTCGAGGATGATTGGGAAAGCCCCACGCTGGGGGCTTGGGGCCTGGGCTGGGAGGTATGGTGCGATGGGATGGAAGTGTCGCAATTTACCTATTTCCAACAGGTTGGCGGGCATGATTGCCACCCCGTATCGGGCGAGCTGACCTACGGGCTCGAGCGGCTGGCGATGTATGTTCTGGGCGTCGATCACGTGATGGACATGCCCTTTAACGACCCCGATGCCCCCATTGCGCTGCGCTATGGCGATGTGTTCCGCCAGACCGAGCAGGAATATTCGCGCTGGAATTTCGACGTGGCCGACACCGCCGTGTTGCTGCGCCATTTCCAAGAGGCCGAGGCCGAATGCCAGGCCATTCTCGAGCGCCCCCATGACGACCCGAAAACCGGCAAGCGCATCATCATGGCGCATCCCGCCTATGACCAATGCATCAAGGCCAGCCATATCTTTAACCTGCTGGATGCCCGCGGCGTGATCTCTGTGACCGAACGCCAAAACTATATCGGGCGGGTGCGGGCCTTGGCCAAGAAATGCGCCGATGCCTTTGTGCAAACCGAAGCAGGGGGGCATGCAGCCTGATGGGAAAGTTTTTGGCGGCCCTTATCGTCTGCGCGGCTTTGGCTGCGGGCGTGGGTGTTTATTACCTGCAGGTCTACGGCTATTACGAAGAGGTGGTGCCAAACGGGCAAACCGATGTGCAGATCACCGGGCTGGCCAGTGGCCAACCCATGCCCGTGGCCTATGATCAGTTCCAAGCCATCGATGCCAGCAGCAGCCCCATCCGCTATCGGGCCTGTTTTACCACGCCCAACAGCCTGGCCATGCTGAGCGAAACCTATAAACCCTATGACAAACCCGTGCCGCTGCAGGCGCCGGGGTGGTTTTCGTGCTTTCAGGCCAACGAGATCGGCGCCGCGCTCGAGGCGGGGGAGGCCTTGGCCTTTATGGGGGAAGAAAACCACGTTTACGGAATCGACCGGATCGTTGCCGTGATGCCCGATGGGCGCGGTTTTGTCTGGCATCAAATAAACCATTGCGGGGAAAAGGTGTTCGACGGCCAGCCCACCCCCGAAGATTGCCCCGAGCCGGAGGCCAAGTGATATGCCCAATTTGCTGATCGAATTGTTTTCCGAGGAAATCCCGGCCCGCATGCAGGCGCGTGCGGCGCAAGATCTGAAAAAACTTGTGACCCAAGGCTTGGTTGATGCCGGGCTTAGCTATGCGGGTGCGGCCAGTTTTGCCACGCCGCGCCGGCTGGCATTGGCAATCGAGGGGCTGCTGGCCGCCTCGCCCACCTTGCGCGAAGAGCGCAAAGGCCCGCGTGTGGATGCGCCCGAACAGGCCATCGAAGGGTTTTTGCGCGGCGCTGGCCTAACCCGCGACCAGCTGGAAATTCGCGACGAAAAAAAGGGGCAGGTCTATTTCGCCACGATCGAAAAGCCCGGGCGCGCCGCCCCCGAGATTGTGGCCGAGGTGCTGGAAAATGTGGTGCGCAATTTCCCATGGCCCAAATCCATGCGCTGGGGCACGGGCAGCCTGCGTTGGGTGCGCCCGCTGCATTCGATCTTGTGCATCCTCACCAACGAGGCCGGCGAGGCCGAGGTGGTGGCGCTGGATATCGACGGCATTCAGGCAACCAACACCACCGAAGGCCACCGCTTTATGGGCGATGGGCGCTTTGCGGTTAGCAGCTTTGACGATTACGCCACCAAACTAAAGCGCCATTTCGTGCTGCTCGATGCAAACGAACGGGCCGAAACCATCTGGGGCGAGGCCAGCAATATGGCCTTTGCCCAAGGCCTGGAGGTGATGCAAGACCCAAGCCTTTTGGCCGAGGTGGCCGGGCTGGTGGAATGGCCTGTGGTGCTGATGGGCCAGATTGACGAGGCGTTTTTGGGCCTGCCGCCCGAGGTGCTGCAAACCTCGATGAAAGAGCACCAGAAATTCTTTTCGGTGCGCAACCCGAAAACCGGGCGGATCGAGAAATTTGTCACTGTGGCGAACCGCACCACAGCCGATCACGGCGCCACCATTCTGGCGGGCAACCAAAAAGTGCTGGCCGCGCGCCTGTCGGATGCCAAGTTTTTCTGGGAAAACGATCTGCGCGTGGCCAAGACAGATGGCCTGGGCGCATGGGTGGCTCGGCTGGAAAACGTGACATTTCACAACAAATTGGGCAGCCAGGCTGCGCGCATCTCTCGTATTGCGGCGCTGGCAGGCCAGATTGCCCCGGCCGTGGGCGCCGATGCAGCATTGGCAGAACAGGCCGCAGGCGTTGCCAAGGCCGATTTAAGCTCGGAAATGGTTTACGAATTTCCCGAGCTTCAGGGGCTGATGGGCCGCTATTACGCCACCGCCGCCGGGCTGGATGCGCAGGTGGCGGCCGCCTGCCAAGAGCATTATTCGCCCCTTGGCCCCTCGGATGCCGTGCCAAATGCGCCGGTATCTGTGGCTGTGGCGCTGGCCGACAAGCTGGATACATTGTGCGGGTTCTGGGCGATCGACGAAAAACCCACCGGCAGCAAAGACCCCTATGCGCTGCGCCGCGCAGCCCTGGGGGTGATCCGCTTGGTGCTGGAAAACACCCTGCGCTTGCCGCTGGTGGCGGTGCTGACTGCGCATCTGGCGCGCCAGCCCCAGCAGGGCGACGGGCCCGCGCTGGCGGCCGACCTGCTGGCGTTTTTCCATGACCGGCTAAAGGTGTTCCTGCGCGATCAGGGGCTGCGCCATGACGTGATTGATGCGGTGCTGGCCCAGGCTGGCAATGATGATTTGCTGCTGGTTGTGGCCCGCGCGCAGGCTTTGAATGACACGCTGGCCACCGAAGATGGCACCAACCTGGTGCAGGGCTTTAAGCGGGCCAACAATATCTTGACCCAGGCCGAGGCCAAGGATGGCGTGGAATATTCCTTTGGCGCGGATGCGAAATTTGCTGAAACCGCCGTGGAAACCGCGCTTTTTGCCGCGCTGGATGCCGCCGAGCCGCAGATCAACGCGGCGCTAAAGGCCGAGGATTTTGCCGCAGCCATGGGGGCCATGGCCGCGCTACGTGCCCCGATCGATGGGTTTTTCGAGGCGGTTCAGGTGAATTCCGACAATGAAATCATCCGCCGAAACCGCCTGAACCTGTTGCACCGTATCCGCAGCATTTGCCTAAGCGTGGCGGATTTGACCCGCATCGAGGGCTGATCTTTTCGGCAAGGCTGGCGGGGGCGCTGCCCCCGCTGGCCTGCGGCCAGCCCCCCGGAGTATTTGTCGCAAGATGAAGAGGCGGCTTGCCTTGTGTCGTGTGGGGCGTATTCTGCGACCACAAAGGAAAGGTGCCGCGGTGCAGCAAAACGACCCTCATATCACCCTGATTACGCCAGATGCGCCGATGTCGGCGGCAAGCCATGGGGGGCGGGCGAAATGCCTGCAGCGCCTTGTGCGGCTGCATATGCCCGTGCCCCTGACGGTGGCGCTGTCGTTTGATGCGGTGCATCGCATCGCACAGGGCGAGATGCCGGATATGGCGGCGCTGTTGACGCCCTTTGGCAGCCAGCCCTTGCTATGTGTGCGCCCCAGCTCGCAAGACCCCGATTGGGGGGGGCCGGGGGCGGTGCTGAATATTGGCATGAATGATGCCCAATATGTGGAATTGAGCGAGCGGATTGGCACCAATGCCGCAGCGGCCGTTTATACGCGGTTTGTGCAGGCCTATGCCATTCACGTGGCGCGGTTGGACCCGGATGCGTTCGAGCATTTGACCGGCGAGGGGCTGGAGGTGCTGCGCGCGGTGCTGCGGGCCTATGAGGACGAGACGGAAGAGGCATTTCCGCAAGATCCCGGGGTGCAATTGGCCGAGGTGTTACGCTCGATGGCGCGGGCCTGGGAGGGCACGACGGCGCGATTGCTGCGCCAGGCCAAAGGGGCGCCTGCCGATGCGGGGCTGGGGCTGGTGGTGCAGGAAATGGCCCTAGGGTTGGGGCGCGAGGGCGGTGAAAACGGCTCGGGGGTGATCCAGCTGGTCAATAGCAAAACCGGCGCGCAACAGATCACGGGGCGCTATTTGCGCCAAAGCCAGGGCCGTGATGCGCTGGAGCGCGACCGTGAGGCGGCGTTTTTGGAACGCGACCCGCGCGGGCCCAGCCTGCAAGAGCTGGCGCCAGAGGCGTTTGATCGGCTGATTTCGATCACGGGTAAAATGCGCGAGCGGCTGCGCGAAGAAATGCAGGCGGAATTCACCATCGAGAACGGTGAGGTGCATATTCTCGATGGGGTGCGGGTGGCGCGCTCGGGCCGGGCGGCGGTGCGGATTGCGGTGCGGTTGGCCGAAGATGGCATTATCTCGCGCGAGGAGGCCTTGATGCGGATCGAGCCGCGGGCGTTGAACGAATTGCTGCACCGCCAGGTAGACCCAGAGGCGCGGCGCGATGTGGTGGCGCGTGGGGTGGCGGCCAGCCCCGGGGCTGCGGCGGGGCGCATCGTGTTTTCGGCCGCGGCTGCGCAGGCCAGTGCCGCGCGCGGCGAGGCTTGCGTTTTGGTGCGGCGCGAAACCGCGCCCGAGGATATTCGCGGGATGCATGCGGCCGTGGCTGTGCTGACCGAACGCGGGGGCATGACCAGCCACGCGGCGGTGATCGGGCGTGGCATGGGCCTGCCCTGTGTGGTGGGCGCGCATGATTTGAAATTTCACACCAGCAAGCAGGCTTTGCTGACCCGGGATGGGCGCGAATTGCGGGCAGGCGATGTGATTACCGTTGATGGCACCAATGGCGAGGTTTTGGCAGGCGAGGCGCCCATGCTGGAGGCCGCCCAAGATGATGCGTTTCAAACGCTGATGGCCTGGGCCGATGCGGTGCGCGATATTGGCATCCGCGCCAATGCTGACACGCCAGCCGATGCGATGACGGCGCGCAATTTTGCCGCCCAGGGCATTGGGCTGTGCCGCACCGAGCATATGTTTTTCGAGGCCGATCGCCTGACGGTGATGCGCGAGATGATTTTCGCCGATACCTCGAAAGACCGGGCTGCGGCGCTCGAGCGTTTGTTGCCGATGCAGCGCGCTGATTTTATCGAGCTGTTTCGCATCATGCAGGGCCAGCCTGTGTGCATCCGCCTGTTCGACCCGCCCTTGCACGAATTTTTACCCTCCGACAGGGCCGGGCATCGCGAATTGGCCGAGGCGCTGGATTTGCCCCTGTCAGATGTCACCCGCCGGGTCGAGGCGCTGGTGGAATATAACCCGATGCTGGGCATGCGCGGGGTGCGGCTGGGTATCACTGTGCCCGAGATTTATGAAATGCAGGCGCGCGCCATTTTCGAGGCGACAATCGCGGCCAGCCGTGATGGTGCGGCGGTGGTGCCAGAAATTATGATCCCGCTGGTTTCGGCCAAGCGCGAAGTGGAAATGGTGAAAACCCGTATCGATGCGGTGGCTGCGGCGGTGCGCACGGAAACCGGCCAAAGCTTTACCTACCGGATGGGGGTTATGGTTGAAACCCCACGCGCGGCGCTGCGGGCGGCAGAAATTGCGCCGCATTGCGCGTTTTTGTCTTTTGGCACGAATGACCTGACGCAAATGACCTATGGGTTGTCACGCGATGATGCGGGGCGTTTTATGTCGACCTATGTGCAACAGGGGGTATTTCCCGAAGATCCGTTTCACCGGCTTGATGCCGATGGGGTGGGCGAATTGCTGACCATCGGGGCCGAGCGCGGGCGCCGTGCGCGCCCTGATCTGGTGGTTTCGATCTGTGGCGAACATGGCGGCAACCCAGAATCGATTGCGTTTTGCCGGGCGGCGGGCTTTGATTACGTATCATGTTCGCCTTTCCGCGTGCCGGTTGCGCGGCTTGCCGCCGCCCAATTGGCGGTGAAAGACAAAATCGGGTAGGGCCGCGCGGCGCGGCCCCAAGATCTGCTTGGCCGATAGGGGGTATGCCCTATACGCATGGCTAATGCGGCCTTTTGGGCTGGACCAAAGTGATATTTTCTGCATAAAAGCCCCGTTTTCGCCCAAAAGGCACGGAGGAAAACGCATGAAACGGGTTTTTGCGCTGGTCTTGGCGCTGCTGGCGGCTGCGCCGGCCCAGGCCGAGCAGACTGTCCATGACGTTCTAAGCGTTGAAAAGCACAACATGATCCGCTTGCCCAGCGACCGGATCGATGCGTTGATGAAACGCCCCAATGGCCATGCAGCCGCCCCCTATACCCGGGCGTGGCTGGCCAATTTGCCGCCGGTGAAATCGGGTGGCAAGCAATGGCAATGCTTGGCCGAGGCGCTGTATTTCGAGGCGCGGGGCGAAAGTGTGAAGGGCCAGTTTGCTGTGGCCGAGGTTATTTTGAACCGTGTCGATAGCCCCAATTTCCCTGATACCGTATGCGGTGTGGTGCATCAGGGCACCGGCCGGCGCCATGCGTGCCAGTTTAGCTATACCTGCGATGGCCTGGCGGAAACCATCAGCGAACCCAAAGCATACGAGCGCGCGGGCAAGGTGGCGAAATTGCTGCTGAACGGGGCCGAGCGCAGCCTGACCAATGGCGCAACGCATTACCATGCCGAATGGGTAAAGCCGCGTTGGGCAAAGAAATTTGCCGCCACCGTAAAGATCGGCCAGCATCATTTTTATCGCCATCCGCGCGAGTTGTCGCAAAATTGACGTAGGCTTGCCGCAAATGGGGGGCGTGGTGCCGCCCGTGGCCCGGCATCTGGTGCAGCGCAGCCTATTGTGCGTGCCAAAGCACATTGCTTGGGGGGCAAGATGAGCCAAGAGATCAAATGGGCCTTTGCCCATCCGGCCGAGCGGGCCGCCGGCACCGCGGGCGATGGGCCGCTTGACCGTATTTCGTTGCGCGATCACGTGGTCGAGGTGGAAATCGGCGCCTTTCAGGCCGAACGCGGCACGACCCAGCGGATATGTTTCAACGTGGTGGTCGAGGTGACGCCGGTTGACAATATCCTTGAGGATGACGTCGATAGTATTCTCTCCTACGACCGTGTGACCGAGGCCATCGCCGCCGAGCTGGCCGACGAGCGGCTGAACCTCTTGGAAACCTTGGCCGAACGCATTGCCGAGCGTATTTTGCTAGAACCACAGGCGGTGCGGGTGTTTGTGCGTATCGAAAAGCTGGATCGCGGCCCGGGCGCTTTGGGTGTTGAAATCGTGCGTGCGCGCAAACAGGCCGCCCCCCGCCGTATTGCCGCCGATAAGCCACACCCGCAGGTGGTGTATTTGTCGAATGCGGCCATTTCCTCGGCGCATTTGGGCCAATGGCTGGATCAGCTAGAGCGTGAACAGCGCCCCACGATTTTATGCGTTGGCCCAGCCGATGCCGCGGGCCTTTCTGCGCGCCTCGATGCGGGCCACGCCATGGCGCAACGCCGGATCGATCTGCTGGCCATCGAGCAAAACGCATGGATGCTGGCCGCCCGCGACCCGCGCTGCGTGGTGGTGAACTCACGCACCGAGCTTGATTGGTCGATGCGCCATGACAAGATCAGCGTTTGGGCCCCCTCAAAACTGGTGCTGGATGCTGTCGATGGCCCGCCTGTGGGCCCGGTGGATGCGCTGGGGCTGGTGGTGTGGTTTGCCCGTTTCATGGAGGCAGCAGACCTGCTGATCATCGGTGAAAACCTGCCCGATGCGCCAGATTTGCCGCTGCGGGCGGTGGCAGCTGATGTGCGGGTGCTATAGGGCTGGCCCAGGTTCACAGCAGGCAGATCTATGGCACAGTATTTCCGCCCCCTCGTGCAAAGCGGCCCCTGCCGCCCCGATGATGCGCTGCCCCTGGCGGGCGGGCCTTTGTGGTTTACCCATGCGCAGCAGCTGTCGCGCGCGGGGCAGGGGCCGATCGTGCCCGCCCATGCGCTGCCCGAGGCCTGGCGCCAGCGTTTGAGCGCGCCGCGCGCGCCTATGGCCGGGCTCACGTTTACGCGCCCACAGGTGATGGGCATTTTAAACGCCACACCTGACAGTTTTTCCGATGGCGGGCAGTTTTTCGACCCGGCCGATGCGCTGGCCCATGCCGCCCAGATGGTGGCCGATGGCGTGGATATCATCGATATCGGTGGCGAAAGCACCCGCCCCGGCGCCGAAACTGTGCCCCCCACAGACGAGGCCGCGCGCGTGTGCCCGGTGGTGGCGGGCATGCGTGCGGCCCACGGCGCCTTGCCCATCTCGGTTGATACGCGCAAGGCCAGCGTGGCCGAGGCCGCCCTGGCCGCAGGGGCCACGCTGGTAAACGATGTGTCGGGCTTTACCTATGACCCGGCGTTGGCGCCCCTATGTGCGGCGCAAAACACCCCCGTGTGCGTGATGCATGCGCAGGGCGATCCGCAGACCATGCAGCAAAACCCGCGCTATGAAAACGTGCTGCTCGATGTTTACGATTTTCTAGAGGCCCAGGTGCACAGCCTGACGGCAGCGGGCATCGCGCGCGATCAGATCATGGTAGACCCGGGCATCGGGTTTGGCAAAACGCTGGATCACAACCTGGCCTTGCTGGCTGGAATGTCGCTTTTTCATGGCTTGGGCTGCCCCATTTTATTGGGCGTGTCGCGCAAGAAATTCATCGCCACTTTGGGCCATGCGCCAGAACCCGCACAGCGCATGCCCGGCTCGATCGCGGTGGCGCTGGCGGGGGTAGCGCAGGGGGTGCAGGTGTTGCGGGTGCATGATGTGCGCGAAACCGTATCGGCCCTGGCGCTGTGGCAGGCCGTGCATTGGGGCGCGCCGCCCGCGGCCAACTAGGCGCTGCGGCGCGAAAATAGCCGCTTTAAGGCGCCAAATTGTGATATGGCCACCCCGCATAGAATAAGCACCATCGCCACCAACAGGCTGGCATGCACCGGCTCGCCCAGCAAGATGACGCCCAGCAAAACCGACCACAGCGGCACCTGATAATTTGTCAGGCTCATAAAAACCGGCCCGGCGCTGCGGATCACCGAGATGCGCAGCATATTGGCCGCAGCTGTGGGCACCAGCCCCAGAAAGGCCAGCAGCAAAAACCCATAGCCGCCGGGGCTGGCAGGGCGCCCCTCAACCGCCAGCGCCAGGCCCAGCACAAATACCGCGCCAATCAGCAAGGTGATGGCCGACAGGCCCAGCGGATCTATGGCAGGCAGGCGGCGCATCAACACCGATGACATCGCATAGCAGCTGGCCGCGCCCACGCAGGCCAAACGCCCCCAGATTTCCACCTGCGATCCGCTGCTGGCAAAAGCATCTGGCCCGATCAGCACCAACACCCCGCAAAACCCGATCAAAAACCCCAGCAAGCGCCGCAGGGTAATACGCTCGCCCGGCACCAAAACATGGGCCAAGGGCAGCACGATCAGCCCCACCGCCGCCATGCTGACGCCGGCAAACCCGGCGGTGACATATTGCTGCCCCCAGGCCAACAGCATGAAGGGCACCGCGGTAGATAACAGCCCGATCACCACCAGATTTGGCCAATCAGCCTGCGGGCCCAAAAACAGCCGCCCCCCGCGCAGCTGCCAGATAGCGGTGGTCAGCACCGCGGCAAAGCCGATCCGCGCGGCGGCAATCCAAAACGGCGTCATCAGCGCAAGCGCCAGTTCTGTCACCAAAAACGTGCCGCCCCAAACCAGCCCCAATGTGGCCACCATAGCCCAGCTTTTTCCCGTGATGTCAGGCTGTTGCATCGCTATCCCCAAAATAAAACAACCCCGGGCTAGGCCGGGGTTTGCCCGGGCGCATGCGCGCCCGGCCACCGCCGCCAGCCGGGGCTGGCAGCCTGTGTATTGGCCTTAGTTTTTGGCCTTGTCCACCATTTTGCCCGCGGAAATCCACGGCATCATATCGCGCAGTTTTTGGCCAACCTGCTCGATCTGGTGTTCGTCGTTGATGCGGCGGGTGGCCTTGAAGAAGGGCTGGCCTACCGAATTTTCCTGCATGAAATCGCGCACGAATTTGCCGCGCTGGATGTCGTTTAGCACTTCTTTCATACGCGCCTTGGTTTCGTCGTAAGGCAGAATGCGCGGGCCCGAAACATATTCGCCATATTCGGCGGTGTTCGAGATCGAGTAGTTCATGTTGGCAATGCCGCCTTCGTAGATCAGGTCAACGATCAGCTTCACCTCGTGCAAGCACTCGAAATAGGCCATTTCGGGCGCATAGCCTGCCTCGACCAGCGTTTCAAAGCCCATGCGGATCAGCTCGACCAAGCCACCGCACAGCACAACCTGCTCGCCGAACAGATCGGTTTCGCATTCTTCGCGGAAGTTGGTTTCGATGATGCCCGAACGCCCGCCACCGATGGCCGAGCAATACGACAGGCCGATTTCCAGCGCGCGGCCGGTGGCATCTTGGTGCACAGCCACCAGGCAGGGCACGCCGCCGCCTTTGGTGTATTCGCCGCGCACGGTGTGGCCGGGGCCCTTGGGCGCCATCATGATCACGTCAACGCCGGGCTTCGGCTCGATCAGGCCGAAATGCACGTTCAGGCCATGGGCAAACGCAATGGCCGCGCCTTCGCGCAGGTTGTCATGCACGTATTTTTTGTAGGTCTCTGCCTGCAATTCATCGGGCATGGTGAACATGATCAGGTCGCACCAGGCGGCGGCCTCGGCAATGCCCATCACCTGCAGGCCTTCGCCTTCGGCTTTTTTGGCCGAGGGCGAGCCCTCGCGCAGGGCAACAACAACATTCTTGGCACCCGAATCGCGCAGGTTCAGCGCATGGGCGTGGCCCTGGCTGCCATAGCCCAGAATGGCCACTTTCTTGTCTTTGATCAGGTTAATGTCGCAATCGCGGTCGTAATATACGCGCATGATGATCCTCGTTGTTGGGGTTTATCCTGCCATGGGTTTAGCGGCTTTTGGGCTGATAGTGGTTGCGTAATTCGCAGTATATGGGCAATAAGTGGTGGAATAATTCGCAAAATAGCACAAAGCGTAAAAATTCATGCTGGATGATGTAGATCGGCGCATATTGCGCCAATATCAGGCCGCGCCTGAATTGCCTGCCGCCGATCTGGCCCAGCGGGCAGGTGTGACGGCCAGCACGCTTGGGCGGCGCCTGCAGCGCATGCACAGCCTTGGCGTGCTGCGCGGCCTGCGCGCCCAGGTGCATTGGCCGGCGCTGGGCTATGAGCTAGAGGTCAGCTTGCGGATCACGCTGGATAAAACCCAAGCGCGCGCTTTCGACGAATTTCTGGCCGCCGCCCGCACGGTGCCAGAAGTAATTGAAATTCAAACATTTCTTGGGGTGGTTGATGCCCGGCTGTCGGTGATCGCCCGCGATCTGGCCCATTACCAGCAGGTCTACCGCCAGCGCATTCTTACCTTGCCCCATATCGCCGATATCGAGGCGCTGATGCATGTCGCCACCCTGAAATCAGACGAGGCGCTGCCGCTATGATCGATCTGGATCAAACCGATCGTGCCCTGCTGCATGCGCTGATCGATGATGCCAGCCAAAGCGCGGGCGCGCTGGGGCGCGCCTTGGGCCTGTCGCAGCCTGCCACATGGCGCCGCCTGCGCCGGTTGCGCGACCTGGGCGTTTTGGGCACACCGCGCCTGGTGCTTGATCATGCCGCCTTGGGCTTTGGGGTCAGCGTGTTTTTGGGCGTGAAACTGGCCACCAAGGGCCGCGTCAGCCTAGAAGATTTCGAACGCGCCGTAACCGCCATCCCCGAGGTGCAAACCGTCGAACATGTGCTAGGGCTCTACGATTACCGCCTGCGCGTCGTTGCCCGCGATATCCCCGATTTCGAGCGCGTGCTGCGCCGCCGCATCATGACATTGCCCGGCGTCGGCAATGTCGAGGCCAATGTGCTCTTGTCAGAAGAGCGCCGCCCCGGCCCGATCTAGGGCCGCGCACTGCGATGAATTGTATGCCATTGTAGGCTTTGCCTTTCGCGCCCGCCCGCGCTACCACCATCGCAAACCCATATCGGAGGACTAAAATGACCGCACTTCTAGACACTGTCGATCCCGATGGTCTGCTCGAATATTCCGTGGTCTTCACCGACCGATCCCTGAACCATATGTCGCAAAGCTTTCAACAGGTGATGCGCGATATCTCGGCGATGCTGGCCCAAGTTTACCATGCCGATGGCGTGGCGCTGGTGCCCGGTGGCGGCAGCTACGCGATGGAGGCGGTCGCGCGCCAGTTTGCCACCGGCGGCCATGCCTTCGTGCTGCGCAATGGCTGGTTCAGCTACCGCTGGAGCCAGATTTTCGACGCCGGCCAATTCACCGCAAAAACCACCGTGCAAAAGGCCCGCCCCGCCGGCAACAGCCCGCAAGCCCCCTTTGCCCCCGCCCCGATAGACGAGGTCTGCGCCGCCATCCGCGCCAGCGCCCCCGATGTGGTCTTCGCCCCCCATGTCGAAACCAGCGCCGGCCTGATCCTGCCTGATGACTATATCACCGCTATGGCCCAGGCTGCCCACGATGTGGGCGCGCTGATGGTGCTCGATTGTATCGCCTCGGGCTGTGCCTGGGTCGATATGGCCGCGACAGGGGTCGATGTGTTGATCTCGGCGCCGCAAAAAGGCTGGTCTGCCTCGCCCTCGGCCGGGCTGGTGATGATGTCGCAGCGCGCCCTTGATCGGCTGGAAACCACCAGTTCAAACAGCTTTGCGCTGGATTTGAAAAAATGGCGCGCCATCATGGCCAGCTACGAGGCGGGTGGCCACGCCTATCATGCCACCATGCCCACCGATGCGCTGCGCGCGTTCCGCGACACCATGCTGGAAACCCGCGCCTATGGGTTCGAGGCGCTGCGCCAGGCGCAATGGCAATTGGGCGATGGCGTGCGCGCCATGCTGGCCGCGCGCGGCATTCGCTCGGTGGCCGCCCCGGGCTTTGGCGCGCCGGGCGTTGTGGTCAGCTACACCAGCGACCCCGATATCCAAAACGGCAAGAAATTTGCAGCCCTCGGCATGCAAATCGCCGCCGGCGTGCCCCTGCAATGCGACGAGCCCGAAGGCTTTATGACCTTCCGCCTGGGCCTCTTTGGCCTTGATAAGCTCTACGATGTGCCCGCAGCGCTCGCCCGGCTTGAAAAGGCGCTCGATCAGGTGCTTTAAGGCGCGTAAGCCAAAGGGGGGCACAGCGCCCCCCTTCATCTTGCCAAAAATACTCACATCCCCTCAGCCGCGCGCGCCAAGCCCCAGTTGCATCATGGTCCGGCGCACAGGCGCCAGGCTGTAAATGGCATCCAACCCCATGGCGCGCAGGTCGCGCAAGGGGCGCGGTGCCAGCATCGAGGCGCGGTTTAGCATATCAATGCCGGCAATGCGCGCGCGCACCTCTAGGTGGCGGCGGCGGTGATAGCTGTCTAGCATCTGCGCGCTGCCCAAATCATCGGGGTTTGCCTCGGCCAGCTCGAGCAGCACGCGCATATCGCCCAAGCTCATGTTCAGCCCCTGCGCGCCAATGGGCGGCAGCACATGGGCGGCCTCGGCCACCAGCGCCACCCGCTCGGCGCTTAGCCGTTCGGCCACTTGCGAAATAATCGGCCAGACCGTGCGCCGCGAGGCCAGCGTCAGCGGCCCCAGCAGCCCGCAGGCGCGGGCGTTCATTTCGGCCTCAAACGCCTCTTGCGGCAGTGTGGCCAGCCGCAGCACCTCGGGGCCATGTTCCATCCATACCACGGCCGAGCTGGGCTTGCCCTGATAATCGGGCAGCGGCACCAAGGTGAAGGGGCCACCGCTGCGGTGGATCTCGGTCGAGATATTTTCATGTGGAATGGGGTGTGTAACGGCAAAGGCCAGCGCCTTTTGCCCATAACGGGTGGTTTTCACCCCGATGCCCACTGCCTGGCGCACCGCCGAATTGCGCCCATCGGCGGCAATAACCAGCCGTGCCTGGGCCGTGGCCCCACAGCTTAGCGCCACGCGGGCGTGGGCCTGGCGGGTAAAGACATCTTTGGTGCGGGTGCCGGGGCGAAAATCGACATTGGGCAGCTCTGCCAGCCGCGCCAGCATTTCGCGCCGCAGCAGCCAATTGGGCAGGTTCCAGCCAAAAGGTTTGTCGGAAATATCGCTGGCGTTGAAATCTTTCACGATGCGCGGCTCGGGCGTGTCGCCGCCGGCATCGACAATGCGCATGATCTGCAAATCAGCCGCATGGGGCGCCAGGGCCTGCCAGAGGCCCGCGCGCTCTAACAGGGCTTGCGAGGGTTGCAAAAACGCGGTGGTGCGCAGGTCGGCGCCGGGGGCATCGCGCTCGGTGATGGGGGGCTCGGGATCGACGCAGATCACGCGAAACCCGGCGCTGCCAAACAGCGCCGCGGCGGTCAGCCCGGCGACACCGCCGCCAGACACAACGATATCTGTCTCAAGAATGCTCATGGCCCATGCCTCCTGCGGCAAAGATAGGCCGTTGGGGCCGGGGTTCCAAGCGCCATTGCCATGGCCACCCCCCGCGCCCCTTTGCCGCGCCTAGCCGCGCGAGATCAGGATCAAGATCACATACATCACCGGCACCATGGCCAGCGCTGGAATGTAAAGCCCCGGAACACCCCAGGTGAAAATCGCCAGCCCCCAGGCCAAGAGCGCCACCAACACAGCCAAAAACAGGGCTTTTTCGGTGGCTGTTGTTTTTGTTGTGCCTGCAGCGTTGGTGCCATCGGCTGCGTGGGTTTGGGATGTGGCTGCGCTCATATCTGGGGCGTCCTTTCGCGGTTTTGATGCTGCAGGACATAACATTCAATTTTGTGAATGAAATGGGCAGATTGACGCATCGCAGCAAATCGCCACCCAAACCCATGGGGCCGTGGGTTGGGGGCGTGGGTTGGGGGCTGGGGTTGGGGCCAGCCGGGCGGGCGCATGGGCTAGCGCAGCTGCGCCAAAAACCCGGCCAGATCGTTGGTGTGGTGGTGAATATGGGGGGCGGGCAGGGGCGCAGGCGCCACCAAGACGGTGCGCATGCCCATGGCATGGGGGGCGGCCAGATTGCGCGGATCATCCTCGAACATGGCGGCGGTGCGGGTATCTATGCCATCGCGGCTAAAAACCTGCTCGAAAGCTTCGCGCTCGGGCTTGGGGCGAAAACTGGCATGTTCCACGCCGTAGATGGCATCAAACAGCCCCGACAGCCCCCGCGCGGCCAGCACATTTCGCGCATAGGGGGCCGAGCCATTGGTATAGATAATCCGCCGCCCTGGCAGGGCTGCGATTTCGTGGGCCAGTGCCGGGTCGGGCGCCAGCACGCTGAAATCGATGTCATGCACCTCGTGCAGATAGGGTTCGGGATCGATCTGGTGTTCGCGCATCAGCCCGGCCAGGGTGGTGCCATAGCGCGCCCAATAGGTTTTGCGCAGGTGGTTGGCTTGGGTGTGCTCCACGCCCAATTGGCGCATCACATACTGCGTCATGCGCTGTTCGATCTGATCAAACAGGCGCATTTCTGGCGGGTATAGGGTGTTGTCTAGGTCAAACACCCATGTTCTGACGTGGCTAAACTGATCGCGCGGCATGGGGGCCACGCTAGTGCCCCGGGCGCGGCGGCACAAGGTGGCATGGCCCGTTCGCGGCGATTTGTGGCCTTGATTTTGCGCTCTTGCAGCGGCTAGGGTTGCCCGTCTGATCAAAGGGGGCACTATGGCCGAGCTTAAGCCAACCCAAAAAGATGCGTATACGCTGATACTTGAGGCCATCGACAGCGGCACCTACCGCCCGGGCGATCGCCTGGTGGAAAGCGAGTTGGCAGATCGTTTTGGCGTATCGCGCACGCCCATCCGCGAGGCGCTGCAGCGGCTAGAGACGCAATCGCTGCTTACCCGCGATGGCCGCTCGTTGATTGTGGCCTCGCTCGATCACAACCAACTGTCCGAGCTTTACGTCGTGCGCGCCGAGCTAGAGGGGCTGGCCGCGCGGCTGGCTGCGCGCCATGCCACCCAAGAAGAGGTGCGGGTGCTGCGCGATATGGTCGAGGAAGACCGCGCGCTGATCGATCAACCCAAGGCGCTCAGCCGGGCCAACAGGCGCTTTCACAAGCAAATTCATCTGGCCTCGCACAACCGCTATCTGGTGCAACAGCTGGATCTTGTGCACCGCTCGATGGCGCTGATGGCCACCACCTCGCTGGCAGCCGAAGGCCGCGGCCAAGATGCGCTGGCCGAACATGATGCCATTGTGGCCGCAATTGCGGGGCGCGAGGAAGACACCGCCTACCACGCGCTGCGCGATCATATTTCCAAGGCGTTTATCACCCGGCTCAAGCTTGATTCAGGCTCGATCAAGGGGATCGAATGATGCGCAGCGACAGGCCGTGTCGGGTTTTGTCCCAGTAAAACGGGGCGCAAACAAGTTCCCACAGCGCTTTGTAGGCGGCCAGGCTGCCCATCAGGAAATAGAGCGGCATCAGTGGCACCCAAAGCAGCAAGTGGCGGTGCGCGCGCCCGCGCACGGCGATCAACCCGGCGCAAAGCGTGATCAATTCGACCCCTACAAAGATTTGGCCCATCACCAATAAGATGCCCGGCGATACCTGCCCCTGCAGCGGGTGCGACAGGCCCAGCAAGATCAGCCAAAACGACCAAAACAGCGGTGCCAGCATGAATTGCGACAAAGCGGTGATGAAATGCGCCTGCATTCCCAAAAACCGCCACAGGCCCAATTGCCGGCGCAGCAAAAGCGGGTGGCGCATATGCACCAGCCACGTCACCATATAGCCCTTTAGCCAGCGCGAGCGTTGCCGCACCCAGGGCAGGGGCGCGCAATTGGCCTCTTCGTGGGTGGTTGTGGGCATCATCTGCGTGCGATACCCGTGCCGCGCCAGCCGAAAGCCCAGATCGGCGTCTTCGGTCACGTTATGGGCATCCCAGCCGCCCAGCCCCTCCAGCACATCGCGGCGGCAAAACAAGGTGGTGCCGCCCAGCGGAATGGCCATGCCCAGCCGCGCCATGCCCGGCAGGATCAGGCGAAACCAGGTGGCATATTCGATGGTAAAACAGCGCGCCATGGCGTTTTGGCGGGGGTTATAATAATCCAGCACGCCTTGCAGGCAGGCCACATCGCGCCCGGCATGGGCAAATTCTGCGGCCACAACCCGCAATTGGTTGGGGGCGGGGGCGTCTTCGGCATCCCATATGCCGATGATATCGCCATGGCAGAAATCCAGCGCGTAATTCATCGCGCGCGGCTTGGTACGGGGGCGGCCATTGGGCACGCTCACCATGCGGATCCACGCGGGCAGGGGCGTGCGCTGCAGCGCATTTTGGGTCAGCGCGTCGGTCTCTTCCAGCACCAGCACAATATCCAGCCTGTCGCGCGGGTAATCCAGGCGGTTAAGGTGGTGCAGCAGGTGATCGGCAATATCGGTTTCGCGAAACAACGGCACCAAAACCGAGATCACGGGCAGCTGCGCCTCGGCCACAGCGGGCGGTGTGGCACGGGCTGGGGCAGGGGCCAAAAGATGGGCCAGCGTTGCGGCGGTTTTCAACAGCGCGGCCACGATCAGCGTGAACACCGCCCAAACCGTAACCGCCAGCAGCATGCCCATGGGAAAGGCCCAAATCAGCGCCAGGCAGGCCGTTACCGCCAGCGCGATGGCCGCCAGCCTAAGGCGCGGGCGCTGGCCCCAGCTGCGGCAGCTTTCAAGGCTGGGCACCCGCGTCAGGGCGGCTTGGGCCAATGTTTTGCGAAAGGCTGCCGCGATCTGGTTTTGCACATCGGCTTGCGGGGCCAGCTGCACGGGCACCCCCTGCCATGCCGCGGGCAAAGCGGGCGGCGGGGCCTGGGTGCGATCGCCCATAACCAGCAGCTTGGCGCCTGTTTCGCTGTGCACAAGCGGCAAAAGCGCGTGTTTCAGGCAGGTTTGCGGGCCAAGCGCCTGGATCAGCGCCAGCGCGGGCTGATGCGCCTGCAACGCGGCTTGCAGGCCGTTGGGTGATGTTTGGGCAGATGTTTGCCCCGCGGGTTGCACCCGCGCGGCCCCCCGCGCCAGCTGTCGCGCCAAGCTGGCCGCTTTGGGGCCAATCGGGGGGCCGCTATTTGGGCCAGTATCGCGCCTGCCATCCCACAGCTGCCCCAATTGCGGCGCCCGCTGCGCGCCCGGATGCAGGCGCGGGGGCGGCACAGGCCCATTTGGCCCGTTTGGCCCAGTTATACTGTCAGAAATGCCCACCTGCCCGTGCTTTGCCATCCGATCCACCCATGTTTTGGATCGGTTGTCGCCCGGGCAGGGTTAACGCGTGGTTAACGCCTGCGCAGTCGTGCTGCGGTCTTGGCGTTTTACTGTCTTGTCGGCGTTACTGCGCGGCGCGGGCGGCCATCGAGGCGGCAAAGCGTTCAAACAGGTAAAAGCTGTCTTGCGGCCCGGGCGAGGCCTCGGGGTGGTATTGCACCGAAAACACCGGCCGGTCGCGCATGCGCAGCCCGCAGTTCGAGCCGTCAAAAAGCGAGACATGGGTTTCCAGCACGCCCTCGGGCAGGGTTTGGCTGTCAACCGCAAAGCCGTGGTTCATGCTGGTGATTTCGACCTTGCCGGTTTCCAGGTCTTTAACCGGGTGGTTGGCGCCGTGGTGGCCGTGGTTCATCTTGATGGTTTTGCCGCCCAGCGCCAAGGCCAGCATTTGGTGCCCAAGGCAGATGCCAAA
The DNA here is from genome assembly GCA_913061505.1 of uncultured Lutimaribacter sp. Lineage (GTDB taxonomy): Bacteria > Pseudomonadota > Alphaproteobacteria > Rhodobacterales > Rhodobacteraceae > CAJXSO01. Next base: position 69,200 of record CAJXSO010000005.1, read on the forward strand.
AATCGGCAGATCTGTTTGATCAAGAATGCTGCGGATCATCGGCACGGCGTAGCTACCGGTGGCGGCCGGGTCGCCGGGGCCGTTCGACAAGAACACGCCATCGGGGGCATGGGCCAGCACCTCGTCAGCGGTGGCAGAGGCGGGCAGCACGGTGACGTCGCAACCGGCCGAGGCAAGGCACCGCAGGATATTGCGCTTGGCGCCGAAATCGACGGCAACCACCTTGAACTTGGGGTTTTCCTGGCGGGTGTGGCCCTCGGGCCAGGCCCAGCGCATTTCATCCCAGCGGTAGGATTGGGCGCAGGTCACGTCTTTGGCCAGATCCAGCCCCTCGAGCCCGGAAAAGCCGCGCGCACGCGCCACCAGCGCCTCGATGTCAAAGATGCCTTCGGGGTTATGGCACAGCGCCACATGCGGCGCGCCCTGTTGGCGAATGGCGCGTGTCAGGCGGCGGGTGTCGATGCCACCGATGGCGATACGCCCGCGCCGATGCAGCCAGGGCGAAAGATGCTCTGCCGCGCGCCAGTTGCTGGGCTCTGTCGGGTCCCATTTCACCACCATGCCCGCGGCCACCGGATCGGCGGTTTCATCATCGTCGGGGTTTACGCCCACATTGCCGACATGGGGAAAGGTAAAGGTGACAACCTGCCCGGCATACGAGGGGTCTGTCATAATTTCCTGATACCCCGTCATGGCGGTGTTAAAGCAAAGCTCTGCCTCTGTCGTGCCCGTGGCACCAAAGCCGCGGCCGTAAAACACTGTGCCATCAGCAAGCGCAAGGCAGGCGGTTGGGCGGGGGGCAGATGTTTGCGACATGGGGGAATCCTCGTGGCGGCCAAATTGGCGTGTTCCTATGGCCCCACGCCCCACAGGTCAAGGGTGCAACGGCTGTTGTCAGCGACGGCATTAATGCCTATTTACACGCATCCAGGACCGAACGGGAAAACGGAGCCAGCGATGGACATGCGAGATCGGGTGAACAGCGCCCTGAAACAAGCGATGAAAGACAAACAGCCCGAGCGGTTGTCGACCCTTCGGCTGATCAATGCCGCGATCAAAGACCGTGATATCGATGCGCGCAGCGATGGCAACGACGAGGGCGTGCCCGATAGCGAGATCTTGGCGATTTTGGGCAAGATGGCCAAGCAACGCCAGGAAAGCGCGCGCGCCTACGAAGAGGGGGGGCGCCTTGATCTGGCCGAGCGTGAGCGCGCCGAGATCGTGATTATCGAAGAATTCCTGCCGCGCCAGCTGTCGCAGGCCGAGGTGGCCAAGGCCATTGATGCGGCCGTTGCTGAAATTGGCGCGCAATCCATCCGCGATATGGGCAAGGTGATGGCGGCACTAAAGGCCAAATACACCGGGCAGATGGATTTTGGTGCCGTTGGCCCCGCGGTGAAAGATCGCCTGAGCGCATAAGCCTAAGGATAAGCATCAGCACATGCACCCGCAGCCCGCGCCAAAAGCGCGGGCTTTTTGCTTTTTTGCTTAGTTGTCCAGCTCTAGCCACACAGGCACATGATCTGATGGTTTTTCCCGCCCGCGCATATCGCGCTGGATGTGGCAATCGGTCATCATATCTGCGCATTGCGGGCTAAGCAGAAAGTGATCGATGCGAATGCCATCGTCGCGGTTCCAGGCGCCTGCCTGATAATCCCAAAACGAATAATGCCCCGGCCCCTGCACCCGGGCGCGAAACGCCTCGGTCAGGCCCAGCGCCAAGAGTTTGCGAAATGCCTCGCGGCTGGTTTGACGATAAAGCGCATCCTCGGCCCAGGCTTCGGGGCGCTTGGCATCTTCGGCTTGGGGGATGATGTTGTAATCGCCAGCCATCAAAAACGGAATTTCCTGCGCCAGCAGCGCCTTGGCGCGGGCCTCTAGCCGTGCCATCCAGGCCAGTTTATAGGCATATTTGCCCCCTGCCACGGGCTGGCCTGTCGGGTCCAGCTCGACTGGGTTGCCATTGGGCAGGTAAAGCCCACAGATGCGCAGCGCGGTTTTGCCCACCACAGTGGCCTCTATATAGCGGGCCTGTTCATCGCCCTCGTCGCCCGGCAGGCCACGGCTGACATCTTCTAGCGGGTAGCGCGATAGCAGCGCCACGCCGTTAAAGCTTTTTTGCCCATGGGTTTCCACCACATAGCCGCGCTCTTCGATCAGCTCGCGGGGAAAGGCCTGATCGATCGATTTGATCTCTTGCAAAATGGCGATATCGGGCTTGGTTTCATCCAGCCAATCGCACAGCGTTTGAATGCGGGCTTTCACACCGTTGATGTTAAACGTCGCGATTTTCATCTGCCTCTCCTCTTTGTTCCATCTATCCCCCATGGCCCGGCGCAGGCAAGCCGTGGGCCGGCTGTGCGGGCAAAAACATCTAAAGCGGGAATAAGCGTGTTGACATGCAGCCCAAAGCTGTTTTGACTTTTCCCTATTCACCACACAGGAGAAGCCAAGATGACTGCCGTTTTGAAACCCACCGCCGAATTGGCCATGCCACAGGCCACCCCCGCACCGCACCCCCAGGATGCCCCGGCGCAGATGCTGGCAGGCCAGGCCACGGGCAGCTATATCGCCGGGCTGGGCCCGCAGGCGGGCGGCGATATGCTGCTGGGCCAGGCAGCGGGCGCCTATATCGCAGGCCTAAACAGCTAAGCCACCGATCGTGGCACAGGTTCTGGCCTTTCGCCGCCCCAGCCCCGCGCCACAAGCGGGGGCTATGGCCCGGCTGGCCTGCGCGCTGTTGCAGCAGCGCAGGCCGATGGGCGATGTGATGTGGCTGAAGGAAAACGCCGAATTCCTATGCGTGCTGCGCGCCACCGGCGCCGAGGTGGGGCCAGATGTTTTGGCGCTCTATCACGAAACCTATGCCAGCTTGGCGCAGCGGGCGGGGGATTTTCCCCAATATTACCGCTTTTTTCTGTCTATGGCTCTGGATCTCGAGGATCTGGGCATGCCGGGGCGCGTGGGTTTGGTGCTGGCGCAATGGTGCCATGACCAACGGCTTGATCTGGCAGAGCTGTCTGATCAACAGCGCGCCGAGGCGGCGGCGCTTTTTGCGCGCCGCGGGCTGGGCCGCGCCGACCCGGGCCTGGGGCAGCGATTGGCGGGGTTTATGGGGCAAAGCCGCCAATTCGCGATGCCCAACCAAAATGCAGCCTACGCGCTGACACATCTGGTGTTTTACCAGGCAGATTACGGGCGCAGGCGGGTCAACCTGCCGCCCAAGGCGCTGCAAAGCCTGCATTTTGCAGGCACGGTGGCGTTTTTGGCGCAAGATGCCGATTTGCTGGCCGAGGTTGCGCTGGCGTTGCGCTTTGCCGGCCAGCCCGTGCCCATGGCCTGGGCCATGTGGCTGCGCGCGCAGGCCGATATGCCGCTGCAGGCGGTGCCCCAGGTACCGGCCACAGATGGCTATCACAGCTGGCTGGTGCTGCGCTGGCACAGCGCCATGGCCGAGCCGGACCGCGGCGGGGTGCTGGCGGATGTGCAGCTGCCCGCGGGCGCGTTTCAGTTTCCCGTGCCACTGGGGCAGGGCATTTTGGCGCCCCTGACCGAGGCTATTTTTGCCGCCCCCAACCGGGCCTTGCGTGGCGATTGGCCGGCGATGCGCTGGCACTTGGGCGAAAGCCTGCCGCCATCGGCCGTGGCGCTGCTAGAGCTGGCCGCAGGGGCCTGCCCAAATTTTGAAAGGTTTTTTTGGCATTTTGCGCGCCCATCTTATGCGTTGGGCCCCACTGACGACGCAGTTTTGCCCAAAAATTAATCGCGCGGTGCTGGCGCTTTGCCGCGTTGCAGCATTTTGACGGGGAATCTCTGGCCCGCTATATCTGCTGGCCCTAGCGTGAAGCTTACGGCGCGTGGCCTGCTGCGTGCCCAACGCAAACCCAATCCGCAGGGGGTCAAATGCAAAGCTATCGTGAAAGCCAAGTGGAATTTGCCGATTTTATTTTCGACCGTCAAAAAGTGGTATGCTACGGGCTGCAAAATACCGCAGGTGGCACTGCGACGATTTTAAACTTTCCCACCCCCCGGTTGGCCGCAGCCTTTCGCCGTGCCTATCTGGGCGCGCGCAGTTTTCAGATCATCGAGAACGAGGCGCAGCTGATTTGCCTGGCCGATTATGACACCGTTATGCGCAAATCAGATGATGACCCGCGGGTGCGTGCCCTGCGATACAACCGCGATTTCATGATGGGCACCTTGGCGCATCTCAGCTAGCGCAGCGTTTGGGCGCGCGGAAATTTGGTGCGCCTGCCCCTTATATCAAGTGTTTTGGGCGGGGGCATTGGGGTGGCGCACCTATCCCTTTGCGCAAAAAATTACATAAGTTGTTGATATCTAGTATTTAAATCCCGGCGCCTTACTTTTTGCGCCCCTAAAATCATGCGTTTTTGACCGTTCTTTTTCTCAACCTGGCCGAGCACTTGCACAGCGCATCTTGGCCCAGGCGGCAAGTGGAGAAGAAAAAATGGTCACGCAGTTGGCTTTACCAGCCGAACTATATCATGCGCAATCGGCCGAATTGGTACAGCAATTAAGCGCGGCGTTACAGGGCGGGGGCGTGCAATTGGATGCCAGCGCGCTTGCGCATATCGATTTTGGCCCCCTGCAGGTTTTATTGGCGGCCGGCTTGGCGGCCCAGCTGCGGGGCGTGCCCTTTGGCTTTGCCCCGATCCCCGCAGATCACCCCATTTGGCCACGCCTTGAGGCGCATGCGATGCAGGCGGTCTTTGCCCCGTTTCTGGCGCCAAACCTACCCCAAAACAACGACCCGAGGACAGCATGAGCAAAACCGTTCTAACCGTGGATGACAGCCCCTCGATCCGGCGGATGATTGCCCTGACGCTGCGCGAAGCGGGCTATGATGTGCTAGAGGCCAATGATGGCCAAGAAGGGTTTAACCTGGCCACAGCACAGCGTGTGGATGCCATTATCACCGATCAAAACATGCCGAATATGGATGGTTTGTCGATGATCCGCGCGCTGCGGGCGCACCCCCATGGGCAGGGCGTGCCGATTGTGGTGCTGTCCACCGATTCCACCGAGAACCTGAAAGATCAGGCGCGCGCAGCCGGGGCCCTGGGCTGGATGGTGAAACCTTTCACCCAAGACAAGCTGCTGGCGGTTGTAAGAAAGGTGCTGGGCTGATGAATGACGAATTGACCCAGGTCTTTATGGAAGAGCTGGCCGAGCTGCTGGAAAGCCTGGAAAAAGGCTTGATCGACCTGAAAGAGGCGCCGGGCGATGGCGGGCTGGTCAACCAGGTGTTCCGCGATCTGCACACGATCAAGGGCAGCGGTGCGATGTTTGGCTTTGCCGAACTGGCGGGCTTTATTCACGATTTTGAAACCGCGTTCGAGCGGGTGCGCTCGGGTCAGGTGGCGGTCAGCGATGCGCTGATCCGCCTGGCCCTGGCCGCGCGCGATCAGATCCCTGCGCTGGTGGAAGGGCAGCCCGATACCAATGGCGCGCGGGCGCAGATCTTGGCGCAGCTGACCGAAATTTGCGCCCCCGATACTGGCCCCGATGCTGGCCCCGATACTGGCCCCGATACTGCCGATACGGCGACAGCCCAAGATGGCGCCGATGCTGTGGATTGTGCAGCGCCTGTGGCCCGATCCCAGCAGCTGTTGCACTTTCAGCTGACCGGCCCGGCGTTGGCGCTGGGGGCGCGCCCCGATCTGCTGCTGGCCGAGCTGCGCAGCCTTGGTGCCACCCAGATCACCGCCCAAGCCGCGACTTTGGCCGATCTGCGCGATCTGAGCGATCTGGAAACTGACCACTGCTATCTGGCGTGGCAGGCGCATGTGCCGGGCGAATTGGGCAGCTCTGATTTGGAAGATGTGTTTTTGTTTGTCGATGCAACCTGGCAGCTTTCCCCCCTGCCCACCATCGACACCCCAGCGCCGCCTCCTGCCCTAAAGGAGGCGGCGCCCCCTGATCCGGCGCCGCCCACGCCCCAACAGGCCAGCGCGCCCGCACAAACCACAGCGGCCAAAACCCCACCCGCACAAACCCCAGCCGCCCAAACCACAGCGGTCGAGCCTGCAGCCTCGATCCGGGTGCCGGCCACGCGGCTGGATATGCTGATGGATTCCGTGGGCGAATTGGTGACGGTCGAGGCGCGGTTGACAGAGCTGGCGCGCCGCAGCCGTGACCCGGCCTTGATGGCCACCTCAGAAGAGGTCAGCCGCCTGGCCGGGCGCCTGCGCGATGCCACCATGTCGATGCGCATGGTGCCGCTGCGCAGCCTTGTGGCGCGCTTTCGCCGGCTGATTTTGGGCCTGTCCGATGATCTGGGCAAGCCGGTCGATTTTGTGGTTCTGGGCGAGGATACCGAGCTGGACAAAACCATGATCGAGAAAATGGCCGATCCCTTGGTGCATATTCTGCGCAATGCCATCGATCATGGGCTGGAACCCCCCGAGGCCCGCCGCGCCACGCAAAAGCCGGCCCGCGGGCGTATAGAACTGTCTGCCGAACATGCCGGCGCCGAGGTGCTGGTGCGGGTGCGCGATGATGGCAAGGGTATCTGCCCCGAAACGGTGCGTGCCAAAGCCATCGAACGCGGGCTGATCACCGCCGAGGCGCAGCTGAGCGATGCACAGATTTTCCAGCTGGTGCTCGAGCCGGGGTTTTCCACCGCCGAAACCGTGACCGAACTATCCGGGCGCGGTGTGGGTATGGATGTGGTGCGCCGCACCATCGACGGGCTGCGCGGCACGATCGATATCGACAGCACCCCGGGGCAGGGCACCACCGTAACCCTGCGCTTGCCGCTGACATTGGCCATCATCGAGGGGCTGCTCATCGAGGTAGCGGGCGAGCTTTACACCGTGCCGATGGCGGCGGTGAAAGAGATCATCGCCCTGCCGCGCGAAAAAGAGCAGTTTTCCCAAAGCGCCGATTATCTGGATATCCGCGGCCAGTTCGTGCCTTTCGTCCGCCTGCGCCACTTGTTTGGCTGCGATGGGGCCAGCCCCATCAGCCAAAATGTGGTGGTTGTGGAAAACGCCGATACCCGCATGGGCGTGGTGGTGGATCGCATCATTGGCACCAACCAGACCGTGATCAAACAAATATCGAAATTGCAGGCAGGCGCGCGCGAAATTTCCGGCGCCACGATTTTGGGCGATGGCTCGGTCTCGTTGATCATCGACGTGCCGCAGCTGGTGGCCAGCGTCAGCCGCAGCCTGCCCCAGCGCAAAGAGGCCGCCGCATGAGCACCCCATCGCCCGAGCTGCACGAACACAGCACGCTGACTGCGTTAACCTTTACCATTGGCAGTGTGCGCCTGGCCGTGCCCGCATCGGACCTGCAAGAAATCATGGATCCGCTGCCCATTACCCGGGTGCCGGGCGCCAGCAGCTTTGCGCCCGCGGTGCTGAATGTGCGCGGTGGTGTGCTGCCATTGGCCGATTTGCGCATTCCGCTGGGCATTGCCCCCACTGGCCCCACCCAGCCCGAAAGCGTGCGCTTTCTGGTGCTAGAGGTGGGCATGGGCGCCGAACCTGCCACGGTGGTGATCACCGCCGATATGGTGCACGAGGTGATGAGCATTCCGATGGCGCAGATCGTGCCGCTGCCTGCCACCTCGGGTTGGCCCCCTGAATTTATGCGCGGCATTTTCCGCATCGCTGATGAAAGCTTTGTGCTGCTGCCCGACCTTTCCGCAATCTTTACCACCATGGCGCAGCGCGCCGTGCATGCCTGAACCAAGGAACCCCTCTTATGCGTTTGACCATCAAAACCAAACTGGCCCTGACCTTTTTATCGATTTTTATTCTCTGCGGTGCGGCCATCTTTTTGGCTGTGCGTGGGTTGGATAATACCGGCAAAGCCTTTGGCAAAACTGTCGAGGTGGATGTGCCCGAATTGCACCTGATCAATAATCTGATCGAGCGTAAAATGCGTGTGCGCACCACTGTGGCGGAATTGCTGATTACCCTGCCAGATGCCCCCGCCGACCATATCGCCAAATTGCAACAGCGCCTGACGGGGCTGGTTGGGCAGGTAGACGAGGGCATCGCCCTGCTGCGCCCCTATGTCAAAGGCGAGGCGGCGACCCTGCTTGATGAATTCGTGCGCCTGCATGAAATCGCGGCGCCCATGGCCCTTGGGATCGTTGAGCAAAAGCTGAACGGCAACGAAGAGGCCGCCGCGCGCGCCTTTCACAGCGATCACCTGCAGGTCAGCGAAGACATCTACAGCAACCTCGATCAGATGAAAGCCACGATCGAAAATGATCTTTCCGCGCGTTTGAGCGAAACACAGGAAACAATCGCCAATTCGCGGTTGAACCTGCTGCTGCTGTCGGCGGTGGCGCTGCTGGTGGGCTTGGTTTCTACCGTCATCATCGTGCGCAGCCTGTCGGTGCGCCTGTCGGCGCTGGTGCGTGTGACCACCGATGTGGCAGGCGGCGATTTGCGCGCCAATATTCAGGCCGATAGCAGCGACGAGATTGGCGAATTGCAAGGCGCGTTGCGCGATATGGTGCAGCGCCTGCGTGCGATGGTCACCGATGTTAACGCCTCGGTGCGCAGCGTGAATGCGGGGGCGGGCCAAATGGCGCAGACCTCGGAAGAGCTGTCACAGGGGGCCACCGAACAGGCCTCATCGACCGAAGAGGCCTCGGCCGCGGTGGAACAGATGGCCGCCAATATCAAGCAAAGCGCCGATAACGCGGCGGTTACAGAAGAAATGGCCACCAAATCAGCCACCGATGCGCGCGCCAGCGGCAAGGCGGTGAACGAGGCCGTGGCCGCCATGCAAACCATTGCCGAGCGCATCATGATCGTTCAGGAAATCGCCCGCCAAACCGATTTGCTGGCGCTGAACGCGGCGGTCGAGGCCGCCCGCGCAGGCGAGCATGGCCGCGGCTTTGCCGTGGTGGCCGCCGAAGTGCGCAAACTGGCCGAGCGCAGCCAAACTGCAGCGGCTGAAATTTCCGCGCTGTCGGCCAGCACGGTGAAAACCGCCACCAGCGCAGGCGAAATGCTGGAAGGCCTGGTGCCCGATATCGAACGCACCTCGGCCTTGGTGACAGAAATCAGCGTGGCCTCGCGCGAATTGGCCACGGGCTCGGCCCAGATCAACCTGTCGATCCAGCAGCTCGATCGTGTGACCCAGGCCAATACTTCGGCCTCGGAAGAGCTGTCTTCCAGCGCCAATGAGCTGGCAGATCTGTCGCGCGAGCTGTCGCATACGATGGCGTTTTTCAAGCTGGATGGCCAGGCGCCCGCAGAAACCCCCAGCCTGGCCCCCGCAGCGCCAATGGCAAACCCCTTTGCCAAACCCCGCGCCAAAGCTGCCCCTGCCGCTGCGCCTAAACTGGCGGCATCTGGCGGGCGTGCCAAGCCGCGCGATATGGCCGATGGCGGGTTTTCCTTCGATCTGGGCGAAGGCGATACGCTGGACCGGCAGTTTGAACGTGCCAATGTGGCCTAAGCCGGGGATTTGCCTGTGAACGAGTGTCACGAAATCGTCTCTTTCACCATCGACCGGGCCACCTATGGTGTTCCGGTCGGTCGGGTGCGGGAAATTCTCGATATCTGTCCGGTCTCGCCAGTGCCGCGCGCGCCCGATTACGTGATGGGGCTGATCGATGTGCGTGGCGAGAATATCCCGGTGATCGACATGCGCAGCCTGCTGCGCCTGCCTGCCGCCGAAGATACGCCGCAAACCCGGTTTTTGGTGGCGCAGATGCACCAGCACGGCAAAGACTGCGTGCTGGGCATCCGCACCGACCGCGTGATCGAGGTGGCGCGTCTGGATGACGATACGCTGCGCCCCATGGCCGAGGCCGAATTGCTGGGCTGGAGCGGCGCCGCCGTAGGCGCGATTGGCCGCCGCAACGGTGCCATCATCAGCATTCTGGATTTGGACAATCTTTTTGCCGAGGTGCCCAGCGCCATTCTGGCGCAGCAGGCCGGGGCGCCAGACGATACCCAAGGGGTGCAATAGCCTATGCCGCTTGCCAAAATTGAAGATGCCAATGCCCGGTTTCGTGCCGCGATCCGGGCATTGACGGGCATTGAATTGCCCGCGCAGAAAATTCCAATGATCGAACAGCGCTTGCGCAAACGGGTGCTGCATTGGGGCCATAGCAGCACCGAAAGCTATATGGCAGCCCTTTTGGCAGGTGAAATGGATCAGGCAGAACTGGCCATCGTGGTGGATTTGATGACCACCAACACCACCAGCTTTTTTCGCGAGGCCGAGCATTTTCAAATCCTGCGCGATGATCTGTTGCCGCAGCTTTTGCGCCCGGTGCGCGGCCAGCGCCCCAGGCTGAAACTATGGAGCGCGGCCAGCTCGGAAGGGGCCGAGGCCTATTCGCTGGCCATGGTGCTGGCCGAGGCCAACCGCCAGGGCGACCGGTTTGACTGGGCGATTTTGGGCACCGATCTTTCGGGTCGGATGATCGAAAAGGCCACCTCGGCCATTTATGCGCCCGACCAGCTGACAGGTATTCCCGTCGATCTGGCGCGGCGCTATTTGATGCATGCATCCAGCGGGCCGATGGCTGGCAAGCTGCGCATCGTGCCCGAATTGCGCGCCCGCGTGCGGTTTCACCAGATGAACCTGATGGACGAGAAATACCCCGTAGACCCCGGTGTGCACGTGGTTTTTCTGCGCAACATCTTAATTTATTTCGACGCCCCCACCAAAGCCGCCGTGATCGAGCGGGTCACGCGCCATTTGCGCCCCGGTGGCTATTTGTTTGTGGGTCATTCCGAAAGCATGGTGGTGCGCCACCCCGAGTTGGCACAGATCGTGCCTACGGTGTTTCAAAAGGTGTCTGAATGAATAGTAAAGCTGCGCCGCTGCGTGTTTTGGTTGTCGACGATTCCGCCTCGGCGCGGGTGATGCTGCGCCAGATCATCGAATCCGATCCCGCCCTCGAGGTGCAGGCCTTGGCCGAAGATGCCTTCGCCGCCGCGCGCATTATGGCCAATAGCTTGCCCGATGTGATCTTGCTGGATCTTGAGATGCCGAAAATGGATGGCATCACGTTTTTGCGCAAAATCATGGCGCAGCGCCCCTTGCCGGTGGTGATTTGCTCGTCATTGAATGCCGATGGCGCGCGCCGCAGCGTCGAGGCGATGGAGGCGGGCGCCATCGACGTTATTCGCAAGCCCGAAAAAGCCGATCGTGAAAAATTCGAAGAGGCACGCGCCACCATTTGTGATGCCCTGATCGCCGCTGCGTTGACCGCGCGCCAGGGGCGCCGGGTTTCGGCCAGGCTGGCTGGGGGCGGGGCAGGGGCGGCAGCGCCTGTGCCACTGCGATCCACCCCGCGCCTGTCTGCCGATGAAATCTTGCCCGCCCCCAGCGCCTTGCGGCCACCGCCCCCCACGCAGCCGGTTGTCTGCATTGGTGCCTCGACCGGCGGCACCGAGGCGCTGGGCCAGATCCTGTGCGATTTGCCCCCTGATGCCCCCGCAATTGTGGTGGTGCAGCACATGCCAAAAGGCTTTACCGCCGCATTTTCGGCACGGCTAAACGGCCTGGCCCAGATCGAGGTGCTGGAAGCCACCGAGGGGCTGGCTGTGAAACAGGGGCGCTGCATCATTGCCGCGGGCGACAGCCATATGTTGCTGCGCCGCAGTGGCACCGCCTACCGGGTCGAGCTATCAAACGGCCCCGCCGTCAGCCGGCACAGGCCATCGGTTGATGTGCTGTTTCGCAGCGCCGCGCAGGCCGCGGGCGCCAATGCCTTGGGCATTTTGCTGACGGGCATGGGCGTGGATGGCGCCCAATGCCTGGGCGAAATGATGCGCGCAGGCGCCCATACGATTGCCCAAAACGAAGAAACCTGTGTGGTTTATGGCATGCCGCGCGAGGCGGTGCAGCTGGGCCATGCCCGCCAGGTGCTGGGCCTGCCCCGCATGAGCGGTGCCATCACCGGATTTGCCCGGTTACATGGCAGCAAAGCCGAGGTGGTGTGATGCGTGATGGCAGCTTTTTCGCCCCTCAGCCGCAGCCCTCTTTGGCCGGCAGCCTGGCATGGTTGGGCCAGTTTCGTGCCGCGCTCGAGCAGGTGTTTTCCGAGGCGGGCGACGATCTGGGCCAGGCCCTGGCCAATTTGGGTGCATTGAGCGGGCAGTTTCGCCAGTTGGAAACCACCCTCGGCCCCCAGGCCGAAGCGGCGCTGGTGGGCTTGATCGATGAAATCACCGCCCATTTGGCCGATCTGCAAGACGATTGCGGCGCCTTTACATCGGTGTCAGACAAGCTGCGCAAATCGGTTGCCGCCATCGCGCAGCAGGTGCGCGAACTGGATAATGTGGTGCGCACCATCGCCAATATTTCCATAAATGCGCGCATCCAGGGCAACAGCCTGGTGCCGCCGCGCCCGCAGGTGGTGGCCTTTATCGAACGGCTGGCGGCGATGTCGCAGGAATCGGAAACGATTTTGGCGGAAATCAACGATGCCATGGCCTCGGTCGGGCTGGATATGGGCGCGATGGAGGATGGCCAGCGCGATTTGGTGCGCGAATTAACCCAAACCGTCTTTCCCGCGATCGAGGGGTTCACCCGCATGTCGCAGGAGATGCACAACAGCCAGGGCGATATTCAGCAGGCCTCGGCCGAACTGGCGGGCCAGGCGCAAAAGATCGAGGCGCAGGTGGGGCAGCTGATTGTGGCGCTGCAAATCGGCGATTCCACGCGCCAACGTCTGGAACGGGCCGAAGACACGCTGGGCCAGGCCATGGCGCAAGAGGATAGGGGCGTGAAACCCCTGGCGCATTTGGCACTGGCGCTCGAGCAGGGCGCGCTGGACGCCGCCGAAGGCCAGCTGACGCAGGCCTTGGATGCGTTGCGCGCTTTGGGCCTGCACGCCCGATCTGTGCTGTCTGGCCCGGCCACGGCTGCGATTACCGGCAATGCGTTTCTGGCCCAAACCGCCCCCCACAACGCCCGTCAACGGCTGGCCAAAAGCCTGCAGGTGAACGACCAGCGCTTTGCCGCGCTCAAAACGCGGGCGGGCGCGGTGCAAGAGCGGCTTGGCGTGATCTTGCGCCACGAGGCCACGCTGCGCCGCATCGCGCAGGAAATTCGCCTGTCTGGGGTGAATGCGGTGATCATCTGCGCGAAACTGGGCGAAGATGGCCGGGCCTTGCGCGAATTGGCCCATTGGCTGCGCGATCTGACCGATGCCAGCGATGCGATCATCGCGCATTTGCAGGGCATTCTGGCGCAGGCGCGCGACAGCCTGCATCAGCTGACCGAGGCGCGCATTGGCCGGCTCGAGCAGCTGTTGCAGATCTTTGCGCAGGCCTCGGAAAATCTGGATCAGCTGTTGCAGGGGGCCGCCGCCGATGTGGGCAAAACCGCCAAGGAATTTGCCCATAGCGCGGTGGTCTTGCCGCAACATCTGTCCAATGCCACCGATTTGCTGGATGGGGTGCAGGCCCAAATCGCCCAGAGGCGCCCCGCCCAGGCGCAGCTGGAACAGGGCCTGGCGCTGATGCCCCAGCCCCTGCCAGAAACGCTGGATGCCGCCCCGCTGGGCCTGGTTTTGCAGCGGCTTTATGCGCTTTATACCATGCAGGCCGAACGCCAGATCCACAGCCAGATCATCGATGGCTATGCCCAGCCTGTGCCCGATGCGCGCCCGCCTGCGCCCAAACCTGCGCGCCCGGCGGTGCCAGAACCGCTGCCTGAATCCACCGGGGAAACAGACGATCTGGAAGATATTTTCTTTTAAAACCAACTGGTTTCACGGCAATCTTATGGGGCAGGGCAGGTTTTTCCGCCTTGCCCCTTTCCTTGCGCAAGACAGCGGTTAATCTGGCGCCAAAGCGGAGATATGCCATGACCGAAAAGCGCCCACAGGGGCTAGACCCTGCCACCCCCGATGCCTTTCGTCAGGCGGCGCATCAGGTGTTGGACGCCTGTCTTGACCAGCTGTTTGCGGCAGCTGATCACCCCTGGCAGCCCGTGCCTGCCGATGTTGTGGCGCGCTATCAAATCACCGGTGCCCCGATCGGGGAACAGGCGCTGGCCGCGCGATTGGTGCAAGATATCTTGCCCTATGGCACCGGCAACACGCACCCGCGGTTTTTTGGCTGGGTGCATGGCACCGGGCTGGCTGTGGGGCTGATGTCGGAATTGGTGGCAGCCACCATGAATGCCAATGTCGGCGGCCGCGATCATGGCGCGGTTTACACCGAACGCGCGGTCATCGATTGGGCGCGCGGCGTTTTTGGCTTTCCGCAAGGGGCCAGCGGCGTGCTGGTCAGCGGCACCAGCCAGGCCACGGTGATTGCGCTGGCTGCGGCGCGGGTGCGCGCCTTGGGGGCAGGTGTGCGAAAAACCGGGCAGGGCGGGCAGCGCCTGGTCGCCTATGCCGGGGCGGGGGTGCATAATGCCACCAAAAAGGCGATCGAGCTGTTGGGCATTGGTGCTGATAATCTGCGCGCCATTCCCGAAACCGATCAGGGTATGGATCTGGCCGCGCTCGCGGCGGCTGTGGCGGCAGATCGTGCGGCGGGGGCTGTGCCATTTGCCGTTGTGGGCACCGCAGGATCGGTTGATTTGGGGCGTTTTGATGATTTGAACCGCCTGGCTGATCTGGCGGCCGAGCATGGGCTTTGGCTGCATGTGGATGGGGCCTTTGGGGCCTGGGCGCGGCTGGCTGGCGCCCCGTGGGATGGGCTGGTGGCGGGGATCGAGCGCGCCGATAGCCTGGCCTGCGATTTTCACAAATGGATGTATGTGCCCTATGATTGCGGCATGGTTTTGCTGCGCAACGAGGATGAACACCGCGCAGCTTTCGCCGCGCGCCCCTCGTATCTGCAGGGGCAAGACCGGGGTTTGGCCGGGGGCGACCCGTGGTTTTGCGACTATGGTATTGATCTGTCGCGGGGCAACCGGGGGCTAAAGGTATGGGCGGCGCTGATGGCCTATGGGCCTGATCGTTTGGGCGCAGCCATTGCTGACAATTGCGAACGTGCCGCGCAAATGGGGCAGTTGGTGCAGGCCAGCCCGCATATGGCGTTGATGGCGCCGGTGGTGTCGAACCTGTGCGTATTCACCGCCGATACCCGCCTGCCACCGGCCGAACAAAGCGCGCTGAACACAAAGATCGCCCAAGATCTGCAATTGGCAGGGGTGGCGGTGTTTTCTACCGTTACGCTGAACGGCATCACCGCCTTGCGCGCAGCGATCACCAACCATCGCACCCGGCCCGATGATATTGCCCTGGCCATTGCCGCTGTTGAACGCGCGCGCGCGGGCGGCTAGACGCTGGCCTCTTTGACCGATTGCATGGAAACATGGGTCGAGGTCGAGGCGACATAGGGCAGGGCCGATATCACCTCGCCCAGCACCTGGCGATAGGTTTGAATATCGCGGGTGCGCACCTTGATCAGGTAGTCGAAACTGCCTGCAATCATATGGCATTGCTCGATTTCGGGCACTTTCAGCACTGCGCTGTTAAAGGCAGACAGCGCTTTTTCTGTGGTTTCGCTCAGCTTGACCTCGGCAAAGGCCACATGTTCCAGCCCCAGTTTCTGCGGGTTCAACACGGCGCGAAACCCGGCGATATAGCCCTGATCCTGCAGGCGCTTTACACGCACCTGCGCGGGGCTTTTCGACAGGCCCACGCGGCGGGCCAGATCGGCGATCGACATGCGCCCGTCCATCGACAATTCGCGCAGAATCTTTTGGTCGATCCGGTCTAATTCATCGGGGGTTGCGCCAAAGATCATATTCTCGCCCTTAAAAATGCTAATAATAAAGCCTATCGTTTTGCCTAAGCGAAATCAACAGGACAAACGCCTGTGAAAATGGCGCTATTTTGGGGGTAAGCGGGGCAAAGGGCTGGCGATGCCGCATCAGGCCAGCCTGCCGCCCGCTTTCCACCTTTTTGCAGCCCCCCGCGGGCTTTTTCAGGATGCCGCCATGACCCGTTTGCCCGCCCTGCGTTCTGCCATCAGCGCCGCCCGCCATATCGATGAAGATGCCCAGCTTGCCCGCCTGCAGCAGGCCCATGCCCCTAGCGCGGCGCAGCGCGCTGCGGCCCATGACAGGGCCTGCGCGCTGGTGCGCGATATTCGCGGGGCCGACAACCCCGGGCTGATGGAGGTGTTTTTGTCGGAATATGGGCTATCGACCAAAGAGGGCGTTGCGCTGATGTGCTTGGCCGAGGCGCTGCTGCGGGTGCCTGACCGCGAAACCATGGATGACCTGATCGAAGATAAGATTGCGCCATCGGAATGGGGGGCGCATCTGGGGCGTTCGTCCTCGTCTTTGGTGAATGCATCAACCTGGGCATTGATGCTGACGGGCAAGGTGCTGCAAGACGAACAATCGCCGGGCCTGGTGCATGTGTTGCACGGGGCCATAAAACGCCTGGGCGAGCCTGTCATCCGCTCGGCTGTGGCGCGGGCGATGAAGGAATTGGGCCAGCAATTTGTGTTGGGCCAAACCATTTCCGAGGCGGTCAAACGTGGCCAGGCGCGCGCCAAGCTGGGCTATACCTATTCCTATGACATGCTGGGCGAAGCGGCGCTAACAGTCGAAGATGCGGCCAGCTATCACGCGGCCTATGCCGATGCGATTGCGCAGCTGGCGGGGCAGTGTGTGTCTGAAGATATCCGCGCAAACCCCGGAATTTCCATCAAATTATCGGCCATCCACCCGCGCTACGAAGAGGGCAAGAAAGCCCGCGTTATGGCCGAACTGGTGCCCGCCACGCTAGAGCTGGCTTTGCTGGCGCGCAATGCCGGCATGGGGCTGAACATCGATGCAGAAGAGGCAGACAGGCTGGATCTGTCGCTAGATGTGATCGAAGCGGTGCTGCGCGACCCGCGGCTTGCCGGTTGGGATGGGTTTGGCGTGGTGGTGCAGGCCTATGGAAAACGCGCCCCCGAGGTGCTGGATTGGCTTTACGCCTTGGCAGATAGCCTTGATCGCAAAATCATGGTGCGCCTGGTCAAAGGCGCCTATTGGGATAGCGAGATCAAGCGCGCGCAGGTGGAGGGGCTGAAAACCTTTCCGGTCTACACCCGCAAAGTGGCAACCGATGTGTCTTATCTGTGCTGCGCCTCGAAATTGCTGGGCATGACCGATCGGATCTATCCGCAATTTGCCACCCATAACGCCCATAGCGTTGCCGCAATTCTGGAAATGGCGGCGGATCAGACCGACAGTTTCGAATTCCAGCGCCTGCATGGCATGGGCGAGGCGCTGCACGAATTGGTGCGCAAAACCGCGCACACCCGCTGCCGCATTTACGCCCCCGTGGGGGCGCATCGCGATTTGCTGGCTTATCTGGTGCGGCGTTTGCTGGAAAACGGCGCCAATTCCTCGTTTGTCAATCAGATCGTCGATGCCTCGGTGCCCCCCGCCGAGGTGGCCGCCGACCCGTTTTTGGCGCTGCCCCTATCGCAGCGCAGCGCGGCCGTGCGCAGCCCCGAGGCGCTTTATCACCCCGAACGCCCAAATTCCAAAGGTTGGGACCTGCACGAGCGTGAAGATCTGGCCGCGATCGAGGCCGCCCGCGCCCCCTATCGCCACAGCCAATGGCAGGCCGCACCGCGTTTGGCGGGGCCTGTCGCCCCGGCAGGCGCCGCGGCAGAGGTTGCGGTGATCAACCCCGCAAACCCGGGCGATCTGGTGGGGCATGTGCACTATGCCAGCGCCGCAGATGTGGAAACCGCGCTCAGCACTGCCCTGCCATGGGATGCGCCCGCCGCAGCGCGCGCCGCAGCGCTGAACCAGGTAGCCGATTTGTACGAGGCCCATTTTGGCACATTTTTTGCGCTTTTGGCGCGCGAGGCGGGCAAAACCCCAAATGATTGCGTGGGCGAGCTGCGCGAGGCGGTCGATTTCCTGCGCTATTATGCAGCGCAATCCTTGCAGCTGAACGGTGCTGCGCGGGGTATTTTCGCCTGTATCAGCCCGTGGAATTTCCCCTTGGCCATCTTCACAGGCCAAATCGCAGCAGCCCTTGCAGCGGGCAATGCCGTGCTGGCCAAACCGGCCGAGGCCACCTGCCTGACCGCTGATTTTGCGGTGCAGCTGATGCATCAGGCCGGGGTGCCCGGGGCCGCGCTGCAGCTGTTGCCAGGGCTGGGCGCCGATGTGGGCGCCCGCCTGTCTAGCGACCCGCGCGTGGCGGGGGTGTGTTTTACCGGCTCAACCGCCACTGCGCAGGCCATCAACCGCAGCATGGCGCAAACAATGGCGCCCGAGGCGCCCTTGATCGCCGAAACCGGCGGGCTGAATGCGATGATCGTCGACAGCACAGCCCTGCCGGAACAGGCGGTGCGCGATATTGTGGCCTCGGCCTTTCAATCGGCGGGCCAGCGCTGTTCGGCCTTGCGCTGCCTTTATCTGCAAGAAGATATCGCCAAGCCGTTTCTGACGATGCTTTTTGGCGCGATGGATCAGCTGCATCTGGGCGATCCGTGGGATCATGCCACCGATGTGGGCCCCCTGATCGATGCCCGTGCCAAGGCCGATTTCACCGATTATATCGCCCATGCCCGCGCCGAAGGCCGGGTGTTAAAGGCGCTCTCCGTGCCCGAAGAGGGGCATTTCCTGGCCCCCACGGTGATTGCGGTGACGGGCATTGCCGATCTCAAGCGCGAGATATTTGGCCCGGTGCTGCATGTGGCCACCTTTAAGGCAGACCAGATCGATCAGGTGGTCGATCATATCAATGCCACGGGCTATGGGCTGACATTTGGCCTGCACACCCGCATCGATGGCCGGGTCGAGCAGGTGCTGAGCCGCCTGAAAGTGGGCAACGCCTATGTGAACCGCAACCAGATTGGGGCCATCGTGGGCAGCCAGCCCTTTGGCGGCGAGGGGTTATCAGGCACGGGGCCAAAGGCCGGCGGGCCAAATTACCTGCCCCGTTTCCAGGCCGATCTGCTGCCCGCCTTGCCCGCACAGCCGGCCCAACCCGTAGACGTAGACGAGGTGCAGCGCCGGTTGCGCCATCTGGCCCAACAGGATCTGCCCTGCATGGGGGTGGCCGATTTGCCCGGGCCTACGGGCGAATCAAACCGCCTGTCGGTCTATGGGCGCGGCACGGTGTTGTGCCTGGGCCCCAGCGCCGATGCTGCGCTGGAACAGGCGCGCATGGCCCGCGAGGCGGGCGCGCATGTGCTGGCCATTGCCCCCGGTGTGCCGCCGGCCCTGGGGCTGGATGGCTGGTTGCCGCGCGGCGCGCTTGAGCATTTGCAGGGCATTGCCCTGGTGGCCCATTGGGGCGAGGGCGCCGATCTGGCCGCGGTGCGCCGCGCTTTGGCGGCACGCGCTGGCGCCTTGGTGCCGCTGGCCGCGTGCCAGGATCTGGGGCCGCGCGCGCGGATCGAGCGGCATGTGTGCATCGATACCACGGCCGCGGGCGGCAATGCGGCGCTGCTGGCGGCGGAAAGCGAGGCTGCTTTGCAGATGGCAGCCTCGTAAAACGCTTTGCCGGGCCTGGGCAATCGGGCCTTGAAATGTGCAAAAAAATCGCGCTGGCCTGGCCCTGGCAGGGCTGGCGCGATGGGTTTTCCCATGCAGTTCACACCCTGCCCGTTGCGCGGGCGGGGGGCTAAGTGGTCAAAAAAAGTCACCAAAGGCTTGGCAGGGTGCCCCCTGTGGGCTAGCTTTTGCGCAGACGGCCCCGGGTGACGGGCCGCTAAGCCAACATGCAAGGGAGTGAGACATGAACAAGATTTTGTCGCGGGTTGCGATTGCAGCCCTGGCCACGGCATTCACCACAGAAGCTATGGCAACCGAATGGAACGTGTCTGTTTGGGGCAAGCGCCGCGCCTTTACCGAGCACATTGAAAAGCTGGCCGAGCTGGTTTCGCAGAAAACCAACGGCGAATTCACCATGAATGTCAGCTATGGTGGCCTGTCGAAAAACCGTGAAAACCTGGATGGTATCTCTATCGGTGCCTTCGAGATGGCACAGTTCTGCGCAGGCTACCACCGCGATAAGAACCGCGCGATCACCGTTCTGGAGCTGCCTTTCCTGGGCGTGGAAAACCTGCAGCAAGAGGTTGCCGTATCAAACGCGGTCTACAACCACCCCGCCGCGGTGGAAGAAATGGCACAGTGGAACGCCAAGCTGCTGATGACCTCGCCGATGCCGCAATATAACCTTGTGGGCACGGGCGAGCCGCGCGACACGCTGGAGAAAATGGAAGGCATGCGCGTGCGTGCCACCGGCGGTCTGGGCGATGCGTTCAAAGCTGTGGGCGCGGTGCCCACATCGGTGACATCCAGCGAGGCCTATCAGGCCATGGATTCGGGCGTTGTGGATACTGTGGCCTTTGCCCAGCACGCGCATCTGTCGTTTGGCACGATCAACCAGGCCGATTGGTGGACTGCCAACCTGAACCCCGGCACCGTGAACTGCCCCGTTGTGGTAAACATCGATGCCTACGAGGCCCTGACCGACGCCGAGCGCGCAGCGCTCGACAGCTCGGTGGGCGAGGCGATGGATTACTATCTGCAAAACTACGGCAAGCTGCTGAAGCGCTGGGACGAAGTGCTGGCCGAGAAAAACGTGCAAAAGGTTGTCATCTCTGATGACGAGCTGGCCAAGTTCCGCGCCAAGGCCGCAGACCCCATTCGCGATGCTTGGATCAAAGACATGGAGGCCCAGGGCATTCCGGGCCAAGAGCTGTATGACCTGGTCATGAAAACCTTGGCCGAGGCCAAAAAGGGCAGCTAAGCACCCGTGGGCGCGTGGGTGCGCCCGCATACAAAGATAGGCAGGGCGGGGGTTTCCCCGCCTTGTCACTTATCTGAAGGGGGCAAATCATGGCCGGTTCTGCGGCAGTTCTGGAAGATTCCAGCTTGTTAAGTGCGCTTGATAAGCGGCTTGAAAAAATTGAAAAAATTACAGCACTGATGAGCGGCATCGCGATTTTTTCGCTGATGTTTCTTGCGGTCTATTCGGTGGCGGGGCGGCAGCTGGACAAAACGTTCCTCGCGCCCATGCTGGACCGTATCGGCGTGCTGGATGGCGCGCTGCTGGGCTATGTCGATTATATCGAGGCGATCATGCCCATTATCGCGATTATGGGCATTTCCTATGTGGCCCGCAGCGGCACGCATATTCGCATGGATATGCTGGTCAGCGCCTTGAATGGCCGGGTTTTGTGGCTGTTCGAGCTGATATCGGTGCTGCTGATGCTGGTGCTGATGCTGGCGCTGACCTGGGGCGCATGGGAGCATTTCGCGCGCTCGTTCGATTGCTCGGTGCCGCTGTGCTCGCGCGACAGCTCGATCGATGTGGCGCTGCCCACATGGCCCTCGAAACTGGTGGTGCCCATTGCCTTTGCCGTTTTGGTGGCGCGCCTCATCTTGCAGGCATGGGGCTATGGCCGGGCGCTGGTGCTGGGGCTGGAAAACCCGGTGGCGGTGCCCTTGAACCTGACAATCGAAGAACAGGCCCGCCTAGAGGCCGAAAGCCTTGAGGGGGGTAAATAATGGAACCCATTGATATTGGGCTTTGGGTCTCGGGTGGCTTGCTGGTTGTGGTGCTGTTGGGCATGCGCGTGGCTTTTGCCGCCGGTCTGGCGGGGTTTGTGGGCCTTGTCTGGATTTTCTGGGACAAGATGAAATACGCGCCCGAAAAGTTTTTATACTTTAACGAGCGCCGCGATACATGGGATGGCGCGCTGGGCAAGGCCTTTCAGATTGCGGGCCAGGTGCCCCATTCGAAAGTGTCGGCGCAGGTATTGTCACTGATCCCTGTGTTTATCATGATCGGCTATATGGCCTATCACGCGCGGCTGACATCGGCGCTGTTCGAGGCGGCCAAGCGCTGGCTGGCCTGGGTGCCGGGGGGGCTGGCGGTATCGACCGTTTTTGCCACCGCGGGGTTTGCGGCTGTGTCGGGCGCCTCTGTGGCGACGGCTGCGGTATTTGCCCGCATCGCCATTCCCGAGATGCTGAAAATTGGCTATAACAAGCAATTCGCGGCCGGTGTTGTGGCGGCCGGCGGCACGCTGGCATCGCTTATTCCGCCCTCGGCGATCTTGGTGATCTACGCCATTATCGTGGAACAAGACGTGGGCCGCCTGCTGCTGGCCGGCTTTGTGCCCGGTGTCTTTTCGGCGGTGATCTATGCGATCATCATCATCGGTCTGGCTGTGACGCTGAAAACCGTGGGCCCGCCGGTGCGCGGCTTTACCTGGCGCCAGCGTTTTGAATCGCTGCCGCCCGCCTTGCCGATTGTGGCGGTGGTGGTGATCATCATCTTCTTTGTCTACAACCCCTTTGGCGAGGCATGGGGCACCCCAACCGAGGGCGGCGCAATCGGCGCCTTTATCGTGTTCATGATGGCGCTTTATCGCGGCATGCGGTGGGGCCAGCTGAAAGAGGCGCTGCTGGAAACCGCCAAGCTGACGGTGATGATTTTCACCATCATTTGGGGCGTGCTGATCTATGTGCGCTTTTTGGGCTTTGCCAACCTGCCATCGGCCTTTTCCGATTGGATCACCTCGCTGCACTATTCGCCCTGGGTGATCTTGGTGTGCATCTTGCTGGCCTATGCGGTGCTGGGCATGTTCATGGATGCGATTGGCATGCTGTTGCTGACCCTGCCGGTGGTCTACCCGGCGGTCATGGCGCTGAATGGCGGCGAATATGTATCGGCGGCAGATAGCACCTTTGGCATGTCAGGGCCGATGTGCGCCATTTGGTTTGGCATATTGGTGGTGAAAATGGCTGAATTTTGCCTGATCACCCCCCCCATTGGCCTGAACTGCTTTGTTGTGGCGGGCGTTCGCGACGATCTGACAGTGCAAGATGTGTTCCGCGGGGTCACGCCGTTTTTCGTGGCTGATGCCGTAACCATCGCGCTGCTGGTGGCCTTTCCGAGCATCGTGTTGTGGCTGCCATCGCTGGCCTAAGCCCCCGTGAAACCCTGATCAAAAGGCGGCCCCCGGGCCGCCTTTTACGTATCGCCCTGCCGCCTGCCCGAGGCACGGCGCAATGTTTCGGCGGCATTGGGGATATCAAGCAGGCTGTCTTTTACCTCAAAGGCCATATGCGGGCGTTCGGGATGGGCGGCTTTGGCCAAATCCTGGGCCAGCCCCTGGGGCAAGGCGGGCAGGGTGCGGTTATCTAGCAGCAAGGTTTCTGCGGCGATGCCTTCGGCATAGATGATCTGGTGGTGATCAAAAAGCAGCTGGAAATAATCGACAAACCCGCCATCCATGCGGGTGATCGTTGTGCCGTTTACCAAATGGCTGGCGCGCACCAGCACCTCGGCGCGGCCCGCGCCCAAGGCATCGTTGCGCTGGTAGATAAACAGCCGGTGATCGGGGCCCAGCATCAAATCATGCTCGTTATTCAGCGTGCCCGCCGCAATCAATATCGGGGCCATGGCGCCCACCGCGCGCACCGTGGTGCTGCCCACCCACCGAATGGCCTGCGGGCCGTCATCGCGGGTGAGCACCCGATCGCCGGGCTTTAGGTTTTCGATCGGGCATTGGGCGCCATCTGCCATGGTAATATGCGTGCCACGGGCAAAAGCGGTGCAGCCCATTTCAGCCAGCCGCGCGCGCGCGCCTTGGCGGGTGATGGTGACAAGGCTGTATTCATCCTTTTCCACCAAAGGTGCCATGGGCAGGGCATAGACCTGCGCAATACGCTGATGGGCATCAAGCTCGACCAAGACCAGCACGTCGCAGGTTTGGCCCATTGGGTTCATCAAGGTGATGCAGCAATCAACATGCAGCGCCGCGCCGGGCTGGCCCGTGCCGGTATCGGCCGCAATGCTTAAGGCCCCATCGGCCGCGGCTGCGGTCAGTGACAGGCGCAGCAGGGCTGCGGGGCTGGACAGGGCATAGATATCATCGGGCATCAAATCGCCCGCGATAGACAGCGCATCGCCAAAATTGGCGCCATTGCACACGCGCAGCGCCTGCGCGGGATAGACCGATACGGAAAAGCTGGCAGTGGAATGGGTGTTTTGGGGCATGGGCACCGGTCCTGCACTTGGAAACTTTGAAAAAACTTTGGGCAGCTTTGCCAATACATCGCGCTCATCGCATTAACACCAGAATGTGGCAAGACCGGGTCGCATATGCCAGTTTTTCTGGCAGTCCTGCGCCATAATAGTTAAGATTTTGAAAGAATTGACAGGGAGCAGGACAATGGATTTAGGAATTCGCGGCAAACGCGCGCTGGTGTGTGCATCTAGCAAGGGGCTGGGCCTGGGCTGTGCGCGGGCCTTGGCCGAGGCGGGTGTTGATCTGGTGATGAATGCCCGCGGCGCCGAGGCGCTAGAGGCCAGCGCGCAGGCGATTCGCGATGAATTCGGCGTGGCCGTTACGGCTGTGGCGGCTGATATCGTTAGCGAAGCGGGGCGCGCGCAGGTGCTGCAGGCGGCCGGCGATGTTGATATCTTGGTCACCAATGCCGGTGGCCCGCCCCCCGGCCTGTGGAGCGACTGGGAGCGCGAAGATTTCATCAAGGCGCTGGATGCCAATATGCTGACACCCATCGCGCTGATGAAGGCGCTATTGCCCGCCATGATGGAAAAGGGCTGGGGCCGGGTGGTGAATATCACCTCGCAATCGGTCAAGGCGCCGATCGCGCAGCTGGGGCTGTCGAATTCGGCGCGCACCGGGCTTACGGGCTATGTGGCAGGCACCGCGCGGCAGGTGGCGGGGCAGGGGGTGACCATCAACAACCTGCTGCCGGGCATCCATGCCACCGACCGCGCCGAGGCGCTGGATGGGGGTGTGGTGGCGCGTGAAGGCATCACCCTAGACGAGGCCCGCGCCCGCCGCTGCGCCACAATTCCGGCGGGGCGCTATGGCACCGCAGATGAATTTGGCCAGGCCTGCGCGTTTTTGTGCAGCCAGCACGCCGGTTTCATCATTGGCCAAAACCTGCTGTTGGATGGCGGCGCCACCAACGCCACGCTGTAAGCCGGCAAAAGGGCGCAGAACGGCCTGCGCCCTTTTGCCATGCCATCTTGCCCCGGGGGGCGAGGCTTGTTAATTCCTGAGTGGAATTATAAACTTCAACCCGAGCAGGCCGCACCATGCATACCCCATCCCCCCGGCTGGAAATACGCCATCTGATGCGCAGCTTTGGCGGGCAGACGGTTGTCAATGATGTCTCGCTCAGGGTGATGCCGGGGCAGGTAACCTGCCTATTGGGCCCGTCGGGATGCGGCAAATCAACCACCTTGCGGATGATTGCCGGGGTCGAGATGCAAGACAGCGGCCAGATCTATGTCGATGGCAACCTGATCTGCGATACCGTCTTTCGCGTGCCGCCCGAGCGCCGAAAGATCGGGCTGATGTTTCAAGATTTCGCGCTGTTCCCCCATCTTAGCGTGGGCGAAAACGTGGCGTTTGGCCTGTCTGGCCCTGCCGCTGAAAAACGTGCGCGGGTGGAAGAGCTGTTGAAAAAAGTGGGGCTTGCCCATTTTATCGACGATTACCCCTATCAGCTGTCAGGCGGCGAACAGCAGCGCGTGGCGCTGGCGCGCGCCTTGGCGCCGCGGCCACGTATCATGCTGATGGACGAGCCGTTCTCGGGGCTTGATAACCGCCTGCGCGACGAGATCCGCGACCACACCCTAGAGGTGCTGCGCGCCGAAGATGCGGCTGTGTTGCTGGTCACGCACGAGCCCGAAGAGGCCATGCGCATGGCCGATGAAATTGCGCTGATGCGCAATGGCCGCATCGTGCAGCAGGGCGCCCCCTATAATATTTATAACGCCCCGGTCGATTTGCAGGCGGTGGCGTTTTTCAGCGATATCAACGTGATCCGCGGCACGGTGCGGGGCGCCTTGGTGGATACCGCCTTTGGCCAGTTTCTGGCGCCGGGTGTGCCCGATGGTGCCCAGGTTGATATCGTGATCCGCCCCCAGCACATCAAGCTTGATCTCGATCGCGGCGGGCGCGGCCCCAACCCCACGGTGCAAGATGGTGTGGCCGCCCGCGGCGAGGTGGTGCGCGCGCGTTTCATGGGCTCGGAAAGCCTGGTCGAGATCCG
Organism: uncultured Lutimaribacter sp.; assembly: GCA_913061505.1. Lineage (GTDB taxonomy): Bacteria > Pseudomonadota > Alphaproteobacteria > Rhodobacterales > Rhodobacteraceae > CAJXSO01. The sequence continues at coordinate 95,186 of CAJXSO010000005.1, forward strand.
CATGGATTACGACGGCTCGGTGCTGAAAGCCACGGTGCCAAACGTGTTTTTGCCCGCGCCGGGCAAGCCGCTTTGGCTGATGCTGCGGCGCGATCGGTGTTTTGTGTTCCGCTCTGATGCCACGGCCGCGGCGGCGGCGCGCTAAAGCGAAACGCCGTGCCGCCCGGCCAGATCGGTGAAAAACTGCCACGCCACCCGGCCCGAGCGCGCGCCACGCGTGGCCTGCCATTCGATCGCCTCGGCGCGTAGCTGATCTGCGGCAATCTGCACCCCATGGGCTGCGCAATAGCCCTCGATCATCGCCAGATATTCATCTTGGGTGCAGGGGTGAAAGCCCAGCCACAGGCCAAAACGGTCTGACAAAGACACTTTTTCCTCGACCGCTTCGGCCGGGTTAATGGCGCTTGAGCGTTCGTTTTCGATCATGTCGCGCGGCATCAAATGGCGCCGGTTCGATGTGGCGTAAAACAGCACATTGTCGGGCCGCCCCTCGATACCGCCATCCAAAACCGCCTTGAGCGATTTGTAATGCTGGTCGTCATGGCTGAAAGACAGGTCATCGCAAAACAGCACAAACCTATGCTGCGGGGCGGCGCGCAAAATATTCAGCAGCCGCGCCACGCTGGGCAGGTCTTCGCGTTGCAGCTCCACGATTTTCAAACCCAGGCCTTCGGCCAGAATCGCGGCATGCACCGCCTTGACCAAGCTAGATTTCCCCATGCCCCGCGCGCCCCAAAGCAAGGCGTTATTGGCCGGCAGGCCCTTGGCAAATTGCCGGGTGTTTTCCAGCAAGGTATCGCGCGCGCGGTTCACCCCCACCAGCAGCGCGATATCCACCCGCGAAACCTGCGGCACCGGCGCCAGCCTATCGGGGGTGACGTGCCAGACAAAGGCATCGGCCGCTGCAAAATCCGGGGCGGCCAAGGGGGCAGGCGCCATCCGCTCTAGCGCCTCGGCGATGCGGGTCAGGGCTGCGCTATCCATCAGTCTTTCTTGCCTTCCTCGGCCTCTTGCTGGGCAATCTCTGCATCCATTTGCGCAATCAGCGGGTCTTCATCCGGGCTGTCTGTGCCGGTTTTTCCAGCGCTGTCCGATGCGGCAGTGGGGCTGTCATCCTCGTCGTCGTCGTAATATCCTTCGGCGCGCAATTCCGCCTCGCGCTTGGCCTCGACGCGGCCCACCAGGAAGATCGACACCTCGTAAAGCCCGTAGACCACGGTAAAGAGGATCGTTTGGGTGATCACATCGGGCGGCGTAACCAGGGCTGCCAGCACCAAAATGCCCACCATCGCATATTTGCGCACACCCGCCAAACCATCGCGGCTGACCAGCCCGGCCTTGCCCATCAGCGTCAGCAACACGGGCAGCTGGAAGCACAGGCCAAAGGCGATGATGAATTTCAGCGTAATATCAAGGCTTTCGTTCACCTTACCAAAAAACGTGATGCGAATGCCTTCGGTTGTTTCAGGTGCGGCCACAGTGCCAGCAACACCGCCATTTGTGGCCTGGCCCACCAGCGAGGCAAAGATCGAGCTGACATCAACAAAGCCCAAGAAAAACGCCATGGCCAGTGGTGTGACGACGAAATGGGCAAAAGAGGCGCCCAGGAAAAACATCACAGGCGAGGCAATAAGAAACGGCAAAAACGCGTTCTTTTCCTTGCGATAAAGGCCGGGCGCCACGAAACGCCACATTTGATGGCCAATTACCGGGAAGGCCAGCGCAAAGCCGAAGACCATGGAGATGCGAAACAGCGTGAACAGATATTCCTGCGGCGAGGTATATTGCATGGTGGGCGAGGGATCGCCCAGATCACGCAAGGTGGCCTCGATCGGGTGCAGCAAAAACTGCAAGATCGGCTCGGCCACGGTAAAGGCAATCACCATCCCCACAATAAACGCCGCAACCGAGCGGATCAGTCTTGTGCGCAGCTCGGCCAGATGCTCGATCAACGGGGCCGAGCTGTCTTCGATCTCTTCGGTCTTGCTCATTCAGCGTCCTTGGGGGTGCTGGCGGCAGGGGCCGCCGGTTTGTCTGCCAACGCAGCTTCGGCAGCTTCGGCCTTGGCCAGGGCCTCTTGCGCCTCGCGTTGCAGACGTTCGGCTGTGACACGGGCTGTCTTGGCCTGAATTTTCTTTTTGGCGTCCTCACGCTCGGCCGACAATTTGCCGGTTTCGCTGTTTGGATCAAAACTGGACAAGCTGCGCGCCGCGTCTTTCACCCCATCCATGGCCGTGCCCACCGGGTTGGTGGCGGCCTTGATGGTGTTTTGCACGTCTTTCACGCCCGCATCTGTGGCGGCCTGGTCCATGGCACGGCTAAATTCGCGCGCCATGCCTTTGGCCTTGCCCACAAACTGCCCGATCGAGCGGAACAGGCCGGGCAGGTCTTTTGGGCCCACCACGATCAGCGCGACAATCCCGATGAGCAGCAGCTCGCCCCAGCCAAGATCGAACATGGCTTACGCCTTGTCCTTCTCGGTTTCGGGCGTCACGTCTTTGGCTTGGGTGGCGGTCTGGTCGGCGATTTCTTCGCTGCCGTCTTTCACGCCTTTTTTGAACGCGGTGATGCCTTTGCCAACCTCGCCCATAAGCGAGCTGATCTTGCCGCGGCCAAACAGCACCAGCACCACGACGGCAATCAACAGAAGGCCGGGAAGGCCGATATTGTTAAGCATTGTATCTCTCCCTTTGTCAGGGCCCGTAAGAACCCCGTCACTGTCAGACTAGTTATCTAATGGTCTCGCCCGGCACATGGAAGCACCAAAGCGCCGCGATGTCGAAATTTGTGTGCGAAAGCGGCTTGAAACGGGCAAGTTTCTGCCTGAAAGGGCTATGAATGGCCGGCCTCTGCCGGCGGTTTGGGCAAAAGGATGGGTTGGCCGTGGCGCAAAAACAGGCATTGGGGGTGGCTGCGGTGATTTTGGCGGCCATGCTTTGGGGCACCACCGGCACCACCGCTGCCCTGCTGCCCCCCACGCGCGAGCCTTTGGTGGTGGGGGCCTTGCGTTTGGCCTTTGGGGCGCTGGCGCTGGTGGTTTTGGCGCAGGCCCAGCCGCGCATGCGCGCGGGCCTTGGCGCCCTGCCTTGGGGGGGTATCACCTTTGCCGGCACATGCATTGCGGGCTATAACCTGTTGTTTTTTTGGGCCGTTAGCCTGGCGGGCGTGGGGGTTGGCACAGCCATTACGATTGGCAGTGCGCCGATTTGGGCCACAGCCTTTGAGGTGCTGCGCACCCGCCGTTTGCCCACGCGCTGGCTGGCCTTGGGCCAGCTCTGCGCCATAAGCGGCGTGTGTCTTTTGGCATGGGCCGGTGGCAGCACTGGTGGCAGCACAGGCGGCAGCACTGGTGGCGGCGGGCCATCGGTTTGGGCGGGCGTGGCGCTATC
>CAJXSO010000006.1 GCA_913061505.1 uncultured Lutimaribacter sp.
TTTTACATGGCGGTGTTGCGCCGCGCCTAAACCGGGCCTAGGCCCCAGCTAGGCCAAAGCCGGCGCCACCACAATTTGCGTGCCCCAGGCGGCGCATTTTGCCGCCAAAGGGCCGGGCAATGGCGCCTCGGTATATAGCTTTGCCATCTGCGACAGCGGCGCCACCCGTATCGGCGCCTTGCGGCCAATTTTGCTGTGATCGGCCACCAGCACCCTTTGGCGGGCTTGCGCGATGATTGTTTGGCTTACCGCCACTTCGGCGCTGTCAAAATCCAGCATATCGCCGTCTTGGTCCAGCGCCGAACAGCCCATAACGGCAAGATCCACCTTGAATTGCTCGATCAGGCGCACCGCAGTGGGGCCAACCAACCCACCATCGCTGCGGCGCAACGTGCCACCGGCCACCACCACCTCGATCTGGGGGTTGGCCACCAAGATATTGGCAATATTCAGGTTATTGGTCACAACCAGCAAATCGCGATGGGCCAGCAGCGCGCGGGCCACGGCCTCGGTCGTGGTGCCAATGGTTAAAAACAACGAGCAGGCATCGGGAATTTCGGCCGCGCAGGCACGGCCAATGGCCTCTTTCGCCGCGGCATGCATTTGCTGGCGATCGGCATAGCCAATATTGGCCACGCCCGAGGGTAAAACCGCCCCGCCATGCACGCGCTGCAGCTGGCCTGCATCGGCCAAATCGGCCAGATCGCGGCGGATGGTTTGCAGCGTGACGCCAAAGCGCTGGGCCAGATCCTCGACCACAACTTTGCCTTCGCTGCGGGCAATTGCCAAGATTTCTGGGTGGCGAAACCGGCTAGACATGGCGCTGTGACATGGCTGAAATGCCCCTTTTTTCAGCAAAATATGCCGCTAACCACCCAAATTTGCAATGTTTTACAAGCGCCTTTTGCGATTCATAATTTTACCGATTGATAAAATTTTGATTCGTGGCATCCTGAGATCAACGAAACCTAACAAAGGATGGTCCCATGTCTGCTAATGCCCTGACACCGGGTATCGCCGCCGGGCGCTTGCGCAGTGACGACTTGCAGCAAAACTTTGCCGATCTGCACCCGCCGATGGGCCAGCACGAGGCGCAGGTGGCCGCTGACCGGTGTTATTTCTGCCACGATGCACCCTGTGTCACCGCCTGCCCCACGGCCATCGATATTCCGTTGTTTATCCGCCAAATCGCCACTGGCACGCCCGAAGCGGCCGCCAAAACGATTTTGTCGCAAAATATTTTGGGCGGCATGTGCGCCCGGGTGTGCCCCACTGAAACGCTGTGCGAACAGGCCTGCGTGCGCGAAACCGCCGAGGGCAAGCCGGTGCGCATTGGCCAGCTGCAGCGCCATGCAACCGATATTTTACAGGCCAAGGCCGGGCACCCTTTCTCCCGGGCGGCCCCGACGGGGCGGCGCATTGCCGTTGTCGGGGCCGGTCCGGCAGGGTTGGCATGCGCCCATCGGCTGGCCATGAAGGGCCACGATGTGGTGGTTTTCGATGCCCGCCCAAAGGCGGGGGGCTTAAATGAATATGGGATTGCCAGCTATAAATCGACCGATGATTTCGCCCAGGCCGAGGTAAATTGGCTGTTGGGCATTGGCGGCATCAGCGTGCAAAACGGGCAGGCCCTGGGCCGCGATATCACCCTGGCGCAACTGCAGGCGCAATATGATGCGGTGTTTTTGGGCATCGGCCTTGGCGGGGTAAACGCACTGGGCGCCGATGGCGACGACAAACAAAACGTGCTGGATGCGGTCGATTTTATCGCCGATCTGCGCCAGGCCAGCGATATGGCCACACTGCCCATCGGCCGCGACGTTGTGGTAATTGGCGGCGGCATGACCGCGATCGACGCCGCCGTTCAGGCCAAGCTGCTGGGCGCGCTGAATGTCACGCTGGTTTATCGCAGGGGCCGGGCGCGAATGAATGCCAGCCCGTTCGAGCAAGATCTGGCCGCCTCGAAAGGGGTGCGCATCATCACCAATGCCACGCCCGTGCAGGTGCTGGGCAACGGGGCAGTGCGCGAGATCGAATTCGCCTATACCGACGATACGCTGACCCCCACAGGCGATACGTTCCGTCTGGCCGCGGATCAGGTGTTCAAGGCCATCGGTCAAACATTGGCAGGCAGCGGCCTGCCCGATACCGACAAAGGTAAAATTGCCACTGTCGGCGCCGGGCGCACCAGCATCGCAGGCGTTTGGGCCGGGGGCGATTGCGCCACTGGCGGCGACGATCTGACAGTGACCGCCGTGGCGCAGGGGCGCGACGCGGCAGAAGACATCCACGCAACCCTGACGGCAGAGGGCTGAGACATGGCAGACCTGACATCAAATTTCGTAGGCATCAAATCGCCCAACCCGTTCTGGCTGGCCTCGGCCCCGCCGACAGACAAAGAATATAACGTGCGCCGCGCCTTCGAGGCCGGTTGGGGCGGCGTTGTGTGGAAAACCCTGGGCGAAGACGGCCCGCCGGTGGTCAATGTCAACGGCCCCCGCTACGGCGCGATTTGGGGCGCCGATCGGCGGCTGTTGGGGCTGAACAACATCGAATTGATCACCGACCGCCCGCTGCATGTGAACCTGCAAGAGATCAAATCGGTCAAACGCGATTACCCGGACCGGGCGATGATTGTCTCGCTGATGGTGCCTTGCGTGGAAGAGGCATGGAAAGCCATCTTGCCGCTGGTCGAGGAAACCGGCGCAGATGGGGTCGAGCTGAATTTCGGCTGCCCCCATGGCATGAGCGAGCGCGGCATGGGCAGCGCGGTGGGCCAAGTGCCCGAATATATCGAAATGGTCACGCGCTGGGTAAAGCAAAACACCCGCATGCCCTGTATCGTAAAGCTGACGCCAAATATCACCGATATCCGCAAACCCGCCGCTGCCGCCAAGGCCGGTGGCGCCGATGCCGTATCGCTGATCAACACGATCAATTCGATCACCTCGGTCAATCTTGATCTTTTCGCGCCCGAGCCCACGATCGATGGCAAAGGTGCGCATGGCGGCTATTGTGGCCCGGCGGTGAAACCGATCGCGCTGAACATGGTGGCAGAAATCGCCCGCAGCGCCGATCTGCGCGGCCTGCCCATATCGGGCATTGGCGGTGTAACCACATGGCGCGATGCGGCCGAATATTTGGCGATGGGGGCGGGCAATGTGCAAGTGTGCACAGCCGCCATGACCTATGGCTTTAAAATTGTTCAGGAAATGATTTCGGGCCTGTCCGACTATTTAGACAGCAAAGACATGCACAGCCCCGCCGAATTGATAGGCCGCGCCGTGCCAAACACCAGCGACTGGCAGCATTTGAACCTGAATTACATCAGCAAGGCAAAGATCAACCAAGATCTGTGCATCAGCTGTGGCCGCTGCTACGCCGCCTGCGAAGACACCAGCCACCAGGCCATCGCCATGTCTGATGATCGGGTTTTCACCGTGAAAGACGATGAATGCGTGGCCTGCAACCTGTGCGTCAATGTCTGCCCGGTGGAAAACTGCATCACGATGGAGCAAATGGCCCCCGGCACCACCGACCCGCGCACCGGCAAGCTTGTCGAGGCAGACTATGGCAATTGGACAACCCACCCCAACAACCCAAACAGGGTGGCGGCCGAATAAGCCAGGCTTAGGGCGCAAGCAGCTTGGTAAACATCGTTTCCACATGCTGCTGCGCCGCAGCCCAAGCGGCATCGGTATCGGGGATCAAAACCCTGACCTGTGTCTCAAAATCGGCATAGTGCTGGGTGGTGGCCCAGATCGAGATGATCAAATGCGCCGGGTCTACCGGGGCCAGCAGCCCGGCATCTACCCAATCTTGGATCAGGCGGCATTTTTCATCGAAAAGCGGTTTCAACCCGGTTTCCAGGTTACCCCCCATACGCGGTGCGCCTTGGATGATTTCATTTGCAAACAAGCGGCTTTCGCGGGGGTAAAGGCGGCTCATCTCCATTTTGCGGCGGATATAGCCCAATAGCTCGGCCAGCGGGTCGCCTTTGGCATCCATCTGTTCCAGCGGGTCCAGCCAGGCCTCCATCAGGCGGGCCAGCAAGGTAACGTGGATCTCTTCTTTGCCGCTGAAATAGTAAAGAATATTGGGCTTTGACAGGCCTGCCGCCTCGGCGATCTGGTCTAGCGTGCTGCCGCGATAGCCATGCTGCGAGAACACATCCAGCGCCGCCTCGAGAATGCGCTTGCGGTTGCGCTGCTGAATGCGGCTGCGCTTTGGCGCGGGGTGGGTGGCTTCGCTCATCTGGGTAAAAATATTGCTTTAGATTTGACCATATCCGCCCTCAGATAGCCCGTTGGCCCTATTATGTCCAAGACGAATCTTGACAGCCGCAGGGGCAACGGCAATCGTGACTTTACCAAATGGTAAAAAAGAGAACGGCCAAACAAAGGGGGGCGCAATGCCAGCACCTGGGGAAAACCTGCGCATCAACGGGGATCGACTGTGGGACAGTCTGATGGAAATGGCAAAGATCGGGCCAGGGGTGGCCGGCGGGAATAATCGCCAAACCCTAACCGATGCCGATGCCGAAGGGCGCGCGCTGTTTCAGAAATGGTGCCAAGAGGCCGGCTGCGACATGGGGCTAGACAGTATGGGCAACATGTTTGCCATCCGCCCCGGAACCGACCCCGATGCCCTGCCGGTTTACATGGGCAGCCACCTAGATACCCAGCCCACAGGCGGCAAATATGATGGTGTTCTGGGCGTATTGGGCGCGCTCGAGGTTGTGCGCAGCCTCAATGACATGGGCATCAAAACCCGCCATCCCATTGCCATCGCCAACTGGACCAACGAAGAGGGCACGCGCTTTGCCCCGGCGATGCTGTCTAGCGGCGTTTTTGCCGGCATTCACACCGAAGATTGGGCCAAATCGCGCCAAGATGCCGATGGCAAGCTTTTCGGCGACGAGCTGCGCCGCATTGGCTGGCAGGGCGACGAACCCGTGGGCCAGCGTAAAATGCACGCGATGTTCGAGCTGCACATCGAACAGGGCCCCATCCTAGAGGCCGAGGGCAAAGATATCGGCGTGGTTACACATGGCCAGGGCCTAAGCTGGACGCAAGTAACCATCACCGGCAAAGACAGCCACACCGGCAGCACGCCGATGCCACTGCGCAAAAACGCGGGCCTTGGCATGGCCAAGCTGCTGGAATTGGTAGACCAAATCGCATGGTCGCATGCCCCCCATGCGGTGGGGGCTGCCGGCCATATCGATGTCTACCCCAATTCGCGCAACGTAATCCCGGGCAAGGTGGTGTTCACGGTCGATTTCCGCAGCCCCGATCTGGCGGTGATCCAGGATATGGAAAAACGCCTGCGCCAAGAGGGCCAGAAAATCTGCGATGACATGGGGCTGGGTGTCGAATTTGAAAAGGTCGGCGGCTTTGATCCTGTGGCCTTTGACGAGGGCTGCGTCAGCGCCGTGCGGCGGGCCGCCGATAGCCTGGGCTATGCCCATATGAATATCATCTCGGGCGCGGGCCACGATGCCTGCTGGATCAACCAGGTGGCGCCAACCGCCATGATCATGTGCCCCTGCGTTGATGGGCTGTCGCATAACGAGGCCGAGGAAATTTCCAAAGACTGGGCAACCGCAGGCACCGATGTGCTGTTGCATGCGGTTCTGGAAACAGCGGGTGTGGTGGCCTGACGCCACCCCCACCCAGCAGATCAAGGAGGCCAAAATGGCAACAAAAGTCATCAAAGGCGGCATGGTATGCACCGCCGACCGCACATGGAAAGCCGATGTGCTGATCGAGGGCGAGACGATCAAACAGATCGGCGAAAACCTGGTGGGCGATGAATATATCGACGCCGAAGGCGCCTATGTGATCCCCGGCGGGATCGATCCGCACACGCATCTGGAAATGCCCTTTATGGGCACAACTGCCGCTGAAACCTTTGAAACCGGCACATGGGCTGCGGCCTGTGGCGGCACCACAATGCTGGTCGATTTTTGCCTGCCCGGCGCCGATGGCAGCATCAAAAACGCCATCAACGAATGGCATCGCAAAAGCGCCCCGCAAATCTGCGCCGATATCGGCTATCATATGGCCATCACGGGCTGGAACGAGACAATCTTCACCGAGATGAAAGACGCCGTTGATATGGGCGTAAACTCGTTCAAACATTTCATGGCCTACAAAGGCGCGCTGATGATCGAGGATGACGAGATGTTCGCCTCGTTCAAGCGCTGCAAAGAGCTGGGCGCCTTGCCGATGGTGCATGCCGAAAACGGCGATCTGGTGGCCGAGATGCAGCAGAAATACTTTGACCAAGGCATCACCGGCCCCGAGGGGCACGCCTATTCGCGCCCGCCCGAATTCGAAGGCGAGGCGGCAAACCGCGCCATTTGCATCGCCGATACGGCGGGTGTGCCGCTTTACATCGTGCATGTGTCTTGCGAGCAGGCCCACGAGGCCATACGCCGGGCGCGCCAAAAAGGCATGCGGGTCTATGGCGAGCCGCTGATCCAGTTCCTGACCTTGGATGAAAGCGAATATTTCAACAAAGATTGGGATCATGCCGCGCGGCGCGTGATGTCGCCGCCCTTCCGCTCGAAAGACCACCAAGATAGTTTGTGGGCCGGGCTGCAGGCTGGTTCGCTGCAGGTGGTGGCCACCGATCATGCGGCGTTCAACACCGAACAAAAGCGCGCCGGCAGGCATGATTTCCGCATCATCCCCAATGGCTCGAACGGGTTGGAAGAGCGGCTGGCCGTGCTGTGGACACATGGCGTGGAAACCGGGCGGTTAACGCCCAATGAATTTGTGGCGGCCACATCAACCAATGTGGCGAAAATCTTGAATATCTATCCGAAAAAAGGTGCCATCGTCGAAGGGGCCGACGCCGATATTGTGGTTTGGGATCCGAAGATCAGCAAAACCATTTCAGCCGCCAACCACCATTCGATCCTTGATTACAATGTGTTCGAGGGGTTTGAGGTAACAGCGCAGGCCCGCTACACCCTGTCGCGCGGCGAGGTGATCTGGGCCTGGGGCCAAAACAGCCAGCCCAACCCGGGCCGCGGCCGGTTTGTGCCGCGCCCGGCATTCCCCAGCGCCAATGTGGCCTTGTCAAAATGGAAAGAGCTGAACGCCCCCAAAATGATTCAGCGTGATCCGCTGAATATTCCCGCCGGCATTTGATTTTTGTTGCACCCGGGTGCACAACCCGGGTGCAGGGCAGTAGAATAACAACAAAGCGCGGCGCCTAAGCCGCGTCATCACAGTAACGCGGGGAGTATGCGGTTTGACGACCGATATCGCGATCAGCGCCAAGGGTCTGAACCTGACCTTTCAAACGAATGACGGGCCAGTGCATGCCCTAAAAGATGTCAACCTAGATATCTGCAAGGGCGATTTTGTCAGCTTTATCGGCCCTTCGGGCTGTGGCAAAACCACCTTCCTGCGCTGCATGGCCGATCTTGAACACCCCACCGGCGGCAGTATCACGGTGAACGGCGTGTCAGCCGCCGATGCCCGCGCCGCGCGCGCCTATGGCTATGTGTTTCAGGCAGCCGGCCTTTACCCATGGCGCACCATCGGGCGCAATGTGTCGTTGCCGTTGGAAATTATGGGCTATGACAAGGCCGATATCGCCCAGCGCGTGCAGCGGGTGCTAGAGCTGGTAGAACTGTCTGGCTTTGAAAAGAAATTTCCCTGGCAGCTGTCGGGGGGCATGCAGCAACGCGCCAGCATCGCCCGGGCGCTGGCCTTTGACGCAGATATCTTGCTGATGGACGAGCCATTTGGCGCGCTGGATGAAATCGTGCGCGACCACCTGAACCAGCAATTGCTACAGCTGTGGGCGCGCACCAACAAAACCATCGCCTTTGTCACGCATTCGATCCCCGAGGCGGTGTATCTGTCAACGCGCATCGTGGTGATGAGCCCGCGCCCCGGCAGGATCACCGATATCATCGAAAGCCCCCTGCCCCGCGAACGCCCCTTGGATATTCGCGACACGCCCGAATTTTTGGAAATCGCCCATCGCGTTCGCGAGGGCCTGCGCGCGGGTCATGCCTATGACGATTAAGCGCGCAGTTTTTCCAGCAAGGGGGGCACATGCGTAATTTTCTGCCCGTCTTTACCGTGCTTATGGCGTTGGTTGCGCTTTGGTATGCGGCCGCTGTTTGGTTGAACGCCGATTGGGCCTATGACCGCGCCCAACGCGCCGGCACCACGCTGACATTTAGCGAATTGGTGGCCGATACATGGGCGCAAGACAAACCCAAACTGCCCGCGCCGCACCAGGTGGCCGCTGAAATCTGGAACACCACGGTTGAGAAAAAGATCACATCAAAGCGCAGCCTGATCTTTCACAGCTGGGTTACTATGTCGGCCACGCTGCTGGGCTTTGTTTTGGGCACAGTGCTGGGCATTGGGCTGGCCATCGGCATTGTCTACAACCGTGTGATGGACATGAGCGTGATGCCATGGGTTATCGCCAGCCAGACCATTCCCATTCTGGCCATCGCGCCAATGATTATCGTGGTGCTGAATGCCGTGGGTATTTCCGGCCTGCTGCCAAAGGCGATTATCAGCATGTATCTTAGCTTTTTCCCGGTCGTTGTGGGCATGGTAAAGGGGCTGCGCAGCCCCGATCAGATGCAGCTGGACCAAATGCGCACATGGAATGCCAGCGGCGCGCAAACCTTTTGGCGGCTGCGCCTGCCCTCGTCTATGCCCTATCTGTTCACCTCGATGAAAATCGCCATGGCGGCCAGCCTGGTTGGCGCCATTGTGGGCGAGTTGCCCACCGGCGCCGTGGCGGGGCTGGGGGCGCGGCTGCTGGCGGGCAGCTATTATGGCCAAACCATCCAAATCTGGAGCGCGCTGATCATGGCCGCCGCTTTGGCCGCAGCGCTGGTGGCGCTTATCGGGCTGGCCCAGCGCATCACCCTGAAACGCATGGGGATGGCATAATGGCTTGGGTTCTTGCAGCTTTGGCCGCTTGGGCCTTGGGCATCTGGGCCAACACGCGCTTGGCGCGGCTGCCACGCGGGCGGGCAACGGGGCTGGCGGTGCCGGTGATATTTGGGCTGACAATCGTGGTGATGTGGGAATGCCTGGTGCGCGGCTTGAACGTGCCATCGGTAATTTTGCCGCCCCCCAGCGCCATTGCCGCACGCTTTGCGATATCCACCCAGATCCTGTGGGAAGATTTCGTGCAAACCGTGCTGAAAGGCGCGCTGTCGGGCTATGCCATGGGCTGTGGCGGGGCATTTTTGCTGGCCATCGCAATAGACAGGTTTCCATTTCTGCAACGCGGGCTTTTGCCTGTTGGCAATTTCGTGGCGGCCCTGCCGATTATCGGCATGGCGCCGATTTTGGTGATGTGGTTCGGGTTTGACTGGCAATCAAAAGCCGCCGTTGTGGTGGTGATGGTGTTTTTCCCAATGCTGGTGAACACCGTGCAAGGCCTGCAAGACACCACCACCATGCAACGCGATTTGATGCATACCTATGCCGCAGGCTATTGGGCCACGCTGCTATATCTGCGCCTGCCGGCTGCGATGCCCTTTATCTTTAACGGCTTAAAAATCACCTCAACATTGGCCCTGATCGGCGCGATCGTGGCCGAATTTTTCGGCTCGCCCATCCGCGGCATGGGGTTTCGCATTTCCACCAGCGTGGGGCAGCTGGCGCTGGATCTTGTTTGGGCCGAAATTGTTGTGGCCGCTTTGGCCGGGTCATTTTTTTACGGCGGGGTCGCGCTGCTGGAAAAAGCAGTCACCTTTTGGCACCCGTCACAGCGAGGCAGGGCATGACTAAAACCATAACCAAAACCACCAAGGAGAGTATGAAATGAAACTGTTTGCAAAGGCGCTTGGCAGTTCGGCGCTTGCCCTATGGGCTGGTATGGCTGCTGCGGCAGATGATGTAACCCTGCAGCTGAAATGGGTCACGCAGGCCCAGTTCGCAGGCTATTATGTGGCACTGGACAAAGGGTTTTACGACGAAGAGGATCTAAACGTCACGATCAAGCCCGGTGGCCCCGATATTGCCCCAACCCAGGTGATCGCCGGCGGTGGTGCAGATGTGACCGTAGAATGGATGCCCGCCGCCCTGGCCGCGCGTGAAAAGGGCCTGCCATTGGTCAACATCGCGCAGCCCTTTAAATCGTCGGGCATGATGCTGACCTGCCGCAAAGATTCGGGCGTGGCCAGCACCGATGATTTCAAAGGCAAAACATTGGGCGTTTGGTTCTTTGGCAACGAATTTCCCTTTTTGTCCTGGATGAGCCAGCTGGGCCTGCCCACCACAGGCGGGGCCGATGGCGTGACGGTTCTAAAGCAAGGGTTCAACGTAGACCCGCTGTTGCAAAAGCAGGCGGCTTGCGTATCGACGATGACCTATAATGAATATTGGCAGGTGATCGATGCGGGCCTGACACCCGATGATCTGATCGTCTTCAAATACGAAGATCAGGGCGTGGCCACGCTGGAAGATGGGCTTTATGTGCTGGAAGAAAAGCTGGCCGATCCTGCCTTTGAAGACAAGATGGTGCGCTTTGTGCGGGCATCGATGAAGGGCTGGAAATATGCCGAGGCCAACCCGGATGAGGCCGCCGATATCGTGTTGGAAAACGATGCAACCGGCGCCCAAACCGAAGAACACCAGCGCCGCATGATGGCCGAGGTGGCCAAACTGACCGCAGGATCGAACGGCGCGCTGGACCCGGCCGATTACGAGCGCACGGTGGCCTCGCTGATGTCGGGCGGATCAGACCCGGTGATCACCAAGGCACCCACTGGCGCCTGGACCCATGCCATTACCGACAAAGCGCTGAAATAAGCGCGGCGGTTTTGCCAAACCACCGGCCCAAGGCGCATGCGCTTTGGGCCTTTTTCATGCCTAAAATGATCGCCACCACATAAAAAGGCCCGGGGTTTTGCACACACCCCGGGCCCTTGGTTTTTGATCTATTCGGGCCTTAGCCCTTGGAGAACTCGGGGTAGGCTTCCATGCCCAGCTCGGCCATGTCCAGCCCGTTGATCTCGTCTTCTTCCGACACGCGGATGCCAACGGTGGCTTTCAGGATGAACCACAAGATGCCCGACACCACAAAGACAAAGGCGCCAACCACAACGATGGAATAAAGCTGCGCACCCAGGCTGGCATCACCATTGGTGAAGACCACTGCGATCGTGCCCCAGATACCGGCCATCAGGTGCACCGGAATGGCGCCAACCACGTCGTCGATTTTCAGCTTGTCCAGGAAGGGCACAGCAAACACCACGATCACGCCACCCACGGCACCGATCAGCGTGGCCGAACCCAAGGTGGGGGTCAGCGGCTCGGCGGTGATCGAAACCAGGCCGGCCAGGGCGCCGTTGAGCACCATCGTCAGGTCAACCTTTTTATACAGCAGCTGTGTCAGCAGCAGGGCCGCAACGGCACCGCCTGCAGCGGCCGTATTGGTGTTGGCGAAAATCCGGCTGATATCGGCCACGTTGCCCGCGGTATCCATATACAGCTGCGAGCCACCGTTAAAGCCGAACCAACCCAGCCACAGAATAAACGTGCCCAGCGTGGCCAGCGGCAGGTTCGAGCCCATGAAGGGCACGGTGCGGCCTTCTTTGTATTTGCCGATACGCGGGCCCAAGATCAGCGCGCCAGCCAAAGCGGCCCAGCCACCGACCGAGTGCACAACAGTCGAGCCGGCGAAATCTAGGAAGCCTGCCTCGTCAAGGAAACCACCGCCCCATTTCCAGCTGGCCTGGATGGGATAGATAAACGCCGTCAGAACGATGACGAAGAACAAGAAGGGCCACAGCTTGATGCGCTCGGCCAGGGTGCCCGACACGATCGAGGCAGTGGTGGCGCAGAACATCAGCTGGAAGAAAAAGTCAGACCCGACAGACGCATAGGTGAGATCAGGTTCGGCACCGGCCAGGCCCACAGGTTCCAGGCTGGCCATCGAGAAGGCACCGATGACGCCAGAAATTGTCCAGCCGTCGCCGGGATACATCAGGTTATAGCCCACCACGTAATAGGCGATAGCGGCCAGGGCAAACAGCGCGATGTTTTTTGTCAGCTGCATGGTCACGTTTTTGGAACGCACCAGCCCAGCCTCGAGCATGGCAAAACCGGCCGCCATCCAGAACACCAAAAAGCCCGCGACAAGGAACATGAAGGTGGTGAAGATAAAGCCGATCTCTTGGTTCGGCGGGGTGACATCGGCCTCTTGGGCCAGGCCCAGCGACGGCAGCGCAATCAGCGCAGCGGCGGCCCCCAGTTTAACAGCAAAATTCATGGTCATTTCCTTTCCCCAACACGCCTTACAGCGCATCCTCGTTGGTTTCGCCGGTCCGCACCCGCAGCGCCTGCTGCAGATCGAGCACAAATATCTTTCCATCGCCGATCTTTCCGGTTTTGGCGGTTTGCGCGATGGTATCCACCACCTGATCCGCCATGCCCGACTGCACTGCGATTTCCAGTTTGATTTTCGGCACGAAATTCACCGCGTACTCTGCACCACGGTAGATTTCGGTGTGGCCAGACTGTGCGCCAAAGCCCTTGATTTCGGTCACCATCATGCCGCGCACACCGATCGAGGTTAGCGCTTCGCGCACCTCTTCCAGTTTGAACGGTTTGATCGTTGCAATGATCAGTTTCACCTTAGTCCCCTTTACGATCTGCGGCGGAGGGTGCCCGCCCGTTTGCACCTGCAGAAAATCCCAATATCTGGCCGGGTGGAAAGGTGGCGCGCTGCAAACACAGGCAAAACACCGCCCAAGTTGCACACTTTTTGCGCATTTTAACTTTTTTGCTTATTTTTTAATCTTCACAAAAAAGCGCGCATGGGAAATCAGGTGTCAACATTTGCCCGCGCTGCCAGTATGATCGGGTGAATAATAACGCTCGGGCAGGGCAATATATGAGTGATTCCGGACGCAGGCGGCCGCCATTGGTGGCGGAAAAGCGCTATGCTGCGCAGCCAGCCAAAAAGAAATCGGCCCCAAAGGCAAAACCCGCAGGCCAACCGCGCAAAGGGCCAAAGCGGCCCGCCAAAAAGCCACGCAATATTGTGGTGCGTCTGGTGGCGGGGCTGTTGGGGTGGCTGTGGCGCCTGATCTGGGCCTTTACATGGCGCATCAGCCTGACCGCCGCGGTGCTGGTGGGGCTGGCTGTGGGCTATACCTATTACACCTTGCCCGAAATCGATGCTTTGCTGGACGGGCGGCAAAAAGGCTCGGTGACATTGCTGGATGCCAATGGCGCGGTCTTTGCCTGGCGGGGCGACCAATTTGGCGGTGTGGTCACGGCCAATTCCGTAAGCCCACATTTGAAAAACGCGGTGATTGCGACCGAAGACAAGCGGTTTTACAGCCATTTCGGCCTGTCGCCCCGCGGCATTGCCAGCGCTGTGCGCATCAACCTGCGCGAAGGGCGTGGCCCGCTTTCGGGGCATGGCGGCTCGACCATCACGCAGCAAACGGCCAAGCTGCTGTGCCTTGGCGTGCCCTTTGACCCAAGCCAGTGGAAAAACCAAACCGAATACGAGGCCGATTGCCGCCGCTCGTCATTGGTGCGCAAGGCCAAAGAGGCCATTTTCGCCATGGCGATGGAGGCCAAATATACCAAGGACGAGATCCTGACCGTCTATCTGAACCGCGCCTATATGGGCGGCGGCGCCTATGGTGCCGAGGCCGCAGCGCAGCGGTTTTTTGGCAAAACCTCGGGCCAGTTAACCCCGGCTGAAAGCGCCATGTTGGCGGGCCTGCTGACCGCGCCAACAGCCTTGGCGCCCACCAGCAACCTTGAACGCTCGCAAAGCCGGGCGGCGGTGGTTGTGAACCTGATGCACGATCAGGGCTATCTCAGCGATGCAGATGCGCGCCAGGCCCTGGCCAACCCCGCACAGCTGTCCGAGGCAGCCGAGGCGCGCGCAGGCGGCTATTTCGTTGATTGGGTCATGTCTACCGGGCCCGAGTTTTTTACCCGCAACACCACAGAAGATGTGGTGATACGCACCACACTGGACCCGCGCATTCAAACCGCAGCCGAAGATGCCATGCGAGAAGTATTTGAAAGCAAGGTGAAAGAGGGCTCGAAGGCGCAAGCCGCCATCGTGGTCATGGGCGCAGATGGTGCAGTGCGCGCCATGGTGGGGGGGCGCAAAACCAAAGTGGTGGGCGCCTTTAACCGCGCCACGCAGGCGCTGCGGCAAACCGGATCTAGCTTTAAGCCCTTTGTCTATGCGGCGGCGCTGGATATGGGCTATTCTGCGGGAGATGTCATTGCCGACGAGCGCTATTGCATCGATGTGCCCGGCTCGGGCGAATGGTGCCCGCAAAACTATGACCGCAAATATCATGGCCAGGTCACACTGACAGAGGCGCTGCGCAGCTCGTTGAACATACCGGCCGTGAAGGTGGCGCAAAGCGTGGGCCTGGAACAGGTGCGCACCGTGGCCAGTGGATTTGGCATCAATTCCGATCTGGCCCTAGGCCCGGCACTGGCCCTGGGCGCATCGGAATCGACCCTGCTGGAAATGACCGGCGCCTATGCAGGCATTTTGAACGGTGGCTCATCGGTGCGCCCCTATGGGCTGACCGAGCTGCGCATGCAGGGCGACCCCGCCCCGTTGATGAGCGCCACAGGCGGCATCGGCGAGCGGGTCATCCAGCAAGAGGCCGCGCGCGAGCTGACATGGATGATGCACAAGGTGGTCAGCGAAGGCACAGGCCGGCGCGCCGATATCGAAGGCTGGCAGGTGGCGGGCAAAACCGGCACCACACAGGCCGCGCGCGATGCGTGGTTTATCGGCTTTACTGCCGATTATGTCGCCGGCGTTTGGATGGGCTATGATGATAACACACCGCTTTCTGGCGTCACCGGATCGGGCTTGCCCGCGGAAATTTGGCACGAGGTTATGGCCCGCGTGCACGAGGGGCTAGAGCCGCAGCCGCTGCCCATGGCACCCCCATTGGGCAATGGTAGTGGCCTGCCTGGCACCGGCGGGCGGCCCGGCGGCGGGTTGGGGATAATCGACGGGCTATTGCGTGATATATTTGGCGCGCTGCAGGGGGGCACCGGCGGGCGCTGATGCGCGCCCTGGCCCTAGCTACTGGCGCCCAATTCGGCGATCAACGCGTCGATATCGCCGCGGCGCCGGTCTAGCATGGCGCCGATTTCGGCACGTTCCGTCAACAACATGTTCACACCTTCGATGAACATGTTGAAAAACTTGTCGCTGCCCGATCTGTCGGAAATAAGAAAGGTGACATCGAAAGGTGCTTCACCGCGCAAATGGGCGGTGGTTTTCACCTCGATAAAGCTTTTTACCGCCCGGGCCTCGTTTACCTCGATCCGGCCGCCGATGAATTCACGAAAGCGCCGGCCATATTTCAATGACACGTAGCGCTGAAAAACCGTGGTATAGCTGCGCAGCTGCGCGGGCGTTGCGCGCCGCGCCTCGACGCCTAAAGTATAGCGCGCGATTGTCGGCACATCGGCGTAGCGGGCAAAGATACCTTCGAAATCGCGCAACATCGCTTGCTCGGGCTTACCAGACGAGATCACGCGGTTGATATCGGCCACCAGCCGATCAACCAGCTGGCGCGCGCCAGCCTCGCTAAGGGCAAGGGCGGGCGTTGCAGTGCTGGCAAGTGTGGCGCCGATGAGGCCCAGCGCGTGACGGCGGGAAAAAACACTACTCGGCATAAGGGTCCTCGTACGGGTCGGCGGTGGCGGCGTCTTTGTAGGGGTCAGTATAGCCCAGGCTGGCATCGGCGCCCAGTTCGAAGCGGCGGTTTTGCAGGTAAATCAACCGTGATTGCGCGTAGCTGTCGGCGCTGTCGTACAGCACTGAATCGATCGTGTTGCCAAAACGCCCGCGCTTGCCCAATCGTTCTGCCACTGAAATGGCGGTGCTGATCTCGCGCTCGGCGGGGGGCAGCGCGTTTTTCAGCGGGTTTGTGCCCAGGTCTACCACACGGCCCACGGCGTCGCGCACGGTAGAGGGGCCAAAGACGGGCAGTTCCACATAGGCGCCTTCGCCCGCACCCCATATGTGCAAGGTTTCACCGAAATCGGTGGTTTCTTCGTCAATGCCCATGGCGCCGGCCGTATCCAACAGGCCAACAAGGCCAAAGGTGGCATTTACGGAAAACCGGGTGAGGTTTAGCGCGGCCTTGTCAAATTTACCTTGTAGCAAGTGATTTGCCATATAGCCCGGCTGTGCCAAGGTATCGGCCAGATTGCCAATGCCGCTTTGCACAGGGCGCGGCAGCACCGCCACATAGGCCTTTGATGCCGGGCGCAATACAACCGCATCTAGGCCACGGTTAAACCCGTGCACAGCGCGGTTCACGCCTTCGGCCGGGTCGTTTACCGGGCTGCCGCCGGGCGTAGGTGTGCCCGCGCATGCCGTCAAAATCGACAGGGCCAAGCCCGCAGTTGCGATGCGCAGGAAAGGTGTCATAGTTTACCCAAACAATGCCGGTTTCGGAGTATCAATTCAAACCAACTACTTAGTCGCTGCACCTGCAAAGCCCACCCCAAAACGCATGGCGACCTTAGGCTGTGGCAAAATGGCGACAGAAATCACAGGGGTTGATCATAGCGGCAAATGGCAGGAACTTCGAGAGGCGATCTTTGCCAGTATATAAAGCCCATGGAGTAACCCGTTAAGATGAGCGCAACCGCCCCGCAAACCGGCCATGCCGAACTGGCCAAAATCCGGCAGGCCAGCCGGCATCTTTTCCTTTTCGTGGCGCTGTTTAGCATGGCGGTCAACCTGCTTATGTTAACCGGGCCTTTGTATATGCTGCAGGTCTATGACCGGGTTTTGGGCAGCCGCTCGGTGGAAACGCTGATCGCGCTTTCGCTGCTGGCCACGTTTCTCTTTGCCATGATGGGGCTGCTTGATCATGTGCGCGGGCGGGTGATGGGGCGGGTGGCCGCGCGGTTTCAGGCGGCACTAGACCAGCGCGTGTTTCAAGCGATGATTCGCAAATCTGCCCTGCGCCCAGACGAACAAACCGCCGGTGCCCTGCGCGATCTTGAGGCGGTGCAGCGGCTGCTGGGGGCACCTGCCATGCTGGCGCTGTTCGATCTGCCTTGGACACCGGTGTTTTTGTTTGGCATTTTTCTGTTTCACCCATGGTTGGGCTATTTGGCCATAGGCGGGGGGCTGGTTTTGGTGGCGATCACCGTTTTGAACCAGATCAGCACCCGCGCCCCCGTGGCCGAGGCCGCGCAGCGCAGCGCCCGATCCGAGGTATTGGCCGCGCAATTGCGCAGCGAGGCCGAGATGGTGCAGGCGCTGGGCATGGGCGCGGCGGTTATGGCGCGGTGGCGGCAGCTGCGGGGGCGGGCATTGCAGGCGCAGCTGGATGCGGCAGACCGGTCGGGGCTGTTCACCGCCAGCACCAAAACATTTCGGCTGTTTTTACAATCCGCCATGTTGGGGCTGGGGGCGTATTTGGTGCTGCAGGCCGAAGTGACCGCAGGCGCGATGATTGCAGGATCTATCTTGTTGGGTCGGGCGCTGGCGCCTGTCGAGCTGGCCGTGGGCCAATGGGCCATGGTGCAGCGCGCCCGCGAAGGCTGGCTGAATCTGGCCGCTCTGTTGGGCGATGTCGCCCCCGACGCGCCCCGCACGCCGCTGCCCGACCCGAAAGCGGTGCTGGATGTGCACCAGCTGACAGTGTTTCCACCGGGCGAGGCGCAGCCTGTGTTGCGGGCCATCACCTTTCAGCTGCAACCGGGGCAGGCGGTTGGGGTGATTGGCGTGTCGGGCGCTGGCAAATCCAGCTTGGCGCGGGCGTTAACAGGCGCGTGGCGGCCCGCGCAGGGCAGCATCAGGCTGGATGGTGCAACGCTAGATCAATACGAGCCGGCCACATTGGGCCGCCATATCGGCTATTTGCCCCAGCGCGTGCAGCTGTTCGAGGGCACGATCGCAGAAAACATCGCCAAAATGGCCACGCAGCCCGATGCCGAAAAAGTGGTGCAAGCCGCCCGGCGCGCCGGTGCGCATGAGATGATTTTGAAACTGCCCCAAGGCTATGACACAGTGGTGCCGGCCAATGGCGGGCGTTTGTCGGGGGGGCAGATGCAGCGCATTGCCCTGGCCCGCGCGCTTTATGATGACCCGGTGATCTTGGTGTTGGACGAGCCGAATTCGAACCTCGATACCGATGGCAGCGCCGCGCTGAACCAAGCCATTTTGCAGCAAAAACAGGCGGGTAAGGCATGTTTGGTTATGGCCCATCGCCCTGCCGCCATTCAGGAATGCGACATGCTGCTGGTGCTGGATAACGGGCACAGCGTGGCCTTTGGCCCGCGCGATGATGTGCTGCGCAAGGCGGTGCATAACCACCAGCAATTGGCGCAACGCAGCACCCAAGGGGGCATACAATGACCAACCCCACACCAGAATTCAGCGTGCATCGGCACTTGGCCCTTGGCTTGGGCGGTTTGGCGGTGTTGATCCTTGGCTTTGGGGGCTGGGCCAGTTTCAGCGAAATCTCGGGCGCGGTTATTGCCCCGGGGCAGATCGAGGTAGATCAAAACCGCCAGGTGGTGCAGCACCCCGATGGCGGTGTTGTGGCGCAGATCTTGGCCCAGGAAGGCGACAGCGTGCGCCAGGGCCAGCTGTTGATCCAGCTTGATGCGACGCGCCTGGGATCAGAGCTGGCCATTATCGAGGGCCAGCTGTTCGAGCTGATGGCCCGCCGCGGCCGGCTAGAGGCCGAGCGCGACGACAAGCCCGAGCCGGTTTATGATGCTTTGTTGCGCGATAGCGCCGCCAGCAATCAAGATGCGGCGGTTTTGATGGCAGGCCAAAGCCAATTGCTGGCCGCCCGCCGCGCATCGCGTGCACAAGAGGTGGCGCAGCTGGCCAAAAGGCGCAGCCAGATCGATACGCAAATCACCGGGATCAGCGCCCAATCGCAGGCCCTGGGCCAGCAGCTGGAATTGATCGAGCAAGAGCTGAAAGATCAGCAAACTTTGCTCGATCGCGGCCTGGCGCAGGCGGGGCGGGTGCTGGCACTGCGGCGCGAACAGGCGCGGCTTTCGGGGCAATTGGGCGAGCTGACAGCGCAGCGCGCTTTGGCCCAAGAGCGCGCCACAGAAATTGACCTAGAGGTGATCAAACTGCGCACCCAGCAGCGCGAAGAGGCCATTACCCGCCTGCGCGATTTGCAGTTTCGCGAATTAGAGCTGGCCGAGCAGCGCCGCGCCTTGCTGGACCAACGCGACAGGCTGGCCATTCGCGCCCCCGTAAGCGGCATTATCTATGGGCTGCAAGTCACCACGCCACGATCGGTTATTCGCGCGGCCGAGCCGGTGATGTTTATCATCCCGCAAGATCGGCCCTTGGTTATTGCCGCGCGGGTCGATCCCATTCACATCGATAAAATCACGCTGGGCCAGCCCGTAAACTTGCGGTTTTCCGCGCTTGACCAGCGTACCACCCCGGAACTGACAGGCGAGGTGGCCAAAGTATCGCCCGATGCCTTTGTCGATCAGGCCCGCGGGCTAAGCTACTATCGCGCCGAAATTACCCTGCCCGAGGCCGAGCAAGCCAAGCTGCCCGAAAACATACGCCTGCTGCCGGGCATGCCGGTCGAGGCCTTTATCCGCACGGGCGACAGAACGCCGCTGGCCTATTTGACCAAACCGCTGACCGATTATTTCAGCAAGGCATTTCGCGATGGCTAGGCCGCCCAGCGCCCCAAAGGGGGCACTGGGTATCGGGGCCTAGAAATCGAGGTTTTCGACATTCAGCGCGTTTTGCTGAATAAACTCGCGGCGCGGTTCTACCACATCGCCCATCAGCTTGGTGAACATGTCGTCGGCCTCGGCCATATCATCGATGCGCACCTGCAACAGCGTGCGCGCCTCTGGATCTAGCGTGGTTTCCCACAGCTGTTCGGGGTTCATTTCGCCCAGGCCTTTGTACCGTTGCAGGTTCAGGCCTTTTTCACCCTCGCTCAAAATCGCGTGCAACAGATCAAGCGGCCCATAGATGGGCTGCACCCGGTCTTTGCGCAGCAGCTTGGCGGGCAGGTTATACACCTCGTTCAAGCTACTGGTCATGCTGCCCAGGCGGCGCGCCTCGCCCGAGCGCAGCACCTGCCCATCCAGTGTGCGCACCTCTTCTACGCCGCGCACCATACGGGTAAGGCGAATACCGTGATCTTGGGTAATGCGCCCGGTCCAGCCACGCTCGTATTCGACGGCAATCAGATCCAGCCGCTGGGCCACCGCATCGGCCACGCCCTGCAAATCGGCATCGGCGCTGCCAGCCACAAAGGCCCCGGCAATGGCAGCTTGTTCCAAGATATGGCGCGGATAATGGGTGGGGAAAGCATCTAGGATACGGCGCATTTGGCGGGCCTCGTCGACCACGCGCACCAGATCGGCACCGATAATTTCCTCGCCGCTGCCCAGCTTCAACGCGGCGCCATCTGTGCCCTGTTCAATCAGGTAATCATCCAAGGCGGCCTGGTCTTTCAAATACACCTCGGATTTGCCGCGCATCACCTTAAACAGCGGCGGTTGGGCAATATACAAATACCCCCCCTCGATCAGCGCCGGCATCTGCCGATAGAAGAACGTCAGCAAAAGCGTGCGAATATGGGCACCATCAACATCGGCATCGGTCATGATCACGATCTTATGGTAGCGCAGCTTTGCGATATCGAATTCATCGCGGCCAATACCTGTGCCCAGCGCCATGACCAAATTGCCAATTTCTTGCGAGCTTAGCATCTTGTCAAACCGCGCGCGTTCCACGTTCAAGATTTTGCCGCGCAGGGGCAAAATGGCTTGTGTGCGCCGGTCGCGCCCGGTTTGCGCCGACCCGCCCGCAGAATCGCCCTCGACAAGGAACAATTCGGTTTTGGTTGCGTCTTTTTCCGAGCAATCCTTTAGCTTGCCTGCCAGGAAATTGACATCGAGCGCCGATTTGCGCCGCGTCAATTCGCGGGCCTTGCGCGCCGCCTCGCGTGCCAAAGCCGCCTCGACGATTTTCCCCACAATCACCTTGGCCTCGGCGGGGTGCTCTTCGAACCACTCGCTTAGCTTTTCGTTCACCAGGTTTTCCACCGCTGGCCGCACCTCGGAGCTGACCAGCTTATCCTTGGTCTGGCTGGAAAACTTGGGGTCTGGCACCTTGACCGACAGCACGCAGGTTAGCCCCTCGCGCGCGTCATCGCCGGTGAAATTGATCTTTTCTTTCTTCGCAATACCGCTTTCCTGGGCATATTTGGTCAAGGTGCGGGTCAGCGCGCCGCGAAACCCTGCCATATGGGTGCCACCATCGCGCTGCGGAATATTGTTTGTAAAAGGCAGCACATTTTCATGATAGGTGTCGTTCCACCACATCGCCACCTCGACACCAATGCCATCACGCTCGCCCACCATATAGACCGGTTCGGGCATGACCGATGATTTCGAGCGGTCGAGATATTTCACAAATTCGCGCACGCCCCCATCGTAAAACAGCTCGCTGCGCAGCGGTTCGGCGGGGCGTTCATCTTCTAAAATGATGCGCACACCAGAATTCAAAAAC
Organism: uncultured Lutimaribacter sp.; assembly: GCA_913061505.1. Taxonomy (GTDB): domain Bacteria; phylum Pseudomonadota; class Alphaproteobacteria; order Rhodobacterales; family Rhodobacteraceae; genus CAJXSO01. The sequence goes on from CAJXSO010000006.1 coordinate 21,550, forward strand.
GCCAATTCGCGCAAACGCTTTTCCAACGTGTCAAAGCTGTAATCCAAGGTCGAAAACGTGCCATCCGGGCGGTTTACCTTGGACGAGGCCATAAACCGCACTTCGGTGCCCTTTTCCCCCGGCGCCGCATCGCCCAGCACGCGCAGGTGCTCGGTTGTTTCGCCATTGGCAAACTTGGCATAATGCTCTTTGCCATTGCGCCAAACGCGCAGCTCTAGCCAATCGGACAGGGCATTCACCACCGACACCCCAACGCCGTGCAAACCGCCCGAAACTTTGTACGAGTTCTGGTCAAATTTGCCGCCGGCATGCAGCTGGGTCATAATCACCTCGGCCGCGCTTACGCCTTCTTCGGGGTGCATATCCACCGGAATACCGCGGCCATTATCGCGCACCGAAACGCTGGAATCGGCGTGAATTTTCACCTGCACGAAATCGGCATGGCCCGCCAGCGCCTCGTCGATGCCATTATCGACAACCTCATACACCATGTGATGCAGGCCGCTGCCATCATCGGTATCGCCGATATACATCCCAGGACGTTTGCGAACAGCCTCTAACCCTTTGAGAACCTTAATTGAATCGGCGCCATAGTTATTGGCTGCATCAGCAGTGTCGGACATTCGTTTATCCTTTGTCATTTACTGCCGTTTTATAGCGGCCCGCAGCCGGATTGTCACGCCACAGACACAATATTTGGTGGGCCACAGCCATATCAGCCGCAATCACGTGAAAGGGATAACACAGCCCACAAAAATCAATACCGCGCCCGAGCCGATGTTCATCCGCCGCAGCGCCTTTGGGCTTTGCAACATTTGTCGCACGCGATCCAAAAACAACGCCAAACCCAAATTGCCCAGCATCGGCACCAGCGCAGAAATTGCCAAAATACAGGCAATATCCACTGTGCCCACGCGGCCCAAATCAAAAAACCCCGGCAAAATGCCCATGTAAAACAAAATGGCCTTTGGGTTGCCGATCACCGCTGCCACGCCAACAGAAAACCCAGCCCACAGGCCCGGCCGTGTCAGCCTGCTGTCGCCCTCAAGCCGCGTGGCCGGGCTGCGGACCAACATCACACCCATGCCCACAAACACCACCGCGGCCACCCAACGCAGAACTGACAAAAAATCGCCATAGCTGGATAACACCCAACTCAGGCCGAAAATCGCGCAAAGCGGCCAGATCAAATCGCCCAGCGCCACCCCCACAGCCAAGGGCCACGCCCCACGCATGCCCCCCGACAGGGCACGCGCCACCAAAGCCACCCACACAGGCCCCGGCACAGCCCAAAGCGCCGCCATGCCCCCCGCGTAAAGCAACAGATCATAAAATGAAACGGTCATATCCTATGTCCCATACCCCGTGCAGAGGGCGATTAACCATCTTGCGGCGCCGATACCATGCGCAACTCTGACACGCCGCCAAGCTCGGTCATTTCCACATATTGCGCCCGCGCGCCCATGCCCTGAAACAGCTCGGGCCCCGTTCCTGTCATCCAGGCCTGCGCCCCCAGCGCGCAGATTTCATCATAAAGCGCTGCCCGCCGTGCCGCATCCAAATGCGCACCCACCTCATCCAGCAACACCAGCGGCGGCGCGCCTAAATCCGCCGCCAAAGCCCGCGCATTGGCTAAGATCAACGACACCAACAGCGCTTTTTGCTCGCCTGTCGAACAGTCTTTCGCCGCCACCCCCTTGGCCGCATACACTGCGTGCAAATCTGTGCGATGCGGCCCAACCAAACTGCGCCCCGCCGCCATATCCCGAAACCGGCTTTCGCCAAAGGCGGCCAGCAAATCGGCCTCGGTGCTGGCCTGCGCCCCCTCTGCCTGCACGATCTCAAGATGCGCCGCGGGAAAGGCTGTTTCTGCGCCCTCTTGCGCCGCCAGCAGCCGCGCCAGCGCAGCTGCACGGTTTTGCGCCATCTGGGCACCTGCGCGCGCCATCTGTCGCTCGAGCGCCAGGTACCAATGCCCGTCGCGCACCTGCTCTTTCAACAAGCGATTGCGCTCGCGCATCGCCTTGTCATACACCAACACCTGCGCACCATGATCGGGGAAAAAGCTTAGCGTCATCCGGTCTAAAAACCGCCGGCGCCCCTCGGCCCCTTCAATCCACAAACGGTCCATGCTGGGCACCAGCCACAACACGCGCAAAAGCTGGCCCAAGGCCGCTTGCGCCGCAGCCTTGCCGCCCAGCTTTACCTGCCGCGCAGCGCCTGCATCTGAAAAAATCTCAACCTCTGTATCCAGCTCGGCACCGGCCAAGATATAGCGCAGCTTCCAGCCCAGCGCCTCGGGGCGGCGCGCCATCTCTTCTGCCGCCGCCCGGCGCAGCCCGCGCCCGGGCGATAACAGCGACACGGCCTCTAACAGATTGGTCTTGCCAGCGCCATTGGGCCCAAATACCGCCACCGGCCGCGCATCCAGCGCCAACTCACCCCGCTGATGCGATCGAAAATGCGAAATCGACAGCGCAGAGACATAAAGGCCAGTCACCAAAACCGCCCTTCATCTTGCCAAAAATACTCATCTTCCACAGGGCCCATCTGGCGCCACGTCAGACGCGCATTGGCATCACGACATAAACCGCGCTGGTGTCATTGCCCTCGCGCATCAAGGTCGGGTCGCCGGCAGAATTGAACAAGAACACCGCATTTTCGCGGTCCACCTGGCTGGCGATTTCCAACAGATATTTGGCGTTAAACCCAATTTCCAGCCGCTCGTCGCCATAGGCCACGGCCAGCTCTTCCTCGGCCGCGCCGCTATCGGGGGCGTTGACCGACAAAACCAGCCGGTCTTCATCCAGCTGCAGCTTTACCGCGCGCGAGCGTTCCGATGAAACCGTGGCCACGCGGTCGACCGCGGCGGCAAATTCGCTGGCATCGACCTCTAGCTTGCGGGTGTTGCCGGTGGGAATCACACGGGTGTAATCGGGGAATGTGCCATCGATCACTTTCGAGGTCAGCGTCAGGTTTGGCGTGGCAAACCGAATTTTGGTTTCACTGACCGAAACGGCAATTTTCATTTCGTCATCATCAAGCAGCTTGCGCAGCTCGCCCACGGTTTTGCGGGGCACGATCACGCCTGGCATGGTTTCGGCATGCACGGGCAGTTCTGCGTCGATCCGGGCCAGGCGGTGGCCGTCAGTGGCCACGCAGCGCAAGACCGGGCCGCCATCGGCCTGGGCCACATGCATATAAACGCCGTTCAGGTAATAGCGGGTTTCTTCGGTCGAGATGGCGAATTTCGATTTATCGAACAAGCGGCGCAGCACAGGCGCAGGGGCGCTGAAATTCGAGGCATATTCCGACGAGGCCATCACCGGAAAATCCTCTTTCGGCAAAGTGGCCAAGTTGAAATGCGACCGCCCGGCCGTAACGCTAAGCCGGCCAGCGGTGCCGTCATCGGCCAGTGTCACCAGCGCGCCATCGGGCAGTTTACGCACGATCTCGTGCAAGGTTACCGCCGAAACCGTGGTGGCGCCTGCCCGCTCGACCATGGCGGCGGCTTTGTCGACCACTTCGATATCCAGATCTGTGGCACGAAATTGCACTGTGTTGCCTTCGGCCTCGATCAGCACATTGGCAAGGATCGGAATCGTGTTGCGCCGTTCTACAACAGATTGTGCCTGTGCCACCGCTTTCAGCAGAGTTCCACGCTCGATGCTAAGCTTCATGATCCTCGTTCCTTTCCCGAACCGGGCTACAACCGGGAGGGGCAAGGTATCGGAAATTCCCGCCCACTCAAGCGTTTTATGCGTCTGTCACTGGGTTTGTCCAAAGAAAGCGCAGCCCCGTCAAGGGCAGGCGCGTGCCTGCCCGTGCTTGCGGGAAAACCGGGGCGAAATGGTCACGCCTCTAGGGTGCGGCGCAGCATTTCCAGATCTTCTGCAATCTGGCCATCTTGCACTTTCAGCTCTTCCACACGTTTGACGCCATGCATCACGGTGGTGTGGTCGCGCCCCCCAAAGCGGCGGCCAATCTCTGGCAGCGATCGGCTGGTCAGCTGTTTGCACAAATACATCGCCACCTGGCGCGGGCGGGCATAGGTGCGCACGCGTTTGGGGCCCAACAAATCGGACAGGCGAATGTTGTAATGTTCGGCAACGCGGCGCTGAATTTCCTCGATCGTGATCTTGCGTTCGGAGGCGCGCAAAATATCGGCCAGGCAATCTTGGGTCATGTCCAGCGTAATTTCGCAGCCCACCAGCGAGGCAAAAGCAAACAGCCGGGTCAGCGCACCTTCGAGCACGCGCACATTGGTGCTGATGCGATGGGCCAAAAACTCGAGCACGCCATCAGCCAGGACAAGGCCGGGGTATTGTTCGCTGAACTGATCGACTTTGGAATGCAAAATACCCAAGCGCAGCTCGTAATCGGTTGGGTGCAAATCCACCACCAGCCCGCACTGCAGGCGGCTTTTGATGCGGTCTTCCAAATCTTTGATTTCACCCGGCGCCCGATCGGCCGAGATGATGATCTGTTTGTTCTGGTCTACCAAGGCGTTGAATGTGTGGAAAAATTCCTCTTGGGTGCTGTCTTTGCCGGCGATGAATTGCACATCATCCACCATCAGCACATCAACCGCGCGGAAGATCTGTTTGAAATCCATCATGCGGCGATCGCGCAGCGCCTGCACGAAACGATACATGAATTGCTCGGCCGACAGATACACCACATTCAAATCAGGCCGGCGCACCGATAGCTCGTGGGCAATTGCGTGCATAAGGTGGGTTTTGCCCAGGCCAACGCCACCATATAAAAACAATGGGTTAAAGGTAACGGGCCCGCCCTCGGCCACGCGGCGCGCGGCGGCATGGGCCAGTTCGTTGGGTTTGCCCACCACGAAAGTGTCAAAGGTAAAGCGCCCGTCAAGCGGTGCACCGGGCAGCAGCTCGGCCGTGGGTCGCGCGGGCTGGGCATTGCCCGTTTCGGCGGCGGGTTTGACGCTGGGTTGGGCATTGGCGCGTGCAGGGCTAGACGCGGCCACGCTAAACTGAACGCGGCGCACCTGTGCCCCGGAATGGGCCAGTTTGTGCAAGATCAGATCGCCAAAATTTTGCTGGACGTAATTGCCCAAAAAGCTGGTTGGCACGTTGAAAATGGCAACACCATCGCGGATATCGGAAAATTCGATCGGTTCGATCCAGTTGGTGAAGTTATTTTGCCCCACCATGCCCAGCAAACTTTGCCGCAGCTGGCCCCATTGTTCTTGCGTCATTCCATCCCCGCTTGGCAACCAATTCGCACGTCAACATTCGTAGTCATCACAAAAATCATACTATGAAAAAAACACACTATCCCCATCCCGCAGAGTAGCCCCTGCCGGCCGCACACACATCACTTGTTTCCAAACACATGGCCCTGGGCGTTATTCCCAAGGCCTGCGGCACAATCGCACCCGATTTTGGACAAAGTACAGTTTGGCAGTTGCCCGGCACTGCGCCGAAAAACCATCTCAAATTGTAACACCGAGCTTATTCTTGGTTAAAACAAACTGGCGCGGCCCTGTCCCCCCAGACACGATGTGACTCGCAAGGCTGAAACTAGCAATTGCGCCTATGGGCTCGCAACTGATCTTCACACTTGACTCGGGAATCCATGAAAAAGAATCTGCGCTCTTTCGGATATGCCCTTATAACCGCATGGAACAAACGCAAAAAAGCGTCGCAAAATGCGACGCCTTTACCGGGCCATAATGGCCTGTGGTGCTTAGCCCAGCGCTTTGACGCGGGCGGCCAGGCGCGACACTTTGCGCGAGGCGGTGTTTTTGTGGAAAACGCCTTTGGTCACGCCGCGCATCAGCTCGGGCTGGGCTGCGCGCAGGGCTGCTGCTGCGGCTTCTTTGTCACCCGAAGCAATAGCTTCTTCGACTTTGCGCAGGAACGTGCGGATACGCGAACGGCGGTTTTTGTTTACGGCAGCGCGGGCCTCGTTCTGGCGGGCGCGTTTTTTTGCCTGGGGCGTATTTGCCATGATGTCAGACCTTTTTCTCGGGTTTGGTTCAATTCTGTTGGCGCCATGCCATACCCAAAGGACCAAACCCATTCCGGCGGCCTATGCCGGACGATTCGAGCCAAGCGGGCTGCACGCGCATGTATCGGGCGGCGTATAGGCGATTTGATTGCAGAAGGAAACAGGAAAATACCCGGCCAAGGCCCATACCCCGGGCCGGGCTGCCTGTGTTACTTGTCGCGGAATTGCGCTGTGCGCTTTTCCAAAAAGGCGGCCATGCCCTCTTTTTGGTCTTCCGTGGCAAAAAGCGAATGGAACACGCGCCGCTCGAACAACACGCCTTCGCGCAGCGTGGTTTCAAACGAGCGGTTCACCGATTCCTTGATCGCCGTCACCGTGACCATGGATTTTTCGGCAATTTTCTGGGCCGCGGCCATGGCTTCTTTCATCAGCTCCTTGGCTGGCACAATGCGGCTGACCAACCCCGCGCGCTCGGCCTCGGCGGCATCCATAAAGCGCCCCGTCAGGTTCATATCCATCGCCTTTGCCTTGCCAACGGCGCGGGTCAGGCGCTGGGTGCCGCCAATACCGGCCATCACGCCTAGGTTAATTTCGGGCTGACCAAATTTCGCCGTATCCGATGCGATGATGAAATCGCACATCATGGCCAATTCACAGCCACCGCCCAGCGCATAGCCCGACACCGCCGCGATAATGGGCTTGCGGATGCGGCAGATAGCGTCGGTTTCTTCGGTGAAGAGATCACCCATAAACACATCGACAAAGCTTTGCTCGCTCATCATGCCAATATCGGCACCGGCGGCGAATGCTTTCTCGCTGCCCGTCAGCACGATGCAGCGCACCTTTTCATTGGCCTGCGCGGCTTGCAAAGCATCAACCAATTCCCCCAAAAGCTGCGCATTCAGCGCGTTCAGGGCATCGGGCCGGTTCAGGCGGATCAGGGCGATGTGGTCTTCTACGTCGACGATGATCGTCTCATAGGCCATGAAATTTGCTTTCGCTTGTTTCTGTCAGAACAGCACCCTTACCATTCCGGCACCAACGATCAAGACTATCTTTGACACGAGGGGCAGTAGAAGGTCGATCTGCCGCTTTGCACGATGCGCCGGATGGAGGCGGTGCAGCCGGTGCTGCGGCAGCTTTCGCCCTCGCGGCCATAGACATCGAAATTGTGCTGGAAATAGCCCAGTTCGCCATCGGCACGGCGGAAATCTTTCAACGACGAGCCGCCCGCCTGAATGGCCTGTTCCAGCACCTCGCGGATGATTGGCACCAGCCCCGCCACACGCGCGGCCGCCACACGCCCCGCTTGCCGCGCCGGGTGAATGCCCGCCCGATAAAGCGTTTCACAGACGTAAATATTTCCCAAGCCGGCCACAACATGCTGATCCAGCAAAACCGATTTTACCGGCGCGCTGCGCCCCTTGAAGGCGGCCTGCAAAACATCAGGCCCAAAGCTATTGCCCAAAGGTTCAGGCCCGATACCTGACAGCAGTTTATGGCCCTCTTGCCCCGCGGTTGGCAGCAGATCCATCGCCCCAAACCTGCGCGGGTCGTTAAAGGTAATGCGCGCGCCATTTTCCATATCTAGCACCACATGATCGTGCTTTTCCGGTGCGGGGTGGGTGTGCACAAACTGCCCCAGCGGATCGCCCGATATCAGCATACGCCCCGACATGCCCAAATGCACCAACAGGGTTTCACCCGAATCAAGATCAGCCAAGATATATTTCGAGCGCCGCCGCAATTGCAGCACCCGCCGGCCCGTAAGCCGCTGTGCCATATTGGGCGGAAAGGGCCAGCGCAGATCGGGCCTGTTCACAGCCGCATGGGCAATCACCTGCCCCTCCATCACCGGGGCCAAGCCGCGGCGCACTGTTTCCACCTCGGGCAATTCGGGCATTCTATCTCCTGACACATGGGCGCATTGCAGCGCCGGGCGAGTGGCCTATAAGGAAGGGTAGAGAAAAGGATCGGCAAGCCCTATGGACCAGCAAAACGCAAAAACCACGCATTTCGGGTTTCAAGACATCCCCGAAGAGGAGAAAGCCGGCCGCGTGCGCGGTGTGTTTGGCTCGGTTGCCTCGAAATACGACATCATGAACGATGTGATGAGCGTGGGCATCCACCGGCTGTGGAAAGATGCCATGATGGATTGGCTGGCCCCACGCCCCGGCACCCGCCTGCTGGATGTGGCCGGCGGCACGGGCGATATCTCGTTTCGCTATCTGGCGCGCGCAGGCAATGCCCATGCCACCGTGCTAGACCTGACCGAACCCATGCTGATCGAGGGGCGCAAACGCGCCGAGGCCACGCAGCAGGCCAACCAGCTGGATTGGGTGGTGGGCGATGCCATGGCCCTGCCTTTTGAGGATAACAGCTTTGATGTTTACACAATCAGCTTTGGCATCCGCAATGTTACCCGCCCCCAAGAGGCCCTGAACGAGGCCTATCGCGTGCTGCGCCCGGGCGGGCGGTTGATGGTGCTGGAATTTAGCCAAATTCCCAACGAGATGATGCAAAAAGCCTATGATCTGTATTCGTTTAACATCATCCCGCGCATGGGCCAGCTGATTGCCAATGACCGCGACAGTTACCAATATCTGGTGGAATCCATCCGCAAATTTCCCGATCAAGACACCTTCCTGGGCATGGTGCGCAAGGCGGGTTTCGGCAACGCGAAATACCGCAACCTAAGCTTGGGCATCGCCTGCCTGCATTCGGGCTGGAAACTGTAACATGCGCGGGCCCCATAATATCTGGCGACTGATCCGAACAGGTGCCACGTTTGAACGCACCGGAGCGATGGGCATTGTCTTGGATGCGATGGAAGCCCCCCGCACCCTGCGCATCGTGTTGCGCGGGCTGGTTTGGCCGTTTCGGTGGCTGGGCTACAAGGGCGACCCCACCATGCCGCCGGCGCCGCGGGCGCTTACCGCCTTGGGCCCGGCTTATATCAAATTTGGCCAGATCCTATCGACGCGCCCCGATGTGGTGGGCCCAACCCTGGCCAATGAATTGCGCGTGCTGCAAGACAAGCTGCCCCCGTTCAGCCTAGAGGCCGCCAAGCGCAGCATCGAGGCCGAGCTGGAACAGCCAGCCGACCAGATTTTTTCCGCGCTCAGCGAACCTGTGGCCGCCGCCTCGATCGCGCAGGTGCACCGCGCCCAATTGCGCAGCACAGGCGAGGATGTGGCGGTCAAAGTGCTGCGCCCAGGCATCGAGCGGGCCTTTCGCAAGGATATCGATGCGTTTTATCTGGCCGCCGACATGATCGAACGGCTGGCCCCCTTTGCCCGCCGCCTGCGCCCCACCGATGTGATCGCCCATTTCGAAGGCGTGGTGCTGGGCGAGCTGGATCTGCGCCTCGAGGCGGCATCGGCCAGCGAATTTGATGCCAACACCAAAAATGACGAAGGGTTTCGCCTGCCGCAGGTGAAATGGCACTATTCCAGCCGCCGGATCATGACGATGACATGGGCCGAGGGCCTGCCCATGGGCGATAACGACGCGCTGGACCAAGCCGGGATAAACCGCGAAGAGCTGGGCGAACGGGTGCTGCGGCTGTTTTTAAACCACGCCCTGCGCGACGGGTTTTTCCACGCCGATATGCATCAGGGCAATCTGAAAGTGGCCCCGACGGGCGAGATCATTGCCTATGATTTCGGCATCATGGGCCATATCGATGAATATACCCGCCGCGTTTATGCTGAAATACTGTTTGGCTTTATCCGCCGCGATTACAAACGCGTGGCCGAGGTGCATTTCGAGGCGGGCTATGTGCCCGCCGACCGCGATGTCGAGGAATTTGCCCGCGCCCTGCGCGCCGTGGGCGAGCCGATATTCGGCCTTGATGCCACGCAGGTATCGATGGGGCGGCTGTTGTCTTATCTCTTTGAGGTGACAGAACGTTTTGGCATGCAAACCCGCACCGAGCTGATCTTGCTGCAGCGCACGATGGTGGTGGTAGAGGGCGTGGCCCGCTCGCTGAACCCGCATATCAACATCTGGAAAGTTGCCCAGCCTGTGGTGGAAAACTATATCCGCCAATCCATTGGCCCCGCCGCGCTGGCCCGCGATCTGGGCAAAACCGCCATGGTTCTGGCCCGGTTCGGGCCACGGTTGCCGGGCATGGTAGAGGCGGTGCTGGTCAAACAAGGCCAAGACGCGCCGCCGCCGCCACGCCCAAGCCGCGCGCGCGCGCTGGCATGGCTGGGGCTGGGGCTGTTGATCGGCGCGGCCGCGGCCGAATTTGCCCATTTAGTCTTGCACTAGGCTGGCCAATTCCGCATCGCGCGCGGCTGCATAATCAGCCTGCCCCTGTTCCAGGCGCCATTGGCAATAGGCCGCCATGCGCCACGCAAAAAGGGGCCGCAATGCGCGGTAATGGGCCACAGCCGCCGCATCTGGGTAGGCTGCCAAAACCTGCGCCTGCGCCTGACGTGGCAGCGGGTGGCCTTGGTATAGCAGCTGCATCGCCGCCGATAGATAAATGGCCAGATCATGCGCCGCATGCCCCCAGCCAGGGCATTGCCAATCGATCAAGCAGGGCCCATGTGGCGCGTGTGGCGCTTGCACAATATTGGCTGGCACCGGATCGCCATGCAAAAACACAGGCGCGGGCAGCGGCATTGCCACGGCTGGGCCCATATCAGGCGGGTCAGAAAAAGCGGCCCTGTCGCGGCACATCGCCAAAATCGCCTGCGCCGATGCCATCAGGGCGCCGGCCGAGGCGGACACCTGGCGCAAATTTTGCGCTGGGCGCGGCTGCTGATGCAACCGCGCCAGTAACGCTGCAACCTGCGCAGGGCCCGCACTGCCCGGCTGGCCGGGCATATGCCGATACACCACGCAGCGGCCCAAAGGCGTGGCCGCCTGGCCCAGAAATTGCGGCGCCAGGCCGTGCCCATTTAAGGCCTGCAAAGCCACGATTTCCGCATCGGGCTGGTTGGGGAACAAGGGGTTCGCCCCAGGCTGGCTATATAGTTTGACCACCACATCGCCCACCCGCCAAAGCAGGTTGGTTTTGCCGCCCTGCAAGGGGTGCCAAGGCATGCCTTGGGGCACGAAGGCCCGCAATTGGGGCAGCTGCGCCAACTGTGCGGCCTGCGCTGCGCCCGTTTCGCCCGCTTGGGCTGCGCCAATATGGGAAACGGGTGACATACGCGCCAAACAGCCCTTTGAATTTGCAGGCGCAACGCTAATGCAGCGCGGCAATCGCGGCAAGGGGCGCTGGCGCGGCTGGCCCCTAGCCAGCTTGGCGAATGGCCGTCACCGTAGACAGCGCGGCCACCGCGCCGGTTTGTGTAACAACCTGCACACCAAGGGCGCTATCGCGCAGCTCGGTCACGGTGGCGTAGGCCTGTGCGGGCTGTGGTGGCAGCGGCACATCGCCGGCCCAGGCCTCGACCGTCATGGAATAGTTGCCCGCCATGGCCTGCTGCCCTGTGCTGGTACGCCCGTTCCATTCCAGCAGCCCTTGGTCGGGCGCCACAGCTTGGCGCGCCACCTCGGTGCCGGTGATATCGCGCACCACCAATTCGGCGCGGCTGGCGCCGACCTGGGGGCTGGCCCACATCTGCACCGCGGCGCCCTGAAACGGCACTGGCCCTGCCAAAGCCACCTGTTGGCCGATCAACCGCGCCGCATCCAGCAGCTGGGCCCCCTGCCCACCCATCATCTGGCGCAGCAAATCATTGGTCAGAACCTGCTGTTCAACCGACGAGAACGTGGCCAATTGCATGGCATATTCAGTGGAATCTATCGGATTTAGCGGGTCTTGGTTTTGCATCTGAACAGTAAGCATTTTCAGAAAAGTTTCGAAATCTGAACTCAGCGCCGTTGCATTCGCGGGGGGGCTGGCTGGTGGGGCCGCACCCGTTTGTGCGGGGCTGCTGGTGCCAAAAAGGGGGGCAATGGTGGTCATTGGATACCTTTCACAAACGCAAATCCATACCTTGGCCAGCATTGGCCAAACGCGCGGGCGGGTTGGGCTGAACAGGCACGGTGGGCCCGCTGGCTGCATCAGCTGCTGCGGCACCATCGCTGGGTTGGCCCTGGCCAAAGCCGCGGCCCGGGGCACCCCCCCCAACCGACACATTCAACGCCCCAAACCCCTGGTTGCGGAATTCTTGCACCAGCAAATCTGTGTGCCGGCGCAAAAGATCCAGCGTTTCCGGGCGATCGGCGGTGACAAAAAGGCTGGTTTGACCGGCATGCTCGTGCACCACCACGCGCAGGCGGCCCAGCTCTTCGGGGCGCAGGGTAATTTCCAAATCGCCCTGCCCTGCCTGTGGCCCATGCGCCACAATCTGGCGGATCACAGCCTGTGCTTCGGCGGTGGCCCGCGGGGCGTCGGCTGTGGGGGCGTGGGGCAGGGCCAGCTCGGCCATACGGGGCGGGGCGGCGACGGCACCATCGGCTGGAAGGGGAAAGGAAACACTGGGCTGTTTAAGCGGTTGCTTGGCCGCAGGGGCCGGCATGGCCTTAACTTGCGCCACCTGCGCCGGCGCCAAGGGCTGCGCGGCAATTGGCTGGCGGTCAGGCACCGCCGGGGTGGGGGCAGGCGGCGGTGGCACCGCCGCATGTGGCAGTGTTGGTGGCGGTACCAAGGGTGGCATCAGGGGCTGCGGTGTTGTCTGTTGCGGCAGTTGCCCAAGCTCTGCGGCAGGTGCAGGGGCCACATGGCCTGACACCAGCTGTGGGGCGGCCATGGGCTGTGCTGCTGGGGCGTTTGTTGGGCCCTCCTGTGGCGCTTTGGCCGCTGGTTGTGCATCAGGTGCGACAGCCTGCGCCACATAGGGGGGCAATATCGGGGCGCTTTCCAGCGCATTCAGGGGCGCCACCTGCATAAGCGGTAGCGCAGGCCTGTGCTGCGCCTGATACTGGGGGGCAGCCAGCGGCAAGGCTGCCTGATGAAGCGGCAAGCGCGCCAAATCGGCCGGCACCGTTGCCACCGGTGCAGGGGGGCGCTGCGCATTGGCCTGATCTGGCGATTTTGCGATCAGAACTTGGGCAGCATCGGTGTGGTCTGATTGGCCCTGGCTATGCACGGCTGCGGGGCTGCCCGCGGGCGCAACAGCGGGGGCGGCTGCCATTTGCGGCGCTGGGGCCACAGGCCCGGGTGCTGGTTGCGCCAGATCCTGCGCCTCTGCGGCAAAGCTGGGCATGGCTGCCTCGGGCAAAGCGGGCGGGGGCGTAAACACGCCTGCGGGCCACTGGCCCGCTGTGTGTGGGCTGGTGCCGGCCGCAGGGGCCAAAGGGGGCGGCGGGGGCTGGGTGGTATCAGCATCTGCCATAGGCACCAAAACCCCCGGCGCCTGCGCAACAGCACGATCAAGGGGCATGGCGGCAGGGGTAAGCGGGGCCCACCCGATGCCACCCACACCCAGCGAGGCGGGCATTGGCATAGATGGCCCTGCACTGCGCGGCGCGGCGCCAGGCACCTGCATGCCGGGCATTTCAACCACTGGCGCCCCCCCCACCACCGGGCGCAAAATTGCGCCAAGCTGTGGGTTTTCAGGCGCGGCCGTATCTTGTGCGCCTGCCTCGGGCAATGGGGGCTGCGACGGCACAGACACAGCCAAATTTAGTGTGACGGGCACTGGGGCTGCGGAAAAATCAGGCGCAGAAATGGCGGCGGTTTCTGCCCCCTCGGGCCCATCAAGCCCGTGAAAAACATATGCGGTTTCCGCATCTTCTGTCTGCGCTGGCACTTCTGCCGCGCCCGCCGATTGGGCCAGATCGCCAGGGTCTGGCGGTGTGGTTTCCGGCACCGGATCAGCACCCAAAGTGGCCGCATCAAGTAGTGGTGCGCGCCGGTCTGGATGCAGGGCGAGGCCCGCCAAAAGGGCACCAAACGTTTGAACTGCCACACCAGAGGGGCCTGCAATTTGCGGCAGGTCTGCATTTGGGCGCTGCAGCGGCACCCCTGTAAAAGCGATGGGTATTGCAGGAAAAGTCATGACACCTCCGTTCTGGATGCCGGGGTGTAATAACAGTGCGTTGGTTACCGCTTCTTTACCCGAATAGGGCAGCATCGAGGAAAATAACTCAATTTGAAGGTACCCATGGATCCTGTCACCCATCAGCCGGTTTTTCCCCCCAAACCCGGCGCAAAAACCGCCGATTTGCAAAAACTGGCCACCGAATTCGAAGCCGTGTTTTTAGCGGAAATGCTAAAATCAGCGGGGTTAGGCAAGCCGCCCACGGGGTTTGGCGGCGGCACAGGCGAAGACCAGTTCACATCGTTCTTATTGGCCGAGCAAGCCCGCGCCATGGCCCAAAACGGCGGTATTGGCCTGGCCCAGCATATTTTCAAATCGCTCAAAGGAGGCATGGAATGAAACACAAAGCTGCGGCTAATTTGCATAAAATTTTAGAACGCGAGGCCAATGCCCTGATGCGCGGCCAAATTAATGACGCGCTGGCGCTATCTGCACAAAAGCTGGATTTAAGCCAAAAATTAAGCGGTGCCAGCCCCGCTGAACTGGCCCGGTTGCGGCAGCTGGCCACCCGAAACCAGGGGCTGTTTGACAGCGCCGCCCAAGGGATTCGCGCGCTTTTGGATCGCATGAAAGACCTGCAAAGCGCGCAAAACGGCTTGCAAACCTACACAGAAAACGGCCAGCGCGAAACCATCTATCATGGCAAATCAGGTAAGCTGGAACGCCGGGCCTGATAGGAAAAATTCGCCTCAAACTGGCAGGATATAGAAAGCGCGGTTTAGTATTCTTTTAGGTTTTTGGCGGGCACATTGGGCAGGCACCAAGCAGGTGGCGCGGTTCCGATACAAGCGGGTCGCAGATGTCAGAAGACATAATCGCCGGATAGGCACCCATCCCAACCGGGCATAAAAGCCCGCCGACCAAAGGACCTGATCCCATAGCCACTTTCCAGGCACCGCCATGGTGGCCCCCGCCTGCAATAACTTTCTTGCGTTTGATAATGGTTGCAGCCGCATTTGACTGCGCACTCATCTCCACCACCTTTTATACTCACCCAAGGGCAGAATGGTGCAGCAGGTATTTACAGGCGGTAAACATACGCAATTTTAACAATTCCGCAGGTCTGGGTAAAAATTTAGGCCAGTTTTGCAAGAAATCTGGGCACATTCGCACCTTGGTGCCGGTGCAGGCGCTTGCAGCCCCATTTTCCGCTCCTTATATACGCCGGGAAGCATGATGCCGGGCTTTGGCACATGCAAAGGATCGGGGCGCGGATGCCATAACGGGTCTGTCGTCTCGTGTCATCGCCTTGAATAGAAAGGGATCGAAAAATGGCTAAAGTGATCGGTATTGACCTTGGTACCACCAACTCGTGCGTTGCCATCATGGATGGTTCGCAGCCAAAAGTTATTGAAAACTCGGAAGGCACGCGCACAACCCCCTCGATCGTGGGTTTCACAGATAACGAGCGCCTTGTTGGCCAGGCTGCAAAACGCCAGGCCGTGACAAACGCCGCCAACACCGTGTTTGGCGTAAAACGCCTGATCGGCCGCCGCTCGGACGATGCGCATCTGGCCAAAGACAAGAAAAACCTGCCCTATGCGGTGATCGATGGCGGCAATGGCGATGCCTGGGTCGAGGTGAAGGGCGATAAATACAGCCCCAGCCAGATTTCCGCTTTCATCTTGGGCAAGATGAAAGAAACCGCTGAAAGCTATCTGGGCGAAGAAGTGACCCAAGCCGTAATCACCGTGCCCGCCTATTTCAACGACGCACAGCGCCAGGCCACCAAAGACGCCGGTAAAATTGCCGGGCTAGAGGTGCTGCGCATCATCAACGAACCCACCGCAGCCGCCTTGGCCTATGGTCTGGACAAAGAAAACACCCAAACCATCGCCGTATACGACCTGGGCGGCGGCACGTTCGACGTGACCATTCTGGAAATCGATGATGGCCTCTTCGAGGTGAAATCCACCAATGGCGATACCTTCCTGGGTGGCGAAGATTTCGACATGCGCATCGTCAACTATCTGGCGGATGAGTTCAAAAAAGAGCATGGCGTTGACCTGACCAAAGACAAAATGGCCCTGCAGCGCCTGAAAGAGGCGGCAGAAAAGGCCAAGATCGAGCTGTCTTCGTCTAGCCAAACCGAGATCAACCAGCCCTTTATCGCCATGGATCCCAGCAGCGGCACCCCGCTGCACATGGTGATCAAGCTGACCCGCGCCAAACTGGAAAGCTTGGTTTCCGATCTGATCAAGCGCTCGCTTGATCCGTGCAAGGCTGCGCTGAAAGATGCAGGCCTAAGCGCGTCGGATATCGACGAGGTGGTGCTGGTGGGCGGCATGACCCGCATGCCCAAAGTGTTTGAAGAAGTTACCAAATTCTTTGGCAAAGAGCCCCACAAAGGCGTCAACCCCGACGAAGTGGTTGCCATGGGCGCGGCCATTCAGGCCGGCGTGCTGCAGGGCGATGTAAAAGACGTTGTGCTGCTGGATGTAACCCCGCTGTCGCTGGGCATCGAAACGCTGGGTGGTGTGTTCACCCGCCTGATCGACCGCAACACCACGATTCCAACCAAGAAAAGCCAGGTGTTTTCAACCGCCGAAGATAACCAATCGGCCGTGACCATCCGCGTGTTCCAGGGCGAGCGTGAAATGGCCAGCGACAACAAAATGCTGGGCCAGTTCAACCTCGAAGATATCCCGCCGGCACCGCGCGGCATGCCGCAGATCGAAGTAACCTTCGATATCGATGCAAACGGTATTGTTTCGGTTGGCGCCAAAGACAAGGGCACCGGCAAGGAACAAAAGATCACCATTCAGGCATCGGGTGGCTTGTCGGATGATGACATCGAACAGATGATCAAAGACGCCGAAGACAACGCCGAGGCAGATAAAGAGCGCCGCGCGCTGGTCGAGGCCCGCAACCAGGCGGAAAGCCTGATTCATTCAACCGAGAAATCGGTTGAAGAGCATGGTGACAAGGTCGACCCAACCACAGTTGAGGCGATCGAGCTGGCCATTGCCGCGCTGAAAGACGATCTGGAAAGCGACAAAACCACCGCCGACAAGCTGCGCGCCGGCATCCAGAATGTGACCGAAGCTGCTATGAAACTGGGCGAGGCCATCTATAAGGCGCAGGCCGAAGAAGGCGATGACGAACCGTCGATGGCAGGATCCAGCCAGTCAGATCATGACGATGACATCGTCGATGCTGATTTCGAGGATCTGGATAACGACAAGCGCAAATAAGCGCCCATAGCGGAACCGTTCGGGGCCGGTCCGTTAACCGGGCCGGCCCTTTACGTTCCGACAAGGGGGAACCCGAATGTCAAAACGTGATTATTACGAGGTTTTGGGCATCTCAAAGGGCGCCAGTGCCGACGAGATCAAAAAAGCCTTTCGCACCAAAGCCAAAGAGCTGCACCCAGATCGCAATGCCGATAACCCAAACGCCGAAGCGCAGTTCAAAGAGGCCAACGAGGCCTATGACTGCCTGAAAGACCCCGACAAAAAAGCCGCATACGACCGCTATGGCCATGCCGCTTTCGAAGGGGGCATGGGCGGTGGCCAGCGCGGTGGCGGCTTTCACGGGCAGGGCGATTTTGCCAGTGCCTTCTCTGATGTCTTCGACGATCTGTTTGGCGATTTCATGGGCGGCGGTGGCCGTGGCCAAGGCGGGCGCCAACGTGCCGCGCGCGGCGCAGATTTGCGCTATAACCTGCGCGTCACGCTGGAAGAAGCCTATGCCGGCATGCAAAAAACCATCAATGTGCCCACCGCTGTGGCCTGTGGTGCGTGCAGTGGCTCGGGCGCCGAAGGTGGCGCCGAACCTACCACCTGCCCCACCTGCTCGGGCATGGGCAAGGTGCGCGCACAGCAAGGGTTTTTCACCATCGAACGCACCTGCCCCACATGCTCGGGCATTGGGCAGATTATCAAAAACCCCTGTAAATCATGCGGCGGCAAAGGCCGTGTGGAAAAGGAACGCGCGCTTAGCGTGAATATCCCTGCGGGCGTTGAAACTGGCACCCGTATCCGCCTGTCGGGCGAGGGCGAGGCAGGTATGCGCGGCGGGCCCACGGGGGATTTGTATATCTTCATCGAGGTCCGCGAGCATGACATCTTCCAGCGCGAGGGCACAAACCTGTTCTGCCGCGTGCCGGTATCGATGATCACCGCCGCGCTGGGTGGCGATATCGAAGTGCCCACAATCGATGGTGGCAGAAGCCGCGTAAAAATTCCCGCAGGCAGCCAATCGGGGCGGCAAATGCGCCTGCGATCGAAAGGCATGCCAGCCCTGCGCGGCGGCGGGCAAGGGGATATGTTCATCGAGATGGCCGTGGAAACACCCGTGAACCTGACCAGCCGGCAAAAAGAGCTTTTGCAAGAATTCGAGAAGCTGTCCGAAGACAACAACCCCGAAGGCAAAAGCTTTTTCTCGTCGGTCAAAGGGTTTTGGGATTCGATGAAGGGCTAATTTGGCACGCGGGGCGCAGCTTGCCGCGCCCCGCACCTATTGGCTGTTAAACCTTTGCTAACCTGGGCGCGGCACAGTGTTTGGCATGGGTTCGAAAAACACATCTGCCTTTTCAGAAATGCCTCTGCCCTTGTTCGAAAACGGGGGCAGCGGCAGCATGGCCCAGCCGCTGCAGCCGGGCGAAAAACTGCCCTCATATATCAGCGACCACCGCCAAAGGCTGCGCCGCCGCTTTTTGGATGGCGGGCCAGATGCATTGCCCGATTACGAGATGCTGGAACTGGTCTTGTTCCGCGCCATACCGCGCCAAGACGTAAAGCCGTTGGCGCATGCCCTTTTGCAGCGCTTTGGCGATTTTAACACTGTCATTTCAGCCCCAGCCACGCGCCTGCAGCAGGTGGCTGGTGTGGGCCCCAGCGTGGTGTGCGAACTAAAGCTGGTCGAGGCGGCAGCGCATCGTTTGGCGCGCGCGCGGGTGCTGCAAAGGCCGGTTTTGGCCAGCTGGGATGCGCTGTTGGCCTATTGCCAAACCACGATGGCGCATCGCGAAACCGAACAGTTTCGCCTGCTGTTTCTAGACCGGAAAAACACCCTTATCGCAGACGAGGCGCAGGCCACCGGCACGGTAGATCACGTGCCCGTCTACCCGCGCGAGGTGATGAAACGGGCGCTGGAATTAAACGCCAGTGCCCTGATTTTGGTGCATAATCACCCCTCGGGCGACCCCACACCATCAGATGGCGATATTGCGATGACCCATCAGATTGAACACGCGGCACAGGTATTGGGCATCGTGCTGCATGACCACCTGATCATTGGAAAATCGCGCGAAATCAGCTTTCGTGCCGAGGGGTTATTATAGGCGCTTAACGCACCCACACCTCGACCCGCCGGTTCACTTGCCGGCCCCATGCGCTGTCGTCGCAGGCCATGGGCAAGGCCTCGCCAAAGGCATCAACCTGCATATCGATCCGATCCAGATTGGCGGTTTCCGCGGCCTCCAGCACCGCACTGCGCACAGCCTGGGCGCGCTGCAGGGCAATTTCACGGTTGGTGCCCGCCGGGCCTTCGCCATCGGAAAACCCCACAAACACCAAACGCCGGGCATCGTAAAACCCGGCCTCTAGCGCCTGCGCCAATTGTTGCACGTTCGAGCTGCTTTGCGCATCCAGCCGCGCCGACCCGGCACCGAAACGAAAGGTGGTGGTCAGCCGTTGCAGCGGCCCCAGCACTGCCAACATGCGCTGCAATTCCGCCAAATCTACCTCGGGCCCGGCCTGCACAATCGCATTGGCCAAGCGCTGGCCCTGGGCGTTGATGGGTATTTCTTCGGGTGTTTGGTCAACAAAACCGGCCCGCCTGATGACCAATTGCGCGGGGGCACTGCGCAGATAGGTCAAAAAATCGCGGGCAACCTTTGGCAGGCGGCGCGCGGGCACATATAAAAACATGGGCGTGGTCAGCGGGTAATCTTCGGTTTTTACGCTGCGGCGCGCAGCGTTTATTTGAAACCCACAAGCCCCGGTCAGGGCCAATGGCTTGGCCTGGCGCAGCGCCGATTGCGCCACTAACCCAATGCCAAACGGGTCGTTCACCACGGCTTGCTCGAGCGCGCTGTCGCTGTCGCGCCGCTGCACGCCGCCATCAACGCTGGCGCCAATTGGGGCTATCAGCAAATCGATTGTCGCCTGCCCAAGGCCCGATCTGGCATCGCGCAAATAGGGTGTGATTTCCGCATCTGGCCCACCCAGCTGTGCCCAGTTTTTCACCTGGCCTGTGAACACACCAGCCAGATCACTGGTGCTGATCGCCGCAAGCGGGTTGTCGGGCGCCACAATCGGCACCAACGCATCCAGCGCCAAAACCCGGGTGCGCCCGGGCGACCGCAGATCACCCAAACCCGCCTCGGCGGCACGGTTGGCCTCGAGCGGGCGGATTTCACGCAAAGCCATCACAACATCGGCCTCGTTTGCCAGCAAATCGGCAAAACCCTCGTCGGTGGTTGTGTTGCGAAAATGAAACCGCGCCACCAGCCGGCCTTCGCTGCGGTTGCGCAATTCATATTGCACCAGCGCCATGTTTTCGCTGACCCGCTGCGCGCGCAAATTGGCCTTGGCAGCAAAGGATTCCAGCAAAGCTGGCATTAAAACCGTGCCCATATTGGCCGCGCCCGACAGGCGAAAATCGGCCACGAAATCCAACAGATTTGGGCAGCCGGGCCCCTCGCATAACACGCCCGAGCCATCGACGGTTAATTCGCCATAAATGGTTTCTACGCGGTAATAATCGCCATCAAAGCCCAGCAGCGTGCCGCTGATCTCTACGCTGCGGTCGGGTGAAATAAGCGTGATATCTTGCGCAAACAGCCGCGTAGACAGCACAACAACCCATAGTGCAGTGGCGCACACCGCACGAATAACAAACATACACAGGCCCCAGGTTGCGGTATTGCTGCGCTAATATCCCGCCCCAAGAGCGGGATTTCAACCGCAGAATTCAACCCAAGCCTGATTAATCTGTCAGGCACAGGCGCCGGTTTAAAACTTGCCGTGACAGTGTTTGAATTTCTGGCCCGATCCGCAGGGGCATGGCTCGTTTCGGCCGGGGTTGCCCCATGTGCTGGGGTCTGCCTCGTCAAAGCCATTTTCCAGCGCAGCGGCGGTTTTTGCCTCGGATTGCTGCGCCAGCTGATCAAGCTGCTGCTGCTGGGCCTGCTGCTGTGCCACCATCTGGGCAATCATTTCGCGCTGCTCGTCTTCGCTAAGCGGGCGGATCTGCGCCAGTTTCTGGCTGACATCCTGGCGCAAACTGTCGAGCATGGTTTCAAACAGCTGGAATGCCTCGTTTTTATATTCGTTCAACGGGTCGCGCTGGGCATAGCCGCGGAACCCAACAACCGAGCGTAGATGTTCCAGCCGCAACAAATGTTCGCGCCATTTGCCATCGATGATCTGCAACAGCACCTGCTTTTCAATCTGGCGCATGTTTTCAGGGCCAAAGGCCTGCGCCTTTTCCTGCATCTGCGCCTCGGTGGCGGCTTCGATACGCTCGATAATGGCGTCGTTGTCCACGCCTTCCTCGGCGGCCCAGTCAACAATCGGCAGATCAATATTCAGCTGCTCGCGGCAGGCGGCCAACAGCCCTTCGGTATCCCATTGGTCGGCATAGGTTTTCGGCGGCATATGGGTTTCGACCATATCATGGATAACCTCGGCCCGCATGTCGGCAATAATCTCTGACAGATCTTGGCTTTCCATAATTTCCAAGCGCTGCGCAAAAATCACCTTGCGCTGGTCATTCATCACATCGTCGAATTTCAACAGCTGCTTACGAATGTCAAAATTGCGGCCCTCTACCTTGGCCTGTGCGCGTTCCAGCGATTTGTTCACCCAAGGGTGCACAATGGCCTCGCCTTCCTTCATGCCCAAGGTCGACAGCACTTTTTCCAAGCGCTCGCTGCCGAAAATGCGCATCAAGTCATCTTCCAAAGACAAGAAAAACGCCGAACGCCCCGGGTCACCCTGGCGGCCCGAGCGGCCACGCAGCTGGTTGTCAATGCGGCGGCTTTCATGGCGCTCGGTGGCCAACACAAACAGGCCACCGGCGGCTTTTACAGCCTCTTCATCTTGGGCATGCGCAGCCTCGATCTGGGCGCGAATTTCCTCGGGGTCGGCATCGGGGTTGGCGGCGATGGCCTGCATCACCTTAAATTCCACATTGCCACCCAGCTTAATATCGGTGCCGCGGCCGGCCATGTTGGTGGCAATGGTCACTGCACCCAACTTGCCCGCATCAGCCACGATCTGCGCCTCTTGTTCGTGCTGGCGGGCATTGAGCACGTTATGCTTTACCCCCGCCTGTGTCAGCAAGGCAGAGAGCATTTCAGATTTTTCAATCGAGGTCGTGCCCACCAAAATAGGCTGGCCCTTGCCATTGGCCTCTTTGATGGTTTCCACGATGGCGGCAAATTTTTCCTGCGCGGTGCGATAGACGGCATCGTCATCATCGACGCGGGCGATGGGGCGGTTGGTGGGCACTTCCACCACGCCCAGGCCGTAAATCTCTTGAAATTCTTCGGCTTCGGTGGCGGCAGTGCCGGTCATGCCGCCCAGCTTTTCGTATAGGCGGAAATAGTTTTGAAACGTCACCTGCGCCAAGGTTACGTTTTCGGGCTGAATGGCGCAGCCTTCCTTGGCCTCGATCGCCTGGTGCAGCCCGTCCGACAGGCGGCGCCCGGCCATCATGCGGCCGGTGAATTCATCAATCAACACCACCTCTTGCATGCCTTGCGGCTGGCCGGGGCGGGGCTGTGCCGCGCGCACGATGTAATCTTTGTCGCGCTGAAACATCTTATGCGCGCGCAACGCCTGGTTCAGGTGATGCACGATTGTGGTGCTTTCCGGATCGTACAGCGATTGGCCCTCGGGCAGGATGCCCAGCGATACCATGTTTTCTTCCAGCCATTCGTTACCAGCATCGGTGAAGGTGACTTGGCGCATTTTCTCGTCTAGCGCGTAATGCGCCTCGTCGAGCATGGGAATAACCTTGTCGATGGCGATATACAGGTCGCTGCGGTCTTGGGCCGGGCCCGAGATAATCAGCGGCGTGCGCGCCTCGTCGATCAAGATGCTATCCACCTCATCGACAATGGCAAAGAAATGGCCGCGCTGGCTCATCTCTGCCAGTTCCGATTTCATGTTATCGCGCAGATAATCAAACCCCAGCTCGTTATTGGTGGCATAGGTGATATCGCAGGCGTAGGCGGCGCGCTTTTCATCATCGGGCTGTTGGGGCACCACGATGCCCGTGGACAGGCCTAGTGCTGCGTAAACCTTGCTCATCCATTCCGCATCGCGGCGGGCCAGATAATCGTTTACCGTCACCACATGCACGCCCTTGCCGGTCAGCGCGTTCAGATAGGCGGGGAAGGTGGCCACCAGCGTTTTGCCCTCGCCGGTTTTCATCTCGGAAATATTGCCCTGATGCAGGAAAATCCCGCCCATTAACTGCACATCAAAGGCCCGCAGGCCCAGGGCGCGCTTGGCCGCCTCGCGGCAGTTGGCAAATGCTTCGGGCAGCAGCGCATCCAGCGTTTCCCCTTGGGCGATGCGCTGTTTGAACTCTTGGGTTTTTTCGATCAGGCCTTGGTCGGAAAGCGTTTCAAACTCCGGCTCTAGCGCGTTGATCTTTTCAATCAGCGGGCGCGTTGCCTTAACTTTGCGGTCGTTGGGCGTGCCAAAAACCTTTCGGGCTAAACTTCCCAGTCCCAACATGTGCTTTCCGTTCCGCTTGATAACACCATCGTGCGGGCCATCTGCTTGCCCGCCTCCCCCACAGCGCATAAAACGTTCGGGAAATCGCAGCCAAACTGGCCCTATGGCTACGTAAGGGGCGGCTTGCGCAGTGTCAACGTCAGGGGCCAAACTGGTAGAACAAAGGCCCACACAAAGGATCACCATTATGCCATTACGCCACTTTCTTGCCAGCACCGCCCTTGTTTTCGGCTTGGCCACAGCCAGCCTTGCCGAAGACACGCCCAACGCCGAAACCGTTGTGGCCAGCGTGAATGGCAAAACCATCACCTTGGGCGAAATGATCATGATGAAAGGCAGCCTGCCCCAGCAGTTTGCCCAGCTGCCAGACGAGATGTTGTTTGATGGTATCCTGAACCAGCTGGTGCAACAGGCGCTGCTGGCCGAAAGCATTACAACACCGCCCGCGCGCGTGGAAATCGCCCTGAAAAACGAGCGGCGCCAACTGCTGGCCGCCGAGGCGATCGACGCGCTGCTGGCTGCGCAAATGTCTGACGAGGCAGTGCAGGCGGCGTATGATGCCAAATATGCCGATGCGCAGCCCGAAACCGAATGGAACGCCAGCCATATTCTGGTGGAAACCGAAGAGAAAGCCGCAGACCTGGCCAAACAGGCCCGCGATGGCGCCGATTTTGCCGAGCTGGCCAAGGCCAATTCAACTGGCCCCTCGGGGCCAAATGGCGGGCAATTGGGCTGGTTTGGCACTGGCATGATGGTGCCCGCCTTTGAACAGGCGGTTGCGGCCATGCAGGCAGAACAGGTGTCAGACCCGGTGCAAACGCAGTTTGGCTGGCATGTCATTCGCCTGAACGAAACACGCATGGCCGCCGCACCAGAGCTGGCCGAAGTGCGCCCCGAAATCGAGGCAGAGCTGCAGCAAAAACTGATCGAAGAACAGCTTGCAAAGCTGGCGCAAGGCGCGAATATCGATCAGTCGGCCGCAGCGGGCCTGGATAAATCGCTGCTGTCGCGCATCGATCTTCTAGAGGAGTAATCCCATGGGCAAGGCGCTTGCCGTTTCCCCGCTGGCCCCGGCCAGCTTTCCCACGCTGCCGGTGATCAACGGCGTGTCTTTCGCCACCGCTGCTGCGGGTGTGAAATACAAAGACCGCACCGATGTGATGCTGGCACTTTTGGCGCCCGGTTCTGCGGTTGCGGGGGTGTTTACACGCTCGGCCACCCGGTCGGCGCCGGTGCTGGATTGCCAGGCAAAACTGGGGGGCGATGCCGCGCCCGGTGCCGCCATTTTGGTAAATTCGGGCAATTCCAACGCCTTTACCGGGGCGCGCGGGGTTGCTTCGGTGCAGGCCATCACCGCGGCTGTGGCGCAGGCCACTGGCGTGCCGCAAGGGCGGGTTTTTACCTCGTCTACCGGGGTGATCGGCGAACCGCTGCCGCATGAGCGCATCATCGCCACATTGCAAACACTGGCCAGCGCCGCACAGCCAGGCGGGCTGGAACAGGCGGCGCGTGCCATCATGACAACAGATACCTTCCCCAAAGGCGCCTGCGCCACGGTGGAAATTGGCGGCAAGCCGGTCAACATCGCCGGCATCGCCAAAGGTTCGGGCATGATTGCGCCTGATATGGCCACGATGCTGGTGTATATCTTTACCGATGCCAAAGTAGAGCAGCCCGTGCTGCAAACCATGCTATCTTCGCTGACCGATCGCACATTCAACTGCATCACCGTCGATAGCGATACATCGACATCAGATACATTGCTGCTGGCGGCAACCGGCACCTCGGGTGTGCAGGTGGGGGCAGATACCGCCGCCTTTACCGATGCGCTGCATGGCGTCATGCTGGATTTGGCCCACCAAGTGGTGCGCGATGGCGAGGGCGCGACCAAGTTTGTGGAAATCGCCGTCACCGGTGCCGCCAGCGATGCCGATGCGCGCACCCATGCCATGGCCATCGCCAATTCGCCGCTGATCAAAACCGCCATCGCCGGCGAAGACCCAAACTGGGGGCGCGTGGTAATGGCCATCGGCAAATCGGGCGCCGCGGCCGACCGCGATTTGCTAAGCATTCGCTTTGGCACCCTCACAGTGGCTGAAAATGGCTGGGTATCGCCCAATTATTCCGAGGCACAAGGTGCCGCCTATATGAAGGGGCAAAACCTGCAAATCGGGGTTGATCTGGGGCTGGGCCAAGGCCAGGCCACGGTATGGACCTGCGATTTGACCCATGGCTATATCTCGATCAACGCCGATTACCGCTCGTAATTTTGGCGCAGTCGCAGGCGGTGCAAGCCAGCACTGCCTGCCAATAAAGGGCGGGAAAATGAAGATTATATTGGTCGCAGCGGTCGCGCTGATTGATGCAGATGGCCGGGTTTTGCTGGCGCAACGCCCTGCAGGCAAATCGATGGCTGGCTTATGGGAATTTCCCGGCGGCAAGATCGAGCAGGGCGAAACCCCCGAGGCGGCATTGGTGCGCGAATTGCACGAAGAGCTGGGCATCGAAACATGGTCTAGCTGCCTGGCACCGCTGACATTTGCCAGCCACAGCTACGACGATTTTCATCTGCTGATGCCGCTTTTTGCCTGCCGCAAATGGGGCGGCATCCCCACCCCCCGCGAGGGCCAGGTGCTGAAATGGGTGCGCGCGGCTGATTTGGCCAGCTACCCCATGCCGCCAGCCGATATACCGCTGATCCCCATCTTGCGGGATTGGCTATAAACCAAAGCGCATAAAAAA
Organism: uncultured Lutimaribacter sp.; assembly: GCA_913061505.1. Classification (GTDB taxonomy): domain Bacteria; phylum Pseudomonadota; class Alphaproteobacteria; order Rhodobacterales; family Rhodobacteraceae; genus CAJXSO01. Next base: position 47,972 of record CAJXSO010000006.1, read on the forward strand.
GGGGCAGCACACAGGCGCTGCCCCTTTTTCTTTGGCGTTCCATCCGCCGCGATCACTGGCCCTTAGGCCAGCGTGCGTGTCACTTCTTCGCGTTCGAAAATCTCGATCACATCATTGGGGCGGATATCGTCGTAGTTTTCAAAGGCCATGCCGCATTCCTGGCCCGATTGCACCTCGGCAACCTCGTCTTTAAAGCGCTTAAGCGTTTTCAGCGTGCCTTCATGCACCACCACGTCATCACGCAGCAGGCGCACACCGGCCGAACGGCGGGCCACACCTTCGGTGACCAGGCAGCCAGCCACCTTGCCAACGCCCGACACTTTGAACACCTCTTTGATCTGCGCATAACCGATAAAGTTTTCGCGAATCTCGGCCGATAGCAGGCCCGATGCCGCCGCTTTCACATCATCAACCAAATCGTAGATCACGCTGTAATAGCGCAGTTCCACACCCTTTTGGTTGGCGCTGTTACGGGCCGATGCATTGGCGCGCACGTTAAAGCCCAAAATCGGTGCGCCAGATGCCTCGGCCAGGCCCACATCGGTTTCGGTGATGGCACCAACGCCCGAATGCAGCACGCGCACGCGCACCTCATCGTTGCCGATTTTCTCCATCGCCTGAACGATCGCTTCGGCAGAGCCTTGCACATCGGCTTTCACCAAAATCGGCAGTTCAGCGATATTCTGATCGGCTTTGGCCTTGGCCAGCAGCTGATCAAGCGTTGTGGCAGCGCCGGCGGCTGCGCGTTTGTCTTTGGCGGCTTTCTCGCGGTATTCGGCGATTTCACGCGCCTGCGCCTCGGTGGCGACAACGTTCAGCACATCGCCCGCCTCGGGCGTGCCGTTCAGGCCCAGCACCTCGACAGGCACCGATGGCCCAGCTTCTTTTACGCGCTCGCCCTTGTCGTTGATCAAGGCGCGCACCTTGCCCCACTGTTCGCCCACAACAAAGATATCGCCCTGGCGCAACGTGCCTTTTTGCACCAACACGGTGGCCACAGGGCCGCGGCCCACATCCAGCTGTGCCTCGATCACGGCACCTTCGGCGGCGCGGTCGGGGTTGGCACGCAGTTCCAAAATTTCGGCCTGCAGCGCGATGGCTTCTAGCAGCGTGTCCAGCCCCTGGCCCGTTTTGGCCGAAACTTCAACATCTTGCACATCGCCCGACAGCGCCTCGACGACAACTTCGTGCTGCAACAGATCAGTGCGCACTTTTTGCGGATCGGCGGCAGGGCGATCAACCTTGTTGATGGCCACGATCATGGGCACTCCAGCGGCCTTGGCGTGGTTAATCGCCTCTACCGTCTGGGGCATTACCGCATCATCGGCGGCCACAACCAGCACCACGATATCGGTTACTTGCGCCCCGCGCGAGCGCATCGAGGTAAAGGCAGCATGGCCCGGCGTATCAAGGAAGGTCAGCGTGACACCCTCGCCGGTTTGCACCTGATAAGCGCCGATATGCTGGGTGATGCCACCGGCCTCGCCCGCCACAACCTTGGTTTTGCGAATCGCATCCAAAAGCGAGGTTTTACCATGGTCGACGTGGCCCATGATGGTAATCACCGGCGGGCGATCTTGCAGATCTTCGTCGGCGTCTTCCACGCTTTGAATCACGTCTTCAACATCGGCGTCGGATACGCGCACCACTTTGTGGCCAAACTCTTCGATAATCAGTTCGGCTGTATCGGCATCGATGGTTTGGTTCTGCGTCACCATCATGCCCATTTTCATCAGCTCTTTCACCACATCTGCGGCGCGCTCGGCCATACGGTTGGCCAATTCGCTGACAACGATTGCTTCGGGCAGCTGCACCTCGCGCACGATTTTCTCGCGCTCTTGGCCACCACCCATGGCTTTTTGGCGCATACGCTCTTGTTTGCGCTTCATCGCCGCCATCGATTTCTGGCGCCCGCCTTCACCAGAAAGCGCCTGGTTCAGCGTCAGCTTGCCAGCCCGGCGGCTTTCGTCGCGGCCCTTGGCGCTGCGGCCACGTTCCTCGCGCTCGCGCTCGGCCTTGCGGGGGGCTGCGGCTGCAGCAGCGGGTTTGGCACCGCCACCCGCGGCGGGCGCAGCTGCGTCAGATGCACGTGATTCGGTTGCCGCAGGGGCAGCTGCGGGTTTTGCAGCCTGATCGCGCGCGGCAGCGGCACGCTTGGCGGCTTCGGCCTCTTCACGCTTGCGGCGCTCTTCTTCTTCGGCTTTTTCGCGTGCGCGCTCTTCGGCTTCGCGCTGTTCGCGTTCTTTTTGCTCTTGCTCGGCGCGGCGGCGCTCACGCTCTTCTGCGCGGGCTTTTTCCTCGGCCTCGCGGGCGGCTGCTTCTTCGGCTTCGCGCGATTTGGCAATCTGCAACGCCTTCAAACGACGCTCCATTTCCGCATCGGAAATGCCGGCCGGGCGGCGGGCAGGATCGCCAAGCTGGCCCTGACCACCCGCAGCACCCGTGGGTTTCGCTGCTGTGCCAGGCTTGGGCACCACCACGCGCTTGCGCTTGGTTTCCACCACGACGTTCTTGGTCCGCCCGTGGCTGAAGCTTTGCTTCACATTCCCCGAACGGGGCCCCCCACGTACACCCAAAGTCTTTTTGCCGTCGTTGTCGCTCATGTGCGTCTTCTATCCTTTCCGGTGGCATCCGCGCCACCTGAGACACGCAAACCTTTCAGTCTTGCCGCCTCCTCTACAACACGTGATGCCAAACCTCCAGCGGCTAGCGCGACGTGTATCACAGTTTGTCGTCCAAATGCCATTCCCAGCTCGTCAGCGGTAAGCCAGCCCACGAAACTGCCGTCTTGCGGCGTGCTGAGCTTCGATTTGCCCCGCCCCGAGCCGTCGCTGGCCTGAACCAGCACCTCGGCATAATCCTTGATCAGCCAATCCTTGACCTTTTCATACCCCGATACGGCCTCGCCAGATTTACGGGCAAGGCTGATCAGCTCGACCACGCGGCGCACCAATTGCTGTTCAACATCATCGGCCAGCGCCTCGCTGGCCTTTACAGGTGCTTTGGCCGCGCGCGAAAACAGGCCCTTGGCGGCGGCCTTTTGAATGGCCGCACGATCGGCAGACACCCACATGCCGCGGCCGGGCAGTTTTTCCATGATATCGGGAAAAACCTGCCCCTCGGGCCCAACGACAAAACGCACCAGCCCGCCACGCGGCGCAGTTTCGCCGGTGACGATGCATTTGCGAAGATCTTCGCGATCGGTTTTGTGTTGGCCACCGCGTGTCATGTGCTTGCTGCCCCTTTGGCCCGCGCCTTAGGCGTCGGCCTCGTCTTCATCGGCCAGATCTTCATCATCGGCCTCGGCTTCCATTGCGGTCGGGTCTACCCAGCCCAGTTGCACGCGTGCGGTCATGATCAGGTCTTGGGCCTCTTCCAGGCTAAGATCAAACGCCTCGAGCAAGCCCTCGTCTTTCACGCGCTCGCCATTCACCGTGGTCCAGCCGCCGGCCAGTTCCCAATCGGCGCAGGTGGCGAAATCTTCTAGCGTTTTGATGCCATCTTGCGCCAGCGCTTCGATCATCTGCGGGGTCAGCCCGTCGAATTCAACCAGGCTGTCCTCGACACCCAATTCACGGGCTTTTTCCAATGCCGCGCGGGCCTGTTCCTCGAGGAAATCACGGGCACGGGCCTGCAGCTCGCTGGCGGTGTCGGTATCAACACCATCGATCACCAGCAGCTCGTCAACATCGACATAGGCCACCTCTTCGAGGTTGGTAAAGCCCTCAGATACCAGAAGCTGGGCAAAGAATTCGTCCAGGTCCAGCGTGTCCATGAACAGGCGCGTGCGCTCTTCGAATTCTTTCTGGCGGCGCTCGGATTCTTCCGACTCGGTCATGATGTCAATGTCCAGCCCGGTCAGCTGGCTGGCCAAGCGCACGTTTTGGCCGCGGCGCCCAATGGCCAAGGAAAGCTGTTCGTCGGGCACCACCACCTCGATACGCTCGGCATCTTCATCCAGCACCACTTTCGATACTTCGGCAGGCTGCAATGCATTCACCAAGAAGGTGGGCATATCTTCGTTCCAGGGGATAATATCAATCTTTTCACCCTGCAATTCGTTCACAACCGCCTGCACACGGCTGCCGCGCATACCCACGCAGGCGCCCACCGGATCGATCGAATTGTCAAAGGAGATCACCGCAATCTTGGCGCGGCTGCCCGGGTCGCGGGCCACGGCCTTGATCTCGATGATACCATCGTAAATTTCGGGCACTTCCATTTTAAACAGCTCGGCCATGAATTCAGGCGCCGTGCGGCTTAGGAAAATTTGCGGGCCACGCGCTTCGCGGCGCACATCTTTGATGTAGCAGCGGATACGGTCGTTGGGGCGATATGCCTCGCGGCCAATTTTTTCGTTACGGCGCAACACGGCTTCGCCGCGGCCCACATCGACGATCACATTGCCGAATTCTTCGCGCTTCACAACGCCGTTGATGATCGAGCCGACACGATCTTTGAATTCTTCATACTGGCGGTCACGTTCTGCTTCGCGCACCTTTTGAATGATCACCTGCTTGCCGCTTTGCGCAGCGATTCGCCCCATATCAACCGGGGGAATTTCCTCGGAATAGGTGTCGCCTACCTGCGGGTCGGCCATATACTGGCGCGCCTGCGCCACGGTCATTTCGGCCTGATAGTTTTCTACCGCATCATCTTCGACCACGGTGCGCACACGGGTAAAGGTGGCGCGCCCGGTTTTCCGGTCGATCTTGACCTGAATATCCATTTCCGAGCCGTAGCGCGATTTGGCCGCGCGGGCCAAGCTTTCTTCCATCGCCTCGATCACAAGGGTCGGATCGATCATTTTCTCGCGGGCAACTGCCTCGGCGGTTTGCAAAAGCTCTAGCTGGTTTGCAGAAGTAATGGCCATCTATCAGTCCTCCTGGGAACCGTCTTCGGTTTCAATCTCGTCAAACGCGGTTTCATTCAAGGCGCCAGCGGCTTTGCGTTGGCGCAGCATTTCGCGGATCAGCTCGTCGGTCATCACAAGCTTGGCATCGGTCAGCCACTCGATGTTCAGGCCCACTGTTACCTCATCGCCGCCTTGCTGAATGTTGATCAGCACATCATCGCCCTCGACCCCGGCCAAAATACCGCGAAAGCGGCGCTGCCCGTCGATCAGCTCGGATGTTTCCAGCTTGGCGTCATAGCCTTCGAACATGTCGAAATCTTTCAGCCGCGTCAGGGGCCGGTCGATGCCGGGGCTGGACACTTCTAGGTTATAGGCATCCAAAATCGGGTCTTCGACATCCAGCACCGCAGAAACGGCGTTGGAAATCGCGGCGCATTGATCCACCTCGATGCCGCCTTCGGGGCGTTCGGCCATGATCTGCAGCGTTTTTGTTTCACCGCCCATCAGGCGAATACGCACCAGCTCAAAGCCCAGATCCTCGATCACAGGGCCTACAATGCCTGCCAATCTTTTATCGATCGCGGTTTTTGCGATAAGGTCGCTCATGTTGGTTCCAAGCACAAAAAAACGGGCGCGCGGCCCGTCGTTATTTCCCGGTGGGCACCAGGTGTGGACCCCGATGCGCCGCTGTTGGGCACGCTATACGCGCTTGGGCATCAAACTGCAAGGGGCATCACAGCTCGTCTTGTTCGGCCATACGATCCATGATGCGCACCAATTCGCCGCTGATGGCCGGTTCCGACAGGGCATGGCCGGCATTGCGCACCATATGCAGCCGCGCGTTGGGCCAGGCTTGGGCCAGATCCCAGGCCGATTGCGGCGGGCAGATCATATCGTAGCGCCCTTGCACAATTTCGCCGGGAATATGGGCAATTTTATGCATATCCCGCAGAATCTGCCCATCGGTTTCCAAAAAGGCCGCATTCATGAAATAGTGGTTTTCCAGCCGCGCAAAGGCGCGCGCATAATCGCCCGGCGCATCGCCCGCATGGCCGTTATTGGCCATCGAGGCCAGCGCGTTTTCCCAAGCTGACCATGTTTTGCCATAGGCCATTTCTGTGGGCATATGGCCGCTAAACAGCCGCTTGTGATAGGCGGCAATCAGGTCGTGACGCTCGTCTTCGGGAATCACCTCGACAAAACGCTGCCAGACATCTGGCCAAAACCGGCCCGCACCGCCGCCATAAAACCACTGCAATTCGGATTGGGTGGCCAAAAACACACCGCGCAGAATAAGGCTGCGCACCGCCGCGGGGTGGGATTGGGCGTAAACCAGTGCCAATGTGGCGCCCCAGCTGCCGCCAAACACCTTCCAGCGTTCGATGCCCAGCTCGGTGCGGATCAGCTCGATATCGGCCACCAGATCCCAGGTGGTGTTATTATTGACGCTGGCATAGGGGCGCGACCGGCCGCAACCGCGCTGGTCAAACAATACCACGCGGTATTTTTGCGGGTCAAAAAACCGCCGCATAACGGGGCTGCATCCGCCACCGGGGCCGCCATGCAGCACCACCACAGGGATGCCATCGGGGTTGCCCGATTGCTCGAGATAGATGACATGCCCACCCCCAACCGACAGCATCCGTTGGTCGAACGGGTCGCGAGCCGGGTAAAGATGGCGTGCCGCGTTATTTTGACCTGCGTATTTATCCATGATCGGCCTATATAGGGTTTGGTGACCAAAGAACCACATGGAGCGCAAAATGCAAACTGCCCAATCAACGGTAGACCCCGCCGAAGTTGCAAAATTCGAGGCCATGGCCGCCGAGTGGTGGGATCCCAAGGGCAAATTCAAGCCGCTGCACATGCTAAACCCCTGCAGGCTGTCCTATATCACCCGCCAAATCGCCGCTGAATTTAACCGCGACCTGCAGCAAGATCTGCCCTTTCAGGGCTTGCGCCTGCTAGATATCGGCTGCGGCGGCGGGCTGTTGGCCGAACCCATGGCGCGGCTGGGCGCCACGGTGGTGGGTGCCGATGCGGCCGAGCGTAACATTCCAGTGGCCCGCGTTCATGCCCAGCAATCAGGGCTAGAGATTGACTATCGCCACACCACAGCCGAGGCACTGGCCGCCGCGGGCGAGCAATTTGACGTGGTCTTGAACATGGAGGTGGTCGAACATGTGGCCGACCCGCTGGCCTACCTGACCGCCTGCCAACAGCTGCTAAAACCCGGCGGGCTGATGGTGTGTTCAACCATCAACCGCAATGCAAAAAGCTTTGCCATGGCCATTATCGGCGCAGAATATGTGATGCGCTGGCTGCCCAAAGGCACACATGAGTGGAACAAATTCATCACCCCCGATGAATTGTTCGACCTGATCCGCAATGCCGGGCTGGCCCCGGTTGACCGCAAGGGTTTTGTTTTCAACCCCATCACATGGCAATGGGCCCTGTCTGATCGTGATCTTTCGGTCAATTACGTCACCGCCAGCATCAAAGAGGCCCCCACCGCATGAGCGTGATTGCCGCAAATAACCGTCTTTTCGTGATCGATCTGGACTATACCGTGCCTTTTGAGCAGATCGAGCCGCTGCTAGCCCCCCATATGGCGTTTGTGGCGCAGGCCTATCAGCAGGGGCATTTTCTGCTGTCAGGCCCGAAAGAGCCACGCACCGGCGGCATCGTGCTGGCACAGGCGCCCGATTTGGAAACATTGCAGGCGTTGCTGGCCCAAGACCCGTTTATCACCGAAAATGTGGTGCAGCTGACAATCAGCAGCTTTCAACCCTCGAACATGGCCCCAGCCCTGCGCGATGTGCTGCTGGGCGCAGCTGATTAACCGTCGGTTTCCAGTTTCAGGCGCAACTCGCGCAAGATCGGCAGCACCGCGCGCACTTTGTCCTCGCCCAGTTCGGCGGCCAGATCGCCAATCATGGGCGAGATACCATCAAGGGCGGCATCGCGCGCGCGCCGCCCGGCGGGGCTGATGGCCACCAATTTGCGCCGCGCATCATCCCAATCGGGGCGAATGTGAATATAGCCTGCCCATTCCAGCTTGTTCAGGGTGTTGGTCATGGCACCGCGGGTCACATGAAACGATTTTGCCAGCTGGGCCGGCGTGCGCTCGTCGCTCACGCGGGCAAGGTGGTTGAGCACAGAAAAATGCGAAATTTCCATGCCCTTGGGCAAGACGCGTGTCAGGCGGTTACGCACCAGCTGATCGGCGGTCAAAATCTCGCTGAATAGCGCTATGGCCAGCGCGTTCGCCCCATCAGACATGGCCTGGCCCATCAAAGCTGCGGTCATGGCCCAGCGCGGGCACCCGCGCGCGCGCCTGATCTACCTGCGCCAGATCCAGATCTAGGCAATAAGCACCGGGTGCTGTGCCCGCGTCTAGCAACACCTCACCCCAAGGGGCAACAACCATCGAATGCCCATAGGTGCGGCGCTGGGCGCCGTTATGGGTATCGTTTAGCCCGGTTTGCGCCGGTGCCAGCACAAAACAGCCGGTTTCAATGGCGCGCGCTTGCAGCAAAACCTGCCAATGCGCAGCCCCCGTTACAGGTGAAAACGCGGCGGGCACAGTTAATATCTGCGCCCCTGCCTGCGCCAGGGCGCGGTGCAAATAGGCAAAGCGCAGATCGTAGCAGATGGTCATGCCGACAGCGGCAAAATCTGTCTGGCACATCACAGCGCTATGGCCGGGCCGGTAGCTGGCGCTTTCACGATAGGTTTCGCTGGCGCTGACCTGCACATCGAACATATGAATCTTATCATATTGCGCGCGCAGCACGCCATCGGGGCCAATCATGAAACTGCGGTTGGCATAGCGGCCATCGGCATCGGCGGTTTTGATACCCAAAGACCCGATCAGCACCCAAATGCCCAATTCCGCGGCCAGATCGCGCAAGCGCGCCAATGTTGGGTCGCTGTCTTGGGGCTGTAGCACAGCGGCCTGATGCGCGCGGTCGCTGGTGATGCAATTTGTCACCTCGGGCGTCAGCACAAAGCGCGCGCCATCGGCGGCGGCTTGGCGCACCAGCGTTTCGGTGGCCTGCAGGTTGGCCTGCGGGTCGCGCCCCGAACACAGCTGTATCAGCCCAACGCGCAGCATTTAGCCGGCCAACAGCTGGTCAAGCTTGCCCTCGCGCTCGAGCGCATACAAATCATCGCACCCGCCCACATGTGTGGCGCCGATAAAGATCTGCGGCACGGTGTGGCGGCCTTGGGCGCGCTGCATCATCTCGGGCTTTTTCGAGGGGTCAGCCCAGATATCGATCTCGGAAAAAGCCACGCCTTTTTGCGACAGCAGCCGCTTGGCCGCATGGCAAAAACCGCACAGGGGGGAAGTGTATATTTCGACAGGTTGCATGATGGATCCCGCAAATGATTATGCATACTTACAGGGATTTAGGGCCGCTTTGCAACGCGTGCCAGCGCCAGCACACAAACATCTGTTGCACCTGCGGCAAAACAGGCCTCGGTGGCGGCGGCCAGCGTGGCACCCGATGTCAGCACATCATCCACCAGCAACACGGGCTTGCCCGCCAGCGTCTTTGGGCCATGGCGGCTGGGGGCAATGGCCCCGGCCAAGGTTTGAAACCGCTGGTCGCGGCCCTGCCCCTCGAGCACGGTGGTGGCCCGCGTGCGGCGCAGCGCATCGGGGCAATAGCCCAGCCCCAGCTGCCGCGCCAGGGGCTGCGCCAGCACGGCGGCCTGGTTATAGCGCCGCTGAAAATAGCGCCACCAATGCAGCGGCACAGGCACCACCACGGTGCCCGGCCGCACCAGGGGCCGCGCCACCTGCGCCAACCAGCGCGCGGCGGGGGTGGCAATATCGGTGCGATCGCCATGTTTCAACGCCAGCACCAGTTTTCGGCCATTGCCCGAATACAGCAGCGCCGCGCGCCCCTGCGCCCAAGGGCGCGCAATAGTTAAACAATCGTCGCAATGGGCAATCTCGGCGGTATCGCTGCCGGGCAGCGGGGTGCCGCATGAATCGCAGACCAAACCGCCGATAAAATGCGTTTCGCGCCAGCAAGGGCCACACAGCCCATGATCGCTATCCACGATATCGCGGCACAGCAGGCATGTGGGCGGGTAGACCACGCGCAACACAGTTTGAACTGCCCCGAATTGCCACATATCTTGCCCCGCATGACAAACGCACCCCGACTCACCGATATGGCCGCCCTAGCCCGCAACCGCCGGCGCGCGCAAACGCCTGCGCTGTTTTTGCACGCCACCGCCATCGACGAGGTGCAAGATCGCCTGTCGATGGTTAACAGAACCTTTCAGGACATCGCGATTGTTACCGGGTTTCCCGGCCCATGGGGCACAGCCTTTGCGCAGGCACAGCTGGTGCCCGAGGCCGAAACCCTGGCGCTAGAGCCGGGCCAATGCGATCTGGTCATTCACGCCATGGGCCTGCATTGGGCAAACGACCCGGTTGGCCAAATCATTCAATGCCGCCGCGCGCTGCGCGCGGATGGGCTATTTCTGGCGGTATGCTTTGGCGGGCAAACGCTGGCCCAGCTGCGCACCGCCTGGGCCGAGGCAGAAAGCCGCCTGACAGGGGGCATGGCCCCGCGCGTGGCGCCTATGGCCGAAATCCGCGATCTGGGCGGCCTGTTGCAACGCGCCGGGCTGGCGCTGCCTGTGGCCGACACGCTGGTGCTGCAGGCCAGCTATGCCAGCCCCCGTGCCCTAATGCGGGAACTGCGCCACATGGGCGAGGCAAACGCGCTGGCCCACCGCCTGCGCCACCCCACCCGCCGCGCCGTGCTGCACAGGGCCGAGCAGCTATACACCCAAATGGCCGGCACCCCCGATGGCCGCGTGGGCGCCACCTTCGAGCTGCTGTTTCTTACCGCTTGGGCCCCAGATGCCAGCCAACCCCAACCATTGCGCCCCGGATCGGCGCAAAAGCGGCTGGCCGATGCGCTGGGCACAGATGAAACGCCGCTAGCGGATTGACCTTTAAACAATTTCCCTTATCTCCCCAGTATCCCGAAGCCGGACGCAATAAGAAGTGAGGCCAAAATGCTGGATGCTGCGCAATACGCAACACGCCCCGAACACGCCCCCGCCGACCACCCCAAAGTGGCGCGCGAGAAGATCGGCATTTTGCTGGCCAACTTGGGAACCCCCGACAATTACGACTATTGGTCGATGCGCCGCTATTTGAACGAGTTCTTATCGGATCGTCGGGTGATCGATTATCCCGCGTGGAAATGGCAGCCGCTGCTACAGCTGATCATTCTTACAAAGCGCCCCTTTACCAGCGGCGCAAATTACAAATCCATCTGGAACCACGACAAGGGCGAAAGCCCCTTGATGACCATCACCAAAGACCAAACCGCCAAGCTGGCCACTGCAATGCAGGAAAAATACGGCGATAACGTGATGGTCGATTTCTGCATGCGCTATGGCAACCCATCGACCAAATCAAAGGTGCGTGCCATGGTCGATGCAGGCTGTCGCAAGATTTTGTTTTTCCCGCTCTATCCGCAACAGGCTGGCGCCACATCTGCCACGGCAAATGATCAGTTTTTCCGCGCCCTGATGGAGGAAAAATGGCAGCCCGCGGTGCGCACGGTGCCCGCCTATTTCGAGCACCCGAAATTCATCGATGCGCTGGCCCAATCGGTAGAACGCGCCTATGCCGCCCTAGAGGAAAAGCCAGATATGCTGGTATGTTCCTATCACGGCATGCCAAAGCGCTATCTGCTCGAGGGTGATCCCTATCATTGCCAGTGCCAGAAAAACACGCGCCTGTTGAAAGAGCGGCTGGGCTGGGATGACAGCCAAATTTGCACCACGTTCCAATCGGTTTTTGGGCGCGAAGAATGGCTGCGCCCCTATACGGTAGAACATGTGGCCGAGCTGGCAAAACAAGGCAAAAAACGCATCGCGGTGATCGCTCCTGCCTTTTCAGCCGATTGCATTGAAACGCTGGAAGAGATCAACGAAGAAATCGCCGAAAGCTTTGAACATGCCGGCGGCGAACAGTTCACCTATATTCCCTGCCTTAACGACGACGATGCCCATATCGAGGCGCTATCGGCGGTTATCGACACCGAAATTTCAGGCTGGCTGTCTTAAAACCGGGCAAATTCAGCGCCACTATCCGCAGTGGCCAACAAAAAAGGCGGTGGGTTTCCCCACCGCCTTTTTGTTTCCAGAAACTGGAAAATTAGTCAGCTGCAACAGCCGCTACAACGGCCAGCACCAGCAGCGGAACCAGTGCACCGCCCGACGAGCTTGCAGTTTCTTCAACAACAACCGGTGCTTCCATTACGGGAGCCGACATGTTGCCAGCAAATGCGGTCGAAGCAGCAGCGGTCAGGGCAGCAGCCAAAACAAGTTTATTCATAATATCCTCCAGATATCCGCCTGCCACAATAGCGTGTCAGGCACCCAAGACTTACCTCGTAATATGCGATAAAGCAGTATCAGCGCGGAAATGCAAACCCAAGTTTAGTGGATTTCACGAACTCGCGTCATCGTGTCGTCAAATTAGCAACACTTGTGTGCCAACTTTGGCCAAGCTGAACAATTCGGCGATATGTTCGTTGTAAAGGCCAATGCAGCCATTCGAAGACCGGCGGCCAATCTTGCGCGTATCATGGGTGCCGTGGATACGGTAATATGTCCAGGATAGATACAATGCATGGGTGCCCAGCGGGTTATCGGGGCCGGCTGGCACGAAATCGGGCCATTCCGGGTTGCGCTCTTTCATTGCCGGGGTTGGGCGCCATTCTGGCCCCTCTACCTTGCGCACCACCTGCGTGCGGCCGCGGCGGGTAAGATCCTCGGTCATGGGCACAGACGAGGGATACAGCTTGTAGGTTTCACCATCGGCCGACCAGAAATGCAGCGCGCGCGAATCAATATCCACCAAGATGGCGCCTTTGTTGAGGTTGTTGAAATAGGGCCGCCAATCTAGCGTGCGAAAGCTGGAAATATTGCGCCGCACCGCTTGGGTAACATCTTTTTCAACCTCGATGGTGGTTGCAGAATTCACATCGCCCGTTTGGCCAAACGCAGGCGCGGCAACCATTGCCGCCGCCGAGGCAAGAAAGGCACGCCGATTGAAAGGCGCGGTTTTCAAGTGTGTCATCATGCTCTCCAAATGGAATGGCCCCAATTTTTCGCGCAGCATATGGCGCAAAAGCCGCAGTCGCAAATCAAACAGCCGTTAGGCGGCGATGTAACAGCATAGTGGGTTGGAAAAACCACGCCATTCGCGCTAAAGCGGGGTATTGGCAATTCAAGGTTTCAAAAACATGCGTTTGGCCGCACTTTTGGTTACTGCAGCGCTGGCCCTTGCGGCTTGCACCACCACCGAACCAACGCTGGGGCCAGATGGCAAACCATTGCCGCGGGTCTACCGCATTGCCCCGTCAGATCATGGGGAAATCCAGTTCAGGATGCTAGATTCGGTGAATTCGCTGCGCGGTGCGGCCGGCCTGGCGCCGATCGAGCTGGATGCGCGCCTAACCGCCGCCGCCGCGACGCATTCGCGCGATATGGCTGTGCAAAACCGGCCGTGGCATTTTGGCTCGGATGGGTCGTCGCCCATCGATCGGGTGCAGCGCGTGGGCTACGAGGGGCGTTTGCTGGGCGAAAACATCTCGGAAACCTACGAGACCGAGCTGGAAACCCTGGCCGCCTGGATGGAAGACCCAACCACACGGCGCATTATCGTCGATCCTGATGCCACCAAAATGGGCTTTGCATGGCACCAAGAGGCCAATGGCAAAATCTGGTGGACCTTGATCACCGGCACCTAAGCCCCGCAAATCACCCCGCACAGGGGCGCATTACGGGTTGATCGTAATTGGCGTGCCATTACGCACCATGGCGTAAATTTCTTCGATATGGCGGTTGGGCACCGCAATGCAGCCCGCTGTCCAATCGCGCCCACCCTTGCGGTATTTCCATGGGCGACCGTGGATAAATATATCGCCCCCCGGGCTGCGCCCACGCGCCTGTGCATAGGCCCGATCGCGGGTATTGGGGTAGGAAATGCCCAAAGATAGGTGAAACTCGCTGTTTGGGTTGCGGCGGTTGATCACATAGGTGCCTTCGGGTGTCTTGCCATCGCCTTCGAATTGTTTGTGCCCTTCGGGGGCAAAGCCAAGCCCAATATCGTAGCTGCGCAAAACCTCGTTATCATGCATCAGATACATTTTGCGCGCAGCCTTGTTCACCACAACCCAACTGACCGCAGGGCCATCGTAGCTGCGAAACTTGCTGGCGCAGCCCGCAAGAGAAAAAACCGTTGCCAATATCAGAATGACCCGCAGCATCGCATAGCCTGTTTGTTCGTTTGGCGCAGCCCTACACCAATTTTGCCCCGTGCCATAGGCCCTGCGCTTTATGGTTACATTTGCGTGATCAGTCGCGCGAAAAACAGGCAACCAATTCAATATGCGCCGACCACCGAAACTGGTCGATCACCTGCACCGGGCCCAGGCGCCACCCCGCATCCAGCAACAGCTTTGCATCGCGGGCAAAGGTGACAGGGTTGCACGAGACAAAAGCAATTTTGCCTATCGGGGCCAGGGCCAGCTGGGCCACCTGTGCCTGTGCGCCAGCGCGGGGCGGGTCGATCACCACGGCATCAACGCCGCGCAATTCATCGGGCATCAGGGGGCGGCGAAACAGATCGCGGGCCTCGGTTGTGATACGTTTCAACCCCGGTGTTTCGCGCCACGCCCGATCTAACGCTTTCAGCATCTCGGCGTCACCCTCGACCGCATGCACAGCCGCTGCCTGGGCCAAAGGCAGCGCAAATGTGCCGCAGCCTGAAAACAGGTCAGCCACCCGTGCGGCGCCCTGCACCATATCGCTGACGGCTTGCACCAAGGCCTGTTCGCCCGCCGCTGTGGCCTGCAAAAACGCGCCAGGCGGCGGGGCCACATTGGCCAGCCCCATGCGCTGCAGCGGTGGCAGGCGGGTGGCCACCACCTCGCCATCCCACGACAGGCGCGCCAGTTTGCACTGTTCGGCCAGCTGGGCCAGCGCCACGCGCAACGGGCCATCCAAGGGCTTGCCGCCCGTTGCCGCCAAATCCAGCCCATGGCGGGTAAGCGTGGCTTGCACGGCCAGCTCGGCCTTGCGGCTGGCACCCAAAACCGCCAGGCGCTGCGCCACATCAAAGGCTGGCTGCAGCGCTGGATCGATCAACTGGCAATCGGGAATTTCAACAATCACCCCGGATGCGCGGCCATGAAACCCGGCCAATGCGCCCTTTTTGGTGCGCCGGGCCGAAATGCCCATGCGCCGCCGGCTGCGCGGGGGCGAGGTATGTATGGGCAAAAACTGTGCCTCGATCGCCTGCGCCTGCAAGGCTTTGCGCACCACATCCACCTTCCATTCGGCCACAAATGCATCGCTGGCATGCTGCAATTGGCAGCCACCGCACGATTTGAAATGCCGGCAGGGCGGGGCCACGCGGCTGGGCGAAGGCGTGATCACCCGCATATCAACCAGCTGCTGGCCTTGCGGCGTGCCCTCGACCACCTCGCCGGGCAGGGCAAGGGGCACAAATAGCGGGCCCTCGGCGATGCCGTCGCCCTGGTGGCCCAAACGATCGATTGTTATGCGTGTCATACCCGCGCCATAACCTGCCGCGTGCCCCCGGAAAAGCCCCTGCTGCACCAGCGCACCAAATTTGCGCCGCATCATGGCTTTGACGCCGCGGCCCCTGCCCGCTAGCCTGCCCGCATCATGAAAGGGACACGCGCATGAAATCTGTTCGTCTACGCCTGCTGATCTTGGCGTTGACCCCGCTGATCGTGCTGATGCCGCTCTTGCTGTTGATCGGCATGACCCGCTGGACCACAGATTACGACAAGGTCTTGATCGCCAATGTCGAAAGCGACCTGCGCATCGCCCAGCAATACCTAACCCGCCTGATGGTTGAAACCGGCGACGAGCTGGCAGGCGTGGCCGAGTCGGCCGAATTTGCCGCAATCTTGCAACGCCCGCCCAACCAGCAAGCCGCCTATTTCACCCGCAAACGCCAGGCGCTGGAGCTGGATTTTTTGTATTTCCTGCCAGAACATGATGCCATCGATCAGGCCGCGCGCTGGCCGATCATTGCCGCAGGGCTGAATGGCCGCCCTTCGACCCAGATCGATATTTTCAGCGCCGCCGATCTGGCGGGTTTTCCCGGCAATCTGGCCGCGCGTGCGCGCATTGGGTTGATTGAAACAAAAGCCGCCGTGCCAACAGAGCGCACCGTAGAAGACCGGGGCATGGTTATTCACGCGGCAAGCCCGGTGAAATTATCTGGCCACAGCGGCGTGTTGGTGGGTGGCGTTTTGTTGAACCGCAACCTGGATTTCATCGATACGATCAACACGCTGGTCTATCTAAACGCCATCACCGGCGGCGACAGGCAAGGCACCGCCACCCTGTTTTTGGATGACGTGCGGGTATCCACCAACGTGCGCCTGTTCGAGGATGTGCGCGCCTTAGGCACCCGCGTTTCGGCTGCGGTGCGGGGCCAGGTGCTGGGCGAGGGTAAAACCTGGCTGGCCCGCGCCTTTGTGGTGAATGATTGGTATATCTCGGGCTATCTGCCACTGACCGATAGTTTCGGCCAGCGCGTTGGCATGTTGTATGTGGGCTTTCTCGAGGCGCCATTTGCCCTGGCCAAGCGCGATGCGCTGATCTGGATGATGGGCGCCTTTGCGCTGGTTCTGGCGGTTTCTGTGCCCATTTTGCTGCGCATGGCCGAAGGTATCTTTGCGCCGCTGGAGCGCATGACAAACACCATGCGCAAAGTGCGCGAGGGGGATTTATCGGCGCGCAACGGTCAATTTGGAAAAGCCGACGAAATTGGCCAAGTGGCCGGCCATCTGGATAACCTTCTAGATCAGGTGCAAGACCGCGATCGGAAACTGCGCAACTATGCCGAGCAGCTAAACAACCGCGTAGAAGAACGAACCGCCGAATTGCGCCAAGCCAACGAGAAGCTGGAACAAACCTTTAAACAGCTGGTGATGAGCGAGAAACTGGCCGCCATCGGGGAAATTACCGCCGGTGTGGCCCATGAAATCAACAATCCGGTCGCTGTTATTCAAGGCAATATCGATGTCATGCGCGAGGCACTGGGCCCAAATGCAGACAGCGTAGAAACCGAATTGTCGCTGATCGACAAACAGGTAGCGCGCATTCAGGCGATTGTTGGCAAGCTGCTAAAATTCGCGCGCCCCAGCGAATTTTCCAATTACGAAGAGCTGCTAGATCTGCAGCCCATCGTCGCCGATTGTCTGGTTTTGGTCGAACATGTTTTGGCCAAAGGCAATATCGCGGTGCATACCAGCTTTGCCCCGGCGCCACCCGTGCGCGGCGATGCGGGCGAAATTCAGCAAGTGGTGGTAAACCTGATCGTCAACGCCGCCCAAGCAATGCAGGGGCAGGGGCAGCTGTTTTTAAGCCTAGCCTCGCATATAAAAGACGGACAGCCCGGCGCGGTTTTGGTGGTGCGCGATACCGGCCCCGGCATTCCGCCAGATGTGCTGGATGCGGTATTTAACCCGTTTTTCACCACAAAAACCGCCCAAGGCACGGGGCTGGGCCTGTCTATTTCGCAAACGCTTATTCAACGTCTGGGCGGTATTATCAGCGCCACAAACAGCCCCGAAGGCGGGGCAGAATTTACCGTGTGGCTGCCATCCGCCGCCTAAATCATGGCCCTTGCCCCAGGGGCCAGCCCTGATTTCAGGGCGGGCTTGGGGCAAGGGGTGCAGGCCCTAGGCCGCGGTGACGCGCACAGCCGCGTATTTGAATTCGGGGATTTTCCCGTAAGGGTCCAGCGCCGGGTTGGTTAGAATATTTGCCGCAGCTTCAACATAGGCAAAGGGCAAAAACACCATATCAGGGGCCACGGCACGGTCTTCGCGCGCCATCACCTCTACAGCGCCCCGCCGGGTTTCCAGCCGCACCATACCGCCCGGCGCAACACCCAGTTTGCGCAAGGTTGAGGGATGGAGCGAGCAATTGGCCTGCGGTTCAACCGCATCCAGCACCACCGAACGCCGTGTCATCGAGCCGGTATGCCAATGTTCCAGCTGGCGGCCCGTTGTCAGCACCATCGGATAGTCGCTGTCGGGCTGCTCGTCGGGGGCGATCACCTGCGCCGGTGCAAACCGCGCGCGCCCATCAGCGCGGGGGAAACCATCGCCAAACACAATCGCTTGGCCCGGGTCGGTGGGGGAAAGGCTGGGATAGGTCACAGCGTTTTCATCCATCAACCGCGCCCAGCTGATATTGTTCAGCGATTTCATGCCCTGCTTCATCTCGGCAAACACATCGCTGGGGTGGCTATAGGCCCAATTCAGCCCCAAACGCTGTGCCAAAGCCACGGTAATGGCCCAATCCTCGCGGGCCTCGCCCGGGGGTTGGGCCGCCGCACGGCCCATTTGCACCTGCCGGTTGGTATTGGTGACGGTGCCGTTCTTTTCGTAGAACGCCGCCGCCGGCAAAATGACATCGGCAAAGTTTGCGGTTTCCGTCAGGAAGATATCTTGCACCACCAAATGCTGCAGGCTGGCCAGCGCCTGGCGGGCATGGGTCACATCAGGGTCTGACATGGCCGGGTTTTCACCCAAGATATACATGCCCTTGATCTGCCCATGATGCACCGCATCCAATATTTCGGTCACCGTCAGGCCCTTTTCATTGCTGAAATCACCCGAGGCCCAAATTTCAGAAAACGCGCTGCGCACGCCATCGTCTGTCACGCTTTGGTAATCGGGCAAAAACATCGGTATCAGCCCTGCATCCGAGGCACCTTGCACGTTGTTTTGCCCACGCAGCGGGTGCAGCCCACTGCCGGGCTTGCCCACATTGCCCGTCATCAGCGCCAGCGAGATCAGGCAGCGCGCGTTATCGGTGCCATGGATATGCTGCGACACACCCATGCCCCAAAAGATCATACCGGCCCGGGCGGTGGCAAAATCGCGCGCCACAGCGCGAATATCGGCGGCGGAAATGCCTGTCAGCTCTTCCATTTTCTCGGGGGCAAACCCTGCCAGATGCTGTTTTTCTGCCTCCCAGTTTTCAGTGTAGCGTTCGATATAGGCCTGGTCGTAAAGCCCCTCTTCAACGATCACCGACATGATGGCATTCAACAGCGCCACATCCGCGCCAGGGCGGAATTGCAACATATGTTTGGCATGGCGCTTCATCGCGGTGCCGCGCGGATCCATGATAATCAGCTTGCCGCCACGTTTGGCAAATTGCTTGAAATAGGTGGCCGCCACCGGGTGGTTTTCGGTGGGGTTGGCCCCAATCACAATGGCCACATCGGCATGTTCGATCTGGTTAAACGTGGCCGTCACCGCGCCCGAGCCCACGTTTTCCATCAGCGCCGCCACCGACGAGGCATGGCACAACCGCGTGCAATGATCGACGTTGTTATGGCCAAAACCCTGGCGGATCAGCTTTTGAAACAAATACGCCTCTTCATTGGTGCATTTGGCACTGCCAAAGCCCGCAACCGAGGGCCCGCCATGCTGGCTGCGCAGGTCGGCCAGCCCTTTGGCGGCAAAATCCAGCGCCTCTTCCCAGCTGGCTTCGCGGAAATGGGTAAGGGGGTTTGCCGGGTCTACGTTTAGCCCTTTTGGCATGCCTTCGCGGCGAATAAGCGGCTTGGTCAGGCGGTGGGGGTGGTGGATATAATCATAGCCAAAGCGCCCCTTGACGCACAGCCGCCCCTCGTTTGCCGGGCCATTGATGCCCTCGACATATTTTATCTTGCCTTCTTTCAGCTTCAGCGACACCTGGCAGCCCACCCCACAGAACGGGCAGATAGATTTCACCTCGGTATCGAAATCGGCACTGTCGCCTTGCTGCTGGTCATCCAGAACGGTGGCAGGCATCAAGGCGCCGGTGGGGCAGGCCTGCACGCATTCGCCACAGGCCACACAGCTAGAGGCGCCCATCGGATCGGCAAAATCGAAGGTGGGGTAGGCATCATGGCCGCGCCCGGCCATGCCGATCACGTCATTTACCTGCACTTCGCGGCAGGCGCGCACGCATAGCCCGCATTGAATGCAGGCATCCAAATTCACCCGCATTGCCACGTGGCTGTCATCGAGCAGCGGAATGCGATCGGCCTCGAGCGTGGGAAAGCGGCTTTCGCTGACGCCATTGGCCTGGGCCATATCCCAAAAATGCGCGCTGGCATCATGGGCTGCGGCGCGTTCGGGCTGGTCGGCCAGCAGCAGCTCCATCACCAAGGCCCGCGATTTTTGGGCGCGTTCGCTATCGGTTTTCACCTGCAGCCCGGCACTGGGCGCACGGCAGCACGAGGCAGCCAGCGTGCGCTCGCCATCGATTTCCACCACACAGGCGCGGCAGTTGCCATCGGGGCGATAGCCGGTTTGGTCTTTGTGGCACAGATGCGGAATATCTTTACCGTGGCGCTTTGCGACATCCCAAATGGTTTCGCCCTCAAAGGCGGTCACGTCTTGGCCGTCCATCACAAAGGAAATTTGGGGGATGTTGTTGCCGTCCGCCATATCAGACCTCGTCGCCAAAATGTTGCATCGTCAGTTTTATCGGGTTTGGCGCTGCCTGCCCCAAACCACAGATCGAGGCATCGGCCATCACCGTGCACAGATCGTTCAGCAAATCACGGTCCCATTTCGGGGCCGACATCAGCTTGACCGCTTTTTCACAGCCCACGCGGCAAGGCGTGCATTGGCCGCAGCTTTCGGCCTCGAAAAACCGCAGCATGTTCAGCGCCGCATCGCGCGCGCTATCCGCATCCGACAAAACCACCACCGCGGCCGAACCGATAAAGGTGCCATGCGCCTGAAGCGTGTCAAAATCCAGCGGCACATCGTTCAGGCTGGCAGGCAACAAGCCCGACGAAGGGCCCCCCGGCTGGTAGGCCTTGAACACATGGCCCGGCGCCATACCGCCCGCTGCAGCGATGATATCGGTAATCGTGCTGCCGGCGGGCAGCAAATAAACACCAGGCTGGGCCACACGCCCCGAAACAGAATAGCTGCGCAGGCCCTTGCGGCCGTTTAGATGCACATCGGTAATCTCGGCGCCTTCGCGGCAAATGCGGGCCACCCAATGCAGGGTTTCCACGTTATGCACCAATGTGGGGCGATTAAAAATGCCAACCTGCGCCACAAAGGGTGGGCGCAGGCGCGGCACGCCGCGCTTGCCCTCGATCGATTCGATCATGGCGCTTTCTTCGCCACAAATATAGGCGCCCGCACCACGGCGCAGATCGATATAACCCGGCGTGATGATTTCGGCCGCTTCCAGCGCGGCAATTTCCTGGCGCAAAATCTGCAGCACAGCGGGATATTCATCGCGCATATAGATAAAGCATTTTTCCGCCTCGACCGCCCAAGCGGCAATCAACATGCCCTCCAGCATCAGATGCGGGGTGCGCTCGAGGTAATAGCGGTCTTTAAAGGTGCCCGGCTCGCCCTCGTCGCCATTCACAGCCAGATAGCGCGGGCCGGGGTTGGCGCGCACAAAGCCCCATTTTTTGCCCGATGGGAAACCAGCCCCCCCCAGCCCGCGCAAGCCCGCTTGCAGCAGCGTATCTTGCACCTGTTGCCAATCGCCCGAGGCGCGCAATTGCGCCAACCGGGCATAGCCGCCCGCATCGCGATAGGCCTGCAGGGTTTCATAGGCGGGCATGACGGGGTGAAAATGGCCGCTTTCCACCACTTGGGCCACCAGCTGAGGCGTGGCATGATCTACGTGGCGGTGGCCCACTTCGGCCACGGGCGCGCTATCGCAGCGGCCCATACAGGGCGCGCGCAGCACGCGAATTTGCGCAGGGTCATGCCCCGCCTCTAGGGCAGCGGCCAGCGCATCGGCGCCTGCCAATTCGCATGACAGCGAATCGCACACCCGAATGGTCAGCGCAGGCGGGGGTGTTTCATCTTCGCGTATCGGGTCGAAATGGGCGTAAAACGTGGCCACTTCCCACACTTCGGCCATGGAAAGGCGCATTTCCTCGGCCAGCGCCCGCAGATGGGGGGCAGACAGATGGCCATAGGCATCTTGGATCAGGTGCAGAAATTCGATCAAAAGATCGCGCTGGCGCGGGCGGCTGCCCAGCAAGGCCTGAACATCGGCAAGGGCGCTGTCGCTTGCCTGACGCCCCTTTGTATGCGCGCGCCCACGCTTGCCGCTGCGCCCTGATGTCCAGATGCCGTTTTCTTTATCAAGTGCCATGATCGCCTGCCAGATTTGCCGGGTTTGCCCGCTTTTGCGGCGATCTGTCATTCATGGTCAATATAGAGATATCGTTGATCAATAGAATTTTTCTATCAAGCCTGCAGGCCATAGACAGCACCGCAGCCGCGCCCTATCTGTTGGCCATGACATGGGATAACGAATTAGACGCATCGGGCCTGTTGTGCCCTCTGCCCGTGCTAAAAGCGCGCAAGCGGCTGCAAGCCATGCAGCCGGGCCAAGTGCTGCGCATGCTGGCAACAGACCCCGCTGCCATTATCGATGTGCCGCATTTTTGCGCCGAATCCGGGCATGAATTGCTGCAAGCCAGCGAAGAGGGCGACACCCAGATTTACCTGATCCGCCATAAATAGGCGCTACAGGCCAAACCCTGCATAGGGCAAAAACCGCACCATGGTGCCGGGGCCCACATCGATTGCGGCATCTGGCAGCTCGACCAGCCCCTCGGCCCAGCTTAGCCCGCTGATCCGCCCCGACCCTTCTGATTGAAACACCTCTGCCGCGCCATCGGCATTCAGGCGTGCGCGCAAATATTCACGCCGCCCGGGTTTTTTGGCCTTACGAAATGCCGCCGGCACCCAAAACCCCTGCGGCTGGGCCCACCCTGCCCCCGCCAATAATGACAGCGCAGGGCGCCCAAAAATCAAGGCGCATACCAAGGCCGCCACCGGATTGCCGGGCAGGCCCATCACCGGCACACCCTGCCACATAGCCAATACCAGTGGCCGCCCAGGTTTCAGCGCGATACGCCAGCTAGACAAGGTGCCGCTGGCGCGCAGCAAGGCTGAAACATGGTCTTCGTCACCCGCGGATGCCCCACCCGAGGTGAAGATAACATCAGCCTCTTTGGCCCCTTGGTTCAGGCGCTGGCGAATAACCTCGGGGTCGTCGGGGGCATGGCCCAGATCAACCGGCTGATAGCCCCAGCTTTGCGCAAGGGCCAGCAGCATGGGCCGGTTGGCATCGTAGATCTGATGCGGCAAGGCCAGTTGGGCAGGGCTGCTGATAATTTCATCACCAGTCGATAAAACGCCCACACGCAGGCGGCGATACACCGATACTTGGGCAAGCCCAAGCGCAGATAACAGGGCCAGATCCGGCGCACGCAGCTTGGCACCTATGGGCAAGGCAGGCGCACCCTGCGCCACATCCTCGCCCGCCTTGCGGGTGTTGGCACCGGGCTTGACCGGCCCATCAAACACCACCGCCGCACCATCAATCGCGGTGTCTTCCTCGAGCACCACGGTATCCACCCCATCGGGTAAAATCGCCCCGGTCAAAATACGCACAGCCGCACCCGGCGGCACCACCCCCTGAAAGGGCTGGCCAGCCGCCGCGCGCCCCGCCACCAAGGGCAAGCGTTGCGGCCCGTCGCCCGTGGCGGCATGGGCAAACCCATAGCCATCCACCGCGGCATTGGGCATCGGCGGGTTAGAACGGCGGGCAACACAGGCCTGCGCCAAAACCCGGCCATGGGCGGCGTGTGTGGGGCAGGTTTCGGTGCCGGTCACCGGGTGCAGGGCCGCGCGCAAACGCGCCAGCGCCTGATCAACTGGCACCCAGTTCACACCTTGCGGCATGGCAAAACAATCGTCGCGCAGCCGGGGCGGCAAAACCCTGGCAGGCAGGGCCGCGCGCAGCGCAATTTCATGGCCAAGGCCAAAAATCCAGCCTTCCTGCTGCGCCAATGGGTGCGGCTGGGCAAAAAGCGGGCCCAATTGCCCGGCGGCTGCCAGCCCATGCAGCGCCTGCGCCAGGATTTTCACCTGCAGAGCATCGCGCACCATATTGCGGTCTTGGGCCATGGCCGCTGCCACGTCTTGATCGAACAGGGCGGGGTATACCTCGACAATCACGATGGGGGCGGTGGGCTGTTCAAATGGCCAAACCGCCACTTGCCCCGCAAAGGCCTGGCGCAGCTTTTCCAGCCAATGCAGCCCCACCATCGCCTGTGCACCAACCGCGCCCGCACCCGCCAATTGCCAGCACGATTTGGGCCGCAGCCCGGTTTTCCGCGCAGCCTGTTCGGTTGCGCGAAACTCGGCCAGGCCTGCGGCAAGCCGGGGCTTTTTGCGGGGCAGGCCGGGTATATCAGCTTTAGCGCCATTGCCCCAAAACGGGCCATCCCCGGCAAAGGCCGCATTGGCCTGCGCGGCCACCATGCGCAGATTATGGGCATTGCTGGGGCTATCGGTGATATGATCGGCCATCCAGCCCCAAACCGCAAATGGGCTGTCATCCCCCATCAACGCCTGGCCAAACCCCTGTGGATAGCCCAGCGAGAAATCAACACCCAAAAGCAGGGTTTCCCCCGCCGCCAGGGTTTCGGCCACCAATTGGTGCAGGGCCTGGTAGGCCGCTGTACGCGTGGCGTGGTTTTCGGCCTGCACCTGCCCGTTTTGGGCCAAACCCAGCCAAATAGAATCTTTCCCAAGCTTGGGAACACCCGATGACGACCAATCAAGAACAGCCACGCGATCCATGGTTAAAGCCCCAAATCGCGCAAGATGAAATCGGCAATGGCGGCAGTATCATCCAAGCCCAGCACCGGCAGGTCATGGGGCAGGCCATGGGGCGCCTGCGGGGGCTGATCGGCCGCAATGGCGCGGATTGTGGGGTTTTTTTCTGCCAATGGCGGTTTGGCATTCACCGCGCGAAAGGCCTCGATCTTGGGGTGGGGCGCGGCCTTGTAGCCCTCGATCAAAACCAGATCAACCGGCGCCAGCTGGCCCAGCAGCTGGGGCAGGGGCGGCTCGGGCTGATCGCGCAGCTCGTGCATCAGCGCCCAGCGCCGGGGCGAGGCCAGCAGCACCTGCTGCGCGCCCGCCACGCGGTGGCGGTAGCTATCGCGGCCGGGCTGGTCGATATCGGTATCGTGATGGGCATGTTTTACCGTTGAAACCGAGTAACCGCGGCCGGTTATTTCGGCCACCAAACGCTCCATCAACCCGGTTTTTCCGGCATTTTTCCAGCCTGTGACGCCGTAAACCTTCATATCATCGCCTCGGCCATCTGCAGATCGTCTGGGGTGTTGACGTTAAAAAACGGGTCAATCGGCTGGTCGGGAAACACCGCCAAGCGGCCATCGTGGCGATCTGTCCACAGCACCACCTTTTTCAGGCCATCGTTCAGGGCTGCGCGCAGATCATCGCGCAGCGCAACGGGCCAAAGGCCAAATGTCGGGTGGCGGATCACCCCTGATGTCATCGATTTTGTCTCTATATCTGCGCGGCGCGGTGTGGCGGCCAGAACCAAGGGGTGGGTTTGCCCCTGCGCCTGCGCAACCAGCTGTGCCACCAGATCGGTGGGAAAAAACGGCGTATCGGCGGCCACAGTTACAATGGCATCGGCGCCTTGGGTTGCGGCCCAATCCAGCCCCGCCAAAACCCCGGCCAAGGGGCCGGGATAGCCTGCGATACTGTCTGCCAAGACCGGCAAGCCATAATCGGCAAAGCGCGCAGCATCGCCATTGGCGTTCAGCGCCATAGCCCCCACTTGGCGTTCCAGCCGGGCCAAAACATGCGCCAGCAGGCTGCGCCCAGCCAAAGGCAAAAGCGCCTTATCGCCACCGCCCATGCGGGTGGCCAAACCCCCGGCCAACACCACGCCAAGCGGGGTCATTGGCCTGCCCCTTTTCGGCGGTGTTTGCCATCTTCGGGCGGCACGCTGGCCGGGTCGATATCGCGCAGCAAGCGGTCTTCGCCAGACAGGCAAATAAACCGCTGGCCGCGCATGCGCCCAATCAGCGTCAAGCCCAGCTGCCGGGCAATTTCCACACCCCATGCCGTAAAGCCCGAACGCGAGGCCAGCACAGGTATGCCCATCATGGCGGTTTTGATCACCATCTCAGAGGTGAGCCGCCCGGTGGTGTATAAAATCTTATCTGCCGCGGGCACATTGTGGCGAAACATGAAACCGGCGATTTTATCAACGGCGTTATGGCGGCCCACGTCCTCCATATAAACCAGGGGTTGGTCTTGATGGCACAAGACCGTGCCGTGAATGGCCCCGGCTTGCAAATAGAGCGATGGGGTTGTGTTAATTTCCCGCGCCAGCGCATATAGCCAGCTGGTGCGCAGCTGGGCGGGGGGCAGGGTGACACCCTCGAGCCCCTCCATCATATCGCCAAAAACCGTGCCCACAGCGCAGCCGCTGGTGCGGGTTTTCTTTTGCACTTTCTCCTCATACGAGGTTTCGCGCTGGGTGCGCACCACTACGGTTTCGATCTCGTCGTCGTAATCGACACCCGTTACCACATCATCGGCCAGCAACATGCCCTGATTGCGCAAAAACCCCAGCGCCAGCAATTCGGGGTAATCGCCAATGGTCATTGCCGTCACAATTTCCTGGCGGTTCAGGTAAATCGTCAAGGGCCGCTCTTCGACCACCGAGATCTGGGCCCGCGCGCCGGTGTGATCTGTGCCCTCAATCAGGCGCGTCAGCCGGGCATTGGCAGGATCGGGCAAAATCGGGTAGGTTGGGCTGCTCAATTCAGTGTCCTTTTGCGGTGGCTTTTCAGCGCTAGGGGCATGTTGTATGCTTCACCATGTGGTTTCAAGGGATTGCTTATGCTGGGATATATCGTAGCAGAGGGTCGTGGAAAGGCCGATGAGCTTATCCGCGATGTTGCGCTGAAACTACAAGCGCAGGGGCTGGCCATGGCCGGTGCCGTGCAGGTGAATATCGAAACCGACCCGGCGCGCAAATGCCAAATGGATTTGCATATTTTGTCAGGCAACGCAGTGGTGCGTATCAGCCAAGATCTGGGCCTGCTGTCACGCGGGTGCCGGCTAGACCCAAACGGGCTAGAGCGCGCGGTGGGCCTGGTAGGTGCGGCGCTGACCCAAGGCGCGCGGCTGCTGGTGGTGAACAAATTTGGCAAACAAGAGATCGACGGCCGCGGTTTTCGCCCCCTCATCGGCGAGGCGCTGGCCATGGGCGTGCCGGTGCTGACCGCGGTGAACGCCGGCAATTTGCAGGCCTTTCAGGCCTTTTGCGACGGTTTTGGCGAACAACTGCCCGCCGATGCCCATGCCATTCACGCCTGGTGCCTGCGCCAAAGCCAACTGGCGGCCTAACACCGGCCGCCAAGGCGCTGCGGTTTTCAGGCATCCCACAGGGCCATTTTTCGATCGATGGTTTTGCGCGAAACGCCCAATCGGCGCGCAGCTTCGGCACGGTTGCCATCGCATTGATCTAGCACATGCATGATGTGGCGCTGTGTAACCAGCTCTAGGTTTTCGATGGCCTGTGCCCCTTTCACCGCGCCGCTGCCGGCAAATTCCTCGGGGAATTCCCCCAAGATCACCGAACGTTCGATCAGGTTTTTCAGCTCGCGCACATTGCCGGGCCAATGGTAGCGGCGCATCTTTAGCAGCGTTTCTTCGTCAAGGTCCAACACCGGCATGCCCAGGGCCTCGGAAAACTGGCGCATAAACATTGATGCCAGCTCGACAATATCGTCGGCGCGGTCTTTCAGGGGTGGCATTTCAATGGTGAAGCCATTGATGCGATGAAACAAATCTGCCCGAAACGCCCCAGCCGAAACCGCCTGCTGCAAATCGGCGTTTGTGGCAAAAAGAAACCGCAGATCAAGCGGCATCTCGCGTTGCGCACCCACGGGGCGCACGCGCCTGTCTTCAAGCGCCCGCAGCAGCGCGGCCTGCACCTGTAGGGGCATTTGCGCCACCTCATCCAGAAACAGCGTGCCGCGGTCGGCCAATAGCAACAAGCCGGGCTTCAGCCTGTCGCCCTCTTCCACCACGCCAAATAATTCGGCGGCAATATGATCGGGGGCGATCGCGGCGCAATTCACCGCCACAAAAGGCGCCTCGGCGCGGTCAGACAGGTCGTGCAAATGGCGCGCGGCCAGTTCTTTGCCCGTGCCACTGGCGCCTGTGAACAGCACAGGCGTGGGCAGGGGGGCCACGCGCTTCATCACCTCGCGCACCGATTGCAGCGCAGCCGAGGCGCCCAGCAGCTGCCCGCGCCCATAATCGGCAGACAGCTCGCGCCGCAGCAGCGCGTTATCGCGGCGCAGGTTTTTTCGATCAAGCGCGCGTTCCACCGCACCCAAAATCTGGTTGGCGCGAAACGGCTTTAGCACAAAATCGCTGACGCCTGCGCGCAAGGCGGTAATCGCGGTTTCCAGATCGGCATAGGCGGTGATCAGAATTGTATCGGCGTAAAACCCCCGCTTGCGCTGGTTTGCCACCCAATCGAGGCCCCGCTCGCCCGGCATCAGGTTATCCAAGATCACCAGATCGAAATGCGCCTCGTCCAGCTTTTGCGTGGCCTCTTGGGCCGATGCTGCCTGTTCCACCCGCCGGGCCCGGGGCTGCAAAATTTTGGTTAGAAAATTGCGCATACCGGGTTCGTCATCGATCACCAGTATCGATGCGGCGGATAGGCTGCGGTATTCTTCTGCCGCGCCATGCGGTGTGGTGGCGCTAGTCACTCGATGCGCACATTGCTGCCCGAGAACATATTTTGCGACGACAGCCCCAATTGGCCCAGCGCATACCATGCCCCAACGGAAATAACCGCCGCGGCCAGAACTCCTGCAATCATTGGCTTCATTGTGTTCACTCTTTCTTGGTGGCTTGTTTCAGATAGGCAATCAAATCGGCCCGGTCGCCAGCGCCTGCAATCACTTGCATCGGCATCTTAGACCCGGGGATATAGTGGTCGGGGCCCATGTCGAACAGGGCATCGATGGTATCTTCGCCCCAAACAATCTGCGCATTGCGCAGGGTTGGGGAATAAAAATAGCCCGGAACGCTGCCAGCCGGGCGGCCAAATAGCCCGTGCAGCGTGGGCCCCGCCTTGCGCGAGGGGCCAGGCCCCAGCGCATGGCAGATCGAACATTTGCGCATGAATTGCCGCTCGCCATTGGGCATGGTTTCGGCATCACGCAAAAAACTGCGCTGGCCAGAAATACCGGGCTTAAATTCATCCAGCAGCGCTACAGGCCAACCATAGGCCACATCATCCAGCCCACCGGCGTAAATGCTGGCGCCATCTGGTGCAAAGGCCAAGGCCCACACCGGCCCTTTGCGCGTGGCCTTGAAATCGCGGGTGATGCGCCAGGTGCGTGTATCGAGCATCATGATATAGCCATGGCCATCGCCCACCGCCAACTGGCCCGTGCCGGCATGATGCGCCATGGCCAACACGGGCCGCCGATCAAGCGAGAAATCAGCCAGCTGCGCACCCGTATCGGCCCGCACAACCCGGGTGCCGCCATCGACCGCGCCATAGGCCAACCACGGCCCATGGGCCACAAGGCGGGTTACACCAAACCCGTGTGTCACCAAGCGCAGCGGCACATCACTGCCCTGCCTGTCAAAGCGCAAGATTTGGCCATTCATGGTGGCGGCAAAAATATGCCGCCCATCGGGGCCAAAAATGGCAGCGTTGATGCCAGTGCCGGGGGCCTGCAGCACCTGTGCCGCACCACCGGCCAGCGGCCATAGGCGCAGCGTGCCATCCCAACTGGCCGACAGCACATGCTGGCCATCGGGCGATAGCTGCACCGATGTCACCTTGCCCTGATGCTGGCCCAAAACCTGGGGCGCATCGCCCCACAGGCGCACGGTGAAATCATCGCTGCCCGTCACCAATTGGCCATTGGGGCCAAAGGCCACTGCGGTAACAGCAGCCTCGTGCCCCTCTAGCCAAATCGGGCCACCCTCAGACCAAAGGCCCACAGAATTATCAAAGCTGGCCGTAGCGATTTGCCCCGCAGGCGACATGGCAAGCCCCATAATCGGCCCGCCATGCCCCTTAAGCGTGGTAAATTCCTGCGCCCCCAGCGCGGTGGCGCAGACACTGGCCAGCACAGCAAGCAAACGCTGCATGGCCACCCTACTCCGCCGGGGTTTTCGCACCCTCTAGGCCGGTGCCACCCTGTTTGGCCTGCACCTCTTCCAGCCACAAAGAATGGTGCTGGCGGGCCCAAGCCTCGTCTACCTCGCCCGAGCCCATGGCATCAAACGCGCCCTCCATACCGATCGAGCCGATATAGATATGCGCAATAATGATCGCCATCAGCACAAAGGCCACGATGGCGTGCCATGCCTGTGCCAGCTGCATTTCCTCTTGCGGGGCCAATTCGGTGGGCAGCGCGCCCATGCCCAGCATTTCGGGAATGCCCCAGCCGTTTAACACCTCGAACGTATGAGCAAACAGCGGCATTTGGAATGGAAACAGCAGCGACAGCCCCGAAACCGAGATCGAGCCGCCCAGCACGATGACCGACCAGAAAATGATCTTTTGGCCAGCGTTGAATTTCTTTGCCGGAGGGTGCTTTTTGCCAATGATCCCACCTGCCTGCGCAAACCAAGTCAGGTCTGTGCGGTTTGGAATATTGTGCCAGACCCACAAGAAAAACACCGAAACCAGCGCCAACATAAAGGCCCAGGCCACGTTGTTATGAATGTATTTCGACACCAGCAGCAGCCATGCGTTCACGTCTTTGCCCAAATAGGGGGCAATATAGCTGCGGCCAAACATGGTAAGCAGCCCGGTCAGGCCCAGCAAGATAAACGAGCTGGCCAACAACCAATGCGAAAACCGCTCGAAGGCTTTAAAGCGGGTCACTGTGCGGCCGGTTTTCTGGTAATCCAGCTTGACCCGCCCCCGCAGCGCCAAAAACACCACCAGCGCGGCGATTGTGCCCAACAGCAGCCAGCCGCCATAGCTGGCCAATGGCCCTTGGCGGAACTGATACCACCCCATGCCGCCGTCTTGCACCAGCACGCGGCCCACTTGGTCGCGGGTGCTGACCGTGGCCTCTAGGGTGTTGTAGCGCAGCGCACGCCACAATTCCGGGTCAGATGCCGCACCGCGCGGGCCCAGGCCCGGGGCAGGCAGGGCGCTGCCTTGGTTGCCTTCGCGGCGGAATGTATCGTCGATTTTCTCGCCACGCTGACGGGCAAGAATGTCTTCCAAAGTTTGTGCACCGCCCGTTGCAGAGCGGTCGATGGGCGCAGGCGCCTCGGCTTGCTGGGCCTGCACAGCGGCAGGCAGCGACAGCAATACCACGGCAAGAAAGGCCACCATGTGACGCAGCATGGTTTATCTCCTTGATAAGAAACAGATAACAGCATGCAGCCCGGGGGCTGCATGCGTTATTCAATGCAGGGCAAGGGCGGCACGGGGCCGCCCCACCCTGGGCGGGTTAGCCGCCTTTCTGGTCGTAGGCGGTGCCCCAACCCCATGCACCCGAGCCAAAGCCGCGGGCGACCACACGCTCGCGGTAGATGGCCGATACAACATCGCCATCACCCGCCAGCAGCGCCTTGGTCGAACACATCTCGGCGCAGATGGGCAGTTTGCCTTCTGCAATCCGGTTGCGGCCGTATTTTGCGAACTCTTCTTTCGAATGGTTCTCTTCCGGGCCACCGGCGCAGAATGTGCATTTGTCCATCTTGCCGCGCGAGCCAAAGTTGCCCGCTTGCGGGTATTGCGGCGCGCCAAAGGGGCACGCGTAAAAGCAATACCCGCAGCCGATGCACAGGTCTTTCGAGTGCAAAACAACGCCTTCTTCGTTCTGGTAGAAGCAATCCACCGGGCAAACGGCCATACAAGGCGCGTCTGAACAGTGCATGCAAGCCACCGAGATCGAGCGTTCGCCCGGCTTGCCATCCTGGATCGTCACCACGCGGCGGCGGTTGATCCCCCATGGCACCTCGTGCTCGTTTTTACACGCGGTAACGCAAGCGTTGCATTCGATGCAGCGCTCGGCGTCACAGAGAAATTTTGCTCTAGCCATTCTCTATCTCCTTACGCTGGCATGATTTTGCAAAGAGTCGCTTTGGTCTCTTGCATCTGGGTCACACTGTCATAGCCATAGGTTTGCGCAGTGTTGGTCGATTCACCCAAAACATAAGGGTCTGCACCATCGGGGTATTTCCCGCGCAGATCCTCGCCTTGGAAATGGCCACCAAAGTGGAAGGGCATAAAGGCCACGCCTTCACCCACCCGTTCGGTTACCATCGCCATCACCTTCACCTTGCCACCTTCTGGCCCTTCAACCCAAACCTGCGCGCCGTCCCGCACACCAAGGTTATTGGCATCGCGCGGGTTAATCTCGACGAACATGTCTTGCTGCAGTTCCGCCAGCCATGGGTTCGAGCGCGTTTCGTCGCCGCCCCCTTCGTATTCAACAAGGCGCCCCGATGTCAGAATGATCGGGTAGTCTTTGCTGAAATCCTGCTTTTGGATCGATGCATACATCGTGGGCAGGCGATAGAACTTGCGGTCTTCGTAGGTGGGGTAATCGGCCACCAGATCGCGGCGGTTGGTGTACAGCGGTTCGCGGTGCACCGGGATCGGGTCGGGGAAGGTCCACACCACGGTGCGGGCCTTGGCATTGCCATAGGGCGCGCAACCATGCTTGATGGCCACCCGCTGGATACCGCCCGACAGGTCGGTTTTCCAGTTGGTTTTCGGCCCGGCAACCGCATCGATCGCTGCGCGTTCTTCAGCGGTCAAATCGCCATCCCAGCCCAGATCCATCAACATCTGCATGGTGAATTCGGGATAACCATCCTGAATTTCCGCACCGGGGTTTGAAACGCCCTCGGCCAGCAGGTTTTCACCATTGCGCTCTACGCCATAACGGGCGCGGAACGGCAGGCCACCATCGGCCACAGGTTTGTTGATGTCATACAGGTTGGGTGAACCCGGATGGCGCATTTCTGGCGTGCCCCAGCAGGGCCATGGCAAACCATAATAATCGCCATCAGCTGGGCCACCAACGGCGCGCAGCGTTGTGCGATCAAAGGTGTGCTGGTTGGCCATATGCAGTTTCAGGCGCTCGGGCGATTGCCCGGTATAGCCCACTGTCCACATGCCGCGGTTAATTTCGCGCAACGTATCTTCGATATTCGGCGTAATGCCGTCATCTTCGATCTTGATGTTGCGGAACATCCGGTCGTGGAAGCCAAACTTCTGCGCGAACAAGCCGATGATCTCGTGATCGGGCTTGGATTCGAACAGCGGCGCCACCACTTGCTCGCGCCACTGGATCGAGCGGTTCGATGCGGTAACCGAGCCGTGTGTCTCGAATTGTGTGGCGGCGGGCAGCAGATACACACCATCAGTGCGGTCATGCAAAACAGCCGAAACGGTGGGATACGGGTCGATCACAACCAGCATATCCAGCATTTCCATGGCTTTTTTCATTTCCACCATGCGCGTCTGCGAGTTGGGCGCATGCCCCCACAAAACCATGGCGCGCACGTTGTTGGGCTGGTCGATGTTTTCGGCGTCTTCAAGGATACCATCGATCCAACGCGAAACCGGAATGCCGGTTTCATACATCAGGTCTTTGTCCTTGCCGTCGGCGCCTTTCATCTTGGCGAACTGGCCATTCAGCCAATCGAAATCTTCGCCCCAGACACGTGCCCAATGGCCCCACGAGCCCTTGGCCAGGCCATAATAGCCAGGCAGGGTGTGCGACAACACGCCAAGGTCGGTTGCGCCTTGCACGTTATCGTGGCCACGGAAAATGTTGGTGCCGCCGCCCGACACACCCATGTTGCCCAGTGCCAGCTGCAGCACGCAATAGGCGCGGGTGTTGTTGTTGCCGTTGGTGTGCTGCGTGCCACCCATACACCAGATCACGGTGCCGGGGCGGTTGTTGGCCATGGTCAGGGCCACACGGCGCAGCTGGCTGCCGGGCACGCCGGTGACGCGCTCGGTTTCTTCGGGGGTCCAGCGGGCCACTTCCTCGCGGATTTGGTCCATGCCCCACACGCGGGTGCGGATAAACTCTTTGTCTTCCCAGCCATTTTCAAAAATGTGCCACAAGATGCCCCATACCAGCGCCACATCGGTGCCGGGACGGAAACGCACATATTCATCGGCATGCGCAGCCGTGCGGGTAAAGCGCGGGTCGCATACGATAAGCGGGGCGTTGTTTTGCTCTTTGGCTTTCAGAACGTGCAACAGCGAGACGGGGTGCGCCTCGGCCGGGTTGCCGCCGATGATGAAGATAGCCTTGGAATTGTGGATATCGTTATACGAGTTCGTCATCGCACCATAGCCCCAGGTGTTGGCAACACCTGCAACCGTGGTCGAGTGACAAATACGCGCCTGATGGTCCACGTTATTCGTGCCCCAATAGGCCGCGAATTTACGGAACAGATAGGCCTGTTCGTTATTATGCTTGGCCGAACCCAGCCAATACACGCTGTCCGGGCCGCTTTCGCCGCGGATTTTCAGCATGTTGTCGCCGATCTCGGTGATCGCCTGTTCCCAGCTGATGCGCTTCCACTCGCCACCCTCTTTTTTCATCGGGTATTTCAAGCGGCGCTCGCCATGGGCGTGTTCGCGCACCGAGGCACCTTTGGCGCAATGCGCGCCCAGGTTAAAGGGGCTGTCCCAGCCGGGCTCTTGCCCAACCCAAACGCCATCGGCCACTTCGGCCACAACGGTACACCCGACCGAACAGTGGGTGCAGACCGATTTTTTCAGCTCTACCGCGCCAGTGGCGGCCGAGGCTGCATTGGCCTGGGTTACGGTGCCGCCGGTGGCAGCAACAGCCGCCAGGCCCCCGATTGCCAGACCAGAGCCGCGCAAAAACGCACGGCGGTCCACCGAGGTATTTGCCACCTCGGAAAGGATACTTGTCCGCTGGGGGCGTCGCGCAACCCCGTTGGTCTTTTTCCTCAACATGTTGTCATCTCCCTTCACGCGCATCATGCGCGCTTGGCCTCGAAACGGCGGAACGGTCGGGCCTCACGCAACCAGTTGTTCCACCACGATGCATCGTCCAGTTAGAACCGGGCGCTGCTGTAGTATGCGCGCGTATGCGCGGTGTCTTGGATCTTGTCCAAGCTCAGGTCAGGCGCCGCGGCTTCTGCCCCGGTGCCCGCGCTGGTGGCCACGGCCAGTGCCGCAACGGGCGCTGTTGTGCCTGCCAGCTTCAGAAAATCGCGGCGGCTTGTGGCCTCCTCGGTTTTTCTGGTCATTTGAGAGCCTCCTCTCTGGTTAAGGCGGTTGCCCGCCAGTTTTGCGGCCCGCTCAGGCCGCGCTCATTCGAAAGGCTTCGGCCTCGACATCCATAAACAGCCGCCCGACAGTGCCGACCGGCGCATAGAAAACCGAGTTTTTCGCGCCTTCCAAATCTGAAAAGAAATGCCCCGCCCACGGGCCGATGTGTTTGTTGAAAAATGTTTTCTGGGTGTTCAGATCCGCAGGCTTGCCAAAGCGGCCCACAATCATTGCGCCCATCATTTCCATCAGGCTGGCGATGTTATCTTCGGGTTCAAACACGTTCTGCGCGCGCGCCAGCCCTTGGGCTGTCATGTCTTGGCGCAGCAACGCCAGGGGCTTTTCGTTCAAAAACCCTGTCAGGTAATAGCTGGCATAGGGCAGTAATTCGCCCCGCCCCAGGCCGATAAACAGCCGGTTATATTCGCTTTCCACGGTTTTGGGCTTGGTGATACGGGCCATTTTGGCCAAGGTGCTTACCGCCTGGCCCAGATCGGTGCTGTCGCCTTGCAACCCTGCCGTTTGGCCCAACAGCATGTCATCGGGCGGGCCAGACAAAATGACGCCCAAAAAATTATAAAGGTCTGCGCGCAGCCTGTCTTCTTCGGCGATGGTGTATTTTTCGGCAGCGGTCATCGGCAATCCTGTCATGTTTCAAAGTGAAAGCGCATGCGGCGCATCGTGGCCGGCAGGGCCACAGGCGCATCATCAGCGCTGTCGTCATAGGCGGCAAGGGGGGCGGGCTGTGGCGTGGCGGGGCCATCACCGGCCAGATCAGGCTGGGGTTCTTTGGTATCACTGCCTGCATCACGGCCCGCATCACTGCCCGCTTCGGCCATTTCCTGATCATCGGCTTTATCGGCCACGCTTTCAGCCTGGTTGTCAGCCTGGGTCACACCGGCCAGGCCGGCATCATCTGCATCGGCCAATGCCTGATCAAAGCGGGTTAGCATGCCCTTACCCACCACATAGGCGGTTTGCATGTTTTCGATCACGCGAGCGCTGTCGGTGAAATCTTCGCCATAGTCGACCAGCCCATCAAGCTGCGCGAAAATCGGGTTTAGCTGCCACAAACGGCGCAAAGCCCGGGTTTTCAGCCGCTGCGGCAGGGCCGATTGCAAGAATTCGCGCACCCGTTCGGGGCTGTCTAAAACCTCGGGTTCGGGCAGGCCTGCATCGGCCAACAGCTCTTCGTCGGTTTTCTCGGCCAGTCGCGCCTCTTCTTGGCGGGCAAGCTGCGCCTCGACGGCCTGCTGTTCGGCCAGCTGCTCTTTTTGCACCTGGGCTTTGCGGCGCTGCCAGAAATCGCTCATTGCAGGCGCCTCCGCTTTAATGCGGGCGAGGCATATACGTCTTCGACCTTGCCAATCCGCGGGTCGCCAATGCCGTCTTCGCGCAGGTCAATTTTCTTCTTGTCGCGCTTGCGCTTGATAAAGGCCTCTTCTTGGTGAAACTCTTCTACAAATTCACGCACCCAGGCCACCAGCCCATGCGGCATGGGCACCTTTTCCACGATTTCTTCGCCGCTATCGGTATAATCTTGCGCCTCGTAGGGCGAGGCAGTGACCAGCACGATATCCAACGGCACATCGCCCTCGCCCTCGCGCATGACCACATACAGGCTGGGCACTTCGGCGGTTAGCCCATGCAAATAGGCCTCGGTATCGGCGCCGTGCAGTTCCAGCACTTTGGTGGCGGCATGGTATTCCACCGCCTCACCTTCGCGGCGCAATTCGCGCCAATCGGCGGGGCCTGCACCGGGCAAAACGGCGCTGGCAGTCCAGTGCCATTTCACCCAACGCGTAACACCCGGCGCTTTGCGCAGGACAATGCCCACCGGCATGGTGCGGTACATTTTCGGGTTATGGATCACTGGGGCCTTCCTCCGTGGGAAATTATGCAGTGGTATACCGCCTTGTGAAAAGCGCTTTTTTCCCTGGCCATGGCGAGTTTGCCAGAACTCGGACAAATTGGACAAAGTGCACGGGCCCGCCGGGCGGCTTTGGACGAAATGTCTAAATTGATAGTTTTTGTCAGAATTGCACCGCCCCAGCCCTTGGCCCCCTAAACCCGAATCAAGGGGTGATTCGGCACACCCAAATGCCAGGCGCACTGCCACCGCCGGCGCAACAAACCGGTTGTCGGCCCCCGCTTTCATGACTAGCTTTTGCCAGCACCAAGGGAAAATTTTGCTGCAAAAACAGCCCTTGGACCGGAGGGGAACAATGACCAAGACATTGATTACATGCGATTGTTTGGGGTCAAACCCCATTGACGCGCAAGCGCTGTCGCAGGCAACCGGCCTACAGGTGCGCCCGGCCTGTTCTGCCCTGTGCACCACCCAAATTGACCAAGCAGCCGCCGCTGTTTCAGACCCCGATGCAATTTTTTGTTGCACCCAAGAGGCCCGGCTTTTTGCCCAATTGGCCGAGGAGCTGGGCGCCGATGCCCCCCCTGTGCTGGACCTGCGCGACAGGGCGGGCTGGTCGGCCGATGCGGCATCGAAACTACCCAAAATGTCCGCATTGGTGGCCGAGGCCCTGCTGCCCGCCGCGCCCGAAAAATCGGTTGATGTTATCTCGCAGGGGCTGTGCCTTATCCTTGGCCCCGCGGAAACCACCCTGCCAGCCGCCGAACACCTGAAAGAGTTTTTGGGCGTCACTGTTTTGCTGGATAGTGCCGAAACCCTGCCCGATACCCGCGACTTTGACGTGGTTATCGGCCAGCTTCGCCGCGCCAAAGGGGCGTTGGGCCAGTTCGAGGTGGTTATCGACGCCCTGCAAACGGTGCAGCCCGGCGGGCGCGGCGCCTTTGGCCTAAGCACCCCCCGCGATGGCGGCATCACGCAATGCGATATTTTGCTAGATCTGCGCGGCGCCCAGCCGCTGTTTCCAGCCCATGAAAAGCGCGACGGCTATTTGCGCGCCGATCCCAGCCACCCACCCGCGGTTGCCGCCGCAGTGTTGGCCGCGTCGCATCTGGTTGGCACCTTTGAAAAGCCCCTTTATGTGCGCACCGATCCGCTGCTTTGCGCCCACAGCCGAGCCGAACAAACAGGCTGCACGCGCTGCCTGGATCTGTGCCCAACCGGCGCCATCATGCCCGCCGGCGAACATGTTAGCGTCGATCCGATGATCTGCGCAGGCTGCGGCGCCTGTTCATCGGCCTGCCCATCGGGCGCCATCAGCTATGATGCGCCACCAGTGGCGCAAACATTCACCCGTATTCAGACACTGGCAAAGGCGTTTTTACAGGCCGGCGGCACCGCCCCCCGCCTGCTGGTGCACGATGCGCATGGCAGCGAAATGATCAAACTTGCCGCGCGGTTCGGCAATGGCCTGCCTGCCGATGTGATCCCGCTGGAAATCTCTGCCATCGGCGCCTTTGGCCATGCTGAAATTGTGGCTGCATTGGCGGCAGGCTTTGCCAGCGTTTCCATTCTGCCCGGGCCCAGCGCCGATCTTGATGCAGTGCAGGCGCAGGTAGCTTTGGCGCAGGCCATTTCTGATGCGCAAAATGTGACCCTGTTCAGCATAACAGACCCTGATATTCTGTCAGATACGCTGTTTCAGCAAACCATTCCCACACCGGTGGCAAACCCGGTGCGCCCGATGGGCCAGCGCCGGCAAATTACGCGCCAAGCGGCCCGCGCCCTGCACCCCGATGCCGAATTTCTGCCCCTGCCCCAAGGCGCCCCCTATGGCGCAGTGCTGGTCAATACCGACAGCTGCACATTGTGCCTGTCTTGTGTGTCTTTGTGCCCCTCGGGCGCGCTGGGCGACAACCCTGATTTGCCGCAGCTGCGGTTTCAAGAAGATGCCTGCCTGCAATGCGGGCTTTGCGCCACCATTTGCCCCGAAGATGCCATTACCTATGAACCGCGCCTGAACCTGACAGATGCGGCACTAACCCAAGAGATTTTGAACGAGGAAGAGCCATTTGCCTGCGTTGAATGTGGCGCGTTGTTTGGGGTGAAATCAACGATCGAGCGTATCACCGAAAAGCTGCAAGGCCATTCCATGTTTGCCGGCGGTGACAAGCTGCGCATGATCCAGATGTGCGACGATTGCCGCGTAAACGCGCAGTTTCATTCCCAAGACAACCCTTTTGCCAGCAAAGAGCGGCCGCGCCCCCGCACCACCGACGATTATTTCAGCAAGCGGCGCGATCACTGATGCACCAAGGCCCCGCCCAGATCTGCAGCCTCGATACTGGCGGCATAGGCCAGTATCGCCTCGAGCTGTTCCAGCGACAGGGTGATCGGCACGATGGGCGATGGCCTGTCAGCTGTGAGCGCCGGGGTAACATCGGGAATAATGGTAAAGGCCGGGTGCGGGTTCAGCGCGAAAAACGCCGCAAACCGGCTGTCCCAATCGGGCAAGCTGCGCAAGACCGCAAAGCTGGGCGTAGAGCCTATACCGCTCATTCGGGTCTGTTCATCCACCACATGGCAGCGGCTGCATTTTTCCCGCGACAGCCGCTGGCCCAGCTTTGCATCGCCGGTGAATTCCAGCGCAACCGCCGCGGCCTGTGCCGCGGCCGGCGGCTGAAACAGCGCCTGGCCCTGTGGCGCATAGGCCAGCACCGTGCGGCGGCCAATGTCAGAGCGCAGCCAATCGGCCAAACGCTGGCTGGGGGCATGATCGGGGCTAAGCAGCTGCATATGCCATTGCTGGCCCACCCCCTGAAACAGCGCGTGCCCCTGTGCGCCCAACACCACATCAGCACCATCGGGCGTATCAGCCAAGGCAACCCGCACTTGGGTTTTCAGGCTAAAACGGGGCAGTATGTAGCCCAGCAAACCAGTGTCGGCCAGACTGGCCGGCGCGAACAATCGCACCATCTTATCCTGTGCGGTCGCGGCAAAAGGCACAGCCACCAGCAGCCAAAGACCGAAAATAAAGCGCCACAATCCCATGCAGAAACGCTAGATCTGTTTGGCACAGCGCGTCAACCATTCTGAAAGGACAGCCAATGACCGAAGATTTCAACATGTCGATGCGCAAATTCCTGAAACAGGTGGGCGTCACATCGCAACAAGCCATCGAAGAGGCATTGCGCAACGCCGACGCGGGCGGCAAAACCTATCAGGTAAAAGCCCAAATCACGATCGAAGAGCTGGGCATGACCCACGAAGTGACGGGCCAAATCAAGGCGGGGGAATAACGTGGCTGCAACACGCGAGCAGGTATTAGAGCTGCTGAAAACCATCACCGATCCGGTGGCAGGCAGCGATATTGTGGCCAGCGGCGTGGTGCGCGCGCTGACAGTAGACGACGCTGGCGCCGTGCGCTTTGTGATGGAGATTCCGCCCAGCCAGGCGCAGGCCTATCAAGCGGTAAAAGACCAGGCCGAGGCGCTGCTTGCCAGCACAGAAGGTGTGGCCAAAGTGGCCATCGTGATGACCGGGCACAGCGAAAAAGCACCGCCCCCCGACCTGAAACTGGGGCGCCCTGCCCAGCCCAAAGGCCCCGAAACCATTCCCGGTGTGAACCATGTGATCGCCATTGCCAGCGGCAAGGGCGGCGTGGGCAAATCGACCGTTTCGGCAAATTTGGCCTGCGCATTGGCCGCCCAAGGGCGCCGCGTGGGCCTGCTGGATGCCGATGTATATGGCCCCAGCCAACCCCGCATGCTGGGGGTTTCGGGCCGCCCTGCCAGCCCCGATGGCAAAACCATCCTGCCCATGCGCAACCATGGCGTCACCATGATGTCGATCGGCTTGATGACCAACGAAGATCAGGCCGTTGTGTGGCGGGGGCCCATGCTGATGGGCGCGTTGCAACAGATGATGATGCAGGTGCAATGGGGCGCGCTGGATGTGCTGCTGGTCGATCTGCCGCCCGGCACTGGCGATGTGCAAATGACCCTTAGCCAAAAGGCCAAGGTGGATGGCGCGATTATCGTCTCGACCCCGCAGGATGTGGCGCTGCTGGATGCCCGCAAGGGCA
>CAJXSO010000007.1 GCA_913061505.1 uncultured Lutimaribacter sp.
GTGGCGGAGGAGGTGGGATTCGAACCCACGGAACGCTCTCACGTTCAACGGTTTTCAAGACCGCCGCAATCGACCACTCTGCCACTCCTCCGGCTGGGTCTTTGGTGTAATGTTGGGAAACGCGCCGTAGATCAAGGGGATTTTTGCCGATGCCTCAGGCTTTCACTTTTCATAGCGCGGCGTTGCGGCTAAGGTATGGGGGCTGGCGCCTGTTTGGCGCTGGCGCAGGAAAAGACCGGAAAACCGGCGAAAACGCGCATTTTGCGTTCCTAGGGCAAAGGGCAAGACATGAGTTTTTTGGTAACGGGCACAGGCCCGCGTTTGCGTATCATCCGTATGTCTTTGGGTGGGCTGCTGCTGATGGGCTGCGCCGCTTGCCAGCCGATGACAGAGTTGTCGCTGTTTCAGCCCAAAAAAGAAGAAAGCGCGCCTGCGCAAACCGGCGCAGTCAAACTGGTCGAGCGTGATGTAGAGGCGCCCGATGTCTTTCAGATCACCGAACCGGGCCTATGGGACGGGCGGCCATCGCTGGGGGGTGTTTGGGTGGCCCATCCAGATGTGAAAGACCCCGAGCGCGTGATCATCCGCAACACGCAAAACGGCAGTTTCGTGATCGGCGCCCTATTCCGGCGTGAACGCAACAGCCCCGGCCCCGCGGTGCAGGTGTCATCTGATGCGGCCGCAACATTGGGCATGTTGGCAGGCCAGCCGCAAACGCTGAACATCACCGCGCTGCGCCGCGAAGAGGTGCCCGACCCGGCCGCCACCGCCCCGCTGGCAAACCCACCCGCAGTGGGCGAAACCACTTTGGGCCCTGTCGCCGGTGCTGCCGCCGCCATAGACGCAGCCGAGGCCAGCGCCGCCACCCCGCCCCAGCCCCAGCCCGCAGCGCGGCCCAAGCCAAGCGGTTTGGAAAAGCCCTATCTGCAGATTGGCATTTTCAGCGTCGAGCAAAACGCACGCAACACCGCGCAGGCCATGCGCACCGCCGGCATGGTGCCGATCGTCAAGGCGCAAAGCAGCGGTGGCAAACCGTTTTGGCGGGTCTTGGTGGGCCCCGCGACAACCGCGGGGGAACGCGCCACATTGCTGCGCACGATCAAGGACATCGGCTTTACCGACGCCTATCCAGTCACCAATTAGACCGACGCAAAGGAGCAGAAGATGAGTGCATATGCCAAACGTATCGCGGCGCTGATGCTGGTGCTGGGCCTTTGGGCGCAGCCTGCCGCAGCCTTTGATACCCGCGCCACTGCGGCCTATGTGATCGATCTGCAAACCGGCACTGTGATGCTGGACAAAAACGCCAAACGCCCCATGCCGCCGGCCTCGATGTCGAAGCTGATGACGCTTTACATGACATTCGAGGCCCTGCGCGACGGGCGGCTGCGCATGAACGAAGAGCTGCCCGTATCGAGCCACGCCATGAGCTATGGCGGATCAACGATGTTCTTGGACACAACAGACCGGGTAAAAGTGTCGGATCTGGTGCGGGGCATTATCGTGCTGTCGGGCAATGATGCCTGCGCGGTATTGGCCGAAACCCTATCGCCCGATGGCACCGAAGATGGGTTTGCCCGCCAAATGACCCTGCGCGCGCAGCAGCTTGGCATGACAAATTCGGTCTTTCGCAACGCCAGCGGCTGGCCCGCCCCCGGCCATGTGATGAGCATGCAGGACCTGGCCATTTTGGGCCAGCGCCTGATCGAAGATTTTCCAGAATACTACCCGATGTTTTCGGAAACCCGGTTCGAATTTGATGGCCGCGCGCCCCAAAACGTGACCAACCGCAACCCCTTGCTGGGCCTTGGGATTGGTGCCGATGGGCTGAAAACCGGCCACACCCAAGAGGCGGGCTATGGTTTGGTGGGCTCGGCCCGCCAAGGCGACCGGCGCATTGTGTTTGTGATCACGGGCCTCGCCACCGCGCAGGCCCGGGCCGAGGAAAGCCAGGCCATTGTGAATTGGGCCTTTCGCCAATTCGCCCAGCGCAAACTGGCAAGCCAGGGCCAGTTGATCACCACCGCCCCCGTATGGATGGGCGCCGAGCCGCGCGTAGGGTTGGTGCCCAAGGCCGATTTTAACGCGCTGCTGCCGGTTGTGGCTGGCAACCAGATCGAGGCCGAGGTGCAATTCAACGCGCCATTCCCGGCGCCGATTGAAAAAGGCGCGGAATTGGGGCAACTGGTTGTCAATGTCGAGGGGCTGCCCGAGATGCGCGTGCCATTGGTTGCAGATCGCAGCGTGGCGCGCGGCGGGTTTGTATCGCGGGTGGTAACGGCGTCGACAGTGTTGCTGCGGCGCCTGGAACAGGGGCCAGAGGACGCATTTTGACGACAACGCCGCCAAACGCTGGGCTGTTCATCAGCTTCGAGGGGATCGACGGCTCGGGGAAATCTACCCAAGCGCGGTTACTGGCCCAAACCCTGCGCATGCAGGGCTTTGACGTGGTGCTCACGCGCGAGCCGGGCGGCAGCCCTGGCGCCGAAGAAATCCGCGCCCTGGTGCTGGAAGGCCCACCCGATCGTTGGTCGGCCGAGACAGAATTGCTGCTCTTTACTGCAGCGCGGCGCGATCATTTAGAACGCACCATACGCCCGGCACTGGCGGCAGGGAAAATCGTGGTTTGCGATCGTTTCGCCGATAGCACGCGCATGTATCAAGGGCTGCGCAGCGCCGGGCTGCGTGCCAAGGTGGATGAATTGCACAGGCTGATGATCGGGCAAGAGCCCGACCTGACGGTTTTGGTAGACATGGACCCCGATACCGGGTTGGCGCGGGCCTTGGCGCGGCAGGGGCACGAAGAACGCTTCGAAGCTTTTGGCGCAGATTTGCAGCAGGCCATGCGCGCAGGCTTTCTGGATTTGGCCAAAGAGCAGCCCGACCGCTTTGTCGTGGTCAACGGGGCGGGCAGCATCGAGGATGTGGCGCAAGCCATCTGTGCCGCGGTCACGCCGCATCTGCCATGAGCAGCGCCGATCAGCCCCAGCCCGACCAGATCGAGGGCGCCCCCCACCCCCGCGAAACCCGGCAGTTGCTTGGCCAAAACGCGGCACAGGGCGCATTTCTAGATGCGTTCCGCAGCGGCAGGTTGCATCATGGCTGGCTGATCACCGGGCCAAAGGGCGTGGGCAAGGCCACCTTGGCATGGCAGATCGCCCGCTTTCTGCTGGCCACCCCCCCGGCCCAAGATGATGGGCTATTTGGCGCGCCCCCTCCACCAGACAGCCTGGATATCAGCCCAGACCACCCGGTTGCGCGGCGGATTTTGGCCCAATCCGAGCCGGGCTTGTTTCACATCACCCGCAGTTACAATGACAAAACCAAAAAGCTGCGCGATCAGATCGTGGCAGACGATGTGCGCCGGCTGAACGGGTTTTTGCAAATGTCTGCCGCCGATGGCGGGCGGCGGGTGGTGATTATCGACAGCGCCGATGAAATGAA
Source organism: uncultured Lutimaribacter sp. (assembly GCA_913061505.1). GTDB lineage: Bacteria > Pseudomonadota > Alphaproteobacteria > Rhodobacterales > Rhodobacteraceae > CAJXSO01. The sequence continues at coordinate 3,445 of CAJXSO010000007.1, forward strand.
CACGCAGGCCGCCAATGCCTTGTTGAAAATGCTCGAAGAGCCGCCCGCGCGCACCACGTTGCTGCTGATCAGCCACCAGCCCTCGCGGCTATTGCCCACTATCCGCTCGCGCTGTCGGGAATTGCGCCTGCATACTCTGCCCCCCCAGGTCATGGCGCAGGCCCTGGATCAGGCCCAGATCACAGCCCCCACAGACCCCGGCGCACTGGCCGCGCTGGCTGCGCTGGCCGCAGGTTCTGTGGGCGAGGCGATACGATTGATCAATCTCGACGGTCTGGCCATTTATGCAGAACTGGTGGCCCTTTACGATGGCCTGCCCCGCCTTGACCGGGCCCGCGCGGTGCAATTTGCCAATGCCGCAGCCGGCGCCAGCGCAGCACGCCAAGATTTGCTGTTTCATTTAAACGATTTGTTTCTGGCGCGGCTGGCACGCTGCGGCGCCTTGGGCCAGCCCCCCAGCCCCGCCGCCACCGATACCGAGGCACGGCTGATGGCCCGTTTGGCGCCCAATGCACAAAAAGCCCGCGCATGGGCGGAATTGGCACAGCAGATCAACGCCCGCATCACCCATGGCCGGGCGGTGAACCTTGACCCTGCCTCGCTGGTCCTAGATACGGTCTTCAGAATTCAAAAGACCGCCACCTAAGCCCAAGCAAAGGCCGCAGCCGATGACCCAAGCCCCCACCATCACAGACAGCCATTGCCATTTGGATTTCCCCGATTTCGCCGATGAATTGCCACAGGTCGTGGCGCGGGCGGTGCAGGCGGGCGTGGCGCGGATGGTGACGATTTGCACCAAGCTGCGCAACGAGCCGCAGGTGCGCGCCATCGCCGAGGCCCACGCCCCGGTTTTCTATGCCGCAGGCACCCACCCGATGAGCGCCGCAGACGAGCCGCTGGCCCAGGTAGACCAGCTGGTGGCCTTGTCACAGCACCCCAAATTTGTGGGCATTGGGGAAACCGGGCTTGATTATCACTACACTGCCGACAGCGCCGAGGTGCAGAAAACCTCGCTGAATGTGCATATTCGCGCCGCCCAAGAAACCGGGCTGCCGCTGATCATCCATTCCCGCGCCGCCGATGACGACATGGCCCAGCTGCTGCGCCAAGGCCATAAAGAGGCGCCATTTTCCTGCGTGATGCATTGCTATTCCTCGGGGCCCGAACTGGCGCGCGCGGCGCTGGATCTGGGGTTTTACCTATCGATGTCGGGCATTGCCACCTTTCCCAAATCCACCGAGGTGCGCGATATTTTTGCCGCCGCCCCGCCCGAGCGCGTGCTGGTGGAAACCGATGCCCCCTATCTGGCGCCCAAGCCCTATCGTGGCAAACGCAACGAACCGGCCTATAGCGTGCACACCGCGCAGCTGGCCGCGGAACTTTACGGTATGGATTTCGCCGCTTTCGCGGCCCAAACTGAGCAGAATTTCAACCGCCTGTTTGCCAAAGCCGCTGCATGGAAGGCCGCTGCATGATGCCAGAGCTGCGTTTCACAATTTTGGGCTGCGGCTCGTCCGGTGGGGTGCCACGGCTGGGCGGGCATTGGGGCGACTGTGACCCTAATAACCCCAAAAACCAGCGCCGGCGCTGCTCGATGCTGGTTGAGCGCATCACAGATGCGGGCACCACCCGGGTGCTGATTGACACCACACCAGACCTGCGCAGCCAATTGCTGGATGCCAATGTAGGCACGCTGGACGGCGTGGTTTGGACCCATTCGCACGCCGATCACGTGCATGGCATCGACGATCTGCGCATGATCGTGTTCAACATGCGACAGCGCCTGCATGTCTGGGCCGATGGCGATACGCAAAACGATCTGTTTTCGCGGTTTGGCTACGCCTTTATCCAACCCGAAGACAGCCCCTATCCGCCGATTTTGAACATGCACACCATTGCTGGTGATGTCTGTATTTCCGGCGCCGGGGGCGATATCACGCTGACCCCGTTCAAAGTGAACCATGGCTCGATCGATGCGCTGGGCTTTCGCGTGGGCGATCTGGCCTATCTGCCCGATGTGGCCAAGATCTACGATGCGGCATGGCCCGTGCTGCAGGGGCTGGATTGCTGGATTGTCGATGCGCTGCGCCGCACACCGCACCCCACCCATTCGCATCTGGCACAAACCCTGGACTGGATCGCACAGGTAGCCCCGCGACGGGCGGTGCTGACCAATATGCATATCGATCTTGATTACGACACGCTCGAGGCGGAAACACCCGCCCATATCACGCCCGCCTATGACGGCATGACCATAAGCTACCCCCTCTGATGCAGGCGCTGATTGATGTCATCTTGCCGGTCTTTGTGTTGATCGGCTTTGGCTATTGGGCGGTTTGGCGCAAGTATTTTCCCGAAAGCGGCGTTGATGGGCTGATGCGCTATACCCAGCATTTCGCCATGCCGTGCCTGCTGTTTAGCGCTATTGCCAATATGGATCTGGGCGATGCGTTCAACTGGCCATTGCTGGTGTCGTTTTACACCGGCGCCGCCTGCGGGTTTATGGCGGGGCTGTTTGGGGCGCGGTTTGTGTTTGGCCGCGACTGGGAGGAAAGCGTGGCCATCGGCTTTTGCTGCCTGTTTTCCAACTCGCTTATGCTGGGCCTGCCCCTGACCGAACGCGCCTATGGCCCCGAGGCCCTAAGCGGCAATTACGCCATTGTCGCCGTGCATTCGCCCTTTTGCTATGGGCTGGGCATTACGGTGATGGAAATTGTGCGCGCCAGGGGCAGCTCGGTGGCCGCCCTGCCTGGCAAGGTGCTAAAAGCGATGTTTCGCAACGCGCTGGTCATTGGCATTACCCTGGGTTTCATCGTGAATTTCAGCGGCCTGCCCCTGCCCACCCCCATGACCGGGGCACTTGATTTGATCGTGCGCTCGGCCCTGCCTGCGGCCTTGTTCGGGATGGGCGGGGTGTTGGTGCAATACCGCCCCGAGGGCGATTTAAAGGTCATCGGCTTTGTGTGCGCGGTGGCGCTGGTGCTGCACCCGGCCATTACCTACGGGCTGTCGCGGGTGCTGGATTTGGGCACCGCGGGCATGCGATCGGCGATTTTAACCGCATCGATGGCGCCGGGGATCAACACCTATGTTTTTGCCTCGATGTATGGCAAGGCGCGGCGGGTTGCGGCCAGCTCGGTTTTGTTTGCAACATCGCTGTCGATCATCACCATTTGGATGTGGCTGCACGTCTTGCCCTAGGGCGGGCGAAACCTTGCCAACACAGCCACGGCAGCTGTGGCGCATGGCCAAGCGATCCCATATATTGGCCATGATGCATCACCACACCAAGCCAGATCTGTTCCCATGATGCCCCAGCATTGGGCCCTGCGCCGCTGCCTGGCGCTTTGCATTGCCTTGTTGGCGCTGGCCCAGCCGCAAGTGGCGCAGGCGCTCGAGCGGGTCGAGCTGCGCATAAGCGGCGCAGATGCCCCAGCCCTGCGCCCGGGGCTTGAGGCCGCAGCACAGCTTGCGCGCGCGCAGGCCGATGGGGTCAGCACCCCCCAAGACGTGCTGTCGCTGGCCTTGCAAGACTATTCAAACCTGCTGGATGCGCTTTATGCCCAGGCGCGCTATGGCGCGACTGTCTCGATCCAGATCGATGGGGCCGAGGCTGCGCTGATCGATCCTTTTGCCACGCCCCGCACCATCAAGGATGTAATCATCGCGGTGCAGCCGGGCCCTGCCTTTCGGGTTGGCACCGCCGATATTGGCCCCCTGCCCCCCGGCACCCCCATGCCCGCTGCCTTTCGCCCCGGCGCACCGGCCGGTGCGGCCAGTTTGCAGCAAGCCATCGCAGATATTCGCGCCGCTTGGCGGCAAGCGGGCTTTGCCAAGGCCCGTGTCAGCGCCCAGCGCATCACCGCAAACCATGCGACAGCGCAATTGGCCCTGATGGTGCGTTTCGATAGCGGCCCGCCCGTGCGCCTGGGCACAATCACCCCCGATGCAGAAAGCGCTGTCAGCGCCCGGCGTGTGCTTAAAATTTCTGGCCTTTACCAAAACGAGGCCTTTTCCCCCCAAGCGCTGGACAAAGCCGCAAGCCGGCTGCGCCGCAGTGGCGCGTTTCAGTCTGTGCGCCTGATTGAGGCCGAAGATCTCAGCGCTGGCAACCGCCTTGATGTTGCGATCGATCTGGTCGATCAAAAACCCCGCCGCTTTGGCCTGGGGGCCGAGCTGAGCAGCATGGAGGGCCTGCAGCTGGGCGGGTTTTGGATGCATCGCAACCTCTTTGGTGGCGCCGAAAGGCTGCGGATCGAGGGCGAGGTATCGGGCATCGGCGGGCAAAGCGGCGGCACCGATGCCAAGCTGCATACGCGCTACGACCGGCCAGCCAGCTTTGGGCCAGATACGCATTTGTGGATCACCGGCGATCTTGCCCGGCTGAATGAGCCAGATTTCAGCAGCGACAGCGCCGAACTGGCCATCGGCATGCAACGGGTGATCACCGACAACCGCACCGCCGAAATAGGGCTGGCCCTATCCACACAGCGCAGCCGCGATGTGTTTGGGCGGCGTAATTTCAGCTTGGCAGCCCTACCCATGTCTATGACATGGGAGTTTCGCAACACCCTGCTGTCGCCCAGCGCGGGCAGCTATTTATCGGCCACGCTGGAACCTTATGCCAAGCTGGGCACCCCCGGGCATGGCCTGCGGGCCGGGCTGGATGCACGCCGATACTGGGCCCTGGGCCGGGCGGGCACCGTCTTTGCCGGGCGGGCGCAATTGGGCACGGTGATGGGCGAGGACCTGGCCGATATACCACCAAACTTTTTATATTTCTCAGGTGGCGGCGGCACCGTGCGCGGGCACCCCTACCAATCGCTTGGGGTGGCGCAGGGCAGTTTGGGCCAAAGCGGGGGGCGCAGTTTTATGGCAACATCGCTGGAACTGCGCCAACCCTTGCACGGCAATTTCAGCATGGTGGGTTTTTGGGATGCAGGCTTTGTCGGCGCGGGCGAATGGGGCGCGGGCGGCGGGCAATGGCACGCCGGCGCCGGGCTGGGGCTGCGCTATGACACCACGCTTGGGCCCATTCGGCTAGATCTGGCAGGCCCGGTCAGCGGCTCTACAGGTGATGGGCTGCAGTTTTACATTGGCATCGGGCAGGCATTTTGATGCGCCACGCCACAGCACATATGGCCTGGGCCTGCAGTTTCGCACTGGCAACTGCGCTGCCGTTGGATCTGGCGGCGCAAACCGCCCAAACCACCACCGCCATCACCGCCGCCCGCGAGCGGGGCGTGCTGCAAGCCTTCATCGAAGATCAGCTGTCAGATGCCGGGCGGCATGTGGAAATAGAGGGGTTTCGCGGTGCGCTCAGCGGGCGCGCCGAAATCGATATGCTGCGCATCAGCGATGCGGCGGGCATCTGGCTGCAGATGCAAGATATCGTACTGGATTGGAACCGCGCCGCATTGCTGGGCGGGCGCCTGGAAATAGCCGAGCTTTCGGCGCAAACCGTGGCGCTAAGCCGGGCACCGCAGGCAGGCCATGCATTGGATAATACCGCAGCGCGCGCGCCCTTTGCCCTGCCCGAGCTGCCTGTTGCGCTGCAAATCGAACAGCTGAAAATCGGCGCATTGGCATTGGGCGCAGATCTGGCAGGCCAAGATCTGCAGCTGGCCGTCGAGGGCGCGGCGCAATTGGCCGCGGGCGCCGGGCAAAGCCAGCTATCGCTGACCCGGCTGACCGGGCCACAGGGCCAGTTTGCGATAAAGGCCGGTTACAGCAACGAAACCGGGCGGCTGCTGCTCGATCTGTCGCTGAACGAGGCGGCAGGCGGGCTGGCCGCCACCGCGCTGGGCCTGCCCGATGCCCCCAGCCTGCAAATCGCGCTGATGGGTGAGGGGCCCATTGACAGCTTTCGCGCCGATCTCAGCCTGGGCACCGATGGCACCACCCGGTTCGGCGGTGCCGTGCAAATGCGCGCCGATCCAGCCGGCAACCGCAGCATCGCGGCCGATATAAGCGGCGATTTACGGCCGTTTTTTGCCCCGCGCCTGCATGGGTTTTTTGGCGCCGACACCCGGCTGCGGGCCACAGCACAGCGCCGCGCGCAGGGCGGATTTGATCTGCAACAGCTTGATCTATCGGCCCGCGCCCTTTCGCTGCAGGCAAAGGGCCAGCTGGATGGGGCTTTATGGCCCGAACGGCTGTCGATCACGGCCCAAGCGGCAGCGCCCGACGGGGCACCGATCGCGCTGCCATTTGCACAGCCCGGCACCCAATTGGGCCGCGCCACCCTGACGTTGCAGTATGACCGCGCCGCCGGTGACAGCTGGCGCGCCGATGCGCAGCTGCGCGCCCTAAAGCGGCCCGACTGGGGCGCCGAAACGCTAGCGCTGCGCGCCAATGGCCGCTTGGGCACGGGTAAGGGCAAAATGGGCGGCACTTTGGCCCTGGCGGCCGATGGGCTGCGGGCCCCAGACCCGGGCTTGGCCCGGGCCCTGGGCCGGGATTTATCGGGGCGGATGGTGTTTTTCACCCAAGGGGATGGTGGTCTGGCACTGCGCAATATCGCGCTGCAGGCAGGCGATGCCCGCTTACGCGGGCAGGCTGATATCGCACCGCTTAGCGCCACCGCGGGCACCGATATCGGCTTTTCGGGCCACGCGGCGGTGGGCGATCTGTCGCGTTTTGCCACGCTGCTGGCCCGGCCCTTGGCCGGGGCGGCAGAGCTGGCGCTAGAGGGCCAGCTGAACCCGCTGACAGGGGCAGGCCAAATCAGCCTAGAGGGCCAAACGCAGGCGCTGCAAACTGGCCTGGCACAGCTGGATGGGCTGCTGGGCGATGGCGCCAGCACGCTGCAGCTGGATATGGCCCGCAGCACCCGTGGCACCGATCTGCGCAAGCTACGCCTGCGCAGCAGCACCGGGCAGATGCAGGCCAGCGGCGCATTGGCCCCCGATGGTGCCGGCCGCCTGCAGCTAAGCGCAGAAATCGCCGATTTAGGGCTGATCGAGCCGCGGTTAAACGGGCCTGCGCAGCTTGCATTGCAGGCAGATGGCGATGCACAGATGTGGGGCTTTACCGGGCAGGCCAGCCTGGCGGGCGATACCACAATTGGCCTGCAGGGGCAGCTGGCCCAGCCCCGGGGCAGCCTGACCACCGAGGCCACAGCGCAGCTTAGCGCGCCCGATCTGGCCATCTTTTCAGCGCTGGCAGGCCGCCCGCTGCGCGGCGCAGCCCTTGGCACAGCGCGCTTAGGCGGCAGCCTTGCCGGTGGCGCGCTGGCCCTGCAGCTTGATGCCAAAACCCAAGATCTGGCGCTGGGGCTGCCAATGATCGACAGCCAGCTGGCAGGCCAAGGCACCCTGGCGCTGCAAGCCAGCATCCCCCCCAAAGGCCCGCCGCGGCTGGGGGCCTTGCACATCAAGACCGCGCAGATGCAGGCCCAAGCCACCACCCCCCAAGGCCAAGACACGCTGCAAGCGCAGCTAGAGCTGCAAGATGGCAGCTTTTTGGCACCGGAATTGGCAGGCGGGCTTACCCTAAGTGGCCGCGCCACACCACAGCCGCAGGGCGGCTGGGACATCAGCGCAAATGCCCGTGCCCGCGCGGGCACAGCTGCGCAAATGCAAGGCCGCATCGCCGGCGATTTCAGCACCGCCAGCTTGCAGCTGCAGGGCCAGGCACCGCTGGGGCTGGTCAATGCGCGCATCCGCCCCCGCAGCATCAGCGGCATGGCAGATTACGATTTGCGCCTAGAGGGGCCCTTGCGCCTAAGCTCGGTTGCGGGAACGGTGCGCACCACCGGCGCGCGCCTCTCTTTGCCGAAACTGGGCCAGTCGCTGGATGCGATCGGCGCCCAGATCACTTTGCAGCGCGGGCAGGCACAGCTGGCGGTGCAGGGGGCTTTGGGCAATGGTGGCAGCGTGTCGCTTGGCGGGCAGCTGGGCATGGCGGCGCCCTATGTTGCGGATCTGCGCCTGGGTTTGGTGCAAGCGGTGCTGCGTGACCCTACGCTTTATCAGACAGTGGTCGATGGCACATTGGCGCTGCGCGGGCCATTGGCAGGCGGTGCGGTGCTGGGTGGCCAACTGCAACTGGGGCAAACAGATGTGTTTATCGCAGCCAATAGCGGCCCCAGTTTTGGCAGCTTGCCCGGGCTGGTGCACGTCAACACCCCATCCGAGGTGGCGCGCACCCGCACTTGGGCGGGCCTAAGCGATACCGCACACACAGATGCGCCCGGCCCAATTTATCGCCTTGATATGCAAATTAACGCGCCTGCGCGCATTTTCGTGCGCGGCCGCGGGCTGGATGCCGAGCTGGGTGGCCAATTGCGCCTGCAGGGCCAAAGCGATGCAATCGCCCCGCAGGGCAGTTTTCAGCTGATCCGCGGGCGGCTCGATGTGCTGGGCCGCAGGCTGACATTGACCGAGGGCAGCTTGAACCTGCAGGGCAGTTTCGACCCCACCATTCGCTTTGCCGCCACCAGCCAAACCGAAGATACCAGCATCACGCTGGCCCTGCAGGGCGTGGCCACAAAGCCAGAATTGCAGCTTAGCGCCACGCCCGAGCTACCCCAGGACGAGATTTTGGCCCGCCTGTTATTTGGGCGAAACCTGGCGCAAATCTCGCCCCTGCAGGCGGTGCGGCTGGCGGCGGCTTTGCGCAGTTTATCAGGCGGCGGCGATGGGCTGGCAGGCAATCTGCGGCGGGAATTGGCGCTGGATGATTTTGACATCAACACAACAACCGATGGCCAGGTCGAGGCGCGCGCCGGCAAATACCTGTCTGATCAGCTCTATTCCGATGTGATCTTGCGCGGCGCCGGCGAAACCGAGGTGCAGCTGAACCTGCAGCTAAGCCCAGATGTTACCTTGCGCGGGCGGGTGGATTCGCGCGGCGATACCGGCATTGGCTTGCATTTCGAAAAAGATTACTAGTCCGCCCCGGCAAGGGCCACAGCGGCGCGGGCGATCACCAGCTCTTCGTTGGTGGGAATACACAGCACCCGCACCCGGCTAAGCGGCGTGCTGATCACGGTTGCGCCCGCTTGGTTGGCGGCTGCATCCAGCTCGATCCCGATCCAGCCCATACCGGCGCAGGTGCGCGCGCGGATCTCGGCTGCGTTCTCGCCAATGCCCCCGGTGAACACCACCGCATCCAGCCCTTCTAGCGCGGCGGCCAAGCCGCCCAATTCGCGCCGGATACGAAAGCAGAAATAATCGACCGCCTCGCGCGCCTGCGGTGCATCTGATGCCAAAAGGCTGCGCATGTCATGGCTGATACCCGACAGCCCCAAAAGGCCAGAGCGCCGATAAAGCAGATCCGAGATCTGCGCCGCACTCATGTTTTCCTGCTCCATCAGATAGAGCAGCACACCCGGGTCCATCTGCCCCGACCGGGTGCCCATGGGCAGGCCATCAAGCGCTGAAAACCCCATCGACGATGCCACAGACCGCCCCGCCTGCAACGCGCACATCGAGGCGCCATTGCCCAAATGTGCCACCACCACACGGCCTGCGTGCAATGTGGGCGCCATTTCTTCCAAGGCCCCGGCGATATAATCATAGCTGAGGCCGTGAAACCCATAGCGGCGCACACCCTTTTCGTAATAGTCGCGCGGCAAGGCGAAGGTATCGTTTACAAACGGGTGGTGGCGGTGAAAGGCCGTATCAAAGCAGCCAATTTGCACCGCCCCAGGCAGCAAGGCCATAGCCGCGCGCACACCCGCCAGATTATGCGGCTGGTGCAAGGGCGCAAAGGGCACCAAAGCGGCCAGCGCCTGCATTTCGCTGGCCCCCAGCACAACAGGCGCCACAAAATCGCGCCCGCCATGCACGATGCGATGGCCCACCGCAACGATATGGGCCTGGGCAAAATGCTGCCCCACATGCTGAAAGGCCGCGGCCAGGGCGCCCGCATGATCGGCCGCTTGCGCAGCTGGCACGGCGGCATCATATAACACGCCGCCATCATGGCTGCGCAGGCGCATATGCGCAGGCCCGCCAATACGCTCGACCAGCCCTGTGGCCAGGGGCTGCGGCGCCTTTTCAGCGGTAAACAGCCCAAATTTCAACGAGGAACTGCCCGCATTCAACACCAGAATATGCGCCATGCTATTGCCCTTTCTGCGCAGCCCGATAAAGCACGGCCACCGCGCAAGAGGCCAGCCGCGCCATATCATCATCGGCGCGTGAATTCAAAATAACCGGCACCTTGGCCCCCAAAACCAGCCCCGCGCCCTCGGCGTGGCTGATATATGTCAGCTGCTTGGCCAGCATGTTTCCGGCATCCAAATTGGGCACCACCAGCACCTCGGCGCGGCCGGCCACCGCCCCTGCCAGCCCCTTGGTGCGCGCAGCCGCCAGATCAACGGCATTGTCCATCGCCAAAGGCCCATCGACCAAGCCACCGCGGATCTGCCCACGTTCGGCCATTTTCGACAAAAGCGCCGCATCGATCGACGAGGGGATATCGGGGTTGACCGTTTCTACCGCCGACAGCACGCCCACCTTGGGCTGATCAAACCCGATGGCGCGGGCCAGATCGATGGCATTTTGCACGATATCCACCTTGGTTTTCAGATCAGGGGCAATGTTGATGGCCGCATCCGTTACCAACAGCGGGTGCGACAGGCCGGGCACATCCATCACGAAAACATGGGTCAACCGCGCACCGGTGCGCAGGCCGTCTTGTTTATCTAAAAGCGCGCGCAGCAATGTGTCGGTGTGCATATGCCCCTTCATCAGCGCATCGGCACGCCCCTGGTGCACAAGGCCCACCGCAGCGCGGGCGGCGGCCAGATCATCGGCTGCGGCAACAATGGCTGTGCCGCCCAGATCGGCGCCCAGCGCCTGCGCGGTTTGGGCAATGGCCTGCGGGTCGCCCACCAGCACCGGCGCGATCAACCCATGGCGCTGCGCCAGCAACGCCCCGTTCAGCGCATGGGGCTGATGCGGGCAGATCACCGCTGTCACCAGGGGGGGCATGTTTTCTGCTTGCGCCAGAAGCTTTTCAAAATGCCGATGGCGCTGCACCACAAGGCCCGGCACATCATGGCTGGAATAGCTAAGCTTGCGCCGGGGCGGTTCAACAATGGCCGTGCCAGACACGATCAAGGCATCATCGAGCGGCCGGCGGATTTCGGTTTGCAAAGTAACGGCGTAATCCGCGGCCGATTTGGCCATCACCGTGACCCGCGCGATCAATTCATCGCCGGCCTGCGCTGGCTGGTGAAACCGCAGATCTTGCGCGCGATAGACGGTGCCAGCCCCGGGCAGCAAATTGCCCAGCACAGCCGAGATCAAAGCACCCAAAAACATGCCCGGCACCTGCGCCTCGGGGGTGCCATCACCATCGCCATCGCGGTGCCATAGATGCAAGGGGTTGTGATTGCCCGAGATATTGGCAAAGGCCAGCAAATCATCTTGGGTGCACAAACGGCGAATTTCGCGCGTGGCGCCAAGCTGCAATTCGTCAAAAAGCTGATTTTCTAGGTCCATCCCAGCCCTTTCCTGGCCGTGATACAGCCATAGCGCGAAAAATACGCATTGTCATCCAGGGCAAATTTGACAAGCGCAGATGTCAGGCAGATGAAAACAAAGGTTTGCATCCCCCCCGCCTTCTGGCAGGGTCCAGCGCGAACAAACGCCACGTTGGACAGACCCCCTATATGCGCCCTATTGCCCGCCATACCCTGCCCTTTGCCACAAAAGGCCAATGTATCGGCCTGTTGGGCGGCTCGTTCGACCCGGCCCATGCGGGCCATGCCAATATCACCCGCGAGGCGCTGCGCCGTTTTGGGCTGGATGCGGTATGGTGGCTGGTCACACCGGGCAACCCGCTAAAGGCGCATGGCCCCGCACCTTTGGCCCAGCGCATGGCACAGGCGCGCCAGGTTATGCGCCACCCGCGGGTGAAAATCTGCGATATCGAGCGGCATCTGCAGGCGCGCTTTACCGCCGATACGTTGCGGCACATGCAGCGGCTTTATCCGGGGGTTCATTTCCTGTGGCTGATGGGGGCTGACAACCTGGCACAGCTGCACCGCTGGCAAAACTGGCAAGATATCGTGCAGCGCGTGCCCTTGGGTGTTTTGGCCCGGCCTGGCCAACAAATTTCGGGGCAGGTATCGAAAGCCGCCCAAGTTTACAGCCATGCGCGCCTGCCCAGCAGTGCCGCGAAATTACTGGCGCATCGGGGGGCGCCGGGGTGGTGTTTTGTGAACGTGCCCATGCGCGATATCTCGTCTTCGGATCTGCGCGCAAAAACCGGCTGGGGCGCAACGGGCTAGGGGGCGTGCGGGCGCTTGGCATGCATAAATTTCGCCCAAAACACCCCTTGTGCCATAGGGCGTGGCAGAATTAGGGTGCGGGCATGAGTGTGTCTTTGTCCCGTCGTTTTCTGCTTTGCTCTGCTGCCGCTTGGGCCGGCTGCGCGGGGGTTGCTGCCGCCAGCCCACCCAAGGCATCGGTGCGCCCCATGCTGCGCCCACAGCCTGCCAGCATAGCGCCAAGCACCGGCACCAAAGCCACGGCACAGGCCTTGCAAATCATCGAAACCGCCAATTTGGGCGGGCAGGTCTGCTATGCTGTGGCCGATGCCAAAACCGGCGACATCCTAGAAGAATTCGGCGGCGAAAAGGCCCTGCCGCCCGCCAGCGTGGCCAAGGCGATAACCGCGCTTTATGCGCTAGATATGCTGGGGGCAAAGCACCGGTTTCATACCCGCGTTATGGCCACAACACCGCTGAAAAACGGTGTGATTGACGGCGATTTGGTGTTGGTGGGCGGGGGCGATCCCAGCCTTGACACCGAGGGGCTGGCCGAATTGGCACGGCAGGTAAAGGCCACGGGCCTGCGCGAAATTCGGGGGCGGTTTTTGGTTTGGGGCGGTGCGCTGCCCACAACGGCACAGATCGACCAAGACCAGCCCCAGCATGTGGGCTATAACCCGGCGATCAGCGGCCTGGCGCTGAACTACAACCGCGTCTTTTTTGAATGGAAGCGCAGCAGCAGCGGCTATGCCATTACGATGGATGCCCGTTCGTTAAATTACCGGCCCGACGTGCAGATTGCGCGCATGAGTGTGGCCGAGCGCAATGCGCCCGTATACACCTACAGCCGCCGTGGCAACGTGGATCACTGGACAGTGGCGCGCAGCGCCTTGGGCAATGGTGGGGGGCGCTGGCTGCCGGTGCGGCGCCCGGCGCTTTATGCAGCCGAGGTGTTTCGCACCCTGATGCGCGCCCATGGCATTGTGCTGCCCCCCGAGGCCGAAACCACCAGCGCGCCCAGTGCACAGGCGACACTGGCCGAACTGCGCAGCGCGCCCTTGGCAGATTTGCTGCGCGAGATGCTGAAATATTCGACCAACCTCAGCGCTGAAATGATCGGTTTGGCCAGCAGCCAGGCGGATGGCAGCCGCATGCCCAACCTGGCCGCATCGGCCAGAAAGATGAGCCGCTGGGCCGAACAGGCCGCGGGGGTTGGGGGCATTGATTTGGTAGATCATTCCGGGCTGGGCGATACATCGCGCCTGAGCCCCCGGGCTATGGTGGCGCTGCTGCAAAAGGCCCATGCCGATCAAAACCTGCGCCCGCTGATGAAGCCATTTTTGCTGCGCGATGAAAAAGGCCGCCCCAAGCGCAACCACCCGGTGCAGGTGGCCGCGAAAACCGGCACGCTGAATTTTGTCTCTAGCCTTGGGGGCTTTGCCACCTGCCAGGGCGGGCGCGACGTGGTTTTTGCGATCTTTGCCGCCAATACCCAAAGGCGCGCCGCGATACCCGAGGCGCAAAAAGAGCGCCCGCGCGGTGCGCGTGCCTGGAACGGGCGTGCCAAAATGCTGCAGGCGCGGTTGATCGAGCATTGGGACCAGCGTTTTCACGCCTAGCCCGCTGCCCTTAGCCCCCTGCCCTTAGCCCCCCTGCCCTGGCCCCTGCCCTGACTTGCAGCACAGGCTTATTCCGATAGGTGCCGCGCCCGCGCCCCGCGTTCGATGGCCGCGGCATGCAGCCGGTCGATTTCCAGCTCGTAGCGGATTTCTTCCAATAGCCGCAATTCGCTGTCATTCAGCGTGCCATCGGCCGCGGCCACATCGCAGGCCATGGCATAGGCGGTTTCAAACAGATGCGTGGGCAGGTTTTCCCGCACCAGGCCAAACAGCGCATCCAGCCCATCTTCTTCGGCAAACAGGTCAAACACGGTTTGCGCAATCAGGTTCATGCGGTCGATATCGTAGGCGGCAAAAATCGGCAGGTGGTTGACGGTGGCCTGAATTTTTACCAGCTCCGAGGTGCGGATATCTTCATCCGAGGCCGAAACGGCGATCATGACCGCAACAAGGCAATCCTGTGGGCTAAGCGGGTGGGGTATTGCGTCGGTCATGGAAGTATCCTGAACAATGATGTTGCGGTGCAGAATATTGACTGCGCCGCCCTGCCGCAATAGGAAGCGGCGGTCTGCTGTGCATGGGGCACTGCGGACCGATGGAGTATTTCTGCATGACCACCCTGCGCGACGCCGCCCTCATTTCCAAAGCATGGCCTTTCGAAGAAGCGCGCAAGCTGGTCAAACGCTACGAGAAAGCGCCGCCAGAAAAGGGCCATGTGCTGTTTGAAACCGGCTATGGCCCGTCGGGCCTGCCCCATATTGGCACCTTTGGCGAGGTGCTGCGCACCACGATGATACGCCGCGCCTTTGAGCTGATCAGCGACATTCCGACACGGCTGATCTGCTTTTCCGACGATATGGATGGCATGCGTAAAGTGCCCGAAAACGTGCCAAACCCGGAATTGCTGCAGGCGAATCTGCAAATGCCGCTTACGGCTGTGCCCGATCCCTTTGGCACGCATGACAGTTTTGGCGGCCATAACAACGCCATGCTGCGCCGCTTTTTGGATACGTTTGGGTTTGACTACGAATTCTATTCGGCCACCGATTACTACAAAAGCGGGCGCTTTGATGAAACCCTGCTGCGCGCCACAGAACGCTATGACCAGATCATGGCGGTGATGCTGAAATCGCTGCGCGACGAGCGTGCCGCCACCTATTCGATCTTTTTGCCCATCCACCCCGAAACGGGCCGGGTGCTTTATGTGCCGATGAAAGAGGTCAATGCCAAGGATGGCACCATCACCTTTGACGATGAAGACGGGCGGGAATGGACCCTGCCTGTAACGGGCGGCAATGTGAAATTTCAGTGGAAGCCCGATTTCGGCGCGCGCTGGGCGGCGCTGGATGTTGATTTCGAGATGTATGGCAAGGACCACAGCACCAACACGCCCATCTATGACCGGATCTGCGAGATCTTGGGCGGGCGCAAGCCCGAACATTTCACCTACGAGCTGTTTTTGGATGAAAATGGCGAAAAGATCTCGAAATCAAAAGGCAACGGCCTGACAATCGACGAATGGCTTAGCTATGCGGCCACCGAAAGCCTGTCGTATTTCATGTATCTCAAACCCAAAACCGCCAAGCGCCTGTGGTGGGATGTGATCCCCAAGGCGGTGGATGAATACCACCAACAGCTGCGCGCCTTCCCCAGCCAGGACGAGGCGGCACAGCTGAACAACCCGGTGTGGCACATTCATGGCGGGCAGGTGCCCAACTCGAATATGGTGGTGCCTTTCTCGATGCTGCTGAACCTGGCCAGCGTTTCCTCGGCCGAGGATAAAGACCAAATGTGGGGCTTTATCCGCCGCTATGCCCCGCAGGCCAGCCCCGAAACCCACCCCGACCTAGACCAGGCCGCCGGGTTTGCGGTGCGCTATTACAATGATTTCGTAAAACCCAGCAAAACCTATCGCGCCCCCACAGATCTGGAACGCGAAGCGCTGCAAGATCTGCGTGCGCAGCTGGCGGCCTATGATGGCCCGATCGAAGACGAGGCGCTGCAATCGCTGGTCTATGCCGCCGGGCGCGACCGGTTCGACCCGCTGCGCGATTGGTTCAAAGCACTTTACGAAGTGTTGCTCGGCGCCAGCCAAGGCCCCCGCTTTGGCGGCTTTATCGCGCTTTACGGCCTGCAGGAATCGATCGCGCTGATCGACAAAGGGCTGGCCGGCGAACTGGGCTAAGCCCGGCCCTTGCCAAACCTCCCCCCCGGCCTAGCTGTTGGGGCGGAGGTGATCATGCGGCATCTGGCCTTGGCATTTATGCTGTTTTTTACAAGCGTTCTGCCCCTGCGGGCCGACAGTGCGGCCATTACAGCCACGATCAACCAGCAAATTGCGGCCTTTCAGGCCGATGATTTTGACCGCGCCTTTGAATTTGCCAGCCCCACAATTCGGCAAATTTTTCGCACAGCAGAAAATTTTGGCCAGATGGTGCGGCAGGGCTACCCCATGGTTTGGCGGCCGGCAAAACTGCGGTTTTTGGAACTGCGCCGCATTTCCGGCAGCTTATGGCAGCGGGTGCAAGTGGTTGACCAGCAAGGCCAAGTGCATGTGCTTGACTACCAAATGATCAAGGGCCCGGATGGCTGGCTGATCAATGCCGTGCACCTGCTAAAGGCACCGGGCGCGGCCGCCTGATGGCAGGGCACCGTTACGGTGGGCCTAGGCCGCATTAACCCTTTTTTTGTTAGGCCCCAGCGCATTGGGCGGCCCCGGTGCCGCCAGGCTGCACAAAGGGACTGGCAATGAACAAGGCAATTACCGAAGGTCTGCAATTTACCCCCGCACCATTCAGCGCGGGGCTGCAAAACTGGTCGTCTGGGGCGGGCACCGCGGGCGCGCCCAGCTACGAGAATGTGGTCAACGCAGCCTTTGTGCCGGCCGACCCAGATTTTGGCGGATGTCTGGAATTGCTGAAAAGCAGCAGCACACAATTGCTGCGCAGCTTTACCACCACGCCCATTTTACCCGGCTGCTACCTGCGCGTATCGGCCCGGGTCAAGGCGATGGCGGGCGCAATGCCCAGCCTGCGGGTTTCGATCTTGCCGCTTGATGCCCAAGGTGCGCCCCTGGCCGATGCGCCCAACACCGGCCCGGCGGTGGCGCTGCAAAGCTATGGCCAAGAGGTAACAGTCAGCGCCATTTTGGGCACGGGCACACGCGTGGGTGTAGATATGGCGCTGGGGCTTGGGGCGGTGGCGGCCCATATTGGCCTGCAGCTTGAGGGGCCAAATGGCGGGGTGGTGCGCATTGATGACATCGAGGTGGAAGATATCACCGCCGTGTTTCTGCGCGACATGCTGGGCTGGGTTGATGTGCGCGATTATGGCGCTGTGGGCGATGGCACCACAGATGACAGCGCCGCCTTCGAGGCCGCCGATGCCGTGGCCGATGGCCGGGTGGTGAAAGTGCCTGCAGGCCAATATTTTCTTGGCCAAAACGTTACTTTTGAAAACCCGGTAGAATTCGAAGGCACCGTGATCATGCCTGACAGCGCATTTTTGTCGCTGACCCGCAATTTTGACCTGCCCAGCTATATCGCCGCCTTTGGCGACGAGGTGCAGGCCTTTCGCAAGGCGTTTCAGGCGCTTTTGAACAATGCCGATCACGAGGGGCTAGATCTGGGGGGGCGGCGCATCAACCTGCGCGCACCGATCGATATGCAAGCGGCCGTGGCCAACCGCACCGAATATGCCCAGCGCCGCCATATTCGCAACGGCCAGTTCTATGTGGAAAACAGCACAGATTGGGATAGCGAGGTGGCCACCAGCCTTGCCACCTATTCCCAAAGCGCCCCGCTAGAGTTGAGCAATGTGGCGAATGTGGCCAATATCGCCGTGGGCGCCTTGGTCGAGGGGGCGGGCGTGGGCCGCGAGGTTTATGTGCGCGAAAAAAACGTGGCCCAGGCGCGGCTGGTGTTGTCGGCCCCGCTTTATGATGCGGTGGGCACGCAGGAATTCACCTTTACCCGGTTCAAATATATTCTTGATTTCAGCGGCTTCGAGAAACTATCGAAATTCTCGATCTCGGATGTCGAATTCTTGTGCCGCGGTCGGGCCAGCGGCATTTTGATGGCACCCGAGGGGCTGATCTTTCAGCTGCGCGATTGCTTTATCACCGATCCCAAAGATCGCGGGCTGACCAGCCCGGGGCGCGGCTGCCAGGGCATGCTGGTGGATCGCTGCCAGTTTCTATCGAATGAAACCGGCCAACCCGCCCAGACCCGCACAACCATTGCGCTGAATGCCAATGCCAATGATGTAAAGCTGCGCGATAACCGCATCACGCAATTTCGCCATTTTGCCGTGCTGGGCGGCACCAGCAGCCTGATTTTGGGCAATCACTGGTTTCAGGGCGATGACGAACCCGAAGGTGTGCGCACCGCCGGGCTGGTGCTGACCTCGTCACATAACCGCGCCACTGTGACCGGCAATTATATCGATAATTGCTCGGTGGAATGGACAAATGAACACGACCCCGACCCAGATTTTGCCAACGAGTTTTCCTTTTCTGGGCTGAGCATCACCAATAATATCTTCCAGACAATCGGCGTGGCGCCCTGGTTTCGCTTTATCGTGGTCAAGCCTTATGGGCAGGGGCATTTTATCAGTGGGCTGACGATAACGGGCAATATTTTCCGCGCGATCCAAGGCGATATCGAGCGGATTGACCATGTCGATACCAGCTTTGCCAGCCTGAATTATGCACGGTTCCGCAATATCTTAGTGCAGGGCAACGCGTTTAATTCCATCGAGCGGGGCACCCGCAACCCGGCGGTTATTCGCCACAGCCAAAACACCCCCGCCAGCACATGGGTGGTCGATTGCGCCGGGCCATTGCCCTTTGGCGGCTGGGCGCAAAACATCGAGGCAGTGGTCTCGCTGGCGCCGCAGCTTACCGCGGCCGGGGCCACGCGCCACGATATGCCCCATTGCACCACCGCCCAGGGTGCGGCGCGCGATCAGGTGACGCTGGGCTTTGGTGCCCCCGTTTCTGGCGAAATGGCGCTTACAGTGCGCATCGATAATTAGGCGCTAGCGGCTTTGCCATAGCGCAATTTTCACCCCGCTGCTGCGCGGCCCATTCAGGCCCTGCAGCAGCCCCAGCTCTAGGCGCATGGCCCCGCGCGCGCCCAGGCTGAACACCCAGCTTGGGGCAAATCGGGCATGGCTGCGCCCGCGCATATCCTGGCCCGCCTGCAGCGCCAAAATCAGGCTGTGGCGTGGGCCAACATGCAGCCCCCACAGCGCCTGTGCCTGGCTGTCTGGGGCGGAATGCGCCGCCGGGCGCAGCAGCTGGCCATCGAGCACCCACCAACTATCGCGCCCAAAGACCGGCATACCGGCCCCCATGGCAGCGCCAAAACGCAAAACGCCCAAGTCACCAAAACGCCCAATTCCCGCATCCAAGGAATAGCGCAGGCTGGTGCGGCCTTGGCCCACGGGCCAGCGTATAAAGCTGATCAGCTTGGCACTGCGCCCGTGGCTATCGGCGCCGATATCCATGCCCATGGTCAGGCCATTGGGCGTGCCCCATTCGGTGTAAAACCCGTGATACTGCCGGCCTTGCGCATGGCTGCTGGACAGGGCGGCATATACCTGGCCTGGCTGGCGCGGCCACGGGCCGGCCTGGGCCACCAAGGGCCAAAGCGACAAAATGATAACAATAAAGTAGCGCATGGCCTGCCCCTTTCAGGGCAGGCTGCATGCTCTTGGTAAAGAACCGGTTAATGTGCCTTATTGAAAGGCGCAGCCGGTTTTCACACCCAGTTTGCGAAACACAATCGCCGCCGGGCAAAACCCGGTAAAGGACGATTGGATCATGTTAAACCCGATGAACACGGTGAACCACATGAACAGCGGCGACACCCACAGGGTCAGCGCAACCGACAACAGGGTCATTATCCCGGCAAACACCATCACGGCACGGTCTAGGGTCATCTTTTTTCCTTTCAACAGATCAGTTTAGGGGCAGCCTACACTGCCGATTTGACAAAATTCACAAGCGCCGCGGCGGGCATTGCCCCCGACTGGCGCGCCCGTTCACGGCCCCCGGCAAAAGCCGCCACGGTGGGGATACCGCGAATTTGGTATTTCGCCCCCGCCGCCTGGTGGGCATCGGTGTTCAGCTTGACCAGCCGCGCCTTGCCTGCCAGCTCTTGTGCAGCTTTTGAAAACTCGGGCGCCATCGCGCGGCAGGGCCCACACCACGGGGCCCAAAAATCGACAACCAGGGGCACGCCATCGTTGCGGGCCGCTTTTTCCAACGTGGCCAGATCCACCTCGATCGGTTTACTGGGCATCAGACCGGCCCCACAGGTGCCGCATTTGGCCCCATGGCCCAGTTTGTCATCTGGCACGCGGTTTAATTGACCACAGTCTAGACAGGTTAGCTTGACAGGCATGATCGCTCTCCAAATCACATTCCAAAACGTATATATGAATTGTTCAGGCTTTGTGAAGGGGCATTTCGTAAATCAAGCTGGTGGCACACCTATACGAAAGGTAGGGCTGTGCAGGGCCGAAAAACCTGCACAAAGCTTTTGTTAGTGATAAACTGCCAGCAAAGCGCCGTGCAGCGCGGATCTAAGTTTAGGTAATTGGTTTTAGGTTTTTAGACGTGCACGAGGAAAGTATTGCCCATCATAACAGCCGGCGCCTGCGTTCGGTTTCAGACATGCTTATTTACATGGGCCTGTTCTGGACAGCTGTTTGGACAGTCATTGCTATTTTGCTGGGCTCAAAGATCGGTATCTTTGCCGCCTCGACCGCCTTTACCGGCTTTGCCTTTGCCTATTTCATGTTTCGCCGCGGCCTGTGGCTTAGCGCCTCGCTGGTTTGGCTGATCAGCACCAATGTGGCGATTTTCATCAGCACGTTTTCGGCCCATCCAGACAGCAAATTAGACGTCATTTTCTTCGGCATGGCGGGGCTGCCGTTTTTGCTGTTTTACCTCAACCGTAACCTCAGCATGATTATCGTGCTGGCGGCACTGCCTGTGGTGCTGTGGATGGTGCGCTTTATGCTGGGGGTCGATATTATCGAAACCTACGATGTCGGGGCCGAGGTTGCCGGCACCTATGTGGCGCCGCTTTCGGTGATCATGACCTTTATCATCGTGATCTATCAGGTTGCCTATTTCGCCATCATTACGGGCCGGTTTGCCAAACATCTTGAACATGCCCGCCGCGACGCCGAGCAATCGAACCGCGCAAAGACCGTGTTTTTATCGGGCATCAGCCACGAATTGCGCACGCCGCTGAACGGGGTGATCGGGCTGGCCGATGTTATTCGCCACACCGCGGTGTCACGCGGCGATGTGCAATTGGCAGGCTATGCCACCCAGATCAGCGCCGCCGGAAACGACCTGCTGGGCACGGTTGAAAAAACCGTGCATTTCGCCGATCTGGCGGCCCGCCGCGCCCCCGTGGGCCGGGCGCCTGTGGTGCTGGCCAGTGTTGTTGGCCGGGTGATCGAAGCCTACGAGCGTGAGGCCATTCAGAACCATATCGTTATTCACACCGAAGGGCTGGATGTGCAGGTGCTGGCCGATGCAACCTTGCTGCAAGATTGCATTGCCCAAGTGGTGGAAAATGCCATTCGCTATGCGGGCCACGGCAGCCATGTCTGGATCAGCACCGCCGAGGCCAGCCCCAAAACCCGCCATATCACCGTGCGCGACAATGGCCGAGGCTTTGGCAATTCCGACCCAGACATGGCCTTTCAACCCTTTGAGCGGCTAGAACGCGCCAGCGGCACCACCTTTGGTGCGGGCATGGGCCTGTCTATCGCCCGCATCAAGGCCGAGGCCATGGGCGGCAGTATCTTGATGCGCAATCTGGCCGAAGGCGGGGCCGAGGCGATCATTACCCTGCCCACGCCCGAGGCCGATACCACCGCCACCCATGCCGAGGGCACTGCCCCCTAGCCACCCCCTAGCCACCCTCTGGCAACTGCTTTAACAGCTGCAAAACATACGGGCCCAGCCCCTCGACAATGCGCGCAACCCCTGTCGCATTGGGGTGAATACCATCGGGCTGCAAAAGCGGCTGCAGACTGGCGGGGTCGGGCGCATCGCCCAGCCCAACGAAAAAGCTTGGCACCCAAAGCACCCCGTATTTCGCCCCCATATCGGGCCAAATCGCGTTGAACGCATCGGCATAGGCGGGGCCAAAATTACCCGGCGCCTGCTGGCCCACCAACAGCGCCGGCACTTGCGCCTCTTTGGCAGCTGCCAAAATACCGTCGATATTGGCGCGCGTGACAGCCGGGTCGATGCCGCGCAGCATATCATTGCCGCCCAAGGCCACGATGATGGCATCTACATCAGGGGTCAGCGTCCAGGCGATGCGCGACAAACCGCCCGCGCTGGTATCGCCCGAGACACCGGCATTGACCACCCGCAAGGGCGGCGCACCATTTTCCGCAAGCCAGCGGCGCAGCTGCGGCACAAAGCCATCATCCTCGAACAACCCATAGCCTTGGGTCAGGCTATCGCCAAAGGCCACCACGACCGGCCCCGTGGTGCTATGCGCCCCGGCCATGGCAGGGCCCGACAGAAAAACACACGCCGCCAGCATCTTGCCCCACCGTGCAAACGCCCCATATGAACCAAAGAGTTTAGAAAGGCCTGCAGTCATGAGCACCCCCGTTATTTCGTTAAAAGATGTGTCTTTATCGCTAGATGGCAATGCCGGTCGGGTGGATATCCTACATCACATAAACCTGAATGTCCTGCCCGGCGAAACCTTGGGCCTTGTTGGGCCATCAGGGTCGGGGAAATCATCGCTGTTGATGTTGATGGGCGGGCTGGAACGCGCCAGCAGCGGGCAGGTGCAGGTTTTGGGCCAGGATCTCAGCCCGATGAGCGAAGATCAGCTGGCCCGCTTTCGCCGTGGCACCATGGGTGTGGTGTTTCAATCCTTTCACCTGATCCCTACCCTGACCGCGCTGGAAAACGTGGCAACGCCGCTTGAACTGGCCGGCCACCCCGATGCCCATGCCCGCGCGCAAGAAGAACTGCAGGCCGTGGGGCTGGCCCATCGCGCGGGCCACTATCCGGCGCAGATGTCAGGGGGCGAGCAACAGCGCGTGGCACTGGCCCGCGCCGCAGCCCCCCGCCCCAAGCTGCTGCTGGCAGACGAGCCGACAGGCAACCTCGATGGCAGCACGGGCGCGGCCATCATCGATTTGCTCTTTGATCTGCGCGATCGCCACGGCGCCACCTTGGTGCTGGTCACCCATTCCAATGAATTGGCCGCCCGTTGCGACCGTGTGATCCGCCTGCGCGATGGCCATATCGAAACCCCTGCCGCGGCAGGTGCCGCATGAGCCTGGCCATCGCAGCCCGCTTTGCCGCGCGCGAATTGCGCGGCGGCTTGCGGGGGTTTTGGGTGTTTCTGGCCTGCCTGTCACTGGGCGTGGCCGCAATTGCCGCCGTAGGCTCGGTGCGTGCCGCGATCGAAGCGGGCCTCGAACGCGAAGGCGCCACATTGCTGGGCGGCGATGTCGAGATGGAATTCACCTACCGCTTCGCCACCCCCGAAGAACGCGCCTGGATGGAACGCCACGCGCTCTACCTGTCCGAAGTAACCGATTTCCGCTCGATGGCCGTGGTCAACCGCGATGGCCAATCCGAACGCGCCCTGACGCAGGTAAAATCAGTCGATGGCGCCTACCCCCTGCTGGGGGATGTTGGCCTGGCGCCCGCCATCCCGCTCGATCAGGCGCTGGCGGGCCAAAATGGCCTGCCCGGCGCCGTGATGGCCCCCATTCTGGCCGATCGCCTGGGGCTGAAACAGGGCGATACATTCGCCCTGGGCGGCAGCCAATTCGTGCTGGGCGCCATTCTCACCCGCGAACCCGATAACGCCGGTGGCGGCTTTGGCTTTGGCCCGCGCACCTTGGTGGCCACCAGCGCCCTGGCCGGCACCGGCCTGCTGGCGCCGGGCACGCTGTTTTCCACCGAATACCGGCTGGTCCTGCCCCCAGATGCCGATCTAGAGGCGCTCAAGGCTGAGGCGCTGGATGCCTTTGAAAACGCCGGGCTGCGCTGGCGCGATGCCCGCAACGGCGCGCCGGGCGTGGCCCGGTTTGTCGATCGGCTGGGCGCCTTTTTGATCCTTGTGGGCCTGTCGGGGCTGGCGGTGGGCGGCGTGGGGGTATCGGCGGCCGTGCGCGCCTATCTGGCACGCAAAACCACCGTGATTGCCACCCTGCGCAGCCTTGGCGCCGAACGCCGGATGATTTTCCAAACCTACATGCTGCAAATCGGGGCGCTTTCGATCGTGGGCATCAGCCTTGGGCTGGCCCTGGGCGGGCTGGTGCCGCTGGCCCTGGCGCCCTTGATCACCGCGCAATTGCCGGTGCCTGCGGTCTTTGCCCTGCATCCGCCCCCCCTGATCGAGGCGGCGATCTATGGCATATTGACCGCGCTGTTGTTTACCCTCTGGCCCCTGGCACGCACCGAAGACATTCGCGCAGCCACGCTGTTTCGCGACGGCAGCAATGCCGCCTCGCCCCTGCCGCGGCCGGTGTTTTTGGCCGCCACACTGGCGCTGCTTGCGCTTTTGGTGGGCGCGGCGGGGTGGTTTTCAGGCAATTGGCCCCTCACCCTATGGACCGCCGCCGGGCTGCTGGCCGCGCTGGCGCTTTTGGCACTGGCCGCCATCGCCTTGCGCAAACTGGCCGCCAGCAGCCGCAGCGCCAGCCGCACCCCCGCCTTGCGCTGGGCCTTGGGCGCCATCGCCACCCGCCGCGACGAGGCCACATCGGTGGTGCTCTCGCTGGGCCTCGGGCTTACGGTGCTGGCCGCAGTGGGCCAAATCGACGGCACGTTGCGCGGCGCCATCGCACGCGACCTGCCCGATGTGGCGCCGTCGTATTTCTTCCTCGACATCCAGCGCGACCAAATGCCAGCCATCGCCCAACAGCTGCAAAGCGACCCCGATGTCACCCGCATGGACAGCGCCCCAATGCTGCGCGGTGTTGTGACCCGTATCAACGACCGCCCCGCGCTCGAGGTGGCGGGCGAGCATTGGGTGGTGCGCGGCGACCGTGGCATTTCTTACGCCGATGCGCTGCCAAAAGGCACCACAATCGTGGCCGGCCAATGGTGGCCCGAGGGCTATCAGGGGCCGCCCCAAATCAGCTTTGCCGCCGAAGAGGCGGCCGAGCTGGGGGTGGGGCTTGGCGATACGATCACCGTCAATATCCTCGGGCGCGAGATCACTGCCACCATCACCTCGCTGCGCGCGGTCGATTTCTCAAATGCCGGTATGGGCTTTGTGATCGTCATGAACCAGGCGGCCCTGGCCAGCGCACCGCACAGCTTTATCGCCACGGTCTATGCCGCCCCCACCGCCGAGGCGCGGATCCTGCGCAGCGTGTCAAACGCCTATCCCAATATCACCGCCATCAGCGTCCGCGAGGCGATCACCCAGGTCTCGACCGTGCTCGATGGCATCGCGGCCGCCACCCGCTGGGGGGCCGCCGCCACCCTGCTGACCGGGTTTTTGGTGTTGATCGGTGCTGCCGCCGCGGGCGAGCCCGCGCGCCGTTACGAGGCCGCAGTGCTGCGCAGCTTGGGCGCCACCCGCCGGCAAATCCTCAGCAGCTTTGCCCTGCGCGCAGCCCTCTTGGGCTTGGGTGCCGCGGTTGTGGCCCTAGGCGCTGGCATCGCAGGTGGTTGGGCCATCAGCCATTTCGTGCTTGATACCCGCTACAGCGTGGTCTGGCCATCAGCCATCGCCATTCTGGCAGGGGGCGTCTTGGCGACATTGGGCGCTGGCATGGCCTTTGCCTGGCGCCCCTTGGCCGCGCGCCCGGCTGGCGTGTTGCGGGCGCGCGAATAGCGCGCCCGCCCCCCTATAAATACGGGCGCAAGGCGCGCAGCGCCTGCTCGTAAACCCCGCGTTTAAACGGAACGATCTGGGCCACCACATCATCGGGGGCCAACCAGCGCCACCTGGAAAACTCGGGGTGTTCACCAGCAATATTGATCTGCCCATCATCACCAAGATAGCGCAACAACACCCATTTCTGCTCTTGCCCGCGGTATTTGCCTTTCCAGATCCGTGGCACCAGATCATGGGGCAGGTCATAGCGCACCCAGTCTTCGGCCTCGGCCACAAACTCTACCAGATCCGCACCAACCCCGGTTTCTTCCCATAATTCCCGCAAGGCCGCCGCGCGCACATCTTCGCCTGCGTCGATCCCGCCCTGCGGCATCTGCCATGCCGGCACCTCGCTATCTATCCTTTGGCCCACAAATATGGCGCCATCGGCATTGGCCAGCATCACCCCCACGCAGGGCCGATAGGGCAGTTTGGCTATGTCTTCGGCTTGCATCCCCATGCCTGCGCCTTCCTTCATCTTGCTCTAAATACTCATCACCCCGCCACCGCCTTGCACCAACGGTGGCGGGGGCCGCTTATTCTGCAGCCGGGCTAAGCGCGGTCAGGCCCTTTAGAATATCCACGGCATAGGCCAGCTGATAATCGTCTTGGCGCAGCTGTGCGGCGGCCTCGGCGCGGGCGCGGTCTTCTTCGATCTGGCGCACCTCGTCTTCGGACAGGGAATCGTTTTCCAAACGCCCGCGCAAATCGGCCTCGCTGCGGGTGCGGCGGGCGGCGGCGGCGCTGTCTTCCTCTTCGGTTGGCGCCACGCGGCGGGGCTGTTCCACCACGATATCGGGCGAAACGCCCAAGTTCTGGATCGAACGGCCCGAGGGCGTGTAATAGCGCGCGGTGGTCAGGCGCATGGCCCCATCGCCGCGCAGGGGCATTACCGTCTGCACCGAACCTTTGCCAAACGATTTCGTGCCCACGATGATTGCGCGGCGGTGGTCTTTCAGCGCGCCTGCCACAATCTCCGAGGCCGAGGCCGAGCCGCCATTGATCAACACCACAATCGGCTTGCCAGCGGCCAAATCACCGGGGGTGGCATTGTAGCGATCGCCATCATCGGCGTTGCGCCCCCGGGTCGAGACGATTTCACCCTTTTCCAAAAACGCATCCGATACACGAATGGCCTGCGTCAGCAGCCCGCCAGGGTTATTGCGCAGATCCAGCACAATCCCCGATACGTTTTCCATGCCGCCCAGCTCTTCCACCTGTTTTTTCAAGCCCTGCTCTAGGTTGGGGTAGGTCTGGTCGTTAAACGTGGTTACGCGCAGCACCACGGCATTGCCTTCAACCCGCGCGCGCACGGCCTGCAATTTGATCGTGGCGCGCACCAGCGATACGTCAAACGGCTCTTGCTCGCCCTCGCGCACAACGGTGATCACAATTTCCGAGCCAACGGGCCCGCGCATCCGATCGACCGCTTCGTTCAAGGTCAGGCCCAGCACGCTTTCGCCATCGACATGGGTGATAAAATCGCCTGCCTCCATTCCGGCTTCGGCGGCGGGTGTGCCATCGATGGGCGAGACCACTTTCACAAACCCGTCTTCCTGGGTCACTTCGATACCCAAGCCACCAAATTCGCCGCGGGTTTGCACCTGCATGTCTTCGGCTGCCGCCGGGGGCAAATAGCTGGAATGCGGATCAAGCGAGGTCAGCATGCCATTGATCGCCGCCTCGATCAGGTCTTTCTCGTCAACCTCTTCGACATATTGCGCGCGGATCCGCTCGAAAATATCCCCAAACAGGTCCAGCTGTTCATAGACCGATGCGCTGCGGCTGGTTTCCTGCGCCACCAACGGGCCGGCCACCTGGGTGGTGGCGATGATCCCGGCCAAGGTTCCCCCCAGCGCGGCCATGGCGAATTTCTTCATTCCAACTATCCTTCCTGCATGGCGAACCATAGTGCCGGATCGACCGGCTGGTTGTTTTCCCTGACTTCTATATAGAGCGTTTCGCTGCGCGTGTTTCCAGCCCCTTCGCCAGATTGCACCACAATTGTTCCCGTCTGCGGCTCTTGCCCCCCCATCAGGCCCACCGGGCTGCCTGCCGGCAGCACCTCGCCCGGGGCGCCAAATACCTGGTCTAATCCGGCCAAGACCAGCAATAACCCGGCCTGCGGCTCTAGGATCATCACATTGCCGTAATCCAACAAGGGCCCGCGATAGCGCACGGTGGCGGCGGCAGGTGTTGTGACCAAGGCATGGGGGCGGGTGGCCAGCAAAATGCCCGGGCGTGTCAGGCCCGCGGCATCGGCCTCGCCCGCCCGGCGCAGCAAGGCGCCTTGCACCGGCAGGGGCAACGCCCCTTTGCGATGCGAGATATCGGGCAAGCCCTGATCCGGCTCGCCCCGGGCAATTTGGCTCAGGCCGCTGGCAAACCCCTCTAGCGTTTCGGCCGAGGCGATCAAAATCGCGGTGCGCACCGGGTCTTCGACAAAGCGGCGCGGCAGCGGTTTACGATCGGCAATGGCCTGGCTTAATTCGGTGCGGGCCTCTTGGGCGCCTTGCAAGCCACGGCGCAGGGTATCGGCGGCGCTATCTTGCAGCAGGCGCAGGGTTTGCATTTCTTCCAGCTGCGCGCGCAGCACCTGCGCGCGTTGGGCCAGGGCCGGGGTAATATCGGCCAAGATCATACCAGCACGCGCCGTGCCCGCAGGCCCCGAGGGGTGCAGCATCAGCACCGGGGCGGGGGCATGGCCCATGGTTTGCAGCGCCGCCAACAGGCGCGCCACCTCGGCCTGTTGTGCCTGCAACCCGGCCAAAAGCGCCTGTTCGCGGATCGCCGCGCGGCGCATACCCTCGCGCATGGCCTCAAGCCCGGCCTCAAAGGCGCGTGTTGTCTCGGATAGGGCGCGCACCCGGTCGCGGGCAGTATCGGCCTGGGCCAGCGCTGTGGCTGCGGCATCCAGCTGTTGGGCCGCAGCACGGGCGGCAGCGGCCGCATCTGGGGTTTCACTGGCCAAGGCTGCAGGGCATCCCCCCGCCACCAGCCCCAAAGCAAGGGCCAAAGGCAATAGCGCGCTGGCGATCCGGCCCATTCTCATTGCAACAAGCTGCGCCCTGTCATTTCGGGCGGCTGTGGCAGGCCCATCAACTGCAGCAGCGTGGGCGCCAAATCGGCCAAACGCCCGCCCGCGCGCAGCCGGGCGCCCTGTGGCCCGCCCACCAAAATCACCGGCACGGGGTTGGTTGTGTGGGCGGTATGCGGCCCGCCTGTGGCCGGGTCGCGCATCAGCTCGCAATTGCCATGATCGGCCGTGACAATCATCGCGCCCCCAGCCGCCTGCAGGGCCTGCAGCACACGGCCCAGGCCCTGATCAACCGCCGCGCAGGCCGCCATGGCTGCGGCCAGATCGCCGGTATGGCCCACCATATCGGGGTTGGCATAGTTGGTGATGATCAGATCATAGCCATCCGCGATAGCCTGCACGAAGTGATCTGTCACCTCGGGCGCGCTCATTTCTGGCTGCAGGTCATAGGTGGCCACCTTTGGGCTGGCGGCCATATAGCGGTCTTCGCCCTTTTCGGGCTGTTCCTTGCCACCGTTCAGAAAGAAGGTGACATGGGGGTATTTCTCGGTTTCGGCCAGGTGAAACTGCCGGCGGCCATGTTTGGCCACCCATTCGGCCAAGGTATTGACCAGATCGCGCGGGGGAAACATGGTGCGCATCCACGCGCCATGGGCCTGCGAATATTCCACCATACCCAGCAGCGCGGCCCAGTTCGGGCGGGGGCCTATATCGAAGGCGTCAAACCCCGGCTCGGCCACGGCGCGCAGAATTTCACGGGCGCGATCGGCGCGGAAATTCAGGCAGAAAAAGCCATCGCCATCGCGGGCGCCTGTGTAATCGGCCAGCACTGTGGCGGTGATAAATTCATCGGTTTCCGAGTTTTGATAGGCCATATCCACCGCCGCATGGGCGCTGCCTGCATGCCGCCCCCGGCCCAGGACGATGGCATCATAGGCCTCTTTAACCCGCTCCCAGCGGTTGTCGCGATCCATGGCGAAATAGCGCCCTGTCACCGTGGCAATACGCGCGCCCGCGGGCAATGCATCGGCCAGGCTGTTTAGATAGCCATAGGCCGATTTCGGCGCCACATCGCGCCCATCGGTGATGGCGTGCAAAACCACGGGAACACCGGCATCGGCAATGGCGTGAATGGCCGCCAGAATATGGGTGATATGCCCATGCACCCCCCCATCTGACACCAGCCCCATCAAATGCGCTGTGCCGCCACTGGCCTGCAGCTGCGCGATAAAGCCCTGCAGGGCGGCATTGCGGCCAAAGCTGCCGTCTTCGATGGCCAGATCGATCTGCCCCAGGTCCATGGCCACCACCCGGCCCGCGCCAATATTGGTGTGGCCCACCTCGGAATTGCCCATTTGGCCGGTGGGCAGGCCCACATCGGGGCCATGGGTGATCAGCGTGTTGCGCGCGCAGCTTTGCCAGATACGATCGAAATTTGGCGTATCGGCCAGGGCCACGGCATTATCTGCGCGCTCTTCGCGGTGGCCCCATCCATCTAGAATGCACAAGACAACGGGTTTGGGCGTGCTCATCTGGGGCCTCCGGCGGGTGGTGTTGGGGGCTTTCTAGCCGTTTGCAGCGGCCGGGTGAACCGGTTTTCCTGCCGCAGGCAGATAACGGCAGGGGGGGGTTGCGCCGGGCCTTTTGTTGACTATAACCCACGTCAATTTGCGCGGCCCGACTCTGCCATGGGTCTGGCCTTGCCTGCGCGCACGAAACTAGGGGTCAAAACCATGCCAAAAAGAACCGATATCAACTCGATCATGATCATCGGCGCCGGGCCCATTATCATCGGCCAAGCCTGCGAGTTTGACTATTCCGGTGCCCAGGCCTGCAAAGCGTTGCGCGAAGAGGGCTACAGGGTGATTTTGGTCAACTCGAACCCGGCCACAATCATGACCGACCCGGGCCTGGCCGATGCCACCTATATCGAGCCGATCACCCCCGAAGTGGTGGCCAAGATCATTGAAAAAGAGCGCCCCGATGCCCTGCTGCCCACAATGGGTGGTCAGACCGGGCTGAACACGTCGCTGGCGCTGGCCGATATGGGCGTGCTGGAAAAATTCAACGTCGAGCTGATTGGCGCCAACCGCGCGGCCATTGAAATGGCCGAAGACCGCAAGCTGTTCCGCGAGGCCATGGACCGGATCGGGCTGGAAAACCCCCGTGCCACGATTGTCAGCGCACCCAAAACCGCCAAGGGCTTTGATATCGAAGCGGGCGTGCAAATCGCGCTCGAGGCGCTGGATGACATCGGCCTGCCCGCCATCATTCGCCCCGCCTTTACCCTGGGCGGCACCGGCGGTGGCGTGGCCTATAACCGCGATGATTACATCCATTTCTGCCGCACCGGCATGGATGCCAGCCCGATGGGCCAGATCTTGGTAGATGAATCGCTGCTGGGCTGGAAAGAATTCGAGATGGAGGTCGTGCGCGACAAGGCCGACAACGCCATTATCGTGTGTTCCATCGAAAACATCGATCCGATGGGCGTGCATACGGGCGATTCCATCACCGTGGCCCCGGCCCTGACCCTGACCGACAAAGAATACCAGATCATGCGCAACGGCAGCATCGCCGTGCTGCGCGAGATCGGCGTGGAAACCGGCGGCTCGAACGTGCAATGGGCGATCAACCCAAAAGACGGGCGCATGGTGGTGATCGAGATGAACCCGCGCGTGTCGCGCTCGTCGGCTTTGGCATCAAAGGCCACAGGCTTTCCCATTGCCAAGATCGCCGCGAAACTGGCGGTGGGCTACACGCTGGACGAGCTGGACAACGACATTACCAAGGTCACGCCCGCCAGCTTTGAGCCCACCATCGATTACGTTGTCACCAAGATCCCGAAATTTGCCTTTGAAAAATTCCCCGGCTCAAAGCCGTATCTGACCACCGCGATGAAATCGGTGGGCGAGACCATGGCCATTGGCCGCACGATCCACGAATCGATGCAAAAGGCGCTGGCCTCGATGGAATCGGGGCTGACCGGCTTTGACGAGGTGGAAATCGAAGGCGCGCCCGAAAAATCGGCGGTGATCAAGGCCATCAGCCTGCAAACCCCCGATCGCATGCGCACCATCGCCCAGGCCATGCGCCACGGGCTAAGCGATGATGAAATTCAGGCCGTCACCATGTTTGACCCCTGGTTCCTGGCCCGCATCCGCGAAATCGTTGCCGCCGAAGACGAGGTGCGCAAAAACGGCCTGCCAGTCACAGAAGACGGGCTGCGCAAACTGAAAATGATGGGCTTTACCGATGCGCGCCTGGCCAAGCTGACCGGCCGCACCGAGGGCAATGTGCGCCGCGCGCGCCAGAACCTGGGCGTGACTGCCGTATTCAAACGCATCGACACATGTGCCGCCGAATTCGAGGCCCAAACGCCCTATATGTATTCCACCTACGAGGCCCCTGCCATGGGCGATGTGGAATGCGAGGCGCGCCCAAGCGAGCGCAAAAAAGTGGTCATCTTGGGCGGCGGTCCAAACCGCATTGGCCAAGGGATCGAGTTTGATTACTGCTGCTGTCATGCCTGTTTCGCCCTCACCGATGCGGGCTATGAAACCATCATGATCAACTGCAACCCCGAAACCGTATCGACCGATTACGACACGTCAGACCGCCTGTATTTCGAGCCGCTGACATTTGAACATGTCATGGAAATTCTGCGGGTCGAGCAGCAAAATGGCACGTTGCACGGGGTGATCGTGCAATTTGGCGGCCAAACTCCGCTGAAACTGGCCAATGCGCTGTATGAAGAGGGCATTCCAATTCTGGGCACCACGCCCGATGCGATCGACCTGGCCGAAGACCGCGAGCGTTTCCAGCAGCTGGTTCATCGTTTGGGCCTGAAACAGCCCCATAACGGCATTGCCTCCAGCGATGCGCAGGCGCTGGCGATTGCCGATGAAATCGGGTTTCCGCTGGTGATCCGCCCCTCGTATGTGCTGGGCGGGCGTGCCATGGAAATCGTGCGCGACATGACCCAGCTCGAGCGCTATATCCGCGAGGCTGTGGTGGTGTCGGGCGACAGCCCTGTGCTGCTAGACAGCTACCTGTCTGGCGCCATCGAATGCGATGTTGATGCCCTGTCTGACGGCAAAACAGTGCATGTGGCGGGGATCATGCAGCATATCGAGGAGGCGGGCGTGCATTCGGGTGATAGCGCCTGTTCGCTGCCCCCCTATTCGCTGCCGCGCCACATCATCGATGAAATCAAACGCCAAACCGAGGCGCTGGCCCTGGCCTTGGGCGTGGTTGGCCTGATGAACGTGCAATTTGCCGTCAAAGACGACGAGATTTACCTGATCGAGGTAAACCCCCGCGCATCGCGCACCGTGCCTTTTGTGGCCAAGGCCACCGACAGCGCCATTGCCTCTATCGCGGCGCGGCTGATGGCGGGCGAACCGATGGAAAACTTCCCGCTGCGCGGCAGCTATCCGGCAGGCGCCAAACCCGGCTCGCAGCCCCTGGCCAACCCGCTGACGCTGGCCGACCCCGATATGCCGTGGTTCTCGGTGAAAGAGGCCGTGCTGCCCTTTGCCCGTTTCCCCGGTGTCGATACCATTCTGGGCCCGGAAATGCGCTCGACCGGCGAGGTGATGGGCTGGGATATCTCGTTCCCGCTGGCCTTCCTGAAAGCACAGCTGGGCGCAGGCACCGTTCTGCCCACCGAGGGGCGGGTGTTTGTATCGATCAAAGACGCAGACAAAAGCCAGCAAATGGCCCAGGCCGCGCAAACCCTTGTGCAGCTGGGCCTCGATATCGTGGCCACCCGCGGCACTGCTGCATGGCTGGGCGAACACGGTGTGGCCTGCGAGATTGTCAACAAGGTCTACGAAGGCCGGCCCAACATTGTGGATCTGCTGAAAGACGGGCAAATCGCGCTGCTGTTTAACACCACCGAAGGCACCCAAGCGGTGGAAGACAGCCGCGAGATCCGCTCGGTTGCGCTATACGATCGCATCCCCTATTTCACCACCGCCGCTGGCGCGATTGCCGCAGCCCAAGCGATGGAGGCCCGCGCCAAGGGTGATTTTGGGGTGATGGCGCTGCAAGGCACCGCCGCCGAATAGGCCGGCTGACCCAGAAAAACACGAAAACGGGGCCATGATGGCCCCGTTTTTTTTGGCGAAATTTCGCAGCAGCCTTAGGCGGGTTTGGTGGTATCGGCCTCTAGATGCAGCTTCATATCAATCAAAACTTGCTGCAGCGCCACGGTTTCCTTTAGCAGCCGCTTGGCCTCGTTCACCGAAATCACCCCATCGTCGATCGATTGGTGATATTCGGCCATCAACATGCCAAAGCGCTGGCTCAGCGCGATGACATCGCTATTCACCCCGCCATTGCGGGTGTTTGGGCGGCGGGTGTCGTGGCTTAGGGTGCTGCCGCGCAATTCTGCCAGGGCGCAGGTGACATGGGGGAAACTGGCAGCCGCCTCTAGCGCGGCAACCGCATCAACGGGCATGTAGCGGCCGCTATGCTCGTCGCTGTCAGAATAATAGCGCCCCAGCGTGGCCTTTGATTTGCCCGTCAGTTTGCAGGCCTGTTCGATACCTACATCCTTTACCAAGGCTTCTGTGTGCTTTTTCAGATAGTTACCAATATTCATACCAAAACCAACCCATGTGACCCGCGCAAGCGGGGAAGCGCGCGGGTATTTTCCCATTCACCACATTGTATCGATTTGGCATTTTCCAGCCTGTCAAGGCAAGGTTAATCCGCACCCCTAGCCCGTGTCAGCAACCTCGTTATGGCGCGGCATGCTCTCATTCCAAACTGCAAGGTGTGTTGGGCATCTTGCCTTGGCACCTGCCCTGGCAGTAAAGGGCGGCATGGCTAAGCTTTATTTCAACTACTCGACAATGAACGCCGGCAAATCCACGATTTTGCTGCAGGCCGCGCATAACTACCGCGAACGGGGTATGCAGCCCTATTTGCTGACAGCACTACTGGATAACCGTGCGGGCGATGCGCGCATTGCCAGCCGCATTGGCATTGGCGCCGAAGCCGATACATTCGCCCCCGGCCAAGATCTGTTTGCCACCCTAGAGGCCCGTTTGGCCCAAGGGCCGGTGGATTGCGTGTTTGTGGACGAAGCGCAGTTTTTGGAAAAACAGCAGGTCTGGCAATTGGCCCGCGCGGTCGATGATCTGGGCCTGCCGGTGATGTGCTACGGCCTGCGGGTGGATTTCCGCGGCGCGCTTTTCCCCGGCTCGGCCGCGCTGTTGGCATGGGCCGATGAAATGCGCGAGGTGCGCACCATCTGCCATTGCGGCAAAAAGGCCACCATGGTGGCCCGCCGGGGCGCCGACGGGGAATTTTTGCGCGATGGCGCACAGGTGCAAATCGGCGGCAACGAGACCTATGTCAGCCTGTGCCGCCGCCATTGGCGCGCAGCGGTGGGCGATTAACCCGCCGCAGGGGCCAAACGCCGCTCGACGATACGCGCCATAATGGCTGCGCCCACCGGCAACACCTCGGTGCCCAAAACGAAACCGGGGTTGTGCAGGGGCAAGGTGCCGGTATGCCCAATACGGCAATAGGCGCCGGGCACCACCTTTAGCATATCGGCAAAATCTTCCGATCCGGTGGCGGGCTGAATGCCGGTTTCGATATTTTCTGCCCCCACAACATCGGCCGCGGCCTGCATATAGGCATCTGACAGCGCATCATCATTGACCAGCACATCGAAGACATTGCGCAGCTGGCAATCTACCTCTACCCCGTAAGACAGGGCAACGCCGGCGCAGATTTCTTTCATGCGGGTTTCGGCTGTGGCGTAAACCTCGTCTTTGAAATAGCGGATCGTGCCGCCAATATGCGCGGTTTCGGGCACCACGTTATAGGCGGTGCCCGCGTTCAGCTTGGTTACAGACAACACGCAGGTATCCAAAGGCGCCACGTTGCGGCTGACGATGGTTTGCAACTGCCCCACCAAGCTGGCTGCAATCACCAGCGCATCGCGCGATTGCTGGGGCATGGCGGCGTGGCTGCCACGGCCCGTGATGGTGATATCAAAAAACGCAGCCCCCGCCATGGCAGCACCTTTGCAAATACCCACGCTGCCCGGCGCTGTATTTGGGGAATTATGCATGCCATAGACCTCGTCACAGGGGAACCGCTGGAACAACCCATCGGCCAGCATGCCCCGCGCACCGCCCAAGCCCTCTTCGGCGGGCTGAAAGATCATCACGGCGGTGCCATCAAAATTGCGGGTTGCGGCCAAATGCTTGGCCGCGCCCAGCAGCATGGTTGTGTGGCTGTCATGGCCACAGGCGTGCATTTTGCCGGCATGTTTGCTGGCATAGGGCAGGTTGGTTTGCTCGT
The DNA here is from genome assembly GCA_913061505.1 of uncultured Lutimaribacter sp. Taxonomy (GTDB): domain Bacteria; phylum Pseudomonadota; class Alphaproteobacteria; order Rhodobacterales; family Rhodobacteraceae; genus CAJXSO01. The sequence continues at coordinate 39,553 of CAJXSO010000007.1, forward strand.
CGATCGGCAGGGCATCCATATCGGCGCGCACGCCAATGCGGCGGGTGCCTTGGCCCGTGCCATGAATAATGCCCACAACGCCGGTTTTGCCGATGCCGGTATGCACCTCGTCAACCCCGTAATCGCGCAGCTTTTGCGCCACGATGGCAGAGGTGCGCACCTCTTCCAGGCCCAATTCGGGATGGGCGTGCAGATCTTTGAAGATCTCAACCAATTCATCGGTGCTGTCTGCAATAATGGGCATAATATTCATCGCGCGTCTCCTGTTGCGGGCGGCCGGGCCGGGGGTGGTGCTAGGGTAGAAAGCGCAGCGGGGCAAAGTCAACCAAACTGGGGGCTTGCGCGGCTTTTGCTTGCCAATATGGGGGGCTTGGCGCCATAGCTGGGGCATGACCCAAGACAGCCCACACAGCCCCCCACGCCTGCGCCTGCGTATCCAGTTTGGCGATGATGCCATGCTGGGGCCGGGCAAGGCCGATCTGCTAGAGCAGATACAGGCCACCGGCTCGATCGCGGCGGCGGGCCGCGCCATGGGCATGAGCTACAAACGCGCGTGGTCGCTGGTCGAGGAAATGAACGCAGCCTTTCAACCTGCCTTGGTCGATCGTGCCCGTGGCGGCGCCCAGGGCGGCGGCGCGGCGCTGTCGGAAACTGGCCAACAGGTGCTGGCCCATTATCGGCGCATCGAGGATATCGCCACCCAAAGCAGCACCGCCGAGATGGATGCGCTGCGCCAGTTGCTAAGCGATATGTCTGGCGGGAAATAACGATTTGACAGGCCCCGCCCCCGCAGGCTACGCCGGTAGGGCAACAGCACGGAACGCACATGCCCCCGCATCGCCTTTTTCTTGCCGCGCTTTTCAGCCTCGGCTTTGGCCACATGGCCTGGGCCAGCGGGCAGGCGGTTACGGTATTTGCTGCAGCCAGCCTGAAAAATGCGCTAGACGCGCTGGTGCCGCAATTCGAGCGTGACACCGGGCACCGTGTAGATGTGTCATTGGCAGGCTCTTCGGCCCTGGCCCGCCAAATTCAACATGGGGCGCCGGCGGATGTGTTTATATCGGCCAATGCCGCCTGGATGGATGTGCTGCAAGAACAAGGCCTGCTAGAGCCGCAGAGCCGCCATATATTGCTGGGCAACCGCCTGGTGCTGGTGGCGCCCCGCGGGCCGCACCCCGCCTTGGGCCAACTGGGGCCACAAACGCGGCTGCTGCCCCTGCTGGGCGGGGGCAAGCTGGCCATGGCGATGGTGAATGCCGTGCCCGCCGGCATTTATGGCAAGGCCGCGCTTATGCACTTTGGCCAATGGCAGGAATTGGCCCCCCATGTGGCCCAAACCGACAATGTGCGTAGCGCTTTGGCCCTGGTGGCCAGCGGGCAGGCCCCTTTGGGCATTGTCTACGCCAGCGACGCACTGGCCGAGCCGCGCGTGCAGGTATTGGCCGATTTTCCCCCGGGCAGCCACCCAGCCATTACCTACCCCATTGCCGATCTGGCCAATCGTGACAGCGCCGCCGAAGATGCCTTTATCGCCTACCTGCGCAGCCCGGCTGCGGGCGGGGTGTTTGTGAAACACGGCTTCACCCTGCCCGGTGACGGGCAATGAGCGGCTGGCTGGGCCCTGACGAATGGCAGGCGGTTGCGCTGTCGTTGAAAGTGGCGTTTTGGGCCATGGCGCTGAGCCTGCCCTTGGGCATTTTCACCGCCTATGCGCTGGCGCGCTGGCACTTTCCCGGCAAGGCGCTGGTGAACGGGCTGGTGCATCTGCCGCTGATCCTGCCGCCGGTGGTGACGGGCTATATCTTGCTGGTGGTTTTTGGCATCAACGGCCCGCTAGGGGCGCTGCTGTCGCAGCTGGGCATCACGCTGGCCTTTCGCTGGACGGGGGCGGTGCTGGCGGCGGCCATCATGGCCTTTCCGCTGATGGTGCGCGCCATTCGCCTGTCGATCGAGGCGGTTGACCCAAAACTGGAACAGGCCGCCGCCACCTTGGGCGCCTCGCGGCTGTGGGTTTTTGTCACCATCACCCTGCCGCTGATCGTGCCGGGCATCATTGCCGGGGCGGTGCTGGCCTTTGCAAAAGCGATGGGCGAATTTGGGGCAACGATTACATTTGTCTCAAACATCCCCGGCCAAACCCAAACCGTGCCATCGGCCATCTACGCGTTTTTGCAGGCCCCCGGCGGCGAACCTGCGGCACTGCGGCTGGTGATGGTGTCGGTTGTTGTGGCGATGGGGGCTTTGCTGGCCTCGGAATGGCTGGCGCGGCGCGCCGCAAAACGGGTGCAGGGCACATGAGCCTGTCTGTGCGCCTCACCCATAAGCTGCCGCGCTTTCAGCTGCAGGTCGATTTTGCCGTGCCCGCCGGGCTGACGGTTTTGTTTGGCAGGTCCGGTTCGGGCAAAACCAGCGTTATCAATGCTGTGGCGGGGCTATTGCGCCCCGATCAGGGGCAAATCACGCTTGGGGGGGAAACTGTATTTGACAGCGCCCGCGGCCTGCACCTGCCCACGCACAAGCGGCATCTGGGCTATATCTTTCAAGATGCGCGGCTGTTTCCGCATATGAGCGTGCAGCAAAACCTGCTCTATGGCCGCTGGATGCGCCGCGCAGATCGCAGCTTGCACACACAGGTGATCGAAATGCTGGGCCTGGGGGCGCTGCTGGCGCGGCGCCCGGCACAGCTGTCGGGCGGCGAGAAAAGCCGCGTGGCCATTGGCCGTGCACTGCTGGCCCAACCGCGCATCTTGCTGGCAGACGAGCCGCTGGCCGCCCTGGACGAGGCCCGCAAAGCCGAGATCTTGCCCTATTTCGAACGGCTGCGAGACGAATTCAACATCCCCATCCTTTATGTCACCCATTCCCCTGCCGAGGTTGCGCGGCTGGCCACCACGGTTGTGGCGCTGGAAAACGGGCGCAGCGTGGCGGTGGGCAGCGCAACCGATATATTGGCCGACCCCACCATCACCCCCTTGGGGGCGCGATCGGCCGGGGCGGTGATGCAGGCGGTAATCACCCGGCAGCACAGCGACGGGCTGACCGAGATTTCCGCCAATGGCGTGGCGCTATTTATCCCCCGCGTGCCCGGCCAGCCTGGGCAAAAGCTGCGGGTGCGCATTGCCGCCCATGACGTGATTTTGGCCAGCGCCCCGCCTATGGGCCTTTCGGCCCTGAACATCATCGAAGGCCGCGTGGTTGATATTCGCATGGGCGCAGGGCCCGGCGCCCTGCTGGCGCTTGATACCCAAGCCGGCCGGTTGCTGGCGCGCGTCACGCGCCGCTCGATGGGGGTAATGGGGCTGCAGGTGGGCAGCCGCGCCTATGCGGTGATCAAAACCGTGGCCATGGCCCCCGAAGACGTGGGCGGCATGGGCTAAGCCGCGCCTGCGCCACCCCCCGCCGCCACGATATCTTGCAGCTGCCGCACTTCGGCTGCGCCCAACGCCCCGCGCGCCTGCAGCAAATCAGCCAGATAGCACACCGCGCTCAGCGCGGTTGTGACGCAGGCCAAAAGCAACAGCAAATGCTGCAATTCGCTGGTGCTTAGGCCCGGCCATTGCGCGATCTGGCGGATATAAAGCGCATCGCCATCCACCCACGGGCCGGCATCACGCCGCCGGCTTTGGCGGCGCAGGCGCGGCGGCACGCCCGCCAGCGGAAAGCGATTGACCGATTGCATGGCAAAAAACTGCAGGCCCAGCGCCTGCAACGCGCGGTCTTGGTCCGCAAAACTGGGCTGGTTTTCGTAAAACGGCCAAAAAGCCACCTCGGTTTGCACCGCCAAGCAGCGCGCCAGCTTGGCCTGCCCGCCGGTGAACACGGCCGTTTCGCCACCCTGAATATCGATTTTCAGAAAATCCACTGCCGCGATCTGATCGAGATCATCCAAGCGTTGGGTGTCTACGCCCAAGCGATCGCGCAACGCCATATGGCCAGAAAACCCATGGATCAGCGCCGCCACATCTGCATTGGGCGCCAAGGTGGAACAAAACCCCGGGGTCTGAGTGATATAGAGCTGCGCCTGCCCGCCCTGCCCCAAAGCATAAGGCAAATAGCGCCTGTTCTCGGTTTGGGGCAGTTTGGCAAATTCATCTGGGTTGGGCTCAAACCCGGTCACACGGGCGGCACCGGCCTGCACCAGGGGCATATAGGGCGGCTTTTGGCCATGTTCCAAATCGGCAGCCCCCACATCGACGATTTCAATACGCCGTTCAGGCTGTAAAAGCGCAATCAGATCTTTCATTTGGGGGCCTGTTGGTTTGGGGGGGCGGGCTGCAGTTTGGCCACGCATTCCGCAGCAAAACCTGCCAATTTTAGCGCCAGCGCATCTTGCTCGTTCACGCTATGGCGCAAATCTCGCGCACCGATGGCCACGGGCAGCGGATCGTTTACCAATGTAACGGGGGGGTGGTTTGGCCGCGCGGCATAATGGGCGGCTGCGTGCAGAAATTGCGCCTGGCTTAGGCCTGCGCCGCTGGTCAGCTGCTGATAAAGGCTGTGCCACTGCGCGCCTTCGCCCTGCGCCGCGCCTGTGCGCAGGCGCATGTTCAGCGCCCCAATCACCACCTTGGCCCATAGCTGGGCGGGGCTGCGAATGGGAAAATGCGCCAGCGCCAGCCCCGCGACCAGCTGCGGGTCAAAGGCGCGCTGGCGCGCCACCGAATGGCTGCCCGCCTTAAGCCGGGTTTGCCCCAAAAGCGCGCGGGGAAAGGTGGTTTTGTAATATTGCCCCGCTTCTTTCTGGCGCCTGTGGGTGATGCGCAGCACCGGGTTTGGCTGGCTGGCATCATCGCTGGCGCTGGGGCAATAGGTGATCCATGGCAGATGCACGGGCCGGGTTTCGGCCAAAAGACAGCTGCGCAGCTGCGCGCGATCGGCGTGCAAGAATTCGTCGGCATCCAGGGGCAGAAAACAGGCGATATCGTGATTTGCCCCCAATTCGCGCAGCAAAGCGTTTAATATTTGCTGTTGCACATGGCCCAGCCGCGGATCGTGGCGCAGCTGCAAGCGGCCAGAAAATTCTGGCACAAGCGCCCCCACAATCTGCGCGGTTTGATCCGCGCTGGCGTTATCCACCACAACCAGCGCATCAAGAAATTGCAAATTATGGCGGATCATCGCCTCGATGATATCGGCCTCGTTCTTGACAACGGCCAGCCCCACCAGCCCGCTAAAACCCGCCATCGGCGCCACCTTTTACACTACCCAGCAGGCCAGGCCCGCGCGCCCCATGTGCATAGCGGCCCACGCCCTGCCACGCAAGCCAGCCGCAAAGCGCGCAATCGCGCAGCGCTGTGTTTTTCAAAGGTTATCTAGGGGAAAGTGGCGGACTGGGGAGGATTCGAACCCCCGACCCCTTGATTCGTAGTCAAGTACTCTATCCAACTGAGCTACCAGTCCGTGGAGGCGGGGTTTAGACTTGGTGCCGGGGCTTTGCAAGGGCAAAAGTGAAAAAACTTTTCTTACCGGGAATTTACCCAATTTGCGCCCCAAGCTGCCACAGCGGCGCAGGCGGCCGCGGGGCGATCATACGCTGTGCGAAACATCGCTGATGGGCAGGGTAATCTTGAAAACTGTGCCCGCATCGCTGCTGTCTTCCAGCGTCAGCTGCCCGCCATGGCCGCGCACCAATTCGGCCGAGATGGCCAGCCCCAGCCCCGAGCCGCCTTTGCGCGCGCCGCCCTGAAAGGGCGTAAACAGGTGTTGGCGCGCCTTGGCGGGCAGGCCGGGGCCGGTATCGGCCACGCGGATCACCCATGCATCGGGCGCCTCTGTGGCGGCAATGCTGATCTCGCCCCCGCTGCCCGATTGCGCCAGGGCCTGACGGGCATTGCGCACCAAATTGGACAGCACACGATACATTTGTTCTGCATCGACCCGCACCATCATGCTGGCGGGCACATCGGCTGCCAGGCTGATATCTTGCCCATCGGCGATGGCCAGCCGCTCGCTATCCAGCACATCGGCCACGATATCGGCCAAGGCCACGCGCGCCAGCCGCGGTGGCGGCTCTTCTGCTTTGCCAAAGGCCAGGGTAGATTCGGTGAGATGCACCGCGCGGGTGATCTGGTTTACCAGCTTGGGCGCCAGGCGCTGCACGCTGGGATCTGTGCTGGTTTCGATCCGGTCGCCAAACAGCTGGGCCGATGTCAGGATATTGCGCAGATCGTGGCTGATTTTCGCCACCGCCTCGCCCAGCTGCGCCAAGCGCTGCTTTTGCTTCAACGCCCCGGTCAGGTCTTGCTGCATCTTGGCCAAGGCCTCTTCCGCCTCGCGCAGCTCGGTCACGCCGGCGCTTGGCATGATGATGCGCCGGGCATCTTCGGGGTTTTCCGCATAGCTTTGCACCGCCCGCACCACGCCTTTGATGGGGCGCACCAAAAACACCTGCACAGCCAAAAACAGCAGCACCGCCGTAAAAACCGAGATCACCGCCGACAAAGCCAAAATGCGCATGCCATAGCCCAGCATCGCATCGCGCAATGGGCCGGTTTGCATCGTGACCTCAATCAACAGCCCCGCTTCGCGCACGGGGTTGCCAATCACCCGGATCACCCGGTTTTCACGATTGACAAGGCTGGCCATGGCATCGCGGATCAGGGCAAAGGCGCTGGCTTGGCGCAGGTCGTAGGTGGCATAGATGGGCTGGGGCACGGGGGATTGCAAAATCAGCTGGCGCAATTCATTGCGGCGCAGCACCACGTTGAACACCTCGGCGTTGCGCAGCAATTCTGCCTCGAGATCGGCGCTGATCATATCATCAGCCAGCAGGGCCAGGCTGGCAATTTGCGCGCGCTCGAGCCGCGACAGCAGATAATCTTCGCGGAACCGGGCAATCGAGGGCACGAAAATCAATACTTCGGCCAACATCACAAAGATGATGGTCAATACCAAGAACCGTCCCGACAGGGTGCGCAGCATCTCTACCTCTGTTCTGGTCAGGGCAGCCAGCGTTGCACCAGCCTGACCACTTGTTTCACCCTTGGATTATCAAACAGCCGCGGCGAGAAATAGCCCCCCACTGCGCGCTTGTTCATCTCCCAAAGCGTGGGATAGGGCGCCACCATGCTGGCCAGGGCCGCCATTTTCATGCGTTGGGCAATGGCCAGCGACCACAGGCCAATCAGCTCGCCCGCCTGCGCCCCCACGATCGAGGCCCCCACCGGGCGGCCGCGCACCACCATCAGCTTTAGCAGGCCCGCGCCCTGCCCCGTGGCCAGCGCACGGTCGTTTTGGGCCATATCCACCCGCACCACCTGCAGCGCATCGCCATGGGCTGCGCGGGCCTCGGCCTCGGTCAGGCCCACCTGCGCCAGTTCCGGCGCGGTATAGGTGACGCGGGGCAAATGCGCCGTGCTGTGGCGGGCGGGCAGCCCAAACAGAATTTCGCGTATCACCAGCCCCGCGTGATAGCCCGCAACATGGGTAAATTGCATGCCCCCGGCCACATCGCCAATGGCATAGACCCGGCGATTGCTGCTGCGCAGGCGGGCATCGACCTCGATGCCTGCGGCCGTGCTGCGCACCCCGGCGGCTGGCAGGTTTAACTGCTCGATATTCGGGCGCCGCCCCACCGCCACCAGCAAATGGCTGCCCTGCAGCCGGCGCCCATCGGCCAGCTGCAGGCATACCCCCGCATCATCCGCGCCCCGTTCAACCGCGCTGACCGCGCAGTTTTCAATGATCTCTATCCCCTCGGCCCGCAATTGGGCCAGCGCGATTGCGGCCAGCTCTGGGTCGTCACGGCCAAAGGCGGGGCCGGCATCCACCACGCTGACTGCGCAGCCAAGGCGGCGATGGGCCTGGGCCATTTCCATGCCAATGGGGCCTGCGCCCATAATCAGCAAATGCTGGGGTTTCTGCGGCAGTTTAAACAGGGTTTCATTGGTCAGATAGGGCACATCGGCCAGGCCCGGAATGGGTGGCACCACCGCGCGGGCGCCCGTGGCCACCACGATGCGGCGCGCGGTAATGCGGGTGCCCCCCGCCTCGACACAGCGCGGCCCTGTAAAGCGGCCATAGGCGCGGATCACCTGCACGCCCAGGCCTTCGAAACGCTCTTGGCTGTCATGCGGGGCGATGGCGGCAATCACCCGCGCCACATGGGCCTGCGCCTGGGCATAATCTACCTGTGGGTCAGCGGGCGCCACGCCCATCGGCTGGCCCGCCCCCATGGCATGGGCCGCGTGGCCCGCCGCCAGCAATGCTTTCGAGGGCACACAGCCATAGTTCAGGCAATCGCCCCCCATCTCGTGGCCTTCCAACAGCACCACGCGCGCGCCCATCTGCGCAGCCCCCGCCGCCACCGACAACCCGCCCGAGCCTGCGCCGATCACCAACAGATCAGTTTTGATCGCATCCATCGCCTACAGCCCCTTTCGCCCGCGCCAAACACTTAACCCCACAGGCAACAGCGCCAGCGCACACAGCCCCAGCAATGGGCCCAGGATATGAGGCTGGAAAATAATCCCCAGATCCGGGCGCGCCCCGGCGGCAAACACATCGCCCAGCCCAGCGCCCACCGAGGTATAAACCAGCCCCGCCGGGATAATGCCCAAAAATGTTGATACCGCGAAGCGCACCAAAGGCACGCCCACCAGGGCCGGCACGATATTGGCCACGAAAAAGGGCACGGCCGGCACCAGGCGAATCAAAAACAGCATCGACCACTGGTTTGTATCGATCCCCTGTTTGATGCGGCCCACCAGGCCGGGGCTGTTTTCCATACGCGCCGCCAGCTTTGCCCCAAAGCCCATGCGCACGGCGCTGAAAATCAGCACAGCGCCCAGGGTTGCCGCGCTGACATTCACCACCGTGCCCACCCATGTGCCAAACAAAAAACCGCCCGTCAGCGTGGCCATCGTGGCACCGGGCAGCGAAAAGGCCACAATCAACACGTAAAGCGCGACAAACCCCGCAATGGTGGCGGCATAATGGCTGTCGCGCAGCGCCAGCAATGTCTCGCGGTTATCGCGCAACGCCTCGAAGCTTAGCGTATCGCCCAGCGCCCAGGCGCCAATAGCGGCCCCCAGAGCTAACACAAATAGCGGGGCTGCGCGCCGCAAGCGGCCCCGCGGCGGGTGGCTGTGATCTGGGTGCATGGGCGGGCTTGGTCCTTTTTATACTTTGCGCCAAGATGCGCCCTTGCGCGCCACTTTGATAGCCCACTCACGCCAGCTTGATCGCACCGGGCAGAAATGGCATTTTTGTTTCAATCCATGATCAAGCGGGTTTGACATATGCCCAGACCCCGCCTATAGACCGGGCTTCGGAACACTGGCCCCGTGCGAATCTGCGCGGCTTGGTCGCTTACATACGACTGATGCAACATCAGACTGACCTGGAGACGGAGCGATGAAACGCACCTACCAACCCTCGAACTTGGTTCGCAAGCGCCGCCACGGCTTTCGCGCGCGCATGGCAACCAAAGCTGGCCGCAAGATTCTTAACGCACGTCGCGCGCGTGGCCGCAAAAGCCTGAGCGCCTGATAGGCACGACCAGACGCAAATTTTGCCGCCGGTGGCCCCCAACCGCGCTGATGCGCCAAGGGGATAACGCCCCCGGCGGCTTGCGTTTGTCTCGGCTTGCGTTTGTCTTTGCATCTGCGATTGGCGCGCCATGGCCTATGATATTTTAAAAAACCGTGCTGATTTTCTGCAAGCCGCGCGCGCCTTGCGCCGCGGCACGCAAGGCATGATGGTGCAGGCCCGCCCCCGTGGCGATGATAGCCTTGCCGTTCGTGTGGGGTTTACCTGCTCGAAAAAAGTGGGCAACGCGGTGGCGCGCAACCGCGCCAAGCGCCGCCTGCGCGAGGCCGCGCGCATGGTGCTGGCGCACCAGGGCCGCCCCGGCTGGGATTATGTGCTGATCGGGCGGCGCGATGAAACTGCAGCGCGCCCCTTTCCTGCCTTGCTGGATGATCTGGAATTTGCCCTGAAAAAACTGCATCAGCAGGGGTAGCGCGATGCGGATCTTTGCCCAAATTCTGGCACTGCCAATCCGGGCCTATCGGCTGCTATGGTCGCCCTGGGTGGGGCATAATTGCCGCTACCAGCCCACCTGTTCGGCCTATGCGCTAGAGGCGCTGGAACGCCATGGTGCCCTTAAGGGCGCTTGGCTGGCCATGCGCCGAATCGGGCGGTGCCACCCGTTTGGCGCCAGCGGATACGACCCTGTGCCCCCCAAAAAAGGGCAAACACCCCCGCAAACCCCACCCCCTGCCCCCTGAAACACAGCCCGCGCCCGCGCCCACGCTTGCGGGGCGGGCGGGCTTGCACTAAGCGATAGCCATGCTTGATGATGCCGACGAAATTCACCCGCTGTTCTATGGTGCCCCCAAAAGCACCGAGTTCAAAAAGCTGCGCAAACGCATCGTGCAACACACGCGCGAGGCGATCGAGCAATATGGCATGATCCAACCCGGCGCGCGCTGGCTGGTGTGCCTGTCGGGGGGCAAAGACAGCTATACCTTGCTGGCGGTGCTGCACGAGCTGAAATGGCGCGGCCTGCTGCCTGTCGATTTGCTGGCCTGCAATCTGGATCAGGGGCAGCCCGGCTTTCCCGCCACTGTGCTGCCTGAATTTCTGGAAAAAATGGGTGTGCCCCATCGCATTGAATACCAAGACACCTATTCCATCGTGATGGATAAGGTGCCGCAGGGCCGCACCTATTGCGCGCTGTGCTCGCGGCTGCGGCGCGGAAACCTGTATCGGATCGCCCGCGAAGAAGGCTGCAGCGCTGTGGTGCTGGGCCATCACCGCGATGATATTTTGGAAACATTCTTCATGAATCTTTTCCACGGCTCGCGCTTGGCCACGATGCCGCCAAAACTGGTGAATGAAGAGGGCGATTTGTTTGTCTATCGCCCGCTTGCCCATGTGGCCGAGGCCGATTGCGCCCGCTTTGCCACTGCGATGAACTACCCCATCATCCCCTGCGATCTGTGCGGCAGCCAAGACGGGCTGCAACGCATGCAGGTGAAGGGCTTGCTGGATCAATGGGAAAAAAACCACCCCGGCCGGCGGCAAAAGATGTTCCGCGCGCTGATGAACATTCGCCCATCGCATATGCTGGACCCAGATTTGTTTGATTTCGCCAGTTTGGTCTGCACCCCCAAAGACGATCCCCCCCCCGAGGGAATTCCGGTTTTGCGTTAAACTTGCATTCAGGCCCTTGCCCTAATCTGCCCCCGTCGCAGAAGGGAAAGCCATGCAGCAGCCAACACCGCGCCTTACGCCGCACAATGACAGATTTCCGCCAAAGCGTTTTGGCAGGCTACGCGCATTTTGGCGCCGGCTGGCCACTTGGCTGCGGCCGCCCCCCAGCGCACAGGGCCCGCAACCTGCCTTGCTGGCCTTTATGCAAGGCGCACGCAGCCTGGGCCAGGATTGCGCGTGCCTGTTTTTGGCGCTGGATCAGGCCGATGATCTGCGCCGCGATCTGGCACCTGCGCAGCTGCAGCACCTGCGCGAAGATATTATCACCCGCCTGCGCCCGGTTTTGCGCAGCGAAGATCGGCTTGGCCCCGATGGGGCCACTGGCATTTGGGTGGCCTTGGCCCCAACAGCCAAAATGAATTTGGAAAGCCTGATCGCCATCGCAGGCCGGTTGATGGCGGCGGCTGATCAGCCCTTTGATGGGGCCGGGCGCATGCTGTATCCCAGCTGCTCGATCGGGCTGGCGCTGGCCAGCCAATGCCCGGGCGACGGCCCGGCACAGCTGGAATATGCCGCGCGCCAAGCGCTGCAGGCGGCACAGGCCCACGCCCCCGCCGCGATACGGCTTTATTCTGCCAGCCTGCCGCCGGCTATGCCCCTGCCCCAACCCAGCCGCAGCGTGATGACACAGGCGCTGCAAAAGGGGCAAATGCAGCCGTGGTTCCAGCCCCAGATCAGCACCGATACGGGCGATATCAGCGGGTTAGAGATGTTGGCCCGCTGGCACCACCCCAACAATGGCATTCTGCCCCCGGCAAATTTCTTGCCTGCCTTGGGCGATGCGCATTTGTTGCCAAACTTATGCGAATTGATGGTGCAAACCGGGCTATCGTGGCTGTCGCAATGGGATCGCGAGGGGCTGGGCATACCAGAGATTTCGGTAAACCTGTCAGCCCAAGATCTGGCCGATCCCGGCCTGGCCGACCGTATCGCATGGCATCTGGACAGGGTTAACATTGCCCCCCACAGGTTGCGGCTGGAAATCTTGGAAACCATCGCCGCCGCCCCGCCCAACGATGCCAGCACCCGCGCACTGGGGCAGTTGGCGGCGCTGGGCTGCCCCATCGACCTGGATGATTTCGGCACCGCCAATGCCAGCATCAGCGCCATTCGCCGCTTTCACGCGACCCGCATCAAAATTGACCGCTCGTTCATCAGCCATATCGAAACCGACCGTAGCCAACAGCAATTGGTGGCTGCCATGATCAGCATGGCCGAGCATCTGCAAATCGCCACCTTGGCAGAAGGGGTTGAAACCGCCGGCGCCCATGCGATGCTGTGCCAATTGGGGTGCCAACATGTGCAGGGCTTTGGAATCGCGCAGCCTATGCCGGGGGGCGATTTGGGCAAATGGCTGGCAAGCCACCGCGCAAAACAGGGATCGATCGAAAATTGGGGGCCAAAGCTGCGCCAAGCGCGCTGAATCCGCACGGTTTGCCCCTTATCCCCCATATCCCCCTTGACCTTTGGGGCCGCACTCTGTTGAACCGCCTTGACACGATCAGGACAGGCGACATCCACAATGGACGATCAGAACAAGAACCTCATTCTGGCCACCGCACTTAGCTTTGCGGTTATTCTGGTGTGGTTTCTGCTGTTCCCACCCCCGGAAAAACCGGTCGACCCCAATGCCGGGGCCGTGGCCAGCCAAACCACTGAAACCGCACCCGTGGCCCTGCCCGGGCCAGGCGGCCGCCAGTGGCGCCACAGCCGCGGCCGAAAGCACCGCTGCGCGCGTGGCCATCGAAAGCGACCGCATCACCGGCTCGATTTCGCTGCAGGGGGGGCGCATCGACCAGCTGTCGCTGAAAGATTACCGCGAAACCCTGGATGCCGGTTCGGATATTGTGACATTGCTGTCGCCGATTGGGTCTGAAAACGTTTATTACGCGGTCTATGGCTGGGCCCCCGGCACAGGGCTGAACGCCGATCAGGTGCCCGGCCCCAACACCGTGTGGAGCGCGCCCGCCGGCGCCGAACTGACCCCAAACTCCCCCGTCACCCTTAGCTGGAACAATGGCGCCGGGCTGGAATTTTTCAGAACCATCTCGGTGGATGAAGATTACATGTTTTCGGTCAGCCAATCGGTGCGCAACACCGGGGCGGCACAGGTGGCGCTGGCGCCCTATGGCATTTTGGCCCGCCATGGCGAGCCTGCAGGCCTGAAAAAGTTTTTCATCCTGCACGAAGGTCTGATTGCCATGGCCGATGGCACGCTGACAGAAACCAGCTATGACGATCTGGATAAAGCCGGCCAGCATACCGATATCGAAGTGGCCGAAAGCGGCTGGATCGGTTTTACCGATCACTTCTGGATGGCCACAATGGTGCCCACCGAGGGCCAAGGCGCCAAATTCAGCGCCTTCCACGACGAGGCGCGCGATATTTACCAAACCACCATGCGCCTTGGCACCCAAACGCTGCAGCCGGGCCAGGAAATTTCCGTGTCCAGCCAGCTATTTGCCGGCGCCAAGGAATGGGAAACCATCCGCAACTACGAGGCAGGCAAAAAGCTGGACCCGTTCTTTACATCGCTGATGTATGGCTTGGGCATGACCGATGCCGCCCCCCAGGGTGTAAACGGCTTTCTGGATTCGATCGACTGGGGCTGGTTCTTTTTCCTGACCAAACCAATCTTCTTTGTCCTGCACGAACTGAACGCCGCCATCGGCAACATGGGCCTGGCCATCATTGCGCTGACCATCGTGATCAAAATCTTGGTCTTCCCGCTGGCGTATAAATCTTATGCCAGCATGGCAAAGATGAAAGAGCTGCAGCCAGAAATGGAAAAGCTGAAAGAGCGTGCGGGCGACGACCGTGCCCGGATGCAAAAAGAGATGATGGAGCTGTACAAGCGCGAAAAGGTCAACCCGGCCTCGGGCTGCTTGCCGATTCTGATCCAGATCCCGATTTTCTTTTCGCTCTACAAGGTGATCTTTGTCACGCTCGAGCTGCGCCATGCCCCCTTCTTTGGGTGGCTGCGCGATCTTTCCGCACCTGATCCCAGCTCGATCTTTAACCTGTTTGGCATCCTGCCCTGGGCCGCCCCCGAGCCGCAAAGCCTGCTGGCAACCATCTTTATCGGCATCCTGCCTATCTTGCTGGGCGTCAGCATGTGGTTGCAGCAAAAGCTGAACCCGGCCCCCACAGATGCCACACAAAAGATGATCTTTGCCTGGATGCCCTGGGTGTTTATGTTCATGCTGGGCGGCTTTGCCAGCGGTCTGGTGGTGTACTGGATCACCAACAACACCATCACCTTTACCCAGCAATATCTGATCATGCGCAGCCACGGCTATAAACCAGACGTGTTCGGCAATATCCGCAGCTCGTTCCAACGTGGCGCCAAGAGCGCGAAAAAATGAACGTGACAGTCGCGCAGCTTTGGCGCCACCCGATCAAGGGTATTGGCGCCGAAGCCCTAGAGCACACATTTTTAACGCCGGGCAGGCCACTGCCCGGCGATCGTTCTTGGGCCGTGGCCCATGCGGCCGCCAGCGCCGCGCCTGGCTGGCAGCCCTGCCGCAATTTTCTGCGCGGCGCCGCCAGCCCACAGCTGATGGCCATTACTGCCGAAACATTGGCCAATGGTGATCTGTGCCTGCGCCACCCCCAGCGCGAGGCGCTGCAGATCAACCCCGCCACCGGCCAACAGGCGCTATTGGCCTGGCTTGGCCCGCTTTGGCCGGCCGACAGGCCTGCCCCCACGCGGCTGGTGCAAGCCCCGCCCGAAGGCATGAGCGATGCGCCCTACCCTTCGGTTTCGGTGCTAAACATGGCATCCTTGCGGGCGCTTTCGCAGCGCTTGGGCGTGGCGCTGGAAAGCCGCCGCTTTCGTGGTAATATCTGGCTGCAGGGGCTGGCCCCTTGGGAAGAATTTGACCTGATTGGAAAAACCATACAGATCGGCGATGCCCAATTGCAGCTGCGCGAGCCCATCACCCGCTGCCGCGCAACCGAGGCCAACCCCGATACCGGCCTGCGCGATGCCGCCACGCTGGATATGCTGCAAAGCGGCTGGGGGCACAGCGAATTTGGTGTATATGCACAAGTTATCACCGCTGGGCAGGTCTGCACCGGCGACGCCGCAAAGGTAGTATAAAATGCAAATGACCTTCCCCCTGGCCCCCGCGCCCGACGAAGCCACCAGCGAACGTGGGCGCAAACTATTTGCCGGCCAAACCGATTTTTTAAAGGGTGTCGTTGCCATGAACGGCCTGCCGCCGGCAGACCGTATCGAGGTATGTTTTGCCGGGCGTTCGAATGTTGGCAAATCCAGCCTGATCAACGCCCTGACCGGGCGCAAGGGGCTGGCGCGGGCCTCGAACACGCCGGGGCGCACCCAAGAGATTAACTTTTTCACCATGGCCGAAAGCCACTACCTGGTTGATTTGCCGGGCTATGGCTTTGCCAATGCGCCGGTGGCCGTGGTGGAAAAATGGCAGCGCTTGCTAAAGCAATACCTGTCGGGCCGCCCCACGCTGCGCCGCGCCTTTGTGCTGATCGATGCGCGCCATGGTATAAAATCGGTCGATGAAGAAATCATGCAACTGCTTGATAAATCAGCTGTTACATTTCAGGTGGTGCTGACCAAGGCAGATAAGATCAAGCTGTCAGATCACGAAAAACTGCTGGCGCAGGTGCGCGGAAAACTGGCCAAACACCCCGCCGCATTCCCCGAAATTGTGATGACATCTAGCGAAAAAGCCGAAGGCCTGGCCACTTTGCGCGCCATTATCGCCACGCTGGATTAAGGGCTGTGGATTAAGGGCCGCGGCCCTATACGTGCTGGCCGCCGTTAATTTCTATTTCCGTGCCGGTAATATAGCTGCTGTCTTTTGAGCATAGGAAAAAGATGGTCGCGGCCACCTCGTCGGGTTGGCCCAGGCGGCGCAGCGGCAATTGCTCGACAATCTTTTCAGTGCCCGGTGACAAGATCGAGGTTTCCACCTCGCCGGGCGCAATGGCATTCACGCGCACGCCCAATGGGCCAAAATCATGGGCCATTTCCCGTGTCAGCGCCTTAAGCGCGGCCTTTGATGTGGCATAGGCCGCCCCCGCAAACGGGTGCACCTGATTGCCAGCAATCGAGGTCACATTCACCACCGCCCCCTTGGCCGCGGCCAGTTCTGCGCGCAGCCCCCGCGCCAACACCACCGAGGCAAAGAAATTCACATGAAACACCTGCCCCCATGTGCGCAGGTCAGTTTCCAGCGTGTTCAGGCGCGCGCCATCTGGCCCCTTGGGCGAAATGCCGGCATTGTTCACCAGCGCATCCAGCCGCCCACCCAAACGGGCGCGAATTTCTTCGACCTTGGCGATGGTGTCGTTTGGATCGGCCAAATCGATTTGTATATGCGTCTCGGCACCACCACCCCAGGGGCATTCCTTTGGAAAGGGCTGGCGCGAACAGGTGATCACGCGCCACCCCTCGGCGCTGAAGCGGCGCACCGTGGCATGGCCAATGCCGCGGCTTGCCCCGGTCAACAGCAGTGTTTTTTGATGCGTGCTCATGATGCCCTCTTTGGGGATAATATCTATACGATCGCGTCACAATTACAACGCCCACTTGGCAGCGGCACCCACACAGGCTAACACAAGACCGTTTGCTAAGGATGCCGCCACATGAGAAAGCAGAATATGAACAGCGACTGGATTGCAACCGCCCGCACCCTTTCCGAGGCCCTGCCCTATCTGCAGCGCTACGCGGGCGCCATTGTGGTGGTGAAATTTGGCGGCAACGCCATGGGCGATGCCGATGCAATGGCCGAATTTGCCCGCGATATCGTGCTGATGCGCCAGGTTGGGCTGAACCCCGTTGTGGTGCATGGCGGCGGGCCCATGATCAACGAAATGCTTGATAAGCTTGGCATTAAATCAGAATTCGTGCGCGGCAAACGCGTGACCGACAAGGCCACCGTCGAGGTGGTGGAAATGGTACTGACAGGGCTGGTGAACAAACGCATCGTTCAAGCCATCATGGATGAGGGCGGCCGCGCGGTGGGCCTGTCTGGCAAGGATGACGATTTGATCGTCTGCCAGGCCGACGACCCTGAACTGGGCTTTGTGGGCAAGCCGGTCGAGGCGAATGTGCAGGTGCTGCACGATCTGTTTGCCGCCGGCATTATCCCGGTTGTGGCCCCCGTGGCCACGGGCATGGATGCCAATGAAACCTTCAACGTAAACGGCGATACCGCCGCGGGGTTTCTGGCCGGGGCGCTGCGCGCCGATCGTTTGTTGCTGCTTACAGATGTGGCCGGGGTGAAAAACGCCGAAGGCGCGGTGATTACCGAAATGTCGCCCCAAGACGTGGAAGCGATGATTGCCGATGGCACCATCGCAGGCGGCATGATTCCCAAAACCGAAACCGCCCTTGCCGCCATTGCCGCAGGCGTGCGCGCCGTGGTCATTCTGGATGGGCGTGTGCCCAACGCCTGTTTGCTGGAATTGTTCACCGAACATGGTGCAGGCTCGCTGATAAAACCCGCCAACCTGCCACCGCGCGAACACCGGCCCCGCTAGCCCATGCTGGCCCAGATCGAACAGGCCCTACCGCCCCATGGGCTGATGCTGATGGGCGGGCTGACAGAGGGTGCCGAGACGCTTTATTTACTGGGCTGCACCGCAGATTTTTGGGCCATCTTCACCACCAGCGACGAATGGCGCGATGGCCAGCCCCACCCTGTCGATCGGTGGTCGATGCGGGTGTTGGGCGCGCTTGCGCAGCAGTTTGGCGGGCGGGCCGAATACCCGTTTGGCGGGCCGCCCTATGCGCCTTTCATCCGCTACGCCAAGGATGGCGGGCAATGCCACCAAAGCCCGGTTGGCATGTTGGTGCATGGCACCGCGGGCATGATGATATCGCTGCGTGGCGGGCTGTGGGTGCCGGGCCATCACCCCCTGCCGCCAAGCAGCGCCACCCCCTGCAAAGGCTGCGCCCAGCCCTGTGCCAGCGCCTGCCCGGTGGGGGCATTGGTGCCGGGCCAGCCCTATGATGTTGCCGCCTGCAAAGCCCATATTGCCAGCCCCGCAGGCGCCGATTGCCTGCAGGCCGGCTGCCTGCTGCGCCGCGCCTGCCCGGTATCGCAGCGCTTTGGGCGCCTGCCCGCGCAATCCGCCCATCATATGGCGGCGTTTTTGGCCGGTTAAGCCAGGATCAGGCCGCACAGGGCCCAAGGGCGGCATCGGCAGATAGATCCAGCCGCACCAGCTGGTTTGGCGCCACCTCGGCCCAATGGGCCGAGGGGCCATCCAAAGGCTCGGAGGCAACAACCAACCCACCGCGCACAAATTGGCGCGATACATACAGGCTGGGGCAGCGGCCATCACTGGCATAGCGGTAGCAATACAGGTGGCGCCCATCGCTGAACACGCATGTCTGACGCAGCAGCGCCACAACCCCCAGCTGCCGCGCCGTTTCGTTTAGCAGCTGCAAAACCGCCTGGCAGGCCGCCTGCGGATCTGCAGCCAAGCCATGGCTGAGCAGCAGCAAAAACAACAATTCAGAATCCGTGCTGCCACGGCGCAGGGCATAAAGCGGGTCGGGCAAACGCGCCTCGAGCGCGCGGCGCATTGCTGCGAAACTGCCGGTTTGGCCATTGTGCATGAATGCCCAATTTTCATAGGTGAAGGGGTGGCAATTGGCCTGCGACGTGCCGCCACCGGTCGAGGCGCGCACATGGGCCAAAAATAGTGGCGACACGATATGCTGGCAAAGAGACAGCAAATTGCCATCTGACCACGCGGGCAAAATATTTTTGTAAAGCCCCGGGTCGGGCCGCGTGCCATACCATGCGATGCCAAACCCATCACCGTTGACGGTTAGTTTTGCCTCTAGTGCGGCCTTGCTTTGCATGATCAGCGAATGCGGCGGGGCGATAATGATATCTTCCAGCGCAATCGCAGGGCCCAAATAGGCGGCAAGGCGGCACATCAGCTGCGCCGCCCCAGCCGGGCATTCAACTGCCCCACCCTGCGGCTGGCGGTTTTTTCAAACAGGCAGGGAATCAGCGCATGCACCAGCGCCGCCCCCGCCGCCAAAAACAGCTGCCCGGCAAACCAGCCGGCAAAGCGCATGTGTTGGAAATATGTTTCGTCTACCGATTGCGGATGGTCCACAAAAACGCGCTGGAACATTCGGGGCATGGGGCACCTATACCTGTTTTCTATGGTCTACACCGCAGCGCCGCAAAACAGATCCCATTTTTGATTGTGATTTTGCTAAATTTGTGGATATTTTCCCAACTATGGACATAAATATCGACGAAACAGATCGCAAAATTCTGAACCATTTGCAGCAAGACGCGGCGCTTAGCCTAGATGCGCTGGCAGCTTTGGTGCATCTGTCACGCAACGCCTGCTGGCGGCGTATCAGACGGCTAGAAACCGAAGGGGTTTTAACCAAACGCGTGGCGCTGTTGAACCCGGCCGCCCTGGGGCTGGGGCTGCAAGCCATCGTGATGATCCGCACCAATGACCACAGCGCCGAATGGCTGCAGGCCTTTCGCCAAGCAGTGCGCGGCATGCCCGAAATTGTGGCCGCCCAGCGGATGACGGGCGATTTAGATTATGTGCTGCGCGTACGTTTGGCCGATGTGCCCGCCTATGACCGGTTTTATCAGCGTCTGATTAAGAAAGTAAAAATTGCCGATGTTTCGGCCAGTTTCGTGATGGAAGATATCAAGGAAACCACCGCCTTGCCCCTATAAGGGAAAAAGGCGCGCCACAGGGCGCGCCTTGGTTCTGCCGCAGGGGTGGGCTGCTTGGGGTTAGTGGCCCAAAATCTGACTTAAGAACAGTTTTGTCCGCTCGTTTTGCGGATTGTTGAAAAACTCTTCCGGTTCGTTTTGTTCCACAATCTGGCCCGCATCCATAAAGATCACGCGGTTGGCCACCTGCCGGGCAAACCCCATTTCATGGGTCACGCACAGCATGGTCATGCCCTCTTCGGCCAGTTCCACCATCGTATCTAGAACCTCTTTGATCATCTCGGGGTCTAGCGCCGATGTCGGCTCGTCAAACAGCATGATACGCGGGCGCATACACAGCGAGCGCGCAATCGCCACGCGCTGCTGCTGCCCACCCGACAATTGGCCGGGGTATTTATGCGCCTGATCGGGGATTTTCACCTTTTCCAGGAAATGCATCGCCGTTTCTTCGGCCTGTTTCTTTGGCACCTTACGCACCCACAGCGGTGCCAGCGTGCAGTTTTCCAAGATGGTCAGATGCGGAAAGAGGTTAAAATGCTGAAACACCATCCCCACTTCCGAGCGGATCTTGTCGATGTTTTTCACATCCGACGACAGCACCGTGCCATCTACGGTAATGCGGCCTTTTTGATGCTCTTCCAAGGCGTTGATGCAGCGGATCAGCGTCGATTTACCCGAGCCGGATGGCCCGGCAATCACGATCCGCTCGCCGCGGTTCACGGTCAGGTTGATATCGCGCAGAACGTGAAACTGACCGTACCATTTGTTCATGTTCTCGATGGTGATGGCGATTTCGTTTGAAACGCCCATGTGTGCCGCTTCAGCCATGATACACACCTTTCCTTAACGATGATCGCGCTGCAGCTGACGTTCCAGCCACTGCGAATATTGCGAAATGCCGTAGCAAACGACGAAAAACAGAACCACGGCAAAGCCCCACAGTTCCCAATACACGCCGTTCCATTCGGTCGAGGCCAAAATCGGGCCGCGGATCATGCCCACCAGATCGAACATGGAAATCACCGAAACCAGCGTGGTATCTTTGAACAGGCCCACCGCCACGTTCACGATACCGGGGATCGAGATTTTCAGCGCCTGGGGCAAAATGATCAGCCGCATGCTTTGGGCATAATCCAGGCCCAAACTATCGGCTGCCTCGTATTGGCCCGCAGGCAGCGCCGCCAACCCGCCGCGGATCACCTCGGCGATATAGGCCGAGCTGAACATCGTGATCATGATGATCACCCGCAAGATCAGGTCGAAATTTGTGCCCGGCGGCAGGAAATAGGCCAGCACCACATTGGCCACAAAGAGCAGCGTAATCAGTGGCACACCGCGGATAAATTCGATGAAAACCACGCAGATCCATTTGATGATCGGCATGTCCGACTGGCGCCCCAGCGCCAGCACGATACCGATGGGCAAAGAAAGCGACACACACACAGTGCCCAGCATCATGTTCAACATGAAACCGCCCATATCGCGGCTGGGCACCTCGGGCAGGGCCAGCACGCCTTCGGCCGCGGCGGTTAGAAACCCGCCCAGATACCAAACCGCAAAGGCCGCCACCACAGCGCCCAAAAGGCCCATGGCGAAACTGGCCGCCTCGAACCGGCGAAAGGCCATGTAGCCCGCCAAAACACCGGCCAGCGCCAGCACCGGCGCCAGCACCGTGCCGCCCCAGATCAGCCAATAGCCAACAAAGGGGAATAGCCCGGTGAGCAGCAGTAATTTGCGGCTGACCGCAATGCTGCCCCCGCGCTGCGCCGCGCCAAAGCGCGCCAGCGCCCAATAGCCCAGCCCGCCAATCACCACAGTGGGCACGGCCAGGCCTGCGGCCCCGGCCAGCAATTCAACCACCACCAGCGTTGCAATCACCGCAGCGGTTGCCACAAACAGGCGGGGCAGTTCCTGAAACAATACCGGCGTAATCGCCACCATCAGCAGCACAAAGGCCAGCGTGGGGCGCCAATATTCTTCCACCGGGTATTTGAAACCGAACAGCAGCTGGTTCCAGCGCTCGGTCAGCACCGAAAAACACCCGCCGGTTTGGCCCTGCAGCACCTCGCGGCATTCCGCCAGCGACGAGGTTGTCCAAACGCCATTGGCCAGCCAAGGGGTAATGCCCGCAAGGATTTTGTAGATGACCACCAGCGAGATCAGCGTCATCACGGTATTGATCGGCCCGGCAAACAGGTTTTCGCGCAGCCATTTCACCACGCCCTGTTCGGTCACAGGCGGGGCCTGTTCGGGCAACATTTCCGTGCGAACGAAGGATAGATCAGATTTCGACATCTCAGCGCTCCTTCAGCTTTACGGCATTGTTATAGACATTCATCACCGCCGAGATGGCCAAGCTGATTGTCAGGTAAAACAGCATCAACAGCAGCACGCATTCAATGGCGCGCCCCGTTTGGTTCAGCGTGATGCCGCCCAGGGTGCCGGTGATATCCATATAGCCCACCGCAATTGCCAGCGACGAGTTCTTGGTCAGGTTCAGGTATTGCGAAATCAGCGGCGGGATGATCACCCGCAGCGCCTGTGGCAAAACCACCAAATTCATAATGCGATTGGGGCGCAGGCCCAGGGATGCGGCGGCCTCGGTCTGGCCCTTGGAAATGGCCAAGATACCGGCGCGCACGTTTTCAGCAATAAAGGCGGCTGTGTAGATCGACAGCGCAAACCACAGCGCAATCAGCGAGGCACGCGCAAAGATGCCACCCTGAAAGTTAAACCCTTTCAGCGCGGGGTATTCCCATGCCAGCCCCTGCACATAAAGCACCACCGCCAGCGGCACCAGCCACAGCGCGGCCGTGATATACCAGGTGGTTGGGCGCTGGCCTGTGGCCTCTTGGGTGCGCGCGGCCCAGCGGCCCAGGGCGCGGGCGGCCAGCCAGCTGCCCACAAGCACAGCCAACACCACCACCCAGCCAGCGGCCCCCTGCGCAAAGCCCGTTTCAAAATAGGGCATCGGCGCGTAAAACCCGCGGCCAGTAAAGGCAAACATATCCCCCACCATCGATGCGGTGGCATTCGCGCCGCGGAAATCGCGGGGCTGGGGCAGAACGGCGGTAAACACCGCCATGATGATCAAGATCCAGATCAGCACCGGCACATTGCGGAAGATTTCCACATAAACCGACATCAACGTGCGGATCAGCCAGTTGCGCGACAGGCGCAGCACGCCCACCACAACACCAATAACCGTGGCCATGGCACAGCCCAAGACAGCCACCAAAAGCGTGTTCAACACGCCCACAATAGCGGCGGTGAAATGGGTGGATTGGCTGCTGTATTCTATCAAACGCTGGTTGATGTCATATCCGGCAGGTTCGCCCAAAAACTGGTACGAAATATTCAGGCCGGCGGCCTGCAAATTGTTGATCAGGTTACTGATTAAATAGCCCAGCAGCAGCATTATGCCGATCAAGGCGATCACCTGAAAGGTATACGAGCGGTAGCGAGTGTCGTTGATAAGCTGGGAAAGCTTGAACGACTCCGCCGGCGGGTCGGAATACGTCGCCATTATTAAGGTTCCCTTATGTCCGTTTTATTGGGCCGGGCGGTTTTAGCACCGCTCTGTTGGCCGTATCGGAACTTATGCTTTGGCAAGATAAAGAAAGGGCGCGGATTGCCCGCGCCCTTTCTGGGTAACGTCTTAGCGGAACGGGGGCGAGTACAGCAGGCCGCCGTTTGTCCACTGTGCGTTCAAGCCACGCGACAGGCCAATCGGGGTGTTCTCGCCGATGTTACGCTCGAACAGCTCGCCGTAGTTGCCCACCGATTTGATGGCGCGGCGTGCCCAGTCTTTGTCCAGGCCCAGCATTTCGCCCAGCGTGCCTTCGGTGCCCAACAGACGGTTGATTTCCGGGTTGTTGGTGCCGCCAGCCATTTCATCGACATTGGCCGAGGTCACGCCCAGCTCTTCTGCAGCGATCAGCGCGTTCAATGTCCAGCGCACGATATCACCCCAGTCGTTGTCGCCATGGCGCACAAGCGGGCCCAGCGGCTCTTTCGAGATGATTTCGGGCAGAACCACGTGATCTTGCGGGTTTTCAAAGGCAGCGCGGGTTGCGGCCAGGCCCGATGCGTCGGTGGTGTAGACGTCGCATGCGCCTTCCAGATACAGCGGCTGCGCTTCGGCGTTGGTTTCAATCGGAACCGGCTCGTAGCTGATGTTGTTGGCGCGGAAGAAATCGGCCAGGTTCAGCTCGGTCGTGGTGCCGGTTTGGATACACACGGTGGCGCCATCCAGTTCCTTGGCCGAGCTTACGCCCAGCGACTTGGGAACCATAAAGCCCTGACCATCGTAATAGTTGACGCCCAGGAAATCGAATTTCAGGTCAACGTCACGCGAGAAGGTCCAGGTGGTGTTACGTGCCAGCACGTCGATCTCACCCGAGGCCAAAGCGGTAAAGCGGGTTTTGCCGGTGGTGGGCACAAATTCTACGGCGGCAGCGTCGCCCAGCACAGCAGCGGCGATGGCGCGGCATACGCCTACATCAAAGCCATCCCAGTTGCCGTTTGCATCTGGTGCAGCAAAGCCCACCAGACCGGTGGTTACGCCACAGTTCAGCTTGCCGCGTGCCTTGACATCGTCAAGCGTTGCTGCTGCTGCGGCACCGGCTGCTAGGCCAGCAACGGTCAGCGCGCCAAGAAATACGGTTTTTTTCATGTTTACCTCTTCCTGATTATCCACCCCTTACCCGGGGTGGTTGGTGCGGCCTCGGACCAAAGCGCCGAGGGCGAAATAAGGCAGGGGTTTCCCTGACAATGGGCAAACATTGGCGGGATTCACACACAAAGGTCAAGTAAAGGTTCCGCGAAACACACGTATTTCTACCGCATTCCCTTAGGGAAAGCCCGCTGCATTGGCAGATTAGCTTAACAAAGCAAGATCAAACACACGCTTGGCGTGCAAAAATTCTTGCCGCTTCACCTCGGCCAGCTCTTCGGCCTCGTCGTCGCGGCCCCATTGTTCGGCCTGCCAAGTCTCGTCTATCCGCGACAAAGACCAGCCTTGACCCGCATCAATATGGCCCTGCGCCACCGCCAGCCCAATGATCAACGAGCCGGAAATGCCCACCAGATCGTGAAAGCCTGTCAGCTGATAGGGCGTCATGGCATGCACCTGGGCATAGAGCGGCTGCAGCGCGGCCCTGTCTTGGGCCACATGCATCACACCATGCCCCACCTGCAGACGCGCGCCAAATTCGGCGGCGGCCCAATCTAGCAGCGGATCCCATGCCTGCGCCTGGCGCATAATCAGCTCTTGCGGGGCGGTGGCGCGATAGCACAGCAAATCGGTGCCCCCATAGGCGGCAATCATATCGGCAACTTCGGCAAATTGCGGCGCCACCTTATCCAGCGCTGCATTGGCCGAGCGGGTAAAGGGCATGGTTTGGGGGTTTACCTCGCCCTCTTGCGCGGCCCATTCTGCGGCAATCGCCTGGGCGAAATCGGCACTGGGCACCACCAGCAGGGTTTTGGCAGGGGTTTTCACCGGCCGCCCATCCAGCTGCACGCTATACCCGCCTTGGGCCGGCACCACCTGCACCTCTTTCCAAAAGCGTTTTGCTTTCCAACCGCTCATGTCACTTGCTCCAGATTTGATCCAGTAGCGGGGGCAATTCTGCGAAATCACTGATCAGATGGTTGGCCGCCCCCAGGGCCTGCAGCGGGTGATAGCCCCAGCTGACGCCAATGGCGCGCGCCCCCGCCGCCTGCGCCATATCCATATCAAACGAGGTATCGCCCACAACCACCGTATCCTGCGGGCCCACCCCGGTTTCGGCCATCGCCTGCAGCACCATCGATGGGTGCGGCTTTGAGGGGTGATGATCGGCCACCTGGGTGGTGACAAAAAATGCCCGCAGGTCATGGCTGTCAAACAGCGCATCCAGCCCGCGGCGCGATTTACCGGTGGCCACGCCCAAGAGCACATTGGGCTGTTGCGCCAGCTGTTCCAACACCGCGCGCGCACCAGGATAAAGCGGCGACGAGGCCGCGCCCTTGGCCGCGCGCAGGGCCACGTAGCTGTCTTTATAGGCCTGCACCATCTGCGCATGGCAGGCGGCATCGCCACCGGGCCACAACCGCTGCATCGCCGCCTGTAGCGACAGGCCAACAATGCCCAAAACCGCCGCGCGCGCGGGCGCATCCTGGCCCACAGCCTGAAACGCCGCCGCCATCGAGGCCACGATATCGCCTTGGCTGTCTACCAAAGTGCCATCGACATCAAACAGCACCAAACGCAGGGCATGGCTGCTCATCTTAGCTGCTCGAACGGGTCTTCGGCGGCCAGATCTTCGGCCCAGCCAAACGTATCCCAGCTATGCGCCATATGGTCAGGCAGGGGGGCGGTGACGGTAATAACCTTGCGGGTGATCGGGTGCTCGAAACGCATCATCCGCGCATGCAGGTGCAGCTTTTTCGAGATAATCCCGCCCAATTGCGCGCCCCAGCCATCGCCCAGGTTTTCCTGCCCCGAGCCGCCATATTTGCCGTCGCCCACAATCGGGTGGCCGATTTCCGCCATATGGGCGCGCAGCTGGTGGGTGCGCCCGGTCAGCGGCTCCATCGCCACCCACGAGGCCCGCCCCCCCACGCGATACAGCGTGGCATAAAGCGTATGCGCGCGCTTGGCGCCGGGGGTGGCATCGATATCGCGGGGGTGAATGGCGATCATCTTTTCGCCCTCGCCCTTGGCACCACGGCCTGCGGCCTTGACCAGCCCATATTTGATTTCACCCAAATAGGGGGTGGGCACCCCGGCCACCAAGGCCCAATAGATCTTGCGCGTTTCCTTATGCCGCATCGCCGCGGTCAGCCCCTGTGCGGCCAGCCGGTTACGCGCCAGCAGCAAAACGCCCGATGTGTCTTTATCCAGCCGGTGCACCAGGCGCGGCTTTTCGTCTAAACCGAATTTCAGCGCCTCGGACAGCCCATCGACATGGCGGTTTTGGCCACTGCCCCCTTGGGTGGGCAGGCCGGCAGGCTTGTTTATGGCAATCACGTCATCGTCGCGGTAAATCACCGCGGCTTGCATCATTTTCACGTCAGCTGCCGGAATTTTAGCCGCCTGTGCAGGCACGGGCGCGGCGCCCATCGGAATGGGCGGAATGCGCACTTGCTGGCCCGCCTGCACCCGCGTGGCGGCCTTTGCCCGCCCGCCATCAACGCGCAACTCGCCCTTGCGGCACCACTTTTCCACCATGCCTTGGGTGACATTGGGAAACTGGCGGCGCAGCCAGCGATCGAGGCGCTGATCGCTATCGTCAGCAGCCACTTCGATTGTTTGAACCCGGCTCATTGAAAGACGCCCCGCGTGATGAACATGGCCAAGATAATGGCCCCCAAAGACAGCAACACCGATGCCAGCACATAAAACAAGGCCAGCCCATGCTGGCCGCGCTCGAATATCGCCATTGTATCCAGCGAAAAGGCCGAAAACGTGGTAAAGCCCCCCAGAACGCCCGTCATCAAAAAAGGCGCAAGGCGGGTGGCGTCTTTATGCGCCAAGCTGACCACCAGCACCCCCATCAGGAACGAGCCCAGCACATTCACCGCCAAAGTGCCCCATGGGAAGCCCAGCCCCATAACGCGGGTTGCCGCCACCCCTACCAGATAGCGGCCCGAGGCCCCAATTGCGCCCCCAAGCGCCACTTGCATCAATGTCGTCATCATCGCGTGTCTGTCTGCCTTGGGGCTGGTTTTGTCAACCCTGCCGCCCCTTTTCCAACCGCAGCCGGGCAAACCAGCTTAGGCGCTTTTTCAACTCGCGCTCGAAACCGCGCTCGACCGGCTGGTAGAACACGGGGCGCTTCATGCCATCGGGGAAATAGTTTTGCCCCGAAAACCCATCTTCTGCGTCGTGATCATAGGCGTAGCCCTGCCCATAGCCCTGGTCTTTCATCATCTGGGTGGGGGCGTTGAGAATGTGTTTGGGCGGTGGGGCGCTGCCGTGGCTGCGCGCGGCTGCGCGCGCGGCCTTGTAGGCGGCGTAGCCTGCATTGGATTTGGGCGCCAAGGCCAGATAAGTCACCGCTTGCGCCAGCGCCAATTCGCCCTCGGGGCTGCCCAGCCGCTCGTATGTTTCCCAGGCATGCAGGCAGATTGTTTGCGCCTGCGGGTCTGCCAGGCCGATATCTTCCACTGCCATCCGGGTGATGCGGCGCGCCAAATAGCGCGGGTCTTCGCCACCCTCTAACATGCGCGCATACCAATAAAGCGCGGCATCCGGGTCGCTGCCGCGCACCGATTTGTGCAAGGCCGAGATCAGGTTGTAATGCGCATCGCCAGATTTGTCATAGGCCGCCGCGCGGCGCATCAAACGCGTGCCCAGCTGGGTAGAGTTCAGCTTGCCATCCACCTGCCAGGCGGCCACCTGTTCCACCAAATTCAGCAGCGCGCGCCCATCGCCATCGGCCATTTCCAGCAACGCCTCGCGCGCCGCGCCATCCAGGGGCAGCGCCCGGCCCAATTCGCGTTCGGCCCGCTGAACCAAGCGCTCTAGATCGGCCAATTCCAGCCGCTTCAGCACCAAAACCTGCGCGCGCGACAAAACCGCCGCATTTAATTCAAAACTGGGGTTTTCTGTGGTGGCCCCCACCAACAAGATGGTGCCATCCTCCATATAGGGCAGAAAACCGTCCTGCTGGGCTTTGTTAAAGCGGTGGATCTCATCCACAAACAGCAGCGTGCCCCGGCCCTGCGCATGGCGCAGGCGCGCAGCTTCGAACACTTTTTTCAAATCGGGCACGCCGGTGAAAATGGCGCTGATCTGCACAAAATGCCGGTCGGTTTGTTGCGCCAACAGCCGTGCGATGGTGGTTTTACCCACCCCCGGCGGCCCCCAAAATATGATCGAGCCCATCGCCCCCGAGGCCAGCATAACCCCCAAAGGCGCATCAGCGCCAAGCACCTGCTCTTGCCCGATCACCTGATCCAGCGTTTGCGGGCGCAGCCGGTCGGCCAAGGGGCGGGGGCCAGATGTGGGGCTGGCACCAGATGTCGGGCTGGCGCCTGGGCCTGTATCGAACAGATCCGCCATGTTAGAGCCGTGCGCGCAGGCTAAGGCGCTGCTGGCCGCGCAGAATTTGCAGATCGATCACCGCGCCGCGTTTTGCCAGCACCTGCGCCAGGCTGGCGCTGCTGGCCACCGCGCGGCCATTGGCCTGCACCACAATATCGCCCGGCTGCACCCCCAACCGCGCCCCCAGCGGCCCCGGTTGGGCCACCATCACACCGCTGGCCTGCAGCGGCAGGCCAAATTCGGCAATCACGCCCGGGTTGATCGTTTCCACCACCAGCCCCGGCAGGGCGCTGTTTTCCCCCAGGCTGCGCCGGTCGCGGGCGGGGGTTTCGGGCGCTGAGGCCATATCTACGGCAAGCGTGCGCAGCACCCCGTCGCGCAGGCGGGTGATGGCTGCGCTTTGCCCCAGACCCGCCACTGACATACGAAACATCATCTCGGGCGGGGTGTTCACCGGCTGGCCATCAACCGCGGTCACGATGTCACCCACAGCAAACCCGGCCTTGGCAAAGGGGCTTTGGGGGTGCAGATCCACGATCAAAACGCCCTCGGGCACATCGGCGCCCATCGCGGTGGCGATATCTGCATCTACCGCTTGGCCCTGCATGCCGGCCCAGGGGCGCATAAACCGGCTTTGCCCTGCCTTGGCCTGGCGCATAAATTCGGCCACCAGATTCGCCGGAATGGCAAAGCCAATGCCGTTTGATCCGCCCGAGCGTGTCAGGATCGAGGTATTCACCCCAATCAGCGCGCCATTCACATCAATCAGCGCACCGCCTGAATTACCGGGGTTAATGGCCGCGTCGGTCTGGATAAAATAGCCCCGCCCATTGCTGCCCGGCATCACCCCCGAGCGCGCAAGCCCCGAGATAATACCACTGCTTACCGTCTGCCCCACCCCAAACGGGTTGCCAATGGCCAGCGCCAATTCGCCCACCTCGACAGTATCGCTGTTGCGCAAGGGCAAAAATGGCAGGGCACCCGCGCCTTGCAGCTGTAAAATCGCCAAATCGGCGCTTTCATCGGCCAAAACAACCTGCGCCCCAAATTCCCGCCTGTCGCTGAGCACCACGCGAATATCCGTGGCTTGGCCCACAACATGGTAATTCGAAACCACCAGCCCCTCGGCCGTCAGGATCACGCCCGAGCCAAGGCTGTTTTGCACCCTTGGCCGGGTTTCCCCGAAATCGCGGAACAGGCTGCCAAAAAACGGGTCGTTGCGAAATGGGCTGACGCGTTCGGCCACCACGCGCTTGGCGTAAATATTCACCACGGCAGGGGTGGCTTGGCGCACCAAGGGGGCGAAACCCAGCGCAATTTCCGCCCGGCTTTGGGGCACACGTGTGTCGGCAAGGGCAGGCAGGGAAAGATGGGAAAGGGCGATTGCCAGAAAGATGAAACGCAGCATCTGGGCCTCCTTTGGCACAGCATATGTCCACCACGGGGGAGGAATGCAAGCTTGGCGCGCAGATCTGTGACAGCACAAAAGAAAAGGCCCCGCTGCACGCAGCGAGGCCCCAAGCGGCATATTGCCTGCTTTTATTCTTCTGCGGCCTCTTCGGCGGCAACGCGGGCCTTATCGGCGGCGCCTTTGGCATCGACGTCGCGATCGACGAATTCGATGATGGCCATCGGTGCCATGTCGCCATAGCGGAAGCCAGCTTTCAGGATGCGAATATAGCCACCCTGACGTGCGGCATAGCGCGGGCCCAGCACGTCGAACAGTTTTGCCACATAGGCATCTTGTTTCAGCTGCGAGGCGGCCTGGCGGCGTGCGTGCAGATCGCCACGTTTTGCCAGCGTGATCAGTTTTTCAACGATCGGGCGCAATTCTTTGGCCTTGGGCAGGGTGGTTTTGATCTGTTCATGTTCAATCAACGAACCGGCCATGTTGGCCCACAGGGCCTTGCGGTGTTCATGGGTGCGGTTCAGGCGGCGGTATCCACGTGCGTGACGCATGGTAGTCTCCTTAGATGTGTTTTTTTGCTTTGTCTGGCCACCCCTGCGTGAGGGCAGCTCTCCTTGGGGCCGGGGCCCGGGTTGTGTGGGGGGGCGTTACCGCCCTGCCCCGGGTTTTCCAAGACCGTCTTAGAACGAATCTTCGAATTTCTTTGCCAGATCTTCGATGTTGTCCGGCGGCCAATCCTCGACATCCATGCCAAGGTGCAAGCCCATGCCAGACAGCACTTCTTTGATCTCGTTCAGCGATTTGCGGCCAAAGTTCGGGGTGCGCAGCATCTCGGCTTCGGTTTTCTGGATCAGATCGCCGATGTAGACGATGTTGTCGTTCTTCAGACAGTTGGCCGAACGCACGGAAAGCTCCAGCTCGTCTACTTTTTTCAGCAGCAGCGGGTTGAATTCCAGACCATCGTCATCGTCTTGACGCGATGCGCTTTCGGGCTCGTCGAAGTTCACGAAGATCGACAGCTGGTCTTGCAGAATGCGTGCGGCATAGGCCACGGCATCTTCGGGCGAAACCGACCCATCGGTTTCAACGCGCAATGTCAGCTTGTCATAATCCAGCACCTGGCCTTCGCGGGTAGGCTGAACGTCATACGACACTTTTTTCACGGGCGAATAGATGGCATCGATCGGGATCAGGCCAATCGGCGCATCTTCGGGGCGGTTTTTATCAGCTGCAACATAGCCCTTGCCGGTGTTAACCGTCAGTTCCATGTAAACATCTGCGCCTTCGTCCAAGTGGCAGATCACGTGATCTTTGTTCAAGATCTCGATGCCGGCGCTGTCGCTGATGTCACCCGCGGTCACAACACCGGGGCCTTTGGCATTGATCGAAAGGCGCTTGGGCCCTTCCACTTCCATGCGCAGCGCAACCTGTTTCAGGTTCAGCACGATGTCGGTGACATCTTCGCGCACGCCAGCAACGCTGGAGAATTCATGCAGGACATTGTCGATCTGAACGCTGGTGATAGCGGCGCCTTGCAGCGACGACAGCAAAACGCGGCGCAGTGCGTTGCCCAGTGTCAGGCCAAAACCGCGCTCTAGCGGCTCGGCAACGACGGTGGCTTGGCGCGTCGGGTCATTGCCCGGACGAACATCAAGTTGGTTGGGCTTAATCAGCTCGGCCCAATTCTTATGGATCATGCGTCCCTCCATTCCTGTCTTTGCCCCATGTCCAATAGGCAACAGACGCCCGAGGTTGAAATGACGTACCGGGGCCGTGCAAACGTGCACAGCCCCGGTGTTCGTTTTTTAGATCAGACGCGGCGGCGCTTTGGCGGGCGGCAGCCGTTGTGCGCGATCGGGGTTACATCACGGATCGAGGTGATGTTGAAACCGATGGCAGCCAGCGCGCGCAGGGCCGATTCACGGCCCGAACCGGGGCCTTGCACTTCGACTTCCAGCGACTTTACGCCATGGTCTTGCGCCTTGCGGCCCGCGTCTTCGGCGGCCAGCTGGGCGGCATAGGGCGTGGATTTCCGCGACCCTTTAAAGCCCATGGTGCCAGCGGACGACCACGAAATCGCGTTGCCCTGCACATCCGAGATCAGGATCTTGGTGTTATTGAAGCTGGAATTCACATGCGCAACGCCAGTTGCGATGTTCTTGGAGACCTTTTTCTTGCCCCCACGGCGGGTATCACGTGCCATTGTTGCGAAACTCCCTTATTTCTTCTTGCCGGCGATCGGCTTCGCCGGGCCCTTACGGGTGCGGGCGTTGGTGTGCGTACGCTGACCGCGCACAGGGAGGTTGCGGCGATGGCGCAGGCCGCGGTAGCAGCCAAGATCCATCAGGCGCTTGATGTTCATCTGAACTTCGCGGCGCAGGTCACCTTCGACGGTGAAATTTGCGTCGATATGTTCGCGAATTGCCAGAACTTCGGCGTCGCTCAGCTCGTTCACACGGCGGGCGGCGTCGATGCCAACGGCTTCACAGATGGATTTGGCAGACGAGGGGCCAATTCCGGTGATGTAAGTAAGGGCGATTGGTACCCGCTTTGCAGTGGGGATATTCACGCCGGCGATACGTGCCACGTTATATTTCCTTTCGTTGCGGTTCCGTAGCTCCAGAACCTTTTTTCACAACGTTAGCCCGCTGGCAGATCACCTGCGGGCCTCGGCTGAATGAGACTGTTTTTGGTGTTTGGGCCAAATGGCCGGTCACACCGATTCCCGGATGGGATGCGGTGGCTTAGATGGGTTTGCCGTGCCAGTCAACCCCCGCACAATATCAAAGGTGTGAGCACCCGGGTTTTGCCCAAAAACACACCCCGCACCCCCCGTATTTCGGGGCGCTTTCAAGGCCTTGGCACGCTGTGGCGCAGCCCCCGGGGCTTAGCCAAGAATCGCCGCAATTTCGGCGCGCACGTCGTCGATATCGGCCAGGCCATCCACCGAGGACAATTGCCCCTTGGCGTAGTAATAGCCAATCAGCGGCGATGTTTTCTTGTAATATTCCATCAAGCGCTGTTTCAGGCTGTCGGCATTGTCGTCGGCGCGGCGTTTGAATTCGGCGCTGGTGCCACAGCTGGTGCACACACCATCAGCGGGAATTGGCTTGGTTTCGTCGTTATACACCTCGCCGCAATTTCCGCAGGTGGACCGGGCAGTGATACGCGCAACCAAAGCTGCGTCATCCACTTGCATCTCGATCACAGCATCCAGCGTTTCGCCTGTCTCGTCCAGCAGCTGGGCCAGCGCATCGGCCTGTTTCAGCGTGCGGGGGAAACCATCGAAGATAAAGCCGCCGCGCTTGTCGCCTGCCAGCTTTTCGCGGATCAGGCCGATCACGATCTCATCTGTCACCAGATCGCCGCGCGCCATGACATCGGCCACAATGCGGCCCATCTCGCTGCCGCTGTCTTTGGCCTCGCGCAGCATGTCGCCGGTCGACAGCTGGATCATATCGCGCCCATCCACCAAAATGCGCGCTTGCGTGCCTTTGCCCGCCCCCGGCGGCCCCAGAAGAATAATGTTCATCGGCGCGTTACCCCTTTTGTTGTTGCGCGCTTCTTGCCCTTGCCACGCAGTTGCGAGCGCTCGATCAGCCCTTCGTATTGATGGGCCATCAAATGGCTTTGCACCTGCTGGATCGTATCCATCGTCACCGAAACCACGATCAAAACCGAGGTGCCGCCAAAGTAGAACGGAATGGAAAGCTGGCTGCGCAGAATTTCAGGCAGCAGGCACACGCCTGCCAAATAAAGCGAGCCGATCACCAGCACCCGATTCACCACATATTCCAGATAATCGGCGGTTTTCTTGCCGGGGCGAATGCCTGGGATAAACCCGTTTTGGTTTTTCAGGTTATCGGCCACTTCATCGGGCTTAAACGCCACGTTGAACGTGTAGAAATAGGCAAAAAACACGATCATGCCGGTGAAAAACGCCAGATACAGCGGCTGGCCCGGGCCGAAATAGGCCATGATGGTCGACATAATCGGGTTTGTCTGCGCGCCCGAGAATGTGGAAATCGTGGTGGGCAACAGCAAAAGCGAGCTGGCGAAAATGGCCGGGATCACGCCTGCGGGGTTCACCTTGACCGGCAAATGCGACGAGCCGCCATCATACACCTTCATGCCCACTTGGCGGCGGGGGTATTGGATGTGGATCTTGCGCAAGGCGCGTTCCATGAACACCACAAAGGCAATCGTGACAATCACCATCAAGATCACGCCCACAATCACCGCGGGGCTGATCGCGCCCGACCGGCCCTGGCTAAAGAACTGCGCCAGTGCGGCCGGCAATTCGGCCACGATGCCAACAAAAATGATCAACGAGATGCCATTGCCAATGCCACGGGCGGTGATCTGTTCGCCCACCCACATCAGAAACATCGTGCCGCCCACCAGCGTAATCACGCAAGATGCGCGGAAAAACAGCCCAGGGTCGGTCACAAGATCGCCCGCCTCTAGGCTGACGGCCAGGCCATAGGCCTGCAAGGTGGCCAAAAACACCGTGCCGTAGCGGGTGTATTGGTTCATTTTCTTGCGGCCCTGTTCGCCCTCTTTTTTCAGCTGCTCTAGCGCCGGCACCATCGAGGCCAGCAGCTGCACAATGATCGAGGCCGAAATATAGGGCATGATACCCAGGGCAAAGATGCCCATCCGCCCCAGCGCACCGCCGGTGAACATTGACAAAATGCCACCCAGCCCGGCGGCAGCACCTTGCATGAAATCGCGCAGTGCTTGGCCGTCGATGCCGGGCACTGGGATAAACGTGCCAAGGCGGTAGACGATCAGCAAGCCAAGCGTAAACAAAATACGGTGGCGTAGATCGGTTGCTTTGCCAAACGCGGCCCAGCTTGAATTCGCGGCCATTGATTCTACTGCGGATACCATGCGCGGTCTCTCTTTCATGCGAACGCCGCCAAGAGCGTTTTCCGGCTCTGGCGGCGTATCAGGAAAACTTGGCTGATATGTAAGCGGCGAAAGCGCCGCTCACAACCAGTTATTCAGCCGCAGCCGCCGCGGTAACTTTCAGCGAACCGCCGGCTTTCTCAACGGCCTCAACAGCGGCCTTCGACGCGCCGGTGACTTCGATGTTCAGCTTTGCGGTGATGTCACCTTTGGCCAGGATGCGGATGCCGTCATGCTTGCGGCGGGTCACACCGGCTGCGATGATTGCGTCTTCGGTGATGGTTGCCGATGCGTCCAGCTTGCCGGCTTCGACGAATTTCTGGATCAGGCCCAGGTTGACGGCGGCAAATTTCTTGCGGTTGGGCTTGTTAAAGCCACGCTTGGGCAGACGCTGGTAGAGGGGCATCTGGCCACCTTCGTAGCCCTTGATCGCCACACCCGAACGCGATTTCTGGCCCTTGATACCACGGCCACCGGTTTTGCCCTTGCCCGAACCCGGGCCGCGGCCAACGCGCATGCGTTTCTTGGTGGCGCCTTCGTTGTCGCGCAGTTCATTCAGTTTCATATCGCTTCTCCTAAGCCGGAACTGACCCCGAAGCGGTTTGGTCAGACGCGGCGTTTCTTGGTTTTTGATTCCGTGGCACGGATGGCCACCGGGGGCGTATAGCGCCAAGGCGTAAGCGGTGCAAGCCCCTGCCCCGGCCCCCCAAAGCAAAACGCCCCCGGGTGTGCCGGGGGCGTTTTTATCTCTGTCACGTCAGGCCAGTGGCCTTAGCCGCGCTCTTCGATGATCTCGACCAGATGCGGGATCTTGCGAACCATGCCGCGGACCGAAGGGGTATCTTCCAGTTCGCGGGTCTTGTGCATCTTGTTCAGGCCCAGACCGATCAGGATCTGGCGCTGCACGGCGGGGCGGCGAATCGGCGAACCGATTTGCTTTACAACAATGGTTTTCGCCATGGCTTATGCCTCCTCTGCAACAGCGGCTGCTGCATCGTCACGCTTGGGCAGGATATCTGCCACCTTCTTGCCGCGGCGCTGCGCGACCAGACGGGGGCTGGTTTCCTTTTTCAAGCCATCCAGCGTGGCGCGGATCATGTTATAGGGGTTCTGCGAGCCGATCGACTTCGACACAACGTCCTTAACGCCCAGCATTTCGAAAACTGCGCGCATCGGACCACCGGCGATGATGCCGGTCCCTTCCGGTGCGGTGCGCATCACGACGCGGCCGGCGCCATGGCGACCTTCCATATCGTGGTGCAGCGTGCGGCCTTCGCGCAGCGCAACGCGGAACATGTTGCGCTTTGCTTGCTCGGTGGCTTTGCGGATGGCTTCGGGCACTTCTTTCGCCTTACCCTTGCCAAAACCCACGCGGCCTTTCTGATCGCCCACAACCACCAACGCGGCAAAGCCAAAACGCTTACCACCTTTAACGGTTTTGGACACGCGGTTGATCGCTACGAGACGATCGGCGAATTCCGGTGCTTCGTCGCGCTCGCGACGGTCACGGCGGTTATCTTCTCTTGCCATTCTCTCGTCTCCTTAGAACTTCAAGCCGCCTTCACGCGCAGCGTCGGCCAATGCCTTCACCTTGCCATGAAAGAGGAAGCCACCACGGTCGAAGTAGCATTCTTCGACACCAGCTTTTTTGGCGCGCTCGGCCAAAGCCGCGCCCACCTTTGCAGCTGCTTCGACGTTGTTCTTGCCAACCACGCCCAGATCTTTTTCCAGGCTCGAGGCAGCTGCCAGGGTAACACCCTGCACATCGTCGATCAGCTGGCAGCTGATGTTTTTGTTGCTGCGATGAACCGAAAGACGAATGCGGCCTGCATTCACCTTCCGAAGTTTGTTCCGGACGCGCAAGCGGCGCTTCAGGAACAGGGTACGTTTGCTGTTTGCCATCTGTCGCGTCCTTATTTCTTCTTGCCTTCCTTACGGAAGATGAATTCGCCCTTATAGCGGATACCCTTGCCTTTGTAGGGCTCGGGGCGGCGCCATTCGCGAATGTTTGCAGCCACTTGGCCAACCAGCTGCGGATCGTCACCTTCGATGACAATCTCAGTCTGCTTGGGGCAAGTTACGGTCACGCCCTGGGGCACTTCGTAATTCACCTCGTGGCTGTAACCCAGCGACAGTTTCAACGTCGAACCGTTGATCGCGGCGCGGTAACCCACACCAACAATTTCAAGCTCTTTTTTGAAGCCAGCGGTCACACCTTGAACCATGTTGGCAACCATCGTGCGGCTCATGCCCCACTGCTGGCGCGCGCGCTTGGATTTGCCGCGCGGTGTGATGCTGACAACATTGCCGTCAACAGCAATGGTCACGTCGTCAGTTGCGGTGAAGCTTTGGGTCGCTTTCGGACCTTTCACCTCGATGGTCTGGCCAGACAGGGTTGCGGTGACACCCGAGGGCAGCTCGACCGGTTTTTTCCCAATACGAGACATGTGCTCCTCCTTAGAACACCGTGCAAATGACTTCGCCGCCAACGTTGGCTGCGCGTGCATTTGCATCCGACATCACACCTTTCGGAGTGCTGACAATCGACACACCCAGCCCCTGACGGACCGACGGAATGTCTTTAACGCCCATGTAAACGCGGCGACCGGGTTTCGAAACCCGCTTCAATTCGCGAATAACAGGGGTGCCATCGAAATATTTCAGGCTGATGTCCAGCTGCGGGTGGCCGTTACCATCGGTGGTCTGTTCGTAACCACGGATATAGCCTTCGTCAGCCAGCACATCCAGAACCCATGCGCGCAGCTTCGATGCGGGTGTCGACACAGTCGATTTGCCGCGCATCTGGGCGTTGCGGATACGGGTGAGCATATCGCCGATAGGATCGTTCATATCACTCTCTCCCTTACCAGCTGGATTTTACCAAGCCGGGGATCTGGCCCAACGAGCCAAGTTCCCGCAGCATGATCCGGCTGACCTTAAGCTTACGGTAGTAAGCGTGGGGGCGGCCAGTCAGTTGGCAGCGGTTGTGCAGACGGGTAGCCGAGCTGTTACGGGGCAGTTCGGCCAGCTTCAGGGATGCGCGAAAACGCTCTTCCATCGGCTTCGACTCGTCCTTGATGATTTCCTTGAGAGCAGCACGCTTGGTGGCATAACGGTCCACCAGCTTTTGGCGCTTTTTCTCGCGTTCAATCATGGATTTTTTAGCCATGTCTTAATCCTCTCGCGCGATTAGCTGTTGAAGGGCATGTTGAAATGCTTCAACAGCGCCTTGGCTTCCGCGTCGGTTTTCGCGGTGGTGGCAATCACGATGTCCATACCCCAAACTTCGTCGACTTTGTCGAAGTTGATTTCGGGGAAAACGATGTGCTCTTTGATGCCCATGGCATAGTTGCCACGCCCATCAAACGATTTACCCGAAACGCCGCGGAAGTCGCGGATACGGGGCATCGCTACGGTGATCAGACGATCGAGGAATTCATACATGCGGTCACGGCGCAGGGTTACCTTTGCACCCATCGGCATGCCTTCGCGCACCCGGAAACCAGCAATCGAGTTGCGGGCGATGGTGGTCAGCGCTTTTTGGCCTGCGATTGTGGTCAGGTCTTCCTGTGCGGATTTGGCTTTCTTGCTGTCACGAACAGCTTCGGCGCCGCAGCCAATGTTCAGAACGATTTTGTCCAGACGCGGGATCTGGTTTACGTTCTTATAGGCAAACTCTTCTTTCAGCGCGTCGCGGATGCTGGCGTCGTAAAGAGCTTTCAGGCGCGGGGTATAGGTTGCGGAATCAAGCATCGATCACATCCCCCGTGGTTTTTGCAAAACGCACTTTCTTGTCGCCTTCCATGCGGAAGCCAACGCGCGATGCCTTGCCGTTTTTGTCAACGATTGCCAGGTTCGACAGGTCGATCGGCATTGCCTTGGGCAGGCGGCCGCCTTGGCTGGTCTGGCTTTGACGGGTGTGGCGGATGGCCATGTTTACACCGTCAACCACGGCTTTGCCGGCTTTCGGGTCAACACTGGCGATGGTGCCTTGTTTGCCCTTGTCCTTGCCGGACAGAACAACAACCGTATCACCTTTGCGGAGTTTAGCAGCCATTACAGCACCTCCGGGGCAAGCGAGATGATCTTCATAAAGTTCTTTGCGCGCAGTTCGCGAACGACTGGGCCAAAGATACGGGTGCCGACCGGCTCGCCGTTATTGTTGAGGATCACCGCGGCGTTGCGGTCAAAACGGATCGATGTGCCGTCTTCACGGCGCACTTCCTTGGCGGTGCGAACAACAACGGCTTTACGCACGTCGCCTTTTTTCACACGGCCGCGTGGGATGGCTTCTTTCACCGATACAACGATGATGTCACCAACCGACGCATATCGACGGTGCGAACCGCCGAGAACCTTGATGCACTGAACCCGGCGCGCGCCAGAGTTATCAGCAACATCCAGATTGGTCTGCATCTGGATCATTTGGTTTCTCCCGACCTTTGGGGTGGCCTGCAGCGGCCATAACCCCCAGGGTTTCGATTAACTGAGATCGCTTACGCGATGACTTCCCAGCGTTTGGTTTTCGACTTCGGTGCACATTCCTGAATGCGAACGGTGTCACCAACGGCGAATTTCCCATGCTCGTCATGAGCGCGGTATTTCTTGGTTTTACGCACGGTCTTTTTCAGAACCGGGTGGGTAAAGCGACGCTCGATCAAAACAGTCACGGTTTGTGTGTTTGCAGTCGAGGTCACAGTGCCTTGCAGAATTCGTTTGGGCATTTCCTGGCTCCTTATTCAGCAGCTGCGGCTGCTTTTTCGTTGAGAACAGACATCACACGCGCAACGTCACGGCGCACCACGCGAACGCGGGCGGTATTCTCAAGCTGGCCAGTGGCCTGTTGGAAGCGCAGGTTGAAGGCTTCTTTTTTCAGCGCTGTCAGCTGCTCGCGCAACTGATCGGGCGTCTTATCGCGTAGTTCCTGGGCGTTCATTCGCCTTTTCCTTTCGTCAAACACCAGCCAGCCCCTGCTTTTGTTCAGGGTCACTGGGGACCTGGTGGAAATAACAAACACACGATTCCCGGTGGCCCGGTCATCGCGCGATGCGTCCCTATAAGAGAACCGCCCCCAAGGGGCAAGGGAAAGTTTGAAAAATATGGCGCTTTTGCCGCGCCAACAAAAAGGCCCCCGCCGACATTCGGCAGGGGCCAATTTTACGCCATGGGCCCAGGGCCCTGCGGCTTACCAGTCTTCACGCACCACGATGCGGGTTTTGATCGGCAGCTTCATCGCTGCCAGGCGCAGGGCCTCGCGTGCGATGTCTTCGTTGACGCCATCGATCTCGAACATCACGCGGCCGGGTTTTACGCGGCAGGCCCAGTAATCAACCGAACCTTTACCTTTACCCATACGCACTTCGGTGGGTTTCGATGTGACCGGAACATCGGGGAATACCCGGATCCATACACGACCCTGACGCTTCATGTGGCGGGTCAGGGCGCGGCGTGCTGCCTCGATCTGACGCGCGGTGATGCGCTCGGGTTGGGTGGCCTTCAGCCCGAACGAGCCGAAGTTCAGGTCCGAACCGCCTTTAGCTTGGCCGTGGATGCGGCCTTTGTGCTGTTTGCGGAATTTCGTACGCTTTGGTTGAAGCATCTCTCATCCTCCTCAGCGACGGCCGCCAGCGCCACGGGGCGCAGGACCATCCTGGAGTTCTTGCTGGCGACGATCACGAGCCGACGGATCGTGCTCCATGATCTCACCCTTGAAGATCCACACCTTGATGCCGATGATGCCATAAGGCGTCGAGGCTTCGGCCAAGGCATAGTCGATGTCGGCGCGCAGCGTGTGCAGCGGCACACGGCCCTCGCGGTACCATTCGGTACGCGCGATTTCGGCACCACCCAAACGGCCAGCCACGTTGACACGAATGCCCAAGGCACCCATGCGCATGGCGTTTTGCACGCCACGC
The DNA here is from genome assembly GCA_913061505.1 of uncultured Lutimaribacter sp. Taxonomy (GTDB): domain Bacteria; phylum Pseudomonadota; class Alphaproteobacteria; order Rhodobacterales; family Rhodobacteraceae; genus CAJXSO01. The sequence goes on from CAJXSO010000007.1 coordinate 80,746, forward strand.
TTCATGGCGCGGCGGAAAGACACGCGGCGTTCCAGCTGCTGGGCGATCGATTCTGCCACCAACTGCGCGTCAAGCTCGGGCTTGCGCACTTCGACGATGTTCAGGTGCAGTTCGCTGTCGGTCATACGGGCAAGTTTTTTACGCAGGGTTTCGATATCTGCGCCTTTCTTGCCGATGATCACACCAGGACGGGCAGTGTGAATCGTCACGCGGCACTTTTTGTGCGGGCGTTCGATGATCACACGGGCCACACCGGCCTGCTTGCACTCTTCCTTGATGAATTCGCGCAATTTCAGGTCTTCCAGCAGCAGATTACCATAGTCTTTGGTATCGGCGTACCAGCGGCTGTCCCAGGTGCGGTTGACCTGAAGGCGCATGCCAATCGGATTAACTTTCTGTCCCATTAGGCTTGCTCCTCAATCTGACGCACCTTGATGGTGAGTTCCGAGAACGGCTTCATGATGCGGCCAAAGCGGCCACGTGCCCGCGGACGGCCACGCTTCATCACAAGGTTTTTGCCCACATAGGCCTCGGCCACGACCAATTCGTCGACGTCCAGGTTGTGGTTATTCTCGGCATTCGCAATCGCAGACTGAAGGCATTTCTTCACGTCCAGCGCGATCCGCTTTTTCGAGAAAGTCAGGTCGGTCAGTGCCTTGTCAACTTTCTTGCCGCGGATCATTGCAGCCACGAGGTTCAGTTTCTGCGGGCTAACGCGAAGCATGCGGGCCTTGGCCATCGCTTCGTTATCTGCCACGCGGCGGGGGTTCTTTTCCTGGCCCATGACTTACTTCCGCTTCGCTTTTTTGTCAGCGGCATGGCCATAATAGGTGCGGGTTGGCGAGTATTCACCAAACTTCTGACCAATCATGTCTTCCGTGACGTTTACAGGAACGTGTTTCTGGCCATTGTATACGCCAAACGTCAGGCCCACGAATTGGGGCAGGATCGTCGAGCGGCGCGACCAGATTTTGATGACTTCGTTGCGCCCGCTTTCGCGTGCTGCCTCGGCCTTTTTCAGGACATAGGCATCAACGAACGGGCCTTTCCAAACAGAACGTGCCATATCTTAGCGGCCCTTCTTCTTGGCGTGACGCGAGCGGATGATCAGCTTCTGCGACGCCTTGTTCTTGTTCCGGGTGCGAGCGCCCTTGGTCGGCTTGCCCCACGGTGTCACGGGGTGACGGCCACCCGAGGTGCGGCCTTCACCACCGCCGTGCGGGTGGTCGATCGGGTTCATCACAACGCCGCGAACGCTGGGGCGAATGCCCTTGTGGCGCATACGGCCGGCTTTACCATAGTTTTGGTTGCTGTTGTCGGGGTTCGACACGGCACCAACGGTGGCCATGCATTCCTGACGCACCATGCGCAATTCGCCCGACGACAGGCGGATCTGCGCATAGCCACCATCGCGGCCCACGAACTGAGCATAGGTGCCAGCGGCGCGCGCGATTTGCCCGCCTTTGCCTGGCTTCAGCTCGATGTTGTGAACGATGGTACCAATCGGCATGCCCGAAAACGGCATCGCATTGCCAGGCTTGATATCGGCTTTGTTGCTTGCAACAACGCTGTCACCCACGGCCAAACGCTGAGGCGCCAGGATATAGGCCTGTTCGCCATCTTCGTATTTGATCAGTGCGATAAATGCAGTCCGGTTCGGGTCATATTCGATCCGCTCGACGGTGGCTGCAATATCCAGCTTGTTACGTTTGAAATCTACGATCCGGTAGAGGCGTTTCGCCCCACCCCCACGACGACGCGAGGTGATCCGCCCGGTGTTGTTCCGGCCGCCCGACTTGGTCAAACCCTCGGTAAGGGCTTTGACGGGGCGTCCTTTCCACAGCTCCGAACGGTCGATCAGCACCAGCCCACGCTGGCCCGGCGTCGTCGGCTTGTACGACTTAAGTGCCATGCTTTCTGTCTTCCGTTAGCAATCGGCAGGTAGGTTTCCTGCCTATGTTTCAGCCCCCCGAAGGTGGCCATGATATAGGGCCCCGAAGGTCCCCGGTTAAACAACCATGGCCCCGGCAAAACCCGGGGCCATGGCAGATTCGCGGCTTACTATCAGAGACCGGTGGTCACGTCGATAGTGTTTCCCTCTTCCAGGGTCACATAAGCCTTTTTCACGTCTTTACGCTTGCCCAACTGGCCGCGGAAACGCTTGGTCTTACCCTTGGTTACGGTGGTGTTTACGGCTTTCACCTTGACACCAAACAGGGCTTCGACCGCTTCTTTGATCTGCGGTTTGTTGGCATCGATGGCCACTTCGAACACAACCGCACCGTTTTCCGATGCCATGGTTGCCTTTTCAGTGATCACCGGCTTGCGGATCACGTCGTAAAGTTCTGCCTTCGCGCTCATTTCAGTCGAGCCTCCAGTGCTTCGATACCCTCTTTCGTGATCACCAAAGTGTCACGGCGCAGGATATCATAGACGTTTGCGCCGATGGTCGGCAGCACATCAAGACCTTCGATGTTGCGCGCGGCCTTTGCGAAACCTTCGTTCACAGTGGCGCCATCGATGATCAACGCGCGCTTCCAGCCCAGGTTTTTCACCTGCTTGGCCAGCTGTGCGGTTTTGCCTTCCGAAGATGCGGCATCGATGATCACCAGCTCGCCCGCTTTGGCCTTGGCCGACAGCGCGTGCTTCAGGCCCAATGCGCGGAACTTCTTGGTCAGGTCGTGGGCGTGGCTACGGGGCGTTGGGCCCTTGTAGATGCCACCTTTGCGGAAGATCGGTGCCTTGCGGCTGCCGTGGCGTGCGCCGCCGGTGCCCTTTTGGCGATAGATCTTCTTGGTGGAATAGCTCACTTCCGAGCGGGTTTTCACCTTGTGGGTGCCAGCCTGCGCACGGGCACGCTGCCAGCGCACGACGCGGTGCAGGATGTCTGCGCGCGGGTCCAGGCCAAACAGCTCGTCCGACAGGTCGACCGAACCGGCCTTGCCGCCATCCAGATTGATCACGTCAAGTTTCATGCTTCACCACCTTCCGCGGGTGCTTCTTCCGCAGGCGCTTGTGCCACAGGTGCGGCAGCCGATTTCAGAGCAGCCGGGAACGGAACGTTCTCGGGCAGTTTCTTTTTCACGGCGTCCTTGATCGTAACCCAGCCGCCTTTCGAGCCAGGAACAGCACCTTTGACCATGATCAGGCCACGGTCGGCATCGGTGCGCACGATTTCCAGGTTCTGGGTGGTCACACGAACGGCACCCATATGGCCCGCCATTTTCTTACCCTTGAACACTTTGCCCGGGTCTTGACACTGGCCGGTCGAGCCGTGCGAACGGTGGCTGATCGACACACCGTGCGAGGCGCGCAGACCGCCAAAGTTGTGGCGCTTCATCGCACCGGCAAAACCTTTACCGATCGAGGTGCCAGCCACGTCAACCTTTTGGCCTTCTACGTAATGCTCGGCCGAAATCTCTTCGCCAACGGCGATCAGATTTTCGGGCGACACGCGGAACTCGGCCAGCTTGCGCTTCGGCTCGACATTGGCAGCAGCGAAATGGCCGCGCATTGCCTTCGAGGTGCGTTTTGCTTTGGCCGCGCCAGCACCCAGCTGAACTGCGGTGTAGCCGTCTTTTTCCGCGGTGCGCTGCGCAACAACCTGTAGGCCTTCCAGCTGCAGCACGGTCACGGGAACTTGGCGACCATCTTCCATGAACAAGCGGGTCATGCCCACTTTCTTTGCGATAACTCCAGAGCGCATCGGATCCCCCTTACGACTGCAGCTTGATTTCGACGTCAACGCCGGCGGCCAGGTCGAGCTTCATCAGCGCGTCCACGGTCTGCGGGGTTGGGTCGACGATATCGAGCAGGCGCTTATGCGTCCGGATCTCGAACTGATCACGAGATTTTTTGTCGATATGCGGGCCACGGAGAACCGTGAACTTTTCGATCTTGTTCGGCAGGGGAATCGGGCCACGTACCTGGGCACCGGTCCGCTTGGCCGTGTTGACGATCTCCTGCGTGCTGGCATCCAACACGCGATAGTCAAAGGCCTTCAGCCGAATACGGATGTTCTGGCTTTGCATTTTATTGCCTTTCGAGGCGTTAGAGTTGATAGGACGACCAACAGCGCATCTGCTGGCCCTCTTCGAACCCGAAGGGCGGGACCAAGGCCCGCCCAAAAGGGAATTCGCGGTGCGAACCGGGGCCGGTTACCCGACCCCGATCCAAAGTTCAAGCCATTACGCCAGAATTTTCGATACCACGCCGGCGCCGACGGTGCGGCCGCCTTCGCG
>CAJXSO010000008.1 GCA_913061505.1 uncultured Lutimaribacter sp.
ACAAAGGCGAATATGGCATGAGCATCGACCCAATCACACTGGCGGTTCTGGCCGGGCGCATGGAGCAGATCGCCGATGAAATGGACGCCACGCTGTTTCGCGCGGCCTTTAACCCGATCATCGCCGAGGCGCATGATGCCAGCCATGGCCTTTATCACGCGGCCAGCGGCGATACGCTGGTGCAGGGCAAATCTGGCCTGCCCATTTTCGTGGGCGTGATGTCTTTTGCGGTGAAAGCCGTGATCGATAAATACGGCCAAAGCGGCGATTTGGCCGATGGTGATATCTTTATCTTTAACGATGCCCATATCGGCGGCACGCACCTGTCTGATATGCGCCTTGTGCGCCCCTATTTCCACGATGGGCAGCTGTTTTGCTGGTTGGCCTCGGTGGGGCATTGGCACGATATGGGCGGCGCTGTGCCCGGCAACTACAACCCTGCGGCCACAGATGCCTTTGCCGAGGCCTTTGTGCTGCCGCCCGTGCGCCTGGCGCGCGCCGGTGCGATCAACCAGGATGTGATCGACATTTTGCTGCGCAACACCCGGCTGCCGCAATCAGCGCAGGGCGATTTGAATGGCCAGCTGGGCGCCTTGGATCTGGGCGTGCGCCGCATGGACGAGCTGTTGGCCGAATATGGCCCCGATACCGTGCGCGCAGGGCTGGATGCGCTGGGCGAACGGGCCGAAACCCTGATGCGCGCCGAATTGCGCGACCTGCCCGATGGCACCTGGAGCGCGACAGATTACCTCGATAACGACGGCATCACCGACACGCCCCTGCCCATCACCGTGACCTTGCGCATCAAGGGCTGCGAAATGGAGCTGGATTTCACCGGCACGGCCGCACGCTGCGCGGGGCCTGTGAATATTGCGCGGCCCACCGCGGTGGCCACGGCCTATGTGGCGATCAAACATATCTTTCCCGCCCTGCCCGCCAACGCCGGCGTGATGCGCCCGATCACGGTCACCATCCCCGAAGGCTCGCTTTTGTCGGCAGAATTTCCCGCCCCCGTCGGCGGCTATACCGAAACCATCTTGCGCATGATCGATGTGATATTCTCGGCCATGGCGCAGGCCGCGCCTGGGCGCGTGGTGGCCAATGCCTATGGCACAATCAATGCGCTGTCGATTGCGGGAAAGCGCGCCAATGGCAAACCTTGGGTGATGTTCTCTTTCTACGGCGGCGGCCATGGCGGCACGCCCGAGGGCGATGGGCTAAACCATGGCAATGCGCCGATTTCCACCGCCACCATCCCGCCTTTGGAAATTCTCGAGGCGGCCTATCCGGTGATGTTCAAACAATGGGCGCTGCGCCCCGATAGCGCGGGCGCGGGCACCCATCGCGGCGGGCTGGGTGCGGTCTATGAGATTGAAGTGCTGGAAGAAAACGGCGCCGAGGCCTTTTTGTTTGGCGAGCGTGGCCGCTTTGCCCCCCAGGGTGTGGCCGGTGGCGCCCAGGCGGCCTGCAATAGCTTTGCATATATGCAAGACGATGGGTGGCACCAGCCACCTATGGCGTCAAAAATGCGCGGCATTCGCCTGCAACAGGGCCAATCTGTGCGCCTGGAAACCCCCGGCGGCGGCGGCTATGGCGCGCCCGAAGGGCGTAACCCGAAACTGGTGGCCCAGGATGTGGCCATGGGCTTTGTCTCGGCCGAAAACGCCACCCGGCTCTATGGGCCCGCCTGGCAGGAGGAACAGCCATGAGCAATGGCATCATGATCGGCGTCGATGTTGGCGGCACATTCACCGATGTGTTTGTGCTGGACGAGGCCACAGGCCAGGCCCGCGTGGCCAAGGTGCCAACCACCCGCCCCGATCAATCGGGCGGGTTTTTGGATGGCATCAGCCAGCAGGTCAGCGACCTGTCAGGCGTGGCCGTGGTGGTGCATGGCACAACCGCGGGCACCAATGCGCTGCTGGAACGCAAGGGCGCCAAGATCGGCGTGATCACCACCCAAGGCCTGCGCGATGTGCTGGAAATGCGCCGCCGCGACCGGCCGCGCACATGGGGGCTGCGGGGCGATTTTAAACCTGTCGTCACCCGTGACATGCGCCAAGAAGTGCCCGAACGCACCCTGGCAGACGGGCGCATCTACCAGCCCGTCGATCTGGATGCCGTGCGCGCCGCCGCGCACCAACTGCTGGAAAGCGGGGCGCAAGCGGTGGCCATCTTGTTTGCCAATGCCTATGCCAACCCCGAAAACGAGCGTTTGGCCGTGCAGGCCGTGCGCGAGATCTGGCCAAACCCGCATGTCTCGGCCAGCCATGAAATTCTGCCCGAAATCCGCGAATACGAGCGCTTTTCCACCACCGCGCTCAACGCCTATCTGCAGCCCGAGGTATCGGGCTATCTGGACAGGCTGGAAACCGCGCTGAAAGGCGGCGGTTTTGATGGCGAATTCATGATCGTGCAATCCAATGGCGGGGTGATGGCGGTGGATACAGCCTGCCGCCTGCCGGTGCGCACGGCGCTGTCGGGCCCGGCGGCGGGCGTGATCGCCGCGGCCTATATCGCACAAACCGCAGGCTACCCCGATGTGATCACCGGCGATATGGGCGGCACCTCGTTCGATGTGTCGCTGATTGCGGGCGGCCAGTCTATGTTGTCGCCGCAAACATCGATCGATTTTGGCATGGTTGTGCGCACCCCGATGATCGAGATCACCACGATCGGCGCCGGTGGCGGCTCGATCGCGTGGGTCGATAAGGGTGGCTTGCTGAATATCGGGCCGGAAAGCGCCGGCTCGAACCCCGGGCCGGTTGCCTATGGGCTGGGCAACACCCGCCCCACTGTGACCGATGCCAATGTGGTGCTGGGCCGGATCGACCCGGACAACCCCATTGGCGGCAAGCTGACACAGCTCGATGTGGCAGCAGCCCGCCGCGCCATCGACACCCATGTGGGCCAGCCCCTGGGGCTAGATACCATCGCCGCGGCCGAGGCGATTTTGCGCGTGGCCAATGCCCGCATGGCCGGCGCCATACGCCTGGTCAGTATCGAGCGCGGCTTTGATCCGAAACGTTTTGCTTTCATGCCCTTCGGGGGCGGTGGCGCGCTGCATACGGCGGCGCTGATCAACGATGTGGGCTTGGGGCGTGCCATTGTGCCGCGCTACCCCGGCGTGACCTCGGCCATGGGCTGTGTGATCGCGGATATGCGTCAGGATTTCGTTCAAACCATCAATGCGCTTGCAGATGGTTTGGATGAAAGTGCGCTGGCGGCCTTTTTGCAGGACCATGTGTCGAGGGGTCACACCCTGCTAAAGGCCGCCCGCACAAGTTTCGAGCGCACCGATGTGGTGGTCGAGCTGGATATGGCCTATCTGGGCCAAACCCACACGGTGGCCGTGCCCCTGCCTGTGACCATTGAAAATGGCACTGTCGTGCCCCCCACCCGCGCCCAGATTGGCGCGGCCTTTGATCAGGCCTATATGGCCACCTATGGCCGGCTTTTGCCCAATGGCACGCGGCGGGTGATGAACCTGCGCACAGCCGTCATTGGGCGGCGGCCAAAGTTTGAGCTGGCCACGCTAGCCCCCGAAGGCGGCACCATTGCCGCAGCGCTTAAAGGCCAGCGCCAGGTGCATTTTGGCGACAGCTGGCACGATACCGCCATCTACCACCGTCTGGCCCTGCCCGTGGGCGCCGAAATTCACGGGCCCGCGATTTTGGAACAACCCGACACCACGGTTTTGGTCGATCCAGGCCTGGTGGCGCGGGTCGATGCCTTTGGCAATACCATCATAGAACGGACAGGGGGCTAATATGGCACAGATCACCCAGCTCGATCCGCAGCGCACCGCCCTGCTGACCATTGATTTGCAAAATGATTTTTTGCACCCCAAGGGCGCATATGGCCGTGCCGGCCAAGGGGCAGACGCCATCACCGCCCTGCCCGCGCGCATTGCCCCTGTGCGCGATGCCTTGCGCGCCCAGGGCGGCACCTATGTCAGCGCGCAATTCACCCTGGTGCCGGGCCCTGGCGGGGCACCGTTGATTGCGCCGCATCTGAAACAGCTGCGCCCGTTTTTAGGCCCCGGCGATTTTGCGCCCGGTGCCTTTGGGCATAACCTGGTCGATGCGCTGCAACCTGCCGATTACACCGTTGAAAAAGTGGCCTATTCCGCATTTTACCAGACGCGCCTGGAATATATCTTGCGCGCCATCGGGGTGGATACGCTGCTGATTGGCGGCATTGTCACCAATGGCGGCGTCGCCTCGACCTTGCGCGACGCGCATTTGCGCAACATCGATACCGTTCTGCTCACCGATGGCTGCGCCGCCTTCCGACCCGAGGTGCATGACGCAACCCTGTTATCGCTGTCCTCGCTTGGCGCACAAATGACCTGTGCCCAGGCCACAGCCCTGCTGGAGGCCCGCGCATGAGCCTGAAAGCCCGCATCACGCAGCCCCAGATCTTGATCGCCCCCGGCGTTTATGACGGGCTGACCGCCGCTTTGGCGCAACAAGCCGGTTTCGAGGCGCTTTACCTCAGCGGTGCCGCCGTGGCCTATACCCGCCTTGGGCGGCCCGACATTGGCCTGACATCGGTTTCAGAAATGGCCGATACCATGGCGCTGATCCGCGATCGGGTAGACCTGCCCGTGATCATCGATGCCGATACCGGCTTTGGCAATGCGTTAAACGCCCAACGCACCATGCGCCTTTATGAGCGCGCAGGCGCCAATGCGCTGCAAATCGAGGATCAAACCTACCCCAAACGCTGCGGGCATTTGGCCGATAAATCGCTGATATCGCAGGCAGAAATGGTTGGAAAAATCTCCGCCATGGCAGATGCGCGCGCCCATGATGACACGCTGATCATCGCGCGCACCGATGCCATTGCCGTCGAAGGGTTCGAGGCCGCCATCGCCCGGGCCGAGGCCTATGTGGCCGCAGGCGCCGATATTTTATTCGTCGAGGCCCCCCGCAGCGGCGACGAATTGCAGCGCGTGGCCGAGACGTTCAAGGGCCGGGTGCCGATGCTGGCCAATATGGTCGAAGGCGGGGCGACGCCCATTACCTCGGCCCATGATCTGCAGGCCTTGGGCTTTGATATTGTGATCTTTCCCGGCGGTATCGTGCGCGCCCTGGCGCATGCGGCGCGCGATTATTTCACCTCGTTGCAGGCCCATGGCAGCAACACGCCCTTTGCCCATCGCATGTTCGATTTTGACGGGTTAAACGAGGTGATCGGCACATCCGAAATGCTTGGCGCAGGCCAGCGCTATGATGGCAGCGAGGGCGCATGACACTGGCCCCGCCCCCCGCCAAATTTGATCTGGAAACCGAAACCCTGATCATTGGCGCCGGGGCCGCGGGGTTGACGGCGGCCCTAGTGGCGCGCGAGGCGGGCCAAGAGGTGCTGGTGCTAGAGGCCGATGCCGTGCCCGCCGGATCGACCTCGTTATCGGCGGGGCTGATCCCGGCGGCTGGCACCAGGTTTCAGCGCGCGGCCGGCATCACCGATAGCGTGGCCGAATTTGCCGCCGACATACAGGCCAAGGCCAAGGGCGAAAACGACCCCGCCTTGGTGCAGGCAATGGCCCAAACCGCAGCGCAAGTGGTGGAATGGCTGGCCGATCGCCATGGTTTGCCCTTTTCGGTGGTGGAAAACTTTGACTACCCCGGCCACAGCCACCGCCGCATGCATGGCCTGCCCACGCGCGCCGGGCGGGAATTGGTTGACAGTTTGCGCGCCGCCGCCGAGGCGGCCGGGGTGGATATCATCTGCAACCGGCGCGCAGACCGGCTTTATCGCAGGGATGCGCGCATTGCAGGGGTGCGCGTGCGCAGCCCCGAAGGTGCCGAAACCGTGGGCTGCAAGCGGTTGATCCTGGCCTGCAACGGCTATGGTGGAAACCGCGAGATGGTGGCCCAACATATGCCAGATATCAGCCGCGCCCTGTGGTTTGGCCATGATGGCAACCGCGGCGAGGCGGTGCTGTGGGCCAATAGCTTGGGCTGCGAAACCCGCCATTTGGGCGCCTATCAGGGCCATGGCAACGTGGCCTACCCCCATGGCATCCTGATCACCTGGGCGGTGATCATGGAGGGGGGCATCCAGCTGAACCTGCAAGGGCAGCGGTTTTGGAACGAAAGCCAAGGCTATTCCGAGGCCGCCCGCGCCGTGCTGGCGCAGCCCCAAGGCGTGGCATGGACCATATTTGACACGCGCATCGCCGCGATTGCCCGCCAGTTCGAAGATTTCAAACAAGCCGAGGCGCAAGGCGCCATTCGCACGGCCGGTGATACCCATAGTTTGGCCTTGGCCACCGGCCTGCCCGAATCGGCCCTGGCAGAAACGCTGGCCCAAACCGCGCATTTCGCAGCCTCTGGCCAGCCCGACCCGTTTGGCCGCCGCCTGCCCCCCCAGCCATTGCAGGCACCTTTTGTGGCGGTCAAGGTAACGGGGGCCCTGTTTCACACCCAAGGCGGCATTGTGGTTGATCCGGCAACCGCCCAGGCGCGTTTGCAACGCGGCGGCGTGCTGGCCAATCTTTACGCGGTGGGCGGGGCGGCCTGCGGCGTATCTGGCAGCGCCGACAGCGGGTATCTATCCGGCAACGGCCTGTTGGCCGCGCTTAGCCTTGGCTGGCTGGCCGGGCGCCACAACCCGGCATAGGGGCGCGCGGCCCTGGCCCCTAGCGCGCCTGCAACGCCGCTTTCAGCACGGCCGATACCGGGGCCAGCGCCACGCGCTCGGCCCGGTCGGCCAAACCCCACAAAATAAGCGCCGAAATGGTTTCAGGCCGGGTTCGGCCAACCATGATGATGCCGCCTTGTTCCTGGCCCGCCTTAAAGGCTGCTTGGTCTAGAAAGCGGCGCACAGCATTGGCATCTTGGCCTTTGGAATCGAAATCGCGAAACAGCGTTGCCGCCGCCAGGCCCGCCTTGCTGGCCGCTTTGCGGGCCGTATCCAGCCCGCGCGGTGCCAAAACCAGCCCATGCCCGGTTTCCCCCAAAATCGCCGCCACCTGATCAGATATCACGCGGCTGCCCTGTAGGCCGGCCTTGTCGCCCTCGAGCACCGCCACGGTTTCGGGCAGGGCTGCAAGCGTGGCTGCCAAACTGGCCTCGACATCGCCGGCTGTGGCCGTTTCAGGAATATCGGCCAGGGCCAGCACCTCGAACCCTGCCTCGCGGTAGCGCGCCATGGCCGCCGCAGCGCCCGGGCGCTGCGGATCTAGCGCAAAGCTGACCTGATAGGGAAAATTGGCCAGCGCATCGACCGCGCCCGTAAAATCACCGCGATCGATCAACACGATCGACATCAGCGGCTTGCCCTCGGGATTTTCAAAGCTGCTGGCATAAAGATCCAGCGCCGCGGGCGGCGGCGGGGGCGCTGCGGGCTGCGTTTGGCCCAGGCTGGGCAGCCGCGATGGCATCTCGGGGGCGGGTGCTGCCATCACCGTGGGCGCAGGCGCTGCGGGCGCGGGCGCTTGCGCTGTGGGTGTTGGCAGGGCTGTGGCGGGGCTGGCCCCTTCGCCCGAGGGGGGCGCGGGCTGATCTGGCGGCGCCAATTCAGTGCTGGCCTCGGGGCGGGCGGGGGTATTGGTATCAACCACGGCTTGGGCGGGCAGCGCTTGCGCCAGGCGCGGTGCGGCGGGCGCCTCGATCATCGGGCCAGATTGCGCCACCGAGGGGCGCTGCGCGGGCGCCGGCGCTGGTGCCATGGGTTGTTCGGCCACGCTGGGCTGGCTGGCCTGTGGCGCAGGGGCGGGCGTGGCGGCAGGCGGGGTGGCGGCCGGCGGGGTAGCGGCCGTGCCATCTGCCACCTGCGCGGCATCAGGGCTGGGCTGATCGGCCGGCGCGGCCATTTCTTGCGCCGTATCTTCTGCTGTATCTTCTGCCGTATCTTCTGCGGCACCTGCAGGCACAGCTGCTGCGGCATCCTTGCCAGCATCCGTGGGTGCGGCACCTGGCGCAGGGGTGGCGGGGCTATTTACCTGTGCCTCGGGAACCGGCGCATTTGCCAAAGGCCCAAGGCCCGGCCCCACCCAAACCGACGCAGCGCCCAACCCCACAACCGACAGCAAGCTGCCAACCACCAAACCACCAAAAAATCCGCGCACCATGGACAATCTTCCTTTGTTTACAGGCACCCCAGGCAGCCCCCACCCGGATCATTGCGCCACTTTCAGCCCTCGCCAATCAAAACCGCAGGTGATGCGTGGCTTGACCTTGCGGCGCAAGACTGAACAAGTATACCGCGAGCAACACGCGGGCCTCCAGACCCGAATAAAGGAAAAGACCGGTCTGATGCTACTCTTGATCGATAATTACGACAGTTTCACCTATAATCTGGTGCATTATCTGGGCGAGCTGGGCGCCGATACCGTGGTGCGCCGCAACGACGCACTGGATGTGGCCCAGGCCTTGGCCATGAAACCCGAGGGCATTTTGCTGTCGCCGGGGCCCTGCGACCCAGACCAAGCGGGCATCTGCCTAGAGCTGACCAAGGCCGCAGCCCACCATGCAATCCCGCTGATGGGGGTGTGCCTGGGCCATCAAACCATTGGGCAGGCCTTTGGCGGCAAAGTCGTGCGCTGCCACGAAATTGTGCATGGGAAAATGGGGCAAATGCACCACGATGGTGGTGGCGTTTTTGCCGGGCTTCCCAGCCCGTTCGAGGCCACCCGCTATCATTCTCTGGTGGTCGAGCGCGCCAGCCTGCCTGACTGCCTAGAGGTGACAGCATGGCTGCAAGATGGCACGATCATGGGGCTGCAGCACCGCGATCTGCCCATTCAAGGGGTGCAATTCCACCCCGAATCTATCGCCTCGCAGCATGGCCATGCCCTGTTGAAAAATTTCCTGACCATGATGAAAGTGCCCGCATGAGCGACCAGCTAAAACCCCTGATCGCCGCCGCCTGCGAGCGCCCGCTGTCGCGGGCCGAAGCCGAGGCCGCCTTTACGATTTTGTTCGAGGGCGAGGCCACCCCCAGCCAAATTGGCGGCCTGTTGATGGCGCTGCGCACCCGGGGCGAAACGGTTGATGAATTCGCCGCCGCCGCCGCTGTGATGCGCAGCAAATGCCACAAGGTGCAGGCGCCCTTGGGCGCGATGGATATCGTGGGCACCGGCGGTGATGGCAAAGGCACGCTGAATATCTCGACCGCCACCGCCTTTGTTGTGGCGGGGGCCGGTGTGTATGTGGCCAAGCATGGCAACCGCAATCTTAGCTCGAAATCGGGGGCGGCCGATGCGCTGGGGGCCCTGGGCGTGAACGTGATGATTGGCCCGGATATTGTTGAAAAGGCGATCAATTCTGTTGGCATCGCCTTTATGATGGCGCCTATGCATCACCCCGCGATGGCCCATGTTGGCCCCACCCGCGCCGAGCTGGGCACCCGCACGATTTTCAATATCCTTGGTCCGCTGACCAACCCTGCCGGTGTGAAACGTCAGCTGACAGGCGCCTTTAGCCGTGCGTTGATCAGGCCGATGGCCGAAACCCTGGGCGCTTTGGGGTCGGAACGGGCCTGGCTGGTGCATGGCAGCGATGGCACCGATGAAATGACCATCACCGGCGTCACATGGCTGGCCGCACTCGAGCGCGATGGCACCATCCGCGAGGCCGAGCTGCACCCCGAAGATTTTGGCCTGCCGGTGCACCCGTTCGAGGCCATTTTGGGCGGCACACCGGCCGAAAACGCCACAGCCTTTGGCGCGCTGCTGGATGGCGCGGCGGGTGCCTATCGCGATGCGGTGTTGCTGAACGCGGCCGCGGCGCTGGTGGTGGCTGACAAAGCCGCAGACCTGAAACAGGGGGTCGAAATGGCCCGCCATAGCATCGATAGCGGCGCAGCAAAGGCAAAACTGCACGCGCTTGCCGCCGCCACCACCGCCGCGTGAGCATGGGGGCGCATCCGGCCAATGCAGGGTTTGCCCAGCTGGCCGCCCCCGATGCCTGGGCCGATTTGCGCTTTTTTGCCACGCAATGGCCGCGCATCGCGCAGGACTTGGCCCAGGATACGCGCCAGGTGTTGCCCCCACCTGCGGATCTATTTGCAGCCCTTACGCTGTGCCCGCCGGCCAAAGTGCGGGTGGTGATTTTGGGCCAAGACCCGTATCCAACCCCGGGCCATGCCCATGGGCTGGCCTTTTCAGCAGCCCCCGAAACCACCCCCCTACCCCGGTCTTTGGCAAATATTTTCAAAGAGTTGCACGACGATCTTGGCGCATCACCTTCACATGCCGATCTGCGCTTTTGGGCCCGTCAGGGCGTGCTGCTGTTAAACACCGCGCTCAGCGTGCCTGCCGGGCTGGCGGGGGGGCATGCCAAATTGGGCTGGGCGCAGCTGACCGCCGAAGTTTTGGCGCGCCTCAATACGCGCCCCCGCGCCTATCTGCTATGGGGGCGGCACGCGCAGGCCTTTGCCGGGCAGATCACCCACCCCCAGGCGCTGATTTTGACCAGCGCCCATCCCTCGCCCCTGTCGGCGCGGCGCGGTTTTTTCGGCGCCCGCCCCTTTTCCCGCGTGAACGACTGGCTTATTGCCAATGGGGACACGCCCATAAACTGGACGACGCCATGACAGACACGATTTTAGACAAGATCAAAGCCTATAAACTGCAAGAGGTGGCCGCAGATCGCGCCAGCGTTCCGCTTTCCGCCGTAGAAGAGGCCGCGCGCGCAGCCCCGCCGGTGCGCCCCTTTGGGCAGGCCCTGGCGCGCGCCTCGGCCAAAGGCTATGGGTTGATTGCCGAGATCAAGAAAGCCAGCCCATCCAAGGGCTTGATCCGCCCCGATTTTGACCCGCCCGCCTTGGCCCAGGCCTATGCGGCGGGGGGGGCCACCTGCCTGTCGGTGCTGACCGACACCCCCAGTTTTCAGGGCGCAAAAGACTATCTGCGCGCCGCCCGCGCCGCCTGCGAGCTGCCCGCGCTGCGCAAGGATTTCATGTATGACACCTATCAGGTGGCCGAAGCACGGGCGCTGGGGGCGGATTGCATTTTGATCATCATGGCCTCGGTCAGCGATGCCCAGGCACAAGAGCTGGAAGAGGCCGCCATGGCCTGGGGCATGGATGCGCTGATCGAGGTGCATGACGCCCCGGAAATGGAGCGGGCGCTGGCGCTGAAATCGCCGCTGATCGGGGTGAATAATCGCAATCTGAAAACCTTTGAAACCACCTTAGACACCACGCGCATATTGTCAAAAATGGTGCCCCAGGGGCGTTTGCTGATCTCTGAATCGGGGCTGAACACGCCACAGGATTTGGCCGATATGGCCCAGCATGGCGCGCGCAGTTTCCTGATTGGCGAAAGCCTGATGCGCCAGGCCGATGTGGCCCGCGCCACGCAGCATTTGCTGGCCAATCCGGTGGCGGGGGCAGCGTAATGGCGGGGCTGACGCATTTTGATGGCAAGGGCGATGCCCATATGGTGGATGTGTCTGACAAGGCCATCACGGCACGTATCGCCGTGGCCGAGGGGCATGTGCGCATGGCACCGGCCACCTACCAAACCATCGCCGAAGGCCGGGCCAAAAAAGGCGATGTGCTGGCCGTGGCGCGGCTGGCGGGCATCATGGGCGCCAAGAAGACCCCCGAACTGATCCCGCTGTGCCACCCGCTGCCGGTGACAAAAGTGGCGGTCGAGATGACGCTGGATGCCGCATTGCCCGGCGTGCGCATCGAGGCCACGGTAAAAACCACAGGCCAAACAGGCGTGGAAATGGAGGCGCTGACAGCCGTTTCCACCGCCGCATTGACGGTCTACGACATGGCCAAGGCGGTGGATAAGGAAATGGAAATTGGCGGCATTCGTGTGCTGCTGAAAGATGGCGGCAAATCGGGGCGGTTCGAGGCAAAATGATTTCTGTCGACGCGGCATTGCAAAACCTGTTCGATCTGGCCCCCGATCTGGCCGTTGAACACGTGCCTTTGGCACAGGCGGGCGGGCGCATCCTGGCACAGCCCTGCCATGCGCGGCGCAACCAACCGCCCTTTGCCGCATCGGCCATGGATGGCTATGCGCTGGATGCATCTGCCGTGCGGCCCAATGCCCGTTTCGAGGTGATCGGCGAGGCGGCCGCGGGCCACGCCTTTGGCGGGGCTGTGGGCCCGGGCCAAGCGGTGCGCATCTTTACCGGCGCGCCCGTGCCCGAGGGCGCCAACATGGTGGTGCTACAAGAAGATTGCCAGCGCGATGGCGCGCAGATGACCATTACAGGCACGCCAGATGGCGCCACAAATATCCGCCCCGCTGGCTGCGATTTTCAGCTGGGCGACAGCCTGGCCGCCCCCCGGCGCCTAAGCCCGATGGATGTGGCCTTGCTGGCGGCGATGAATATTGCCCAGGTGCCCGTGGCCCGACGCCCCGTGGTGGCGCTGATCAGCACCGGCGACGAGCTGGTGGTGCCGGGCGAAACCCCGGGGCCAGACCAGATCATTGCCTCAAACACCTTTGGCCTGGCCGCAATGCTGCAAAGCTATGGCGCGCAAACCCGCATTTTGCCCATCGCCCGCGATAATATGGAGGCGCTGCATCTGGCCTTTTCGCTGGCCGAGGGGGCAGATGTGATCGTGACAATCGGCGGCGCCTCGGTGGGCGATCACGATTTGGTGGCCAAGGCAGGCGCCAGTTTGGGCGTGCAGCAATCGTTTTACAAAGTGTCAATGCGCCCGGGCAAACCGCTGATGGCGGGGCGGCTGGGGCACAGCGTGGTGCTGGGCCTGCCGGGAAACCCGGTATCGGCCATGGTATGCGGCTATGTGTTTTTGCTGCCCATGCTGCGCAAAATGGCGGGGCTGCCTGCCACCCATAGCCCAACGCGCCGCGCAGCGCTGCTGTCGCCGCTGGGCGCCAATGGCGCGCGCACCCATTACATGCGCGCCCGTCTTACCCACGAGGGCATCACCGCATTCGAGCGCCAAGACAGCGCGCTTTTGCGCGTTTTATCCGACGCCAACGCATTGGTGATCCGCCCCATCGGCGACCCGGCCCGCGCTGTGGGCGAAATGGTAGAGTATATGCCACTCGAAAGCGAATAGTTGACACAAAACGGGAACATGCGTAGAACAAAGCAATACGCATTTGCCGGAGGCCGCGCCCATGTTGACGAAAAAACAACGCGACTTACTGAATTTTATCCACAATCGGGTGCAGCGCGATGGTGTACCGCCCAGCTTTGATGAAATGAAAGAGGCGCTGGATCTGCGCTCGAAATCGGGCATTCACCGCCTGATTACAGCGCTGGAAGAGCGCGGCTTTATCCGCCGTCTGGCCCACCGCGCCCGCGCCATCGAGGTGGTGCGCCTGCCCGATGCCTTGACCACCCCCAGCCCGCAGCCCGCCTTGCGCGTGATCGATGGGGAACGCCCCAGCGAAAGACCAGCCGCCGCGCAGGCGATCGAAACGCTGCATGCGCGCGAATTGCCGGTGATGGGGCGTATTGCCGCCGGTGTGCCAATCGAGGCGATTGCCGAAATCTCGCATCACATTGCGGTGCCGGGCAGCATGGTGGCGGGCCGCGGCGAGCATTACGCGCTAGAGGTTAAGGGCGATTCGATGATCGAGGCAGGCATCAACGATGGCGATATCGTGGTGATCCGCGAAACCAACACCGCCAATAACGGCGATATCGTTGTGGCGCTGGTGGAAGATCAGGAAGCCACGTTGAAGCGGTTTTTCAAACGCGGCGACAGCGTGGCGCTAGAGGCGGCAAACCCGGCCTATGAAACCCGCGTTTTGCCCGGCCACAAGGTGCGTGTGCAGGGCCGTTTGGTGGGGTTGATCCGCACCTACTAATCTTTCTGGCAGCGCGCCGGCCTGTGCCCCAGCGGCACGGCTGGCAGCAGGGTTGGCCGCTACCACCCGCCATGCCACAGGCGCAGCCCGCCCATCTGGGCCACGCTGCGCATGCGCAGCCCCCCATCTGGCGTGGCATAAAGCGCGATTGCCCCGGTTTCTTGCAAGCGGCGCTTATCAATGGTTTGGCAGGGCAAATCCGGGGGCAAGGTGGCATCGCTTATCACCCAGTCGCCCGGCCGGCAGGTGGCAGCCTGCGCGGCTTTGGCACCGCGCAGCACCATCAGCCGCCCCTGCCCCAGAACCGGCACCGCCGGCCAGCGCGCAGCAGCCGCCGCTTGGCTGGTGGCAATATCGCCATCATTTTCCAGCCAAACACGCGCCACAAACCCCTGCCCCCGCGCGGCAGACAGGGCCCGCCCCTCTGGGCCCATCAGCCCCACCAAGCGCCCGCTGTCGGCCACCAGGGCCACTGGCCGCTGCACGCTGGCCCATAAGGCAAGGGCCAGTGCCACCGGCACCAGCCCCAACAGGCACCAACGCCCCTGCCACAAAACCACCCCCAGCGCCCCCAGCGCCATCAGCGGCAACACCACCGCAGGGGGCGTCGGCACGCCGCTTGTGGCACCGGGCCAGGCCGCCACGGTATCGGCCACAAACAACACCCATGCCAAACCTTGGCCCATCACCCACAGCGGCACCCCATCAAGCCCAAAGGGCATCAGGCAAATGCCAATAACCGCCGCAGGCATTATCACCGCCCCCATCAGGGGCACGCTGGCCAGATTGGCCAGCAATCCGTAATGGGCGATCTGGTTGAAATGCGCCGCCGCCAAAGGTGCCGTGGCCAGCCCCGCAATGCCCGAGGATACCACCACGCCAAGCGCCAGCCGCAGCCATTTTTGGGCCATCCAGCCGTTATTTGGGCGCTGCTTGCTCAACCAGCCAAACACCGCCACCAGGGCAGTGGTGGCGGCAAAACTCATTTGAAAACCGGGGCCTGCCAGTGCCTCGGGGCGCAAGACCAGCACCACCAGCGCCGCAACAGCGACCGATCGTAACGACAGCACGCGGCGTTCCAGCAACACCGCGCAGAGCATCACCGCAACCATGCTAAAGGCGCGTTCGGTCGCCACATTGCCCCCCGAAAGCGCCAGGTAAAACGCCCCTGCCGCCATGGCCACCACGGCCGCAATCTTGCGCGCAGGCAGGCGCAACGCCAGGGGTGGGCACAGCGCCAGCCCACCGCGAATAAGGGCAAAAACAAACCCCGCCAACAGCCCCATATGCAGCCCCGAAATGGCCAGCAGATGCGCCAGATTGCTGTCGCGCAGCGCCTCGAGCCGGGGCTGCGCCACGGCCGAACGATCGCCTGTGAGAATCGCTGCCGCAAACCCGCCCGCATCGCCAGGAATGCGCGCCTGCACCCTTTGCGACAGGCGGTGGCGCAGCTGCCCCAGCCACACACCCTGGCGATCTGCCACCGCCAGCACCACCGGCGTGCGGGTATAGCCCACCGCACCAATTCCCAAAAACCAGGCATGGCGGCGAAAATCAAAGCCACCCGGCTCGACCGGGCCAGAGGGCGCCGCAAGATGCGCGCTCATCATCACCCGTTGCCCAGGCGCCAGCGCCACAGCGCCTTGCGCCCCATGCAGCGACACCCGCACGCGGCGCGGCACCCTATCGGGGGCGGTATCGGCCAGCACCACCTGATCCAGCAGCAGCCGCAACGCATCGCTGCCCGAGCGATCTATCGCGATAATGCGCCCCTCGACCGGCCCATAATAGCGAAAGCCCAGCACCGGCCCCGCCACCGCATGCGCACGCAAGCCCGCCAACAGCACCCCCAGCACAACCAGCGCCACAGCCCCCGCCCACACCTGCGCCAGCAGCCCGCCCCGCAGCGCCACGGCGCTGGCGATTACAAAAATGACAAAAAGCGCCGTATAAATGGGGAAAGTCAGCTCGATCGTTAAGGAAAAATACAACCCTATCCCACAGGCTAAGATCACCGGCGCCCAGGGAAACAGCGCCCCCCGCTGCAGGGCAAAGGCGGTTTCAAGTGTTTGGAAAACACGCACGCTTGCCCCCTGCTTGGCACCCCGGTAGACAGGCGTAAAAGCTAGCAACTGAATTCTTACCGAAAGGTTAACTAAACCGCATGTCAGGCCCTGTCGTCACCCGTTTTGCCCCCTCGCCCACTGGCTATTTGCACATCGGCGGCGCCCGAACGGCGCTGTTTAACTGGCTTTATGCGCGGGGGCGTGGTGGCAAGTTTTTGTTGCGTATCGAGGATACGGATCGCGCCCGATCAACCCCCGAGGCGACGCAGGCCATTTTATCGGGCATGGCCTGGCTGGGGCTGGATCATGACGGCGAGATCATCAGCCAATTCGACCGCGCCGCGCGCCACGCCGAAGTGGCCCACAGCCTGCTGGCCGCGGGCAAGGCCTATAAATGCTTTGCCACCCAAGAGGAAATTCAAGCCTTTCGCGAGGCCGCACAGGCCGAAAAACGTTCCACCCTTTTCCAAAGCCCCTGGCGCGATGCCGACCCCGCCAGCCACCCAGATGCCCCCTATGTGGTGCGCATCAAGGCCCCGCGCGACGGGGTGAGCGTGATCAAAGACCAGGTGCAGGGCGATGTGACCATTCGCAATGACCAGCTGGATGATATGGTTTTGCTGCGCTCTGATGGCACGCCCGTTTATATGTTGGCGGTTGTGGTGGATGATCACGACATGGGCGTCACCCATGTGATCCGCGGCGATGACCACCTCAATAACGCCGCCCGCCAGATGATGATTTACCAAGCGATGGGGTGGCAGGTGCCTGTATGGGCGCATATCCCGCTGATTCATGGGCCCGATGGCAAGAAATTGTCAAAACGCCACGGCGCCCTGGGTGTGGATGAATACCAAAAACTGGGCTACCCGGCGGCGGGCATGCGCAACTATCTGGCCCGCCTGGGCTGGAGCCATGGGGATGACGAATTTTTCACCGATGCCCAGGCGCAAGAGTGGTTCGATCTGGGCGGTATTGGCAAATCAGCCGCACGGTTTGATTTCAAAAAGCTGGAAAACCTATGCGGGCAGCATATTGCTGCCAGCGATGATGCCGCACTGCTGCATGAATTGCAGGCCTTCTTGGCGGTCACGGGCCAAGATGCGCTGGATGCGCAAAAGACAGCGCTGTTGGAAAAAGGTATGTACTGCCTGAAAGAGCGCGCCAAATCTTTTCCTGAACTGATTGAAAAGGCAGAATTTATACTGGCCAACCGCCCCATCCAACCCGATGAGAAAGCGGCGCAGGCGCTAGATTCTGTATCCCGTGGTATACTGAAAGAATTGACGCCGCACCTGCAAAATGCTAGCTGGTCGCGGGATAAGATCGAGGAGGTGGCCTCTGCCTTTGCCGAGGCGCAAGGCGTGAAGTTTGGCAAGCTTGCCGGCCCATTGCGGGCGGCGCTGGCCGGGCGCAGTGCCACCCCAAGCGTCTTCGATATGATGCTGGTCCTTGGGCAAGAAGAAACCCTTGCCCGGCTGACCGATGCCGCGGAATGATGGCCCTGCCGCCAGACCGCCATTTATAAAGGAACGCCCATACGATCCGCGTATGAGGCCAGTGATGAAGGGATTAGGCCGATGACTGACACTACCAAAAGCGCGACGCTGTCGATTGGCGGGCAAAGCGTTGAATTGCCCGTTCTCAGCCCCTCGGTTGGGCCAGATGTGCTGGATATCCGCAAGCTTTATGCCCAAGCGGGCGTTTTCACCTACGATCCCGGCTACACCTCGACCGCCAGCTGCGATTCGACCATCACCTATATTGATGGCGACGAAGGCGTGCTGCTGCATCGCGGCTACCCGATTGATCAGCTGGCCAGCAAATCGCACTACCTAGAGGTGTGCTACCTGCTGCTTTACGGGGAATTGCCCACCGCAGCACAGCTGGAAGATTTCGAAACGCGCATCACCCGCCACACCATGATCCACGAGCAGATGCACAACTTCTTCCGTGGGTTCCGCCGCGATGCGCACCCAATGGCCACCATGGTGGGCGTTGTGGGGGCGATGTCGGCCTTTTACCACGATTCGCTTGATATCAGCGATCCGTGGCAGCGCGAGGTGGCCTCGATCCGTTTGATCGCGAAAATGCCCACGATCGCGGCCATGGCCTATAAATATTCGGTCGGCCAGCCTTTCGTATACCCGCGCAATGATTTGGATTACGCGGCCAATTTCCTGCATATGTGTTTCTCGGTTCCGGCCGAAAAATACGAGGTGAACCCGATCCTGAGCCGCGCGATGGATCGTATTTTCACCCTGCATGCCGATCACGAACAAAACGCCTCCACATCGACTGTGCGTTTGGCCTCGTCTTCGGGCGCCAACCCGTTTGCCTGTATCGCAGCCGGCATTGCCTGCCTTTGGGGCCCGGCCCATGGCGGCGCCAACCAGGCCTGCCTGGAGATGCTGAAAGAGATTGGCAGCGTCGATCGCATTCCCGAATTCATCGCCCGCGCCAAAGACAAAAACGACCCGTTCCGCCTGATGGGCTTTGGCCACCGCGTGTATAAAAACTTTGACCCGCGCGCCACGGTGATGAAGCAATCGGCCGACGAGGTGCTGGATCTGTTGGGCATCGAGGATAACCCGCTGCTGCAGGTGGCCAAAGAGCTGGAACGCATCGCGCTGCAGGACGACTATTTCGCCGATAAAAAACTGTTCCCCAATGTCGATTTCTACTCGGGCATCATTCTCGAGGCGATGGGCTTCCCCACGTCGATGTTCACCCCGATTTTTGCGCTGTCGCGCACAGTGGGTTGGGTCAGTCAGTGGAAAGAAATGATCAGCGATCCACAGATGAAAATTGGCCGTCCGCGCCAGCTGTATCTGGGCGCCACCCAGCGCGATTATGTGGATGTCGAAAACCGTTAAACCGGGTTTCCACCCAACAAAAAAGGCGCCCTTGGGCGCCTTTTTTCGTTTGGATAAGGGGGCTTAGCGGCCTTCGAATTTCGCCGGGCGCTTTTCCAGAAAGGCGGTTACGCCCTCTTTGAAATCGCGGCTTTTGCCACAAACGCCCTGCAAACGCCCCTCTAACGACAGCTGGTCTTCCAGGCTGTTATCCCATGCGCCGCGGATCGATTCTTTGATTTTGGCATAGGCCAGGGTTGGCCCACTGGCCAAATGCGCCGCGCGCGCGCGCCATGTTTGCTCGAACGCATCATCTGCCACAGCCTCCCAGATCAAGCCCCAGTCATCGGCTTGGCGGGCGCTGATTTTATCGGCAAAAAGCGCAGCCCCCATCGCCTTGGCCGCGCCCATGCCGCGCGTCATCCAATAGGTGCCGCCCGCATCGGGGATCAGGCCAATACGGGCAAAGGCCTGCAAGAAATAGGCGCTTTCCGTGGCGATCACCACATCGGCGGCCAGCGCGAGATTGGCCCCTGCCCCGGCTGCCGCGCCATTCACCGCGCTGATCGTGGGAATTGGGCTGTCGTAGATGGCGCGCAGCATCGGGCCGTATTCATCGCGCAAGGTGCGCTCCATATCGATCTCGGCGGCATTGGCCCGGTCGCTTAGGTCTTGGCCAGAACAAAAGGCGCGGCCCTTGCCCGTGATCACCAAAACCCGGGCATGTTTGGGGGCCTCGCGGGCGGCATCGGCAATTTCGGCCCGCATTTGCGCATTCAGCGCATTCATTTTGTTTTCGCGATTCAGCGCAATAACGGCGATATCGTTGGCAACTTCGAATGTGATGGTCTGGTAATCCACGCTTGGCCCTCCCCTATGTGTCAGGCGCAGCATAGCCCAGCCATGACGAAGGAAAAGAGGAACTAAGCGTCACTTTTCCATAATGTCACGCAGGCGCGCCGCCTCTTCCGTGCTGAGCGCCGCAGCACCCGCCCCCTCGGGCGCGGCCTGACGGCGGCGCAGGTAGCCAAACCCAATCGCGCCAGCCCCCAGCAACATCAGCGGGCCCGCCCACCACAGCAGCCAGTTGATGCCGGTTTTTGGCGGCGCCAGCAGCACATATTCGCCGTAGCGCGCAACAACATAGTCAATCACCTGCTGGTCGCTATCGCCGGCCACCAAACGCTCGCGCACCAAAAGGCGCAGATCGCGGGCAAGTTCGGCATTGGAATCATCGATGTTCTCGTTGCGGCACACCAGGCAGCGCAGCCCCTTGGACAGGCCGCGCGCCCGCTCTTCCAGCGCTGGGTCTGCCAGTATCTCGTCGGGTTGCACCGCCCATAGCGGCGCGCCCGGCGTACCAAGCAGCATCAGCATGACCAATAGCCGTTTCATTCCGCAGGCACCCCTGCAGCGGGTGCGCGGCGCCGGGCCCCGGCCGCCACCCGGTAGCGGCGATCAAACAGGCTGAACATGCCCCCCAGCGCCATCAGGATCGAGCCCGCCCAGATCCAGTTTGCCAATGGTTTGTAATAGGTGCGCATCGCCCAGCCGCCATTTTCCTGCGGATCGCCTATTACAACATAGACATCGCGCAAGAACCCATAATCAATGGCCGCCTCGGTGGTGGGCATGCCGGCCACCGGGTAGACGCGTTTTTCCGGTGTCAAAACAGCCACCTGCGCGCCATCCTTGGTCACGGTGACATGGCCCATCGTCGAGATGTAATTGGGGCCTTGCACGCGCTCGACCTTATCCAAGGTCAGGGTATAGCCGGCAATATCGTAACTGCCTTTTACCTGCACCACGCGAATATCTTCGGCCTGCCACGCCATCAGCCCGGCAATACCTATCATCGTCACGCCCAGGCCCGAATGGGCAATGGCCTTGCCCCAATCTGCGCCGGGCAGGCGTGTCATGCGCGCCAGGCGCGCGCCAAAGCTGCCGCGCCCTGTGCGATTGAACAAATCAACCGCAGCGCCCGAAATCAGCCATGCGCCCAAAAACAGCCCCACAGGCCCCAAAGCGCCGCGCCCGGTTTGCACAGCAAAGGCCAGGGCCGCCAGCGCCAGCGACAGGGCAAATGCCCCCCACAAAGGGCGCGCCGCGCGGCCCAATGTGGCGCGTTTCCACGGCAGCATGGCACCCAAGGGCAATATCGCCCCCAAAACCACAAAAAACGGCGTGAAGGCTGCGTTAAAGAACGGCTCGCCCACCGATAGTTTACGATCCCACAGCATTTCAGCCACCAAGGGCCAGATGGTGCCGATGAACACCACAAAGGCACTGACCGCCAGCAAGATGTTGTTCACCACCAGCCCGCTTTCACGGCTGAGCATGCTGAACACGCCTTTGGCCTCCATCGCCTGCACGCGAGCGGCATAAAGCGTTAGCGCACCGCCCATGAAAACCGCCAGGATCATCAAAATAAACACCCCACGCTCGGGGTCGTTGGCGAAGGCATGCACCGAGGTGATCACGCCAGAGCGCACGATAAACGTGCCGATCAGCGAAAAGCCAAAAGCCATAATCGCCAGCAAAATCGTCCAGCTTTTCAACGCTTCGCGCTTTTCCACCACAATCGCCGAATGCAGCAGTGCCGCCGCCAGTAGCCAAGGCATAAAGCTGGCGTTTTCCACCGGATCCCAGAACCAAAAACCGCCCCAGCCCAGTTCGTAATAGGCCCACCAGCTGCCAAGCGCGATGCCGATGGTCAAAAACACCCATGCCGCCAGCGTCCATGGCCGCACCCAGCGCGCCCAGGCCGCGTCGACGCGCCCCTCGATCAGGGCGGCTACGGCAAAGGAAAACGCCATCGACAGCCCAACATAGCCCAAATACAGAAATGGCGGGTGAAAGGCCAAGCCGGGGTCTTGCAGCAGCGGGTTCAGGTCTTGGCCGTCAAAGGGCGGCACCGCCAGGCGCAAAAACGGGTTCGAGGTGAACAGAATAAAGGCCAAAAACGCCACCGAGATCGAGCCCTGCACCCCCAGCACCCGCGCTTTTAACGTGGGCGGCAAATTATTGCCAAACCAGGCGGCCGTGGCGCCAAACAGCGCCAAAATCAGCACCCACAGCAACATCGACCCTTCGTGATTGCCCCAAACACCCGAGATTTTATAGATCATCGGCTTGGCCGAATGGCTGTTAAGCACCACCAGTTTCAGGCTGAAGTCCGATGTCACAAACGCATAGGTCAGCGCGGCAAAGGAAAACGCAATCAGCAGAAAATGCGCATTGGCTGCTGGTTCGGCAACGGCCATCCACCCGGGCAAACGCCGATGCGCGCCAATAAGGGGAACAACCGTCTGCACGATGGCAACGACGAAGGCGAGGACGAGGGCAAAGTGACCGAGTTCTGTAATCATGCCCCAATTATAGGGGCTAAGAAGGGGCAGGCAAATGCGATTCCTGCCCCCCTGTTCAACTTGTCGCAATCAGCGCAGCCCGGCCCCGTTATTTTGCCATTGCTGCAAGACCGGGTTTTCATCTGGCTCTAGCGCCTGCAGGGCAAGCCCGGCATCGCTGCCGGTATCGGCCAAGGCCACAGGCATGGCACGCGCGCCGCGCAGATCGCTGATCGCAGGCACCGCTTGCCGGGCCAGGGCTGCGCGAAACTCGTGCCCTTTTTGCTGGTGGCGCGCCCCGAAATAAAAGCTGATGATCACCCCCAGCAGCCACCAAAGCGGCTCGGGCACAGTGGCCAGGCCCGCCATGCGCTGCGCAAACCACCCAGGCGCCACCATGGCCGCCACAAACAAGGCGGCCGTGCCAAGCGCAAACAGCGGCCGCGGCAGGCGGTTTAGCCCATCCATCGCCCGATCAAAGCCACCGCGCTGCGGCTGGCCAAATTCGGCGGCAAATTGCGCCAGCGCCGCCGCTTGCAAATCCGAGGCGCGGGCATCTGCGCTGTCGGGGTTGGGGCGCAGCAAATTTGCAGTGTCGCGCAGCAGGTTGCGCCCGCCGCCAAACAGCATATCCAAAACCTGTGTGATCAAAGCCATGCCGCCACCCTTGCGTTGAATTGCGCCTGCGTCAGGTGAAAGCGCGGCTGCATAAACGCCTCGGCGCGCGCGATCCAGCCGCCCTTACCGCCCCGCCGGTTGCGCACATATTTGCGGCTGGCAGGCCGCAGATCGCCCAAGCGGAAGTAATAATTGCGCCGCGCCACGCCATAGGCATCGGCCAAAGCCGCGCCGTTTTGCTGCGCCAGCGCAGCGGCCGCCGCCGCGGTTTTGGGGCCAATCACCCCATCCACCTGCAAGACCTGCCCCAGATCGACCAAAAGCCGCTGCAAGATGCGCACCGCATTGGCCCCTGCATTGACATACATATCAAAAACCGGGGGCTGCAGGACCGGGGGCAAAAGCCCAATGTTTGGAGCGTGAAAGAACCGTTCTACCAAAACCGCCTGCGCGGCATCCGCGCTGAGTGCGGCAATATCGGCGCGGGTGATTTGGCCATCGCCCGTCAGGTCATGCCCATAGCGGCGCCAGGTGGCCAGGGTGATGCCATATTTGGTGGCACCGCCCGGATCATCTGGGTCGTCGACAAACCCGCCTTCGCGCGCGATAATCTGGCGCGCCATTTCCGCGATCTGCTTCATACTTGCCCCTTTCGCTGTGGTGGGCAAACGGTGTGCAGCGCGGGTTAAGGGCAGATTTAACTATCGTTCGGTTCTTTATAAACGCCTTGTTCTTTTAGCGCGTCCACCACTTCTTTTGGCATGTATGTTTCATCATGTTTTGCCAATATTTCAGAGGCTTCAAATACGCCGTTGATGTATTTTCCGGTGCCAACCATGCCCTGATTTTCGGCAAAAAGATCGGGCAAAATACCGGTGAATTTCACCGGCACAGTGGCCCCGCCATCGGTGACGTTGAATTGCACAGTCTCGCCCTGGCCGCGCACGATGCTGCCCTCTTCTACCAGCCCGCCGATGCGAAACACCTCGGTTGGGCCGGGCGGATCTGCCATCACTTGGCTTGGGGCACGAAAGAAATTGATGCCATCGCGCATCGCATAGCCAATCAACCCGGTAGAAATGATCAGCGCAACGAATGTCAGCGCGATGATTTGTATGCGGCGTGTCTTTTTCAGCGATTTCATCGCATCCTCACTTGGCTGTGCACCTAACCCATGGCCCCTTGCAGGCCTTGGCCCATCATATCGGCAGCAACGGGCCGCAGCGCAAGCCCTGCACGCGCCAAATGCGGCAATTGGCCTTTCACCCCGGTGCCTTAGGCCTGGGAAAAGCGCACCTCGCGGCGTAAAAACTGGGTGGCCCGGTCAGACACGCGGCGCGGATCGCCGGTGGTGAGATATTTCGCCTCGTGGCCGGTGCCGCGCATGCTGGGGTGGCGCTGCAGATAGTCGGCCAGGCTTTCGGCCACCAAATTGGCCTGGCTGAATACCATCACATCGCCGCCCAAGGCATCTTGGAACACAGCCTCCATCAGCGGGTAATGCGTGCAGCCCAAAATCGCGGCTTGCGGATTGGGCATTTTGCGTTTGAGCGCGTCAACATGGCTGCGCACCAAAGCTTCGGCCAAGATCAGATCGCCCTCTTCGATGGCATCCACGACCCCCCCGCAGGCCTGCGCCTCGACATCCACGCCAATGGCGCGAAACGCCAATTCGCGCTGAAAGGCACGGCTGGCCACGGTGGCGGGCGTGGCAAACAGCGCCACGTTTTTCACCGCCACTTCGCGGGGCGGGCTGTTATCGCCCCATTGCCGTTCTGTCAGCGCCTCGATCAGCGGCACAAACACCCCCAGCACGCGTTTGTCGCGCGGCACCCAGCTTTCTTGCATCCGGCGCAACGCCGCCGCGCTGGCGGTATTGCAGGCCAAAATCACCAGATCGCAGCCCTCGTCCCACATACGGCTGACAGCGGCGCAGGTCAGGCCATAGATATCGTCGCTGTCGCGCACCCCATAGGGGGCGTGCAGGTTATCGCCAAAGTAAACAAAGGGCACATCGGGCAAACGCTTGCGCGCTGCCTCTAGCACCGTCAGGCCCCCCAGGCCCGAGTCGAAAATGCCAACAGCCATAATTTCCGCCAAATCACCCGCTTAGGCGCGGTATTTTTCCTCGAATTCGAAACCGTAGCTTTGCGCATCTATCGGCTTTGGCGACAACTCATAAGTGGCTTTGCGCAGAAAATCCATCATCGCTTTTGAATCCTGCGCGCGCGCGTCAATTTCCGCCTGCGCGATGGGTTTGCCTATGACCACCCGAACAGGTGTATCGACGCGGGCGCGAAACTCTTTGATCAGCAGCCCCATGCGCAATGTGTAGTGCAGGTGGCTGGCCAATTGGAACAAGCGGCTGGTATGGCCGTCGAAATAAACCGGCACCACAGTGGCGCGTGATTTTGCCACCATTCGCGCGGTAAAGGCGCGCCAGCCCGGATCCATCGGCTGTGCAAAGGGGCGCGCCGCGGTTGACACGGTGCCACCGGGGAAAATGCCAATCGCCCCCCCTGCCCCCAGATAGCGCAGCGCCTCTTTGCGGGTGTCCAGGTTTAGCTGCACCGCTTCTTTGGTGGCATCAAACGATATCGGCAAAATCACCCTGTTGATATCTTCGGCCTTGCGAAAAACATGATGCGCCATGATCCGAAAATCGCCGCGCACAGTGGCCAAGATATGGCCCATCATCAGCCCGTCCAAAATGCCATAGGGATGGTTTGCAATCACGATCAAGGGGCCGTTGGCGGGAATATGCGACAGGCTGCCGCCGATGACATCCAGCGTCAGGCCATAGCGTTCCACCATCACCTGCCAGAAATCACGCCCCTGCGCCACGTCTTGCTCGTAGCCCTGCGCGCGGCGGATCAGGCTGTAGCGGCCCGTTACATTTTCCAACACCCGTATCAGGGCGCGCCCACCTTTCGAGCTGGCAGAATGGGCATAGCTGATATCGCGGGCAATTTTCGGGGGCAGACGCATGGGGCACATTCCAAAACCGGCGCGGGGAAATGCGCCACTATCGGGGGCAGAGTGTGCAACAATTTTGCGACACTTCTATGACAGGCACAGCCCGCAGAAAATCGCCACGCGCCTAAAAATACCGCGCCCCGGCCCTTGAGCGGAAAAAAATCTGTCCTTAATCGTCAATAGGCTATGGTGGCCGTTACGTCATAGCGGAAGTAGATGTAATTATTTTATTATTTCTCTATAGTGTTGGTGCGAACAAGGAATATGGCGACGATGGATTGGGATAAACTGCGAATTTTTCACGCTGTTGCCGATGCGGGCAGCCTGACCCATGCGGGCGATGCCCTGCATCTTAGCCAATCTGCCGTCAGCCGGCAGGTGCGGGCGCTGGAAGAAAGCCTGAACACCACCCTGTTTCACCGCCACGCCCGCGGCCTGATTTTAACAGAACAGGGCGAATTGCTGTTTGATGCTACATCGGCCATGGCCAAACGGCTTGATGCGGCATCGGCGCGCATTCGCGACAGCGAAGACGAGGTGTTTGGCGAATTGCGCGTCACCACCACCACCGGCTTTGGCAGCTTGTGGCTGGCCCCACGCCTGCCCGCGCTTTACGAGAAATACCCGGATCTGAAAATCGAACTGATGCTGGAAGAACGGGTGCTGGATTTGCCCATGCGCGAGGCAGATGTGGCCATTCGCATGAAAGAACCCAGCCAAGCGGATTTGATCCGCAAACGCCTGATGGCGGTAAAAATGCGCCTTTATGCCTCGCAGGCCTATATCGAACGCAGCGGCATGCCCACCGTGCCCGATGACCTGCGCCACCACCGCCTGATTTGCCAAAACCCCACATCTGCGCAGGTGGGTGCGGGCGCACAGCTGGTGCAAACCCTGATGGCGCATCAGCCGCGCTCGACCCTGACGGTGAACAATTACTTTGGCGTGCTGCAGGCGGTGCTGCACGATTTGGGCATTGGCGTTCTGCCCGATTATCTGACCCAGGATTTTCCCGATCTGGTCGAGGTGCTGCCCGAGGTCGAATCAACCGATGTTCCGGTATTTTTGGCCTATCCCGAAGAGCTGAGGCACTCAAAACGGGTGTCAGCCTTTCGGGAATTCGTGCAAGACGAGATTATTGCCTATCGCAAACGGGTGAAAGATCAGGCAGTTAGCTAACAAATTAAGCAAGCCATGCATTCTGCGCATACCGGGCATGCTGCACTTGCGGCATGTTTTTTCTTGATTGGACAAGAACAGATACCTAATTGAGCACGTGACGGTGATGACGATTAGTTTCTCATCATCTTCATACCTCCCTGTTGGACTTCGGCCGAGCTTAGCGCTCGGCCTTTTTTTTGGCCTTGACGCCGCCAAACCCTGCCCCGCTGGCGCCGCGGTCTTTTTTGTCTTGCCTCTTTCCCAACCCGCGCCCTTCCGCTATGACGCGCGCAACCGCGCAGCCTATGGGGAACCACATGCAAGAACCCGCCATCACGCCCGACCTGATTGCCGCTCATGGCTTAAAGCCCGACGAATACGAGCGCATTCTGGATATCATCGGTCGCGCGCCCAGTTTCACCGAGCTTGGCATTTTCTCGGCCATGTGGAACGAACATTGTTCTTACAAATCCTCGAAAAAATGGCTGCGCACCCTGCCCACCAGCGGCCCACAGGTTATTTGTGGCCCCGGTGAAAACGCCGGCGTTGTCGATATCGGCGATGGTCAGGCGGTGGTGTTCAAAATGGAAAGCCACAACCACCCCAGCTATATCGAGCCCTACCAAGGTGCGGCCACCGGCGTGGGCGGCATTTTGCGCGATGTCTTCACCATGGGGGCGCGCCCGATTGCGGCGATGAATTCGCTGTCTTTCGGGCAGGTCGATCACCCCAAAACCCGCCAGCTTGTGCATGGCGTGGTCGAGGGTATCGGCGGCTATGGCAACTGCTTTGGCGTGCCCACCGTGGGCGGCGAAGTGCGCTTTCACCCCGCCTATAACGGCAATTGCCTGGTCAATGCCTTTGCCGCAGGCCTGGCTGATGCCGATAAGATCTTTTATTCCGCCGCATCCGGCGTGGGCATGCCTGTGGTGTATCTGGGCGCCAAAACCGGGCGCGATGGCGTGGGCGGCGCCACGATGGCCAGCGCCGAGTTTGACGAAACCATCGAGGAAAAGCGCCCCACCGTGCAGGTGGGCGACCCCTTTACCGAAAAGCGCCTGATGGAGGCCTGCCTAGAGCTGATGCAAACCGGCGCGGTGATCTCTATCCAGGATATGGGCGCCGCCGGCCTGACATGCTCGGCCGTGGAAATGGGCGACAAAGGCGGCCTGGGCATCAAGCTGCAGCTTGATGACGTGCCCCAGCGCGAGGCCAATATGACAGCCTATGAAATGATGCTGTCAGAAAGCCAAGAGCGCATGCTGATGGTGCTGCGCCCCGAAAAAGAGGCCCAGGCGCGCGCGGTGTTTGAAAAATGGGATCTGGATTTCGCCATCGTGGGCGAAACCATTCCCGAAGACCGCTTCTTGATTTTGCACAAAAATCAGGTGATGGCAGATCTGCCCTTGTCGAAACTGTCCTCGTCGGCGCCCGAATACGACCGCCCCTGGGTGCCCACCCCTGCCGCAGAACCGCTGCAAGACGTGCCTGCCATTGACCCGATCGACGGGCTAAAGGCGCTGCTGGCCACGCCAAACTACGCCGCCAAGCAATGGGTTTATGAACAATACGACTCGATGGTGATGGCCGACAGCCTGCGCACCCCGGGCCTGGGGGCGGGCATTGTGCGCGTGCATGGCACCGACAAGGCGCTGGCCTTTACATCAGATGTCACACCCCGCTATGTGCGCGCCAACCCCGTCGAGGGCGGCAAACAAGCCGTGGCCGAGGCCTATCGCAACCTGGTGGCAGTGGGCGCGCGGCCCTTGGCCACCACCGACAACCTGAATTTCGGCAACCCCGAAAAGCCCGAAATCATGGGCCAGTTCGTGGGCGCCATCCAGGGCATTGGCGCCGCTTGTCAGGCGCTGGATACGCCCATCGTTTCCGGCAATGTCTCGCTTTATAACGAAACCGATGGCCAGCCCATTCTGCCCACCCCCACCATCTGCGCCGTGGGCCTGATCGACACGCCAGAGCAGGCCATTTTGGGCACAGCCCGCGATGGCCATGTGGCGCTGCTGATTGGCGAAACCACCGGGCATCTGGGGCAATCGGCACTGCTGGCCGAGGTGTTCAACCGCGAAGAGGGCGATGCCCCCGCCGTGGATCTTGCGGCCGAAAAACGCAATGGTCAGTTCATCTTGGATAATCACGCCCTGATCACCGCCTGCACCGATCTGGCCGATGGCGGTTTGGCCATGGCCGCCTTTGAAATGGCCGAAGCCGCAGGTGTTGGCATTGTCTTGGACGACAGCGATATGGGCCAGCTTTTTGGCGAAGATCAGGCGCGCTATCTGGTGGCGTGCAACTTTGACAAGGCCGAGGCGCTGATGGTGGCCGCCGCCAGCGCGGGCGTGCCCATTCGCAGCGTGGGCCGCTTTGCCGGCGATAGCGTGCGCCTGGGCCAGGCCGAGGCACCGCTGGCCGATCTGGCGGCCCTCTATCGTGGTGCTTTTGCACAGGCGCTGGCCTAAGGGCGCCAGCGCAGGCCCCGCAGCCCAGGGCGCGGGGCCAGCCATGATCTGGCCTGCTGCTTCTTGCACATAAGGCATGGCAGGTTTACATCTTTGTCCAGAGCACAAAACAGGAGCCGCAAATGCCAATGCATGCCCACGAAATCGAAGACCTGCTGCGCCAGACATTTCCGAACGCTCAGATCACCGTGGATGGGAATGATGGCGTGCATATGTCTGCGATGGTGATTGATGAAAGCTTTCGCAGCATGAACCGCGTGCAACAGCAACGCGCCGTTTACGCCGCGCTGAAAGGGGTGATGGACGGGCCAAATGGCGCGCTACACGCCCTGGCGCTGACCACACGCGCCCCAGACTAGGGCGATGGCCATGCAGCAGTTCAGCATTCCGATCTTGATCGCGCTGATCGCCGCTGTCACCGTGGCCATTGCCATTTTACGCCTGCGCGGCGAGCATCACGCAAAACGCGGCTCACAGCCCGGCACCGGGTTTCACGTTTTGCATTCAAATTACAGCTCGGGTTTGGGGGGCAATAGCACCAGCTGGAAAGTGCCCCGCGACCCACAGGCCTATGCCCGTTCTTTCGTGCCCAAGGGGCACAAGGACTGAACAATAAAGGGAAAAAACATGAGCGACGCAAAGACACGCATCGAAGACACGATCAAGGCCAATGACGTTGTGCTTTTCATGAAAGGCACCAAAACCATGCCCCAATGCGGCTTTTCGCAGCGCGTGGCAGGTGTTTTGAATTACATGGGCGTCGACTACGCAGATGTAAACGTGCTGGATGATGCCGAAATTCGCCAGGGCATCAAAGACTATTCAGATTGGCCCACCATCCCCCAGCTTTATGTAAAGGGCGAGTTTGTGGGCGGCTGCGATATCGTCACCGAAATGACCCTGTCGGGCGAGCTGGATACGCTGCTGGATGGGTCAGGCGTGGCCTATTCCAAAGAGGCCGCAGATAAAATTCGCGAGGCAAACGCCTGATATCTCAATAAAAAACAGCCCCCCAGGGGCTGCTTTTGCGCGTTGTTACGCCATCAGGGCCCCGCATTATGCGGGGCCTGTTGTTTTTTCTTCCAGTTGCGCGGCCAAGGCCTCGGCCCGGGCGGTTAATTCGGCCAGGGTTTCTGCCACGCCTGCGGGCATCACCGGCACCTCGATACGCTCGGGCGCGGGCGCCGGCGTCGATTTCAACTGCGCCAGTTCCGCCTCGAGCGTGGCCAGCTTGTCTTGCATGCCGGCTGTGCGATCGGCCAGCATCAGCCCCGCCATCAACAGCATGCGCGCCTCGGGCAGGCGCCCGATCTGGCTGCTTAGCACGCTGGCCTCGGCATCCAGCATGCCGGCCGCGGCCTGCAAATACTGCTCTTCGCCATCTTGGCACGACACTTCAAAACTGCGTCCGCCGATACGAATTTCCACCTCAGGCATTGGCTTCCTCCGGCTGGTCATTTTGTTCGGGCGCTAAAAGCGGTGCGATCGTGGCGATGATGGCATCGGCCTCGGCCATATCGACGGCGCGGGCGGCGCGCAGGGCGTCCAGCTCGGCCTGCAACGAGGCATTGATCAGCTCGGGCGCCACAACACCGGCCATAGCGGCATCGCGCAGCGCCTGCATGGCCGATTGCATCTGCACGCCTGCCGCGCGCAGGCCTTGCACCTGCTCATCCAGGCTGGCGGCCGTGGCGTGTGCCGCATCCAGCTGTGCCTGCATTTGCGCCACATCCGGCACAGCTGCGGGCGCGGGCGCAGTTTCAGCCGCCTCTAGCCGCGCTTTCAGCACTTTGATCCGTTCTTCCAACTGGGCTGTCACCAGTTTTTCATCGTCCAGCGCCTGGCGCAGCTTGGCCAGCTCTGCGCCATCATCACCGGTCTCGTTGGCCCCGTCATCTGCGGCAGTGCTGTCTGGCATGGGCTGCGCGCCCAACCCATCCAAAGCCTGTGCGATGCGATCCATGGCCGCCGTCATGCGGCGTTCAAGCTCTGCGATTTCGCTCATTTACCCTCACTTTTGCCCAATGGCTTTGCACCTGTGGCTGTCTTTACCCGACAGATGCGAATCGCACCGCCCTGTCGTTTGCGCCAGTTTAGACAACGAATACCGAAAATGCGCCCCCTTTGCGCCCAAAGACTTGCAGGCTTTGCTTGAACTATGGGCGGGGGGTGGTATGAGGCTGGCCAACAACAAGCCTAGCCAGAGGACTGCTCTCGTGGATATTTCTGCCCTGCGTTCAGCCAACCCCGACCATTGGATGCGCGCCACTGCCATTCGCGCCCTAACCCTTGATGCGGTGGCAGCCGCCAATTCGGGCCATTCCGGCATGCCCATGGGTATGGCCGACGCAGCCACTGTGCTGTTTGAAAAGCACCTGAAATTCGATGCCAAAGCCCCCCATTGGCCCGATCGCGACCGCTTTATCCTGTCGGCGGGCCACGGTTCGATGCTGCTTTATTCGCTGCTGTATCTCACCGGCAACCCCGACATTACGCTCGATCAGCTACGCGCCTTCCGCCAGTGGGGCGCAAAAACCGCAGGCCACCCCGAATATGGCCATGCCGCGGGCATCGAAACCACCACCGGCCCCTTGGGCCAAGGGATTGCCACCGCCGTGGGTTTTGCCATGGCCGAGGAAATTCAGCGCGCCCAGTTTGGCCGCAAGATCGTGGATCACTACACATATGTCATCGCCGGTGATGGCTGCCTGATGGAGGGCGTCAGCCAAGAGGCCATCGGCCTGGCCGGGCGCCACCAGCTGGGCCGCCTGATCGTGCTGTGGGATAATAACAACATCACCATCGATGGCACGGTCGAACTGTCTGATCGCACCGATCAGGTGGCGCGCTTTAAGGCCAGTGGCTGGCATGTGCAGGAAATCGACGGCCACGACCCGGCGGCCATTGATGCGGCCCTGACGGCTGCCAAAGCCAGCAAGAAACCCTCGATGATTGCGTGCAAAACCCACATCGCCCTGGGCCATGCCGCCCAAGACACCTCAAAGGGCCATGGCGCGCTGACCGATGCCGCGCAGCTGGCCGCGGCCAAAGCCGCCTATGGCTGGCCCGGCGGCGCCTTTGAAGTGCCCGCAGATGTGAAAGCCCAGTGGGAGGCAATCGGCGCCCGCGGCGCCGAGGCGCATGCCGAATGGGCCGCGCGCCTGGCCGCCCTGCCCGCCGGCAAACGTGGTGAATTCGAACGCCGCTACGCGCTGGAGGCGCCCAAAAAACTGGCCAGCACCATCCGCGCCCTGAAAAAGCAGGTCAGCGAAAGCACCCCAAAGGTGGCCACACGCAAATCTAGCGAAATGGTGCTAGAGGTGGTTAACCCGATCATGGCCGAAACGGTGGGCGGCTCGGCCGATTTGACCGGCTCGAACAACACCAAAACCGGCGATCTGGGCATGTTCGATATCGAAAATCGCAAGGGGCGCTACATCTATTGGGGCATTCGCGAACATGGCATGGCCGCGGCGATGAACGGCATGGCGCTGCACGGGGGCATGCGCCCCTATGGTGGCACCTTCATGGCCTTTACCGATTATGCCCGCCCCGCCATGCGCCTGGCCGCGTTGATGCGCATTCCCAGCGTGTTTGTCATGACCCATGACAGCATCGGCCTGGGCGAAGATGGCCCAACCCACCAGCCTGTGGAACACCTGGCCATCAGCCGCGCCACGCCCAACACCTGGGTGTTCCGCCCCTGCGATACGGTGGAAACCGCCGAAGCATGGGAACTGGCGCTAAGCACCAAGGAAACCCCGTCGGTTCTATCGCTGACCCGTCAAAACGTGCAAACCCTGCGCACCCAGCATAAAACCCGCAACCTTTCCGCCCAAGGCGCCTATGTTTTGGCCGAGGCCACCGGCAAGCGCCAAGCCATCTTGATCGCCACCGGCTCGGAGGTGGAAATTGCCATGGCTGCGCGCGACCTGCTCGAGGGCCAGGGCATTGGCACCCGGGTGGTTTCGATGCCTTGCATGGAGCTATTTGCCGCCCAAGAGGAAAGCTACCGCAAAAAAGTGCTGCCCGCCGGCCCCGTGCGTGTCGGGGTCGAGGCATCGGTGCGCCAAGGCTGGGACCGCTGGCTGCTGGGCGAACGTGGCCGCGAGGCGAAAGCCGGCTTTGTGGGCATGGAGGGCTTTGGCGCCTCGGCCCCGGCAGAGGTGCTGTATGAAAAATTCGGCATCACCGCCCAGGCCGTGGCCGATAAGGTGAAAAGCCTGCTGTAACCACAGCCGCAACTGACCCCAAAAATCACAAAGGCCCCAGCACCCTGGGGCCTTTGTTGCATCTAGGCCGCGGTTAGTGGCACGCAGGGCGGGTGCCCGGCAATAGAACCTTGTCGATCACATGGATCACGCCATTGTCGGCCTTGATATTGGCAATGATCACATTGGCGCTTTGGCCCGTGCCATCGGCAATCGACACGCCAGATGCGTTGCGCGTGATGCACAAACGCGCGCTGTCGAGGATGGGTTTGAAATAATTCGACCCATGCGGAATCATCTCGGCGGTCAGGTGGCGATCATCGACATGATAGAGCAAAACATTGGTCAGCTGGCCCTTGTTTTCGGGCTGCAGCAAGCTTTCCACCGTGCCCGCGGGCAGCGCGGCGAAAGCATCGTTGATCGGCGCATATACGGTAAAGGGGCCTGGGCCCTTTAGCGTGTCCACCAGCCCGGCGGCGCTGACTGCGGCCACAAGCGTGGAAAAACGCGCATCCCCCGATGCGATGTCAACGATATCTGCCGCGCTTGCGGCGGTGCCAAGCGTTACGGCGGTGGCCGCTGCGGCGGCAAATTTGCGAATAGCTGTCATGAAAAACATTCCCTCTTTACTGTCCACTTTTTGTGCACGCTGATTTGCATGTGACAGGGATACGCAGGCAGGCCCGATAGTGGATTTCATTCTCACGCAAACGTCAGAAATGGGCCGTGAATTGGGGCATCAGGGCCAAAAACAGCGACATTTTGAAACAATTGCCGCTTTGCCCAGGCTAATGCCCGCCCGCCTTTTTGCCCCTCAACGCGGCCAGCAAGGGGCCCAAAACCTGCGTGGCAAGCGGGATCAACACCAGCCCCAGCACCAGCCCAAACACCCCATCCAGCGCCGCCGTGACCAGCCATTTCACCACGCCGGCCCCTTGCCCAAACGCCGCCGCGGCGCCCTCGGCCAGGGCCTGAATGGTATGGCCCGGCTCGGCCACATGAAAGGCATGCAGCCCGTGTTCGATGATCGAGCCGCCCACCCACAGCATCGCCGCCGTGCCAATAATAGACAGCAACAGCAGCAAGCGCGGCATGAATTTCACCAGCCCGCGCCCAAAGGCCCGCACCGCCCCCAGCCCGGCATTGCGCGCCAGATAGAGGCCAATATCATCCATCTTCACAATCACCCCCACCGCGCCATAAACCGCAATGGTGACAGCCGTTCCCACCACGGCCAATGTGGCGGCCTGCATCCACACATTGGGCGCCTCAATCGCGGCCAGCGAAATGGTCATGATTTCTGCTGATAAGATAAAATCGGTTTTGATCGCACCGCGCACTTTTTCTTCTTCCAGATGGGCGGGATCGGCCACGCTCATATCGGCGTCGATTTCGTGACTGGCATGGGGAAAAAGGCTGTGAAACACCTTTTCCGCCCCCTCAAAACACAAATATGCCCCCCCCAGCATCAACAGCGGGGTAATCGCCCAAGGCGCGAAATTGGCCAGCAGCATGGCCACCGGCAGCAACAAGACCAGTTTGTTAAAGAACGAGCCGCGCGCGATTTTCCAAATGATCGGCAATTCCCGCGCCGGGGCGAAACCCTGCACATATTTCGGGGTAACGGCTGCGTCATCAATCACCACGCCCGCGGTTTTTCCGCCCGCTTTGGCGGCGGCTGCGGCAATATCATCCACGCTGGTTGCTGCCACTTTGGCAATGGCTGCCACATCATCCAACAGCGCCAGTAAACCGCTCATACCTGCATCACCTTTCGTCAAACCGTTGCCCCACACTACCCCAGCACAGCGCCAGAACAAGGGCGCAATGCCAGAATGCCAGTTTTGCGCTAACATGCGGGTTTTCTTGTAAAACACGCTTTGCAGCCCGTGGCACTGCCGCTATACCGCCGGTGATTTACCCGAACAGGAGACGCACACATGACCATCACACTGGGGATCAATGGTTTTGGCCGCATCGGCCGCAGCACGCTTATGCATATCGCCGAGAAAGCCCGCCAAGATGTTCGTGTGGTGAAGGTGAACGCCACCGGCCCGCTGGAAACCGCCGCGCATCTGGTGCGCTATGACAGCGTGCATGGGCGTTTTCGCAACGAGGTGAAAATTGGCGATGGCACCATGGATCTGGGCCATGGCGAGATGCAGATGATGTCCACCTATAACATGGACGAGCTGGATTGGTCGGGTGTGGATGTGGTGCTGGAATGCACCGGCAATTTCAACGATGGCGACAAATGCCAAAAGCACCTGGAACGCGGCGCCAAAGCAGTGCTGATTTCGGCGCCAGCGAAAAATGTGCAAAAAACCATCGTGATGGGTGTGAACGACAGCGAATTGGCCCGCGGCGATGTGATGATCTCGAACGGCTCTTGCACCACCAATTGCTTGGCGCCCGTGGCCAAGGTGTTGCACGAAAATATCGGCATCGAGTCGGGCATCATGACCACGATTCACGCCTATACGGGCGATCAGCCCACGCTTGATCGTCGCCACAAAGATCTCTATCGCGCGCGCGCCGCCGCGATGAGCATGATCCCCACCTCGACCGGTGCCGCCAAAGCCCTGGGCGAGGTTTTGCCTGCGCTGAAAGGCAAATTGGATGGATCCGCCGTGCGCGTGCCCACCCCAAATGTTTCGGCTGTTGATCTGACATTTATCGCGCAAAAAGACGTGACCGAGGCAGATGTAAACGCCCTGATGGCCGAAGCCGCCGCAGGCCCGCTGAAGGGTATTTTGGGCTATACCGAGGAAAAGCTGGTTTCGGTGGATTTCAACCACACCGAAGAAAGCGCGCATTTTGCCGCCGATCAAACCAAGGTCATCGGCGGGCGCCTGGTGCGCGTGCTGGCATGGTATGACAACGAATGGGGCTTTTCCTGCCGCATGGCTGATGTGGCCGCAGCCATGGGCCGCCTTTTGTAACAGCGCGCCCTGCCGCTTGCACTGCCAAGCCCCGACAGGCATAAAGTAAAGGGCCCAGCCAATGGGCCCTTTTTTATTGTCTTATGTTCGAGTGCCGCCATGACCAACCC
Organism: uncultured Lutimaribacter sp.; assembly: GCA_913061505.1. Taxonomy (GTDB): domain Bacteria; phylum Pseudomonadota; class Alphaproteobacteria; order Rhodobacterales; family Rhodobacteraceae; genus CAJXSO01. The sequence continues at coordinate 36,529 of CAJXSO010000008.1, forward strand.
AATCGCCCTTGTGCTGGCCAGTATTATCGTCATCGGCCTGATTTTGGACATGGCCCTGAACAGCGGCACCGCGTTCTTGTTTTTGGCGCGCAAATTTGCGCAATTCATCGAATGGCTGGCTTTTTGGCGCTGATCCAATAAACACTGGCCAGCCCGGCCAATTGCCCGTAGCTTTTGCGCAGTGACGGGGGGCAAACCATGGAAATATTGGCAATTTCAGCGGCGATCTTGGCCTTGGGCGCGGCAATTTTGGCAGCGCTTGTTGGCTACAGCTGGTGGGTCAAGCGCCGGGTCGAGGCGGCGGTGCCCGCGCGCGGCAAATTCGTGCAGATCAGCACAGGCCCGCTGCATTACGTGGAAAAGGGCCAAGGCCCCAGCATCGTGATGATCCATGGCTTGGGGGCCCAACTGGGCAATTTTGACCAGTTTTTGATGGATGAGATGGCCAAAACCCACCACTGCATTGCCATCGATCGCCCCGGCATGGGCTGGTCTGCGCGGCCCGCCACGGCCCCCGCAAACCCACGCGCCCAGGCCGCCTATATCGCCGAGGCCATAGATGCCCTGGGGCTGGATCGCCCGCTGCTGGTTGGCCATTCCTTGGGCGGGGCAATTGCGCTGTGTTTGGCCTTGGATTTTCCCGAAAAAACCCGCGGCCTGGCCCTGTTGGCCCCCTTTACCAGCCGCGGCGATCGGCCCTCGCCCGCCTTTGCGGGGCTGGCCATTGCCCGGCCCTGGCGGCGCAAACTGGCTGCATGGACGGTGGCCACGCCGCTGGGCATGTGGCGCTCGGCGCCGGTGTTCGACCTGGTCTTTGGCCCTGATCGTGTGCCCAGCGGTTATGGGCGCGCGGGCGGCGGCATGCTGGGCCTGCGCCCGGCCAGTTTTGAAAACACCAGCCGCGATTATCTGGCTTCGCTCGGCGATATCAAATGGATGCAGGCCAATTATTCCCAGCTGCAGATGCCGGTGCATATTCTCTTTGGCCGCGATGACCGGATTTTATCGCCGCAAATTCATGGCCGCGATCTGGCAGCCAGCCACGCCCATATTCACTATCACGAGATCGAGGGCGGCCATATGTTGCCGCTGACGCAGCCCGATGGCTGCGCCACTTTCATACGCCAGGCAGAGGCTGAAAAGTAATTTTTTCCAGCGAAATCATCATTTTCCAAGCTTATCTAAAAGCTTTGCCTTAACTGCGGGTGGCACAAATTTTGTCACATCGCCATCCAGCCGCGCGATTTCTTTCACCAGCTTAGAAGCAATGGCCTGATGGCGTGCGTCGGCCATCAAAAACACTGTTTCTACAGTGCTATCCAAGGCACGGTTCATGCCAACCATCTGGAATTCGTATTCGAAATCAGCCACCGCGCGCAGGCCCCGCACGATCACCTGTGCGCCCACTTCGCGCGCGCAATTGATCAGCAAATTTTCAAACGGATGCGCCACAATTTCCGTGCCTGTTTCGCGGCTTAGGCTGGCACATTCATCCTCGATCATCGCCACCCGCTCTTCTAGCGAAAACAGCGGGCCCTTGTCACGGTTGATGGCCACGCCAATCACCAGACGATCAACCAATGTTGCCGCGCGGCGGATAATATCGACATGGCCCAAGGTGATTGGATCAAACGTGCCCGGATAAAGGCCAATGCGCATGGCGTGTCCCCCGCTTTTTGGGTGGTAAGGTGAATTTATGGGGGGCACGCAATATTATTGCACAGCGGAATGCAACCAGTTTTTCTGGCACGGGTTTTTCTGGTATGGGCCTAGTGGCCCATGATCATGCCTTCCAGCGCGGTCTTTTCCATATCCAGCTCTTGCAAGCGCGCCTTGACCACATCGCCAATGGTCACAATCCCCACCAGGGCGCCATTTTCCAGCACGGGCATGTGGCGAAAACGGCCATCTGTCATGCGCTGCAGCACGCTATCGGCGCTGTCATCCGGGGCGCAACAGGTTGGGTTGCGCGTCATCATATTGGCCACCGTTTCATCCAGGCAGGCCCCGCCCCGCACCGCCAAGGCACGCACGATATCGCGTTCAGATAGAATACCATCGGCGCCCTGCCCGTCTTGCGACACAACCACGCCGCCAATGCGCCGCTCGGCCAGAATTTCTGCCACAGCCGCGACAGATGTATCTGGGCTGACAGTGATAACCGAACGATCGCCTTTTGCGTTTAGGATCTGGTGAACAAGCATGCCTAGCTCCTCCTTGTGCAAAGCCATGCCCTAGCGTCCCCAAGGTGCGACATTCTGTCAAGCTTTCTTGGCCTAGCCCGCCGCCTCTTCCAGGCGCGCCACCTCGGCGCGGATGCCATCGCACAGGGCCGCGGCAAAGCGATTAAGCCGCTCTAGGCGGCGGTCATCGGCATGACGGATCAGATAAAAACTGCGCGTCAAGCTTATGGTTTCAGGCAAAATTTTGCGAATGCCGCGGCCAAAGGGCATGGCGAAATCATGCACAATCCCAATGCCCGCACCGTTGCGCACCCAGTTGAACTGCACCGACACCGAATTCGAGGCCAAGGCCACGCGGGGCACGCCAATTTCGGCCAGATAATCCAGCTCTTTGTCGAAAATCATGTCGGCGATGTAACCCACCACCCGATGCTGGGCCAAATCATCAAGGCAAGTAATCGGGGGGGCGTGGCGCAGATAGGCGCGCGAGGCGGCCAGATGCAGGCGATAATCGGTGATTTTTTGCACGCTCAGCCGCCCCGCATTTGGCGGGCTTACGCCAATGGCCATATCCGCCTCGCGCTTTGACAGGTTAAAAACCCGCGGCAGCGCGACGATTTGCAGATCCAGATCTGGGTTATCGGCCATGATCGCGGCACAGACCTGCGGCAAAAGGAAATTGGCACAGCCATCGGGCGCGCCAATGCGAATTTGCCCGGCCAAAGTGCCGGTTTGCCCCTGCAATTCAGCCACCGCCGCGCCCATGGCCTGCTCGGCGCGTTCGGCATGGGCCAACAGGCGCTGGCCGGCATCTGTCAGCGCATAGCCTTGGGGCGATTTGCCAAAAAGCGGGCTGCCCAGCATTTCTTCCAGCCGCGCAATGCGCCGGCCCACGGTGGCGGGATCGACCCGCAAAATCTTGCCCGCCGCCGACAGGCTTTCGGTGCGCGCTACTGCCAAGTATATGCGCAAATCATCCCAGTGTATGTCCATTGTCACCCCTCACCCTGCAAAAATGCAAAACCTTTTTGGAAACTTGCCCCTATCGCGCAGATAAATGCAAGCCTATCTTAGCGCCAATTCATCAGGAGGATCCCATGCAGGAACTGACCCATTACATCAACGGTGCCCATGTCAAAGGCACCTCTGGCCGTTTTGCCGATGTCTATAACCCCGCCACCGGCGAAGTGCAGGCCAAGGTGCCTTTGGCCAATGCCGAAGAAATGGCCCATGCCGTGGCCATCGCCGAAGCAGCCCAGCCAGAATGGGCCGCGGTCAACCCCCAGCGCCGCGCGCGGGTGATGATGAAATTCGTCGATCTGCTGAACCGCGATATGGACAAGCTGGCCGAGGCGCTCAGCCGCGAGCACGGCAAAACCTTCCCCGATGCCAAGGGCGATGTGCAGCGCGGGCTGGAAGTGGTGGAATATTGCATCGGCGCCCCGCAGCTGCTGAAAGGCGAATTCACCGACAGCGCCGGCCCCGGCATTGATATGTATTCCATGCGCCAGGCGCTGGGTGTCACCGCGGGTATCACGCCCTTTAACTTTCCCGCCATGATCCCGATGTGGATGTTTGCCCCCGCCATTGCCTGCGGCAACGCCTTTATCCTGAAACCGTCCGAGCGCGACCCCTCGGTGCCCTTGATGCTGGCCGAGCTGATGGAAGAAGCCGGCCTGCCCAAAGGCATTTTGCAGGTGGTCAATGGCGATAAAGAGGCGGTGGATGCCATCCTAGACCACCCCGTTATTCAATCGATCGGCTTTGTCGGCTCGACCCCGATTGCCGAATATATCTACGGCCGTGGCTGCGCCAACGGCAAGCGCGTGCAGTGCTTTGGTGGCGCCAAAAACCACATGATCATCATGCCCGACGCCGATATGGACCAAGCCGCAGACGCGCTGATCGGCGCAGGCTATGGGGCCGCGGGCGAGCGGTGCATGGCCATCTCGGTTGCCGTGCCCGTGGGCGAGGAAACCGCCGATCGTTTGGTTGAAAAGCTGGTGCCGCGCATCGAGGCGCTGAAAGTTGGCCCCTACACCGCCGGCAACGATGTCGATTACGGCCCCGTTGTGACCGCGGCTGCCAAGGCCAATATTTTGCGCCTGGTCGAAAGCGGTGTGGCACAGGGTGCCGAACTGGTGGTTGATGGCCGCAATTTCCAGCTGCAAGGCTATGAAGATGGCTTTTTCGTAGGCCCGCATCTGTTTGACCGTGTCACCAAGGACATGGATATTTACAAACAGGAAATCTTTGGCCCGGTTCTGTCTTGCGTGCGCGCCCAAACCTATGAAGAGGCGCTGGGGCTGGCCATGGACCACGAATATGGCAACGGCACCGCGATCTTTACCCGCGACGGCGACACCGCACGCGATTTTGCCAACCGGATCAACATTGGCATGGTGGGCATCAACGTGCCAATCCCTGTGCCGCTGGCATACCACACCTTTGGTGGCTGGAAAAAATCGGCCTTTGGCGATTTGAACCAGCACGGCCCGGATGCGTTCAAATTCTACACACGCACCAAAACCATCACCTCGCGTTGGCCCAGCGGCATCAAGGAAGGTGCGGCCTTTAACTTTAAGGCCATGGACTAAGCTTAGGGCTGATCTGCCTTGCCAATCGCATCGGCAAAGCCATGGTTTTTATCGCGGTGCCCCGCCTCGTCGGCCCGCACCGCGATAATCAAATCACGCAGCCGCGCGTCGGCGGGCAGGTTCCAATAGGCAATCGCCATTTCGGGGGCCGGTATGTTTTCAATCCGGCCTTCGTCAACCTCGGCCAGGTAATGGGTGTAGCTGATCACCGCCTCTTCCTCGAGATAGCCAACAATACGGTGGGCTGTGCGCGGAAAGAACAGGTAGATCGCGAAATAGAGGTTAAAAAACACGCCCTGTGCGATCAGGATCAAGACCCGCTCGAACAGCGACGGCTTTGCAATTTCGATAAAGGCCATCAGATGCATGCGTTCGTTTTCCGCCTCGTCCAGCAATTCGCGTATCCAGCCTTGGTCGTCGCGAAAGCGCCGCAACGCCTTGAGATGCTGCAACACCCCGCCAACCATACCCGGCACCGCCGCCACCGTTTCCAGCACCACCGCACGATGGCCATAGCGGCGGGCAAAAAAGGCATCGGCAAAAAAGCGCATGAATTTCACCACGCGCAGGGCAATACGATCGGGCAAATCAGCCGGCGGGCGGTGGGTGATCAGCGTGTGATCCGGACCGGATTGGTCAAACATGCATATCTCCTATACCTTTACCTTACGCAGGTGGGCACCGCCCCACCCCCCAACAAGGGCCTGCGGCAACCCGCCTCGGGCTTGATAGCAGGCGATAGGCAGCACCGCTTTGGCCACGGCCTGCTTGCGGGTGGTTGAAAAACTCCTGTAAGAATTTAGAATTAAACACGCGTTCAATTATACGTCGCCACCCAGCGAGAGGACACCAAGATGGACTTTGCACTGACCGAAGAACAAACCGCCATTTTCGACATGGCCCATGCCTTTGGCCAAGAGCATATCGCGCCCCATGCCCGCGCATGGGAGGCGCAGGGCACCATCCCCAAAGAGCTGTGGCCAAAGGTGGCCGAGCTGGGCTTGGGCGGCATTTATGTCTCGGAAGACTGGGGCGGCTCTGGCCTGTCGCGGCTGGATGCCACCTTGGTGTTTGAAGCGCTGGCCATGGCCTGCCCGTCGGTGGGGTCGTTTTTATCGATCCACAACATGTGCGGCGGCATGATCGATAAATTTGGCAGCACCGAGACCAAGGAAAAATGGCTGCCCGATCTTTGCGCCATGAACAAAGTGTTCTCTTACTGCCTGACCGAACCGGGCAGCGGCAGCGATGCGGCCGCATTGCGCACGCGGGCGGAAAAAACCAACACAGGCTATCGGCTGAACGGCACCAAGGCGTTTATCTCGGGCGGCGGCTATTCCGATGCCTATGTGACGATGGTGCGCACGGGCGATGACGGGCCAAAGGGCATTTCCACCGTTGTGGTCGAGGCAGGCACAGATGGCCTGTCTTATGGCGGGCTAGAAGACAAGATGGGCTGGCGCAGCCAACCCACAGCGCAGGTGCAATTCGACGATTGCCTTGTGCCGCTAGACAATTTGATTGGCCACGAGGGGCATGGGTTTTCCTATGCAATGGCGGGGCTGGATGGCGGGCGGCTGAATATTGCCGCCTCGGCGCTGGGGGCTGCGCAAAACGCGCTGGATATCACCCTAACCTATATGGGCGAGCGCCGCGCCTTTGGCAAAACCATCGATCAGTTTCAGGCCTTGCAATTCAAATTGGCCGAATTCGAGACAAAGCTGCAATCGGCCCGCATCATGCTGCGCCAAGCGGCATGGAAGCTTGATACCAAAGCCGCCGACGCCACCAAATTCTGCGCTATGGCCAAGCTGATGGTCACAGATAACGCCTTTGAGGTGGCCAATGGCTGCCTGCAAATGCATGGCGGCTATGGGTATCTGGCCGATTATGGCGTAGAAAAAATCGTGCGCGATCTGCGCGTGCACCAGATTTTGGAAGGCACAAACGAAATCATGCGCCTGATCATCAGCCGCCAGATGCTGGCCGATCGTGGCTAGCACACAGCACAGATAGGCCCGCGATGAGCGATATCTTGATCCGCAGCAGTGGCCAGGCAGGCCGCATCACGCTGAACCGCCCCCAGGCGCTGAACGCGCTGACCTACGAGATGGCGATGCAGATCGATGCGGCCTTGCGTGGCTGGGAACACGACCCACAGATCACGCGGGTGATCATCGATGCCGCGGGCGAGAAAGCATTTTGCGCAGGCGGTGATATTGCCCAGCTCTACAGCACCGGGCGCGCGGGCGATTTCACCTATGGCCGCACCTTTTGGCGCGATGAATACCGCATGAACGCGCGTTTGGCAGGCTTTGCCAAGCCGGTGATCAGCTTTATGCAAGGCTTTACCATGGGCGGCGGTGTGGGCGTGGGCTGCCATGTGCACCACCGCGTTGTGGGCCACAGCAGCCAGATCGCCATGCCCGAGGTGGGCATCGGCCTTGTGCCCGATGTCGGTGGCTCGGGGCTATTGGCGCGCGCGCCGGGAAAGCTGGGCGCCTATCTGGGCACCACCGCCAGCCGCATGGGCGCGGGCGACGCCATTTATGCAGGTTTTGCCGATCATTTCGTGCCCGAGGCGGCATGGCCCCAGCTGATCGAGGCGCTCTGCACCAGCCCCGATCTGGCCCCGCTAGAGGCCGCCAAAGCCCCCCCGCCAGAGGCCCCGCTGCAGGCGCTAGAGGCGCAGATCAACGCAGCCTTTGCCAGCCCCAACCTGCCCGATGTTTTGGCGCATCTGGCCGCGGATGATAGCGATTTTGCCCAGAAAACGCTGAAATCGCTTGGGCGCAACTCGCCTTTGGCGGTGGCATCTGCGCTGGAAATGGTGCAGCGCTTGCAAGATCTGGGTGCCGACATTCGCACCGATATTCGCACAGCACTAGAACTGGAATACCGCTATACGTTCCGCGCGATGGAGCATAGCGATTTTCTAGAAGGCATTCGCGCCGCCATTATCGACAAAGATCGCAGCCCCAGATGGCGCCATGACCTGCACCAGGATATGACGGCAGATGTGCAGGCCATGCTGGCCCCGCTTGGTGCGCAGGCGCTGACATTTGAACAGGAGTAAACCATGAAAATCGGATTTATCGGCCTTGGAAATATGGGCGCGCCTATGGCTGCCAATTTGGCCAATGCAGGCCATCAGGTAACGGGCTTTGATACCGCCGCAGTCACGCTTGAAAATGTCAGCATCGCCGCCACCGCGGCCCAGGCTGTGGCGGGCGCCGATGCGGTGATCACCATGCTGCCCAATGGCCAGATCCTGCGCGCTGTGGCGGGCGATATCATCGCGCATATGCGCCCGGGCGCTGCGCTGATCGATTGCTCGACCGTCGATGTGGAAAGCGCCCGCGCCGTGGCCGAAATGGCCAGCGCCGCCGGCCTTTTGCCCGTTGACGCCCCCGTTTCTGGCGGTGTGGGCGGGGCCACCGCCGGCACGCTGACCTTTATGGCCGGGGGCAGCGACGCGGCCTTTGAGATGGCAAAGCCGCTGTTTGATATCATGGGCCAAAAGGCCGTGCATTGCGGCGATGCCGGGGCGGGCCAAGCCGCCAAGATCTGTAACAACATGATTTTGGGCGTCACGATGATCGCCACCTGCGAGGCCTTTGCCCTGGCCGATAAGCTGGGGCTGGACCGGCAAAAGATGTTTGACGTGGTCAGCACCTCGTCGGGCTATAGCTGGACAATGAATGCCTATTGCCCGGCCCCGGGCGTGGGCCCGCAATCGCCTGCGGATAATGGCTATAAGCCGGGCTTTGCCGCAGATCTGATGCTGAAAGATCTGGGCCTCAGCCAGCAAGCCGCCGCCGCAGCCGATGCCGATACCCCCATGGGACAAGCCGCGCTAGAGCTGTATCGCCGCTTTGTCGAGGAAGAAGGCGGGCGCGGCATGGATTTTTCGGCCATGCTGCCAAGGTTTGAAAAACGCACGCGCAATAGCGGCTAATTTAGGCACCCATTTCAGCTTTTGCTTGCACCTTGGGGCACGGACCTGCACAACTGGGTCCGTGTAACAAGGAACAAGCGATGGTGCAGTCTGCCTCACCGCTTACGGTAAAAGTAAGCCAAGACCTACAGAAAATTCTGGCCGCCCCCGCCAGCCCCACGCAGCTGAACAGCGCCTTGCGGCTGCTGGCAAAATGGCGCGCGCGGCTGGTGCAAAACACCACGCTGGCCCAACAGGGCAATATCGTGGCCAGCGGCCCCTTTGCCGGCATGGTCTATGCCACTGCTGCCACCGAAGGCGCAGCCCTGCCCCGGCTTTTGGGCTGCTACGAGGCCAGCCTGCAGCCGGTGATCGAAACCATCATCGCACGCGCCTATCCGCAGGTTGTGGATGTGGGCTGCGCTGAAGGCTATTACGCCGTGGGCTTGGCCCGGCGCATGCCAAACAGCACGATCTTGGCCTTTGACATCGACCCCAACGCACAGGCCAGCACCCGCGCCTTGGCCCAGGCCAATGATGTGGCAGGGCGCGTGCAGGTGGGGGGGCTGCTGGATCACGCGGGCCTGGCCGTATGCGCGCAGCAAAAAACCGTGCTGATTGTCGATATCGAAGGGGCCGAGGGCGCGCTACTAGCCCCCGATCTGGCCCCTGCCCTGCGCCATACCGATATTTTGGTTGAAACCCATGACGGCCTGCAGCCAGGGGTCAGCGCTGCGCTGCGCGCGCGGTTTGCCAGCACCCACGCCATCACCCAGATCGGGCGTGATTTGCAGCCACAGGCCCTGCCCGATTGGATGGACAGCCTGCCTGATCTTGACCGTTTACTGGCGCTTTGGGAATGGCGCAGCAGCCCCACCCCATGGCTATGGATGCAAGCCCATGCCCGCGCCTGATCTGGCCAATGCCGCCATCTGGTATGCCGAAGATGGCTACAGCCCCAGCACCCACGGCATCAACGGGCGCCGCGTGGCTGGCGCCTCGTTTTTGCAAGGGTTTTTGCGCCATGCCAAGGCCGACAGGTTTTATGCCATCGTCCAAAACAAAACCAGCGGGCAAGCGTTCCAACAAACGGCGGCAGATCATGCGCCCGATACCCCGGTCGAGCTGATCAACCGCGCCAATACCCAGCGGCTGGGTGCGGCGGGCGTGGTCAATTTTCCCTCGCCCAATTTTGCCCCCGAACTGTGGCGCCGCTACCCGCTGGGCGATGCGCGCTACAGCCTGTGCGGCATTACCCATACCACCGCCACAAAGGCGGTGATGGGCGGTATCTTTGATTTGTGCACAGCCCCTTTGCAGCCATGGGATGGGCTTATTTGCACATCAAGGGCGGTGCAGGCCTCGATGCAGCATCAGATGTCATTGATCGATGACTATGCAAAGGCGCGCTTTGGCAAGGCCCCCCCACGCCCGCAAATGCCGGTGATCCCATTGGGCATTGATTGCGCCGCCTTCACCCCCAGCAAAGCTGCGCGCCATGGGCTGCGGGCCAAGCTGGGGTTGGGCCCAGACGATGTTTTGGTGCTGACCCTGTCGCGCCTTGCCCCATACGGCAAATTCGACCCCTATCCGCTGTTTTTGGCACTGCAAGCGGCACAGCAACAGCTGGGCACAGGCCAGCGCCTGCATTACCTGACATGCGGGATTTATCTGGATGAGCATTCCCAGACGGTTTTTGAAACCGGCGCCGCCAGCCTGATGCCCGATGTGGCCTATCACCACCTGGATGGCAGCGATGCTGCCCTGCGCCATCAGGCGCTTTCGGGGGCGGATATTTTTGCCTTTCCCATTGATAACGTGCAAGAAACCTTTGGCCTTGCCCCGATCGAGGCGATGGCCGCGGGCCTGCCGGTGATTGTCTCTGACTGGGATGGCATGCGCGACACCGTCACCCCCGATGTGGGCATAGCCGTGCCCAGCCGCGGCCTAAGCGCGCGCCACAGCTATGGCGAAGGGGTGGCCTATGCCTTTGAGTTTCTGCCCTATCACAAATACACAAACACCCTGTCTGCCCTGACCGAACTGGATTTGGGCGCCTTGGTGCAGGCCATCTTGGCCTTGGCCCGCAATCCGGGCCTGCGCAAAAAAATGGGGGCAGCGGGCCAAGCGCGGGCGCGCAGCCTGTATGATTGGGCGACAGTTATCCCACACATGCAGCGCTTTTGGGCCGAACTGAACGCGCGCCGCGCCAAAGATGCGCCCAGCACCGCCCCAAAGCCCGCGCAAACCCTGCCACGCGAATTGCCCATTGCGCCCAACCCCATGGGGTTTTTCGCGGCCTACCCCAGCCAGATCTTGCCCGCAGGCGTAGCCCATTGCGTGGCGCAGGCCGATGCAGGCAGGCTGCGCCAGCTCTATGAGTTGCGCCGCTATCAAAACCTAAATCCCAGTTTCGAAACGCTTGAAACCTTGCTGCGCATCTTAGAGGCGCTGCACGGCACAGGCGCGCAAGGGGCCAATGCGCAAGAGGTGGCAAAACTGGCCGGGCTTTCGGTGTTGACCTGCGAGCGCAGCTTCGCTTGGATGCTGAAATACGGGCTGATCGTCCGCAAAACCAGCAACTAGCGAAACCAACATAGGCAAAGGCAATGGAATGGTCCCCGACCAAGGCCGGGCTACACGGGCTTGCCCCCCAAGATGCGCAGGCGCTATCGCAGCTCAAAGTGCTGTCTTTGCCGCAAGGCGCGGTGCTGTTTCAGCCCGGCCAGCCGGTTGCGGGCTATGCCATCATTCTTTCAGGGCAGGTCGATGTCACACTAAGCGCGGCATCGGGGCGCGAGATTTTGCTCTATTCAGTCGTGCCGGGGCAAAGCTGCATTCAAACCACGATGGGCCTGTTGGGCGAGGCCAGCTATAGCGCCGGCGCACAAACCGCCTGCCCGACCCAACTGGTCATGGTGCCGCGCCCCCTTTTCACCCGGTTGATGGACAGCACCCCCAGCTTTCGCACCATGGTGTTTTCCGCCTTTGCCGGGCGTATGGGCACGATGATGGAGCTGCTGGAAAAAGTGGCCTTTGCGCGGGTAGAATGCCGCATTGCCGAACGGCTGTTGGCCCTGGCAACAGGCCCCGGCCCCGTGCAGCTGACCCAAAGCGAACTGGCCGCACAAGTGGGCACCGCCCGCGAGGTGGTATCCCGCCGGCTGGAAAACTGGGCGCAACGCGGGCTGGTGCGCACCGCGCGTGGCCAGATCGAGCTGTGCAACCGCCCCGCCCTGCAAGCCATTGCCGATGCAATCTAGCCCCAGCGCGCCCCGCCTGTGACCAAGTCACAGACAGGTCAGTTAAGATGCGCTATACTGGGCCCATCGTCGGCAAAAGGAGATCTGAGATGACGAAAAATATCGGCGGTTTCGAGCGTATCTTGCGCATCGTTGTAGGGCTGGCCCTGATTGCGGGCTATTTTGCCAATGGCGAAGGCGCCTACAGCTGGCTTTACCTGCTGGGTATTGTGCCCCTGGCCACCGGGGTGATTGGCTGGTGCCCGCCCTATGCGATGCTGGGCATCAACACCTGCGCAAAAAAATAACGGGGTTTGGGGCCGCGCGCGCCACTATTGGCGCGCGGCCCTTTTTGCCGCCCTATTCGGCCGCTTGCCCGGCAGCGCCCGGTTTCAACATGGGCGCCAAATAGCGCCCTGTGTGGCTTTCGGGCACCAGGGCCACGGCCTCGGGCGTGCCCACCGCCACGATCTGGCCGCCGCCATCGCCCCCCTCGGGGCCGATATCGATGATCCAGTCGGCGGTTTTGATCACATCCAAATTATGTTCGATCACCACCACCGAATTGCCCTGATCCACCAGTTCATGCAGCACTTCGAGCAGCTTTTTCACATCTTCGAAATGCAGCCCCGTGGTAGGCTCGTCTAATATATACAGCGTGCGCCCGGTCGAGCGCTTGCTCAGCTCTTTCGACAGTTTCACCCGCTGCGCCTCGCCGCCCGATAGGGTGGTGGCCTGCTGGCCCACCTTGATATAGCCCAGTCCCACACGCATCAGCGCATCCATCTTTTCGCGGATCGAGGGCACCGCCTTGAAAAACTCTTGCGCGTCCTCCACCGTCATATCCAGCACATCGGCGATGGATTTGCCCTTGAACGTCACCTCCAGCGTTTCGCGGTTATAGCGTTTGCCGTGGCAGGTTTCGCAGGTCACATAGACATCGGGCAGAAAATGCATCTCGATCTTGATCACCCCGTCGCCCTGGCAGGCCTCGCAGCGCCCGCCCTTGACGTTGAAACTGAACCGCCCCGGTTTGTAGCCGCGGGTTTTGGCCTCGGGAAGGCCGGCAAACCAATCGCGAATGGGGGTAAAGGCGCCTGTGTAGGTCGCCGGGTTCGAACGCGGCGTGCGCCCGATGGGGCGCTGATCAATGTCTATCACCTTGTCCAAATACTCTAACCCCTTGATCGTTTCGCAGGGCGCGGGTGTTTGGCGGGCACCGTTCAGCCGCATCGAGGCGGTTTTGAACAGCGTCTCGATTGTCAGGGTCGATTTGCCGCCGCCCGACACGCCGGTGACACATAAAAACGTGCCCAAGGGAAATTCGGCCGTGACATTTTTCAGGTTATTGCCAGTGGCCTTGACCACCGTCAGCTTTTTCTTGTTGCCCTTGCGGCGGGTCTGGGGCACGCCGATTTGCCGGGCCCCCGACAGGTATTGCCCAGTCAGGCTGGCGGGGTCTGCGGCCACCACAGCCGGGGTGCCATGGCTGACAACACGCCCCCCATGCACGCCGGCACCCGGGCCGATATCGAAGACGTAATCCGCCTCGCGAATGGCCTCTTCATCATGCTCGACCACCAGCACCGTATTGCCCTGATCGCGCAGGTTTTTCAGGGTTTCCAACAGGCGGCTGTTGTCGCGCTGATGCAGGCCGATCGATGGCTCGTCGAGCACATAAAGAACGCCCGTCAACCCCGAGCCGATTTGGCTGGCCAGGCGGATACGCTGGCTTTCACCGCCCGAAAGCGTGCCCGCCGCGCGCGCCAAGGTTAGGTAATCAAGGCCCACATTGTTCAAAAAGCCCAAACGCTCGCGGATTTCTTTCAAAATCGCGCGGGCAATTTCGTTTTTCTGTGCGCTCAGCGCCGCAGGCACGGTTTCAACCCAGGCCAGCGCCTCTTTGATCGACATTTCAACAACTTGGCCCACATGCAGGCCTGCAATTTTCACCGCCAGCGCCTCGTCGCGCAGGCGATAGCCATGACAGCTGCCGCAGGGGCGGTTGTTTTGAAAACGCTCGAATTCTTCGCGGATCCAGTTGCTGTCGGTCTCGCGATAGCGCCGCTCCATATTGGGGATAACCCCCTCGAACACACGGGCTACCTGATAAACGCGCCCGCCTTCGTCGTAGCGAAACTGAATTTCCTCGTCGCCCGAGCCATACAAAAACACCTGCTGCACATGGGCGGGCAGATCTTTCCATTTGGCGCTGGCCTTGAATTCGTAATGGCGGGCAATCGCCTCGATCGTTTGCAGGAAATAGGGCGATTTGCCCTTGCGCCAGGGGGCCAGGGCGCCATCGCTGATTTTCAGATCGGCATCGGGCACCACCAAACGCTCGTCGAAAAACAGCTCCATCCCCAGCCCGTCGCATTGCGGGCAGGCGCCAAAGGGGGCGTTGAACGAAAACAGCCGCGGCTCGATTTCGGGGATGGTAAAGCCAGACACGGGGCAGGCGAAATTTTCCGAAAAGGTAATACGCTCGGCCTCGCCCTCGCGCGGGGCGGTTTCCAAAATGGCGATGCCCTGCGCCAAATCCAGCGCTGTGCGCAAGCTATCTGCCAGCCGGGTTTGCAACCCGTCTTTGATCACAATCCGGTCGACCACCACATCGATATCGTGGCGAAATTTCTTATCCAGCGTCGGGGGCGTATCCAGATCGTGAAAGGCGCCATCGACCTTGACACGCTGAAAGCCCTGTTTGCGCAATTCGGCAAATTCTTTGCGATATTCACCCTTACGGTCGCGCACGATGGGCGCCAGCAGATAGGCGCGCTCGCCCTCGTCACGGGCCATGATGGCATCGACCATGTCTTGCACCTGCATCGCCTCGATCGGCAGGCCTGTTGCGGGCGAATAGGGCGTGCCAACGCGCGCAAACAGCAGGCGCATATAATCGTAAATCTCGGTCACAGTGCCCACGGTCGACCGCGGGTTTTTCGAGGTTGTTTTCTGCTCGATCGAAATGGCAGGCGACAGGCCGCTGATATGGTCAACATCGGGCTTGCCCATCATATCCAAAAACTGCCGGGCATAGGCCGACAGGCTTTCGACATAACGCCGCTGCCCTTCGGCATAGATGGTATCAAAGGCCAGGCTGGATTTCCCCGAGCCAGACAGCCCGGTGATCACCACAAACTGATCGCGTGGAATATCCACATCGACATTTTTCAGATTGTGTTCGCGCGCGCCGCGCACCTCGATTTTCTTCAACTCGGCCATCTAAACCCCCGCAATGACGCCTTACAGATAGAAGCTTTGCCCCGAGTCTCCAACCGAAAAGGCGGAACAAAGCAAAAACATAACGGGGATGCAGCCAAATAGCAGGCACCCATGGGGCGTTTTGGGGGCAGTTTGGCAGATTTCACCGGATTTCGGCGCTTTAATATTCCATTTTCAGAATTTATCTGCCATACCGGCCTTGTCCAGATTTGCACGACACCCCAAATGGGGGAAAACAACAAAAGGAAATGCCCATGTTTGGCCTGTTTCGCAGCCCCGCCACCGTAGATTTGGCCGATCTGATGCCACGTATTGCCGCGGGCGAGGTGATTTTGATCGATGTGCGCGACCCGGCAGAGCTGCAGATGGGCGGGCGGGCTGCCGGGGCGCTGAACATTCCGCTGATGCGCCTGCCGATGATGGCAGATCCGCGCCACCCCGATTTTCACCCCGATTTAAGCCCCGAGAAACCCGTGGCGCTTTATTGTGCCAGCGGCGCGCGGTCGGCCCATGGCAAGGCCCTGCTGCAGCGGCTGGGCTATGGCGAGGTGCATAATATCGGCGGTTTCGGCGATTGGCAGGCAGCGGGCGGGGCCACCTGCCGCTAACGCCTACATGTGAATGGCGCGCCCATAGGCATCTAGCACCGATTCATGCATCATCTCTGATAGGGTGGGATGCGGGAATACCGTGTGCATCAGGTCTTCCTCGGTGGTTTCCAGCTGGCGCGCCACCACATAGCCCTGAATCATCTCGGTCACTTCGGCGCCCACCATATGCGCGCCCAGCAATTCGCCCGTTTTGGCATCGAAAATGGTTTTCACCATGCCCTCGGCCTCGCCCAAAGCGATGGCTTTGCCGTTGCCGATAAAGGGGAAACGCCCCACTTTCACCTCGAACCCCGCCTCTTTGGCGCGCGCCTCGGTCAGGCCCACGCTGGCCACTTGCGGGTGGCAATAGGTGCAGCCGGCAATGCTGCCCGGCTTAATCGGATGCACCGGCTTGCCGGCGATCATATCGGCCACCATCACCCCTTCGTGGCTGGCTTTATGCGCCAGCCATGGCGCCCCCGCCACATCGCCAATGGCATAAAGCCCCGGCACGGCGGTGCGGCAATGATCATCTGTCACCACATGGGTGCGATCGATCTGCACGCCCAGGGCCTCTAGCCCCAAGCCCTCGACATTGCCAACGATGCCCACGGCGGAAATCACCGTGTCAAACTGGTGCTGTTCGATCTTGCCGTTCACCTCGATATGGGCGGTAACAACGCCCTTGGCGCGATCCAGCTGTTTAACGCCGGATTTCTCCAAAATCGTCATGCCCTGCTTTTGGAACTGCTTTTTCGCAAAGGCGCTGATTTCGGCATCTTCCACGGGCAGGATACGATCCATCACCTCGACCACTGTGGTTTCGGCACCCAAGGTGTTGTAAAAGCTTGCGAATTCTATGCCAATCGCCCCCGATCCGATGACCAGCAGCTTTTTGGGCATGCGCGGCGGTGTCAGCGCGTGCTTATACGTCCAGACCAAATCGCCATCGGCCTCTAGCCCGGGCAATTCGCGGGCGCGCGCGCCGGTGGCCAGAATGATATGGGGGGCGTGCAACTGTTCTGTGCCCTTGTCGGTGCTCACCTGCACCTTGCCCTGCCCTTGCAGCTGGGCGGCCCCCATGATGACGCTGACCTTGTTTTTCTTCAGCAGATGGCCCACCCCACCGTTCAGCTGCTTGGCCACCGCACGCGAGCGTTTGACCACCGCATCCAGATCATAGCTGATCCCTTGGGCCGACAGGCCAAATTCCTTGGCCCGGTGCATCAGGTGAAACACCTCGGACGAGCGCAGCATCGCCTTGGTCGGAATACAGCCCCAGTTCAGGCAAATGCCGCCCAAATGTTCGCGTTCAACAACCGCCACCGATAAACCGTTTTGCGCGGCGCGGATGGCGGCCACATAGCCCCCCGGCCCTGCCCCAATGATAACCACGTCAAACGATTTGGCAGCCATTGCACCCTCCGATCAATATTTAGTTCAGCATTAAACTATTTCTGATCACGACGCAAGAATTCAGCCAACAATCAAGCGCCCGCCGCGAAGGCATGGCAGCGACACTCGCATTTTCATGGGTGGTCAGCGGGTTAGGCGGCTTCTTGCAGGCTGCGTATGGTTTGGCCATAGCCACCTGCCGCCAGATAGGCCTGTTCGGCCCCCGTGCTAGACCGGCTTAGCGCCGCATTGCGATAGGGGAAGCGGCCAAATTGGCGGATCACCTCGCGATGCGCTTTGGCATGAAACAGGTTGCTGGCCCCGGTTTCGGGCATGCGTTCCAGCATCAAACGCACGCAGCGCTCTTGATCGCACAGGTTTTCCGAATGCATCAGCGGCAAATAGAAAAACTGCCGCGCCGGCTCGTCAACGCGCAAATCCCACTTTCGGTCGATCGCAGATTTGGCCGCCGCCAGCGCAACCGCATCTGTGGCAAAGCTGCGCGGATCGTTGCGAAACATGTTGCGCGGGAATTGGTCGGTTAGAATAATATAGGCCAGCACGCCGTTTGGATGGGTCAGCCACAGGCCATAGGCCCCTTCGCTGGCATTTTCCCAAGCGGTCTGAAACTGATCGCGCACGGTTTGGTCCAGCGCCTCGGTGCTGTTATACCAGCCCTGCTGGCCCACCTCGTCTAGCCAAAAGCCCAAAATTTTGTCTACGGCGACCATGCGAGCCTCCTGCCCTTGCGCGCGCTTGCGCTGTTACCTGACCGTAACAAAAATCTTAGGGAAATAAACAGTCAAATTTTCCTACAATTGCGTCATTTTGTTACCAGGCAGCGCCATTATTCACCTCTTTGGCATCCGCATCGGCCGCTGCTTCGGCTTCGGCTGCGGCTTCTTCGGCCACTTCTGCGGCATATTCCTGCGCCACCTCCATCGCCACAACCGAGGCGGTTGGCATCATCGGCGTGTAGGCTGCCGTTTCATCAACATTGGGGGCTGCGCGCTGTGTCATCCGGTAGGCCGCATAAATGGCCAGCACGCTCATCATCACGGCGATGATCAAGAAAAACCCGTATGCGCCCAGCACGCTCATCAGCCACCCCGTCACCATCGGGCCGGCGATGGCGCCCAGGCCGTTGATAAACAGCATGCCCCCCGATGCCGCGGCCATGTCATCGGTATCGAGAAAATCGTTGGTATGGGCGATCAGCAGCGAATACAGCGGGTTAGACGTGCCCCCGATGAAAAACGCCGCAACCAGCAAGACGGTGTAATTCTGCCCAAACCCAAAGGCCAGCAGCGCCGCCCCACCGCCCAGCGCGGCAGTCACCATAATCAGCACCCGCCGGTCCATACGGTCAGACAGCCAGCCCAGCGGATATTGCAGCAGCAAGGCGCCCACGTAAAAGGCCGACACGAATATCGAAATCTCGGCCAGGCTTAGCCCCGCTTCGGCGCCAAACACCGCCGACATGCCAAATTGCGCAGCAAAGACGCTGCCCAACATGAACATCCCCACAAACCCCAAGGGCGAAACCCCAAATAACGCCCGCAGGGTTTTGGGCTTGGTCGCCTCAAAGGCCGGGGTGGGCGAGATCGACAGCAAGATCGGGGCGAATGCCACCGACACCAGAACTGACGGAATGATAAACAACAAAAACCCGCTGGCATCAGGCACGTTCAGCAAGGCTTGGGCCGCGATAATGCCCAGCATCTGCACGATCATATACAGCGACAAAGCCTGCCCGCGCTGGTCGTTGGTGACGGAATTGTTCAACCAGCTTTCCGCCGTCACATAGACGCCCGAAAAACAAAACCCGATCACCAGCCGCCCCAGCACCCAGACATAGGGATGCGCAAAGGCGGGGTATAAGATTAACACCGCCGATATCAGGCTGCCCAGCGCCGCAAACACCCGCACATGCCCCACCCGGCGGATCAATTCAGGCGTCAGGCGTGAGCCCCCCAGAAAGCCCACAAAATAGGCCGACATCACAACCGACAGTTCCAGCGTGGAAAACCCCGCCGCCTGCCCCCGCACCCCCAAAAGCGTGCCCTGCAAGCCGTTGCCCAGCATCAGCAGCGTCATGCCCAACAGCAACGCCCAAGTATTTGATAAAACAGTAAACATAAATGTCTTTCTAAATTTGCGCCCCGCTTCAAGGGCGGCCTGGGGGTGAGATGGGCCAAATGGCCCAGCGCCTTTTGGCTGCTCTATCGGGGAAGCATGCCAAAATTCTGCGCAAAAAACGACCCTCCCCGCCCCATGGGGGACAAAACCGGCCTATTCTTGCCACAGCAGCCCAAAACCCCGGTCTATGGCACCAAAAGCGAGGCATCCCCGTAAGAGAAGAACCTATAGCGCTGCTGCACCGCATGGGCATAGATCTGGCGAATACGCTCTTGGCCCACAAGCGCCGAAACCAGCATCATCAGGGTGGATTTTGGCAGGTGGAAATTGGTCATCAATGCATCGGTCACGCGAAAGCTAAAGCCGGGATAGATAAAGATATCGGTATCGCCCTGCCAGGGCTGAATGGCGCCGGTTTGCGCCGCGGCTGTCTCGATCAGGCGCAGCGCGGTGGTGCCCACCGGAATAACCCGGCCACCGGCGGCCTTGGTTGCGGCCATTTCCGCCGCCGCCGTGGCGCTGACCTCGCCCCATTCGGAATGCATCTTATGGGTGGTCACATCCTCTACCTTCACCGGCAAAAACGTGCCCGCCCCGACGTGCAAGGTAACATAGGTGATATCCACCCCCCGCGCCGCCAGGGCCTGCAACAGCGGCGCATCGAAATGCAGCGAGGCGGTTGGCGCCGCAACAGCGCCCGGGGTTTTCGCCCAAACGGTTTGATAATCGTCTTTGTCTTGCGCATCCGCCGCCCGTTTGGCCGCAATATAGGGGGGCAGCGGCATGGCACCCACTTGCGCCAATGCCGCGTCGAAATCATCGCCTGTCAGGTTAAATCGCAGCGCCGCCTGGCCCTCGGCGCGCCCCTCGCATGTGGCCGAAAGCTGGTCGGAAAAGACCACCTCTTCCCCATCGGCCAATTTGCGCAAGGGCTTGACCAAGGCCGACCAGCAGCCATCGGCGCGCGGCTCCAGCAATGTCACCTCGATACGCGCCTCGACCGCCCCCTGGGCCGACTGCCGCCGCCGCACGCCGCTGAGCCGGGCGGGAATGACCTTGGTGTTGTTCAAAACCAGCCGGTCGCCCGGGCGCAGCCATTGCGGCAGGTCGAACACATGCCCATCATGCAGCCCCGCCCCATCGCTGACCAAGAGCCGCGCAGACGAGCGCGGCTTGGCGGGGCGGGTGGCAATCAAATCTTCTGGCAAATCAAAGTCAAAATCGGTCAGCTTCATCTGCGGCCTTGTGGGTTATCTTGCGTGGGTTATCGTGATCGGTTGCAGCCCAAATCGGGCCCTATTGGTTTTGCTCGGGCGGGGGGCGGCGGAAAATATCGCGAAACATACCGGGGGTAAAGATCGACAGCGGGTTCACCTGCACGCGCGGCTGGCCCGGTTCCCCCGTAAGGGTATAATTAAACCCAAGCAAGCCCTCGCCCTTGCGCGTCAGCACCGAGCCCAAGCCGTTTAGCACATAGACCGGCGAGAACACACCGCTGAGATCCATCTGCCGGCTCTTCACCCCATAGCTGCCCTGCATAGAGATCCCCACCGAGGCACCCGTGGCACTGAAATCATCCACGATGATCTGATCGGGGCTTAGGCGAAACCGGCCATCCACCTCGGAAAACAGCACGCCCGTGCCGCGCAGCTGTTCGATCAGCCCCACCACGCTGACCGCGTTCAGTAGCGCGCTAAAGATCGGGGCCTCGCGCAGCCAGATATCGGTGATGCGCAACGTGCCCTGATAGTGGCCCGGGGCCGCGGTGGGCAGCAAGGTTAAATCCAGATCGCCCTCGCGCGCCGATTGCAACAGCCCCGCCGATAACAGCACCCCCCCGGCATTGCGCGAGCGGATGCGCACCGCAACCCGGCCATCACGCGGCACCACACGCCCTTGCACGGCGGTGGCGCCATTCACCCGCGCGGTGAATTGCCCGTCCAGGCCCTTGCCCGCCTCAAACGCGCCTTCAAAGGCCATAAAGGCGATATCATCGGTCAGCTGCAAACGATCCAGCGACAGGGTCAGCGGCCCCGATTGGCCATCACTGCCCGCAAAATTGGCCTTGCGCATATCGATGCGCCCATCCGACAGCGCAATCGCCGGGGCCTGGCCCGCCCCGCGGCCGCTCAGCACCAATGCGCCCTTTAACCAGTCATCCACGGCAAACTGGGAAAAACTGGCGCGGTCAAGCTGGCCCTCGGGGGTTAGTTGCACAGCGCCCTGTGCCACCAGCCCGGCGGCCTGCAGCGACAGCCGGTTAATCTTGACCGGCGTGCCCAATTCGCCCTGCACCTCTAGCGCGCCGGTTTGCCCAGGCCGCAATTCCCAGCCCACTTGCGGCAAAGACAGCCCCAAGCCCTGCAGCTGCGAGGCCAGCAAGAAACTGGGCGGTTGGCCGGGCGTGAAATCTACGCTCATATCGGCCTGGGCGGCACCGCTGATCGCCCCGGGGGGCAGGCCGATGCGGAAGGTATCGGCAAACTCGGGCCCAAGGGTGATTTGCCCGCTCAGCGTGCCGCCGCGGGCGCCCGGGCCAATGGGGCTGCGCCATAGCGCTGTCACCGGCACCGCCCCCACCTGCCCCGGCCCGGAAATTGCCAGCTGGCGATCTTGCACATCGATCTGCAGCTGCGGCGCCTGCACCACCAGCCCCGGCACCAAAACATCCGAGCGCATATCGCGCGCCACCCCCTGCAGCGATAGCACGATATCTTCGGCCGGCAGGTTCTTTTGTAGCCGCAGATCTATCGTGCCGCCCAGGCGCAGCTGGCCCGTGGCCAGATCGGGGGACAGGCCCGCCTTTTGCAAAAACTGAAAGGGCCGTGCATCTAGCAGATGCAGCGCATCACCCAAAGCCGCCGCCGTGGCCAGCCCCACCCGCGCCTGCGGCACGGTTTGGCGGGTGTTGGGCACCTCGAATGTGGTGCCGGCAATATCGACCCACCCCGCCCCTTCGGCGCGCACCTGGCCTTGGCTGGCTGACACCAACAAACGATCATTGAGCAGCTCAAGCGTGCCGCTAACCCCGTGCAGGCGCGGAAAATCGCGGATCACGCTTAATTCAGCCTGATCAAACCCAAAGGCAAGATAGGGCTCTGCCCGGCTGTCGGGGCTTTTGCGCAGGGCAAATTCAATGTCTGTCAGCTGCGCGTGATGCACGTTTTCGGCCACCCAAGCGCGGGTGCGGGGCGCGGCGCGTTCGGGCCATAATTGCAGCACGCGCGCGCGGGCGATTTGGGGCATTTGCGCGCCCAGGCCAAAGGCCCAGCCACGGCTATCGGCACTGACATGGCCAGACAGCTGCAGCATTTGCCCCTGGTCTTGCACCGTCATGCGCCCGATGCGCAGGTTGAACGGGGAAAGTTGCAGATGCAGATCGGCATCAGCGGCCTCGAAACTGATCGGGGCGGGATATACATCGGCCGGGTTGGCGCGAAACTCGGACAAGGTGAATTGGCCGGTAAAGGCCCGGGGCAGCCCGTTTTCCAGCCCATGCATCTGCGCCATGCCATCGGCGCGCATGCTGATCCATTTGCTGTCAAACATCAGCTCGTCAAAGCGAATGGTTTGCTGGGCGGGCGAGACGGTTAGATAGGCACGCGCCGCGGTAAAGGGCACAGGGCGCGCCGCATCAGTGGGCTGCAAGGCCCCCGCGCCAATAGATAGGGTGGCGCTGAGCGGGCCCAGGGCACCATCTTCGGCGACCGAGCCGCGCATCGCCCCCGAAATTGGCGCGCGCAGCGCATCAAGCCAAGCCAAGGCCGGGGATTGAACCGCCAGATCACGGGCGCGAAATTCTTCGAAATTCACCCCGAAATCCGATGCCACCTGCCCGATACGGCCGCGGTATTGCGCAGCCAGCAGCGCCACGCCTGCCCCCTCGCCCAGCACCGCCATATCACCCGACAGGGTTAGCTGATCGCCCACCCGATCCAGGCGCAGCCGCGCCCCATCCACCCGCCATGTGCGCCCCACGCGCAGGTCTTCGAATTGCAGGCTGAGCCCTTGGGCATCGACCCGGGCCAAACCCAGCAGCGCCGGGCGGGTCAAAAACGCATCCATACTTTGGATCAGCTGCGCCAGCGTGGCGCTTTGGCGCAGCATCGCGCCCTCGGTGCCCAGGCTCAGGTCAAACCCGCCATCGGCCAAACGCCGCACCCGCACCGCAGCCCCATTCAGCTGCAGCGCCTGCAACTGCACTTGGCCCTGCGCCAAACTGGCCAGATCCAGGCTGGCGGTCAAATCTGCCAGGGCAAACAGCGGGTGGCCATCGGGGGCGGCCACGCCCAGATCTTGCAGGCGCAGCTGCAGCGCAAACCCTTGATCAAGATGCAAAAACATCTGCCCAAACTGCAGGCTTTGGCCCTGAACCTGGGCGTTGATTGCGCCCTCGATCCGCAGGCGCAGCCATTCCGGGGCGGGCACATCGCGCTGGCCCAGCCACAAGATCACCCCCAGCCCCAAGGCCAGCGTGCCCGCCAACACCGCCCCCAGCACCCGCAGCGCCCATACGCGCATAGGGCTATTGCGCCGGGGGTTCGGCGCCTTTGGGGTTTGGCTGTTTTGCTCGGGCTGCACCTTGCGCCACCATGCCTTTATTCTTGTTCCGACCGCCCTAATATGGAATGCACGATTGCAATTCGAGGGGAAACCGTAAATGCCAAATGTAAACGATACTGCACCCGAATTCACCCTGCCGCGCGATGGTGGCGGCAGCGTCAGCTTGGCCGAGCTGGCCGGCGCGCCGGTGGTTTTGTTCTTTTATCCCAAAGACGATACATCGGGCTGCACCAAGGAAAGCATCGCGTTTTCAGATCTTTATCCGCAGTTTCAGGCGCTTGGCGTGCATGTTTTTGGCATCTCGAAAGACAGTGTGGCAAAACACGACAAGTTTCGCGCCAAACATGGGCTAACCGTGCCACTGCTGTCAGACGAGGGCACAACCACCTGCGAAGACTATGGCGTTTGGAAAGAAAAATCGATGTATGGCAAAACCTATATGGGGATCGAGCGGACAACGGTTTTGATCGGCGCAGATGGCAAAATTGCCCAGATCTGGCCCAAGGTCAAAGTGGCAGGCCACGCCGAGGCGGTGCTTGAGGCGGTAAAGGCGCTTTAAGCGCGGGTGTTAGGGCGCTAGGGCGCGCGGCAAGGCAGCAAGGCAAGATAGGGACACAGATGGCGCAAACATTAACCCAAATGGCCTGCGAGGTGCTGTGCACCGCCGATGGCCGCGAAAAAACCGCACTGTCCCAGCGCCATGCCGAAGCCTGGTTTGCCGCCCGCGCCGCGGGCAGCCCCATTCAGGTGGGCCAAGCCACCCCGCCTTTGCGCCCCGCACGCCCCGTCCGGCCCGAGCTGCTAGACCCGCGCGATGTGCCAAAGCGCAAGCCCGGCAGCCCCGCCGGGCGCATCGCCATGCTGCATGCGGTGGCCCATATCGAATTGAACGCGGTCGATCTGCATTGGGATATCGTGGCACGGTTTGGCCATGTGCCCATGCCGATTGGCTTTTACGATGATTGGGTGAAATCTGCGCAGGAAGAATCCAAACATTTCAACCTGATATGCGACTGTCTTGAGGCATTGGGCGCAGCCTATGGCGATTTACCGGCCCATGCGGGCATGTGGCGCGCGGCCGAAGATACGCGCGATGATTTGCTGGCGCGGCTGGCGGTTGTGCCCATGGTTCTCGAGGCGCGGGGCCTTGATGTAACCCCGGGAATGATTGCGCATTTCCAGCGCGGTGGCGTGGCGCAGGCGGTCGAGGCACTGAATGTGATCTATGCCGAAGAGGTGGCGCATGTGGCCTATGGCTCGAAATGGTTTCACTTTCTATGCGGGCGCGACAACCTGGACCCGCGTGATGTGTTCCACGATCTTGTTCAGCGCTATTTCCATGGTGCATTGAAAGCGCCCTTCAACGAAGAAAAACGCGCCGAAGCTGGCCTGCCCCCCGATTTTTATTGGCCTTTGGCCGATGAAACGCCCCCGGCCCATGTGCGCATGCCCACGCCCTAAGCGCTGCAATCGGCAGGTTTTCGCCACATAGCCCCCCCTACCGGCAGAAATCGCCCCCCTTGGGCCAAAAATGTTGCGTCTTAATTAACGGGGGGTTAACAGCTTTTGCGAGGCACCGCTTAGGCCGGTGTTTGGGGGTAACAGCAAAAAGGAATGGTTCGTGCGATCACGCCTTGCCATCAAGACACACGCGTTTCTTGAACGTTGGTTTCCAGAACGCCGCGTATTCCTGCGCTCCGAAGTAGACACACGCTTCATCCGCCTGCGCCCACATGTGCAGCTGATCGGTTTCACCGGCGCAGCCCTGGTGATGGCGTGGTCGATCATTGCAACCTCGATTTTGCTGATGGATTCGATTGGCGCGGGCAATTTCCGCGAACAGGCCAAGCGCGATCAGCGCATGTATGAAGAGCGGTTGAATTTCCTCTCCTCCGAACGCGATGCCCGCGCAGCCGAGGCCCTGGCCGCCCAGCAGCGCTTTAATTCCGCGCTCGAGCAGATCTCGCTGATGCAATCACAGCTTTTGGCCTCGGAAACCCGGCGCCGCGAGCTGGAAACAGGTATCGAGGTTATCCAATCCACCCTGCGCCGCACGATGAAAGAGCGCGATGACTTGGGCGCCGAACTGGCGCAGCTGCAGGCCGAAGACGACAGCCAAAATGGCACCACCACCGGCCTGGCCGCCCTGCCCGTGGCCGAAGATACACTGGGGTTGGTTGTCGAGGCGCTGGCCAGCACCGCCGCCGAGCGTGACCAGATCCGCAGCAACGCGCAAACCGCGCTGGTTGATGCCGAAACAATGGCACAAAAAATCATCACGATGCAGGAGCAAAACGAAGCAATCTTTCGCCAGCTGGAAGAGGCCATGGCCATTTCCGTGGCGCCCCTGGACCGGATGTTTCGCAAAGCAGGCATGAACACCGATCGCCTGATC
This sequence comes from uncultured Lutimaribacter sp., assembly GCA_913061505.1. Lineage (GTDB taxonomy): Bacteria > Pseudomonadota > Alphaproteobacteria > Rhodobacterales > Rhodobacteraceae > CAJXSO01. The sequence continues at coordinate 62,795 of CAJXSO010000008.1, forward strand.
GAACAGGTCAAGCGCGGCTATTCTGGCCAAGGCGGCCCGCTGACACCCATCGCCCTGTCAACCCGGGGCGAGCTGCCAAGCGAGGCCACAGAACGCGCCAACCGCCTGCTGGACCAGATGGACAGGCTAAACCTTTACCGTATCGCCGCACAGGCCGCGCCTTTTGCGATACCGGTTAAATCCAGCTACCGCTTTACCAGCGGATACGGCTACCGCCGCGATCCAAAGACAGGCGGGCGCCGGATGCATAGTGGGGTCGATTTTGCAGGCCCTGTAGGAACCCCCCTCTATGCCACGGCCGATGGTGTGGTCACCCATGCCGGCTGGCTTTCTGGCTATGGCCGTTTGGTGAAAATCAAACATGAATTCGGCATTGAAACACGCTATGCCCATCTGTCCAAAATCCGCGTGAAAGTAGGACAAAGGGTATCGCGTGGCGAACGTATTGGTGATATGGGTGCCTCTGGACGTGTGACCGGCCCCCATCTCCACTACGAAGTGCGTGTCGGTGGCAAAGCTGTAAATCCCATGATCTATATCAAGGCTGCAAACGATGTTTTCTAAAAGCAAGATCAACGATCCCGGCCCCAAGGCCACCGAAACACCCACCCCCGCAGCCGCCGATAGCGCGGCGGCCAAGCCCATGACCGATTTCAAGGCCAGCACCCCCAAGCCGAAACCGGCCGCCTCGGTGCTGTCGTCTGATCTGCATATCACCGGCAATATCAAAACCACCGGCGATATTCAGGTCGAGGGCTCGGTCGAGGGCGATATCCGCGCCCATCTGCTGACCATCGGCGAAACCGCCACCATCAAGGGCGAGGTTGTGGCCGATGATGTGGTGATCAACGGCCGTATCGTGGGCCGCGTGCGCGGGTTGAAAGTGCGCCTGAGCTCGACCGCACGGGTCGAGGGCGACATCATCCACAAAACCATCGCCATTGAATCGGGCGCCCATTTCGAAGGCTCGGTTCAGCGCCAAGACGACCCATTGAGCGGCAAAAGCGCCCCAAAACCGGCGGCACCCGCTGAAAACGGCTGATTTTCAGCCCGTTTGATCACAATTTTGGCATTGGGCGCCCCCGGGCGCCCAAATGTTTTTTTGAGACAACAAATTTCATGCTAGTCTTGACCCATTGTTCAACCGGAGGATCAAGAATGAAGACAGCACTTGCCGTTCTGGCCCTGGCCAGCTTCCCAGCGCTTGCCCAAGCGATGTGTTCGGACAAATCGCACCAAGCCATGTCTTGCGCCGAAGGCATGGTATGGGATGCCCAAACCGGCAGCTGCACCAAACAGGTCAGCAGCTAAAGCATTAGACGAAAATTTACCTCTGCCATCCCATAGTGCCCCAAGCATCTATCAAGGGGCCCAAGATGGCAGAGCTTTCCGCAATCGCACAGATCACCCCAGCGCAACGCATGGCGCCCGCAGGCCAGCACCCGCCCGGCCAGCCCGCCAGCAACGCCGCCAACAGCACAGGCGGCGCAACATCCAAACTGACGCGCCGGCAAAAAGCCGCCATCGTGGTGCGGTTTTTGATCAGCGAAGGCGCGCCGTTGGAGCTGGCCCATCTGCCCCCCCACCACCAAGACAGCCTGACCCGGCAAATGGGGGCGATGCGCAGCATAGACCGCGCCACATTGGCCGAGGTGATTCAGGAATTTGCCGGCGATCTGGAACAGTTCGGCCTGTCCTTTCCCCGCGGCCTGATGGCGGCACTGCAAGATATGGATGGCAAACTGGCGCCAGAAGCGGCCGAAAAACTGCGCCTGGATGCCGGGCTGCAAAAGGCCACAGACCCGTGGGAAAAAATTCGTGCGCTTGAACCGGCCAGCTTGCTCGAAATCATCAACCGCGAGGCGCCCGAGGTATCTGCCGTGCTGCTGTCGAAATTAGACACCCGCAAAGCCGCCAACCTGCTAAGCCAGCTTCCAGGCGATCAGGCCCGGGCGCTGACCTTGTCGATTTCGCGCACCGCAGGCATTCGCGCCGATGCCGTGGCGCGCATTGGCGCGGCCTTGGCCGAACAGCTGCAAGATACCCCCGATACCGCCTTTACAGAAACCCCCAGCCGCCGGGTTGGCGCCATGCTGAATATGTCACCCGCCGCCACCCGCGATGCGCTGTTGCAGCAGATCGAGGCCGCAGATGCCCATTTTGCCGCCGAAGTGCGCCAATCGATCCTGACTTTTGCCGATTTGCGCCAGCGCCTGCCCGAAAACGCTGTGGCGCGCGTTTTACGCGAGGTGGATCAACCCACTTTGGTGGTGGCGCTGCAATATGGCGTGCAAACGGGGGGGGCCGACGCTGACAGCGCAGAGTTTCTGCTGGCGGGCCTCTCGCGCCGCATGGCCGAGGCTGTGCGCGAAGAAATGGCCGAGCGTGGCACTATCCCAGACACCCACGGCGAAGAGGCGCAAAACGCCATCATCGCGGCCACCCGGCAACTGGAAGAAGGGGGCGACATTGCCCTGCACCCCCCCGAATTGGCCCAGCCCTAAGCCCGGCCAAGCCATATAGACAGGGCCAGCACATCGGCCTAAACCGGGGGCATGATTTATCTTTTCCCCACGCCCCGCCGATGAGCCGCCTGTCACAAAACGGCCAGGCCATAGTGCTGATGATCGGCGCGATGGTGCTGTTTAGCGCCATGGATGCCACAGCCAAGGAAATGGCACAGGTTGTGGGCACCGTGCCTGCGATATGGGCGCGCTATGCCGGGCAATCGCTGGTGGTGCTGGCCATCGTGGCCCCGCGGCTGCGGCAGGTGGCGCGCACGCGCTATCCCAAGCTGCAATTGGCCCGCTCGGTTTTCTTGATGTTTGGCACCACTTTCTTTTTCTTTGGCGTGGCCAATATCGGCCTGGCCGAAGCCACTGCCATCATGGATATCAACCCGGTCTTGATCACATTGGGGGCGGCAATTTTCCTGGGCGAGCGGATTGGCCCGCGCCGGGCATTAGCCATTGGCGCCTCGCTTATCGGTGCCTTGATCATCATCCGGCCGGGATCGGATGTGTTTTCCACCTACGCCCTGCTGCCCTTGATCGCCGCGATCAGCTATTCGGCCTATAACATCGCCACGCGGTTTGTCGGGCGCAACGAAGACCCTTGGACATCGCTGCTTTACACAGCCTTGTTTGGGGCTGTGGTGTTTTCGGTGATCGTGCCGTTTTTCTGGGTGGCACCGGGGCCAAAGGGCTGGGCATTGATGGCGCTGCTTGCGCTTTTTGGCACCACATCGCAATTGTGCCTGATCAAGGCCCTGTCATTGGGCGAGGCGGGCATGCTGGCGCCTTTTGCCTATACAGGGCTGATCTTTGCCACGCTTTGGGGCATAGTTTTCTTTAACGAGTTTCCAGATTTTTGGACAATCATAGGGGCGCTTGTGATCGTGGTGGCGGGCATTTATGTCTGGCATCGCGAAACTTTTGGCAAAGCGCAGCATAAGAGCGAATGAAAAAACAGCCCTCCGCCATGGCCAAAGCCCGCAGGAACGCGCGGTATTTCCTAGAAAACCTTGCGCTGCGCAGTATTTTTGCCCTGCTTTTTGCCCTGCCCTATCCGCGCCGGGTGGCCTTGATGGGCTGGTTGGCCGCGCAGGTGATTGCGCCTGTCGCGGGCTGGCGGGCGCGCGTGCGGGCCAATCTGGCCCATGTCTGCCCCGAGCTGCCCAAAACCGAGGTCGAGCGACTGGCGCGCGCGGTGCCCAATAACGCCGGCCGCACCTTGATCGAGATTTATTCGGGCAGCGATTTTGTGGCCCGCGTCAAAGACAGCCCCATCGAGGGGCCCGGATTGGACGCGCTGGAACAGGCCCGCGCCCAAGGCCGGCCGGTGATTTTGGTGACAGCCCATTTTGGCAATTACGACGTGGCGCGCGCCGCGCTCAGCGCGCGTGGCCATAATATGGGCGCGCTCTATCGGCGGATGAACAACCCCTATTTCAACCCCCATTACGTGCGCTCGATCGGCAAAATCGGCCAACCCCTGTTCGAACAGGGCCGCCGCGGCATGGTGCAAATGGTCAAACACCTGCGCGCGGGCGGGGTATTGGGCATTTTAAGCGATGTGTATTTCGGCAATGGCGTGGCCATGCCCTTTTTTGGCAAACCCGCCATGACATCGCTGGCCACCGCTGAAATGGCGCTGAAATATGATGCTGTGTTGATCCCAACCTTTGCCATCCGCCAGGACAACGGGCTAGATTTTGTGATCCGCCTAGAGCCGCCTGTGCCCCATAGCGATGCTGTGACCATGACCCAGGCGGTAAATGCCCAGCTGGAAAGCCTGGTGCGCCAGCATATGGGCCAATGGTTTTGGATCCATCGCCGCTGGAAAAACGTGCGTTAAGGCAAAAGCGCTGCGGCCTCGATCTGCCCTGGCCCCTTGGGCGTGATGGTTTGCACGATCACCGCTGCGGGCAAATCGCCCGATACCGGCTGCGTGATCGCCAAGGGCGCGCGCCCGTCCCATTCGGCCAGCAACGTCCAATCGCTGACGATATTGACATAGTGCACCCGCTTGCCGGCGTTTTCGCCACGGGCAATATCCACCACCGCATCGGGGCGATAGCGCACCAGCTGCACCGCCATTGCCCCAGCAACAGGGCCCGTTGGGCGCAGATCGATCTGCACATCATTGCCTTGGCGCACCGCCTTTAGGGCCAGGCTGCGCGGGCGTTCGGCATGGGCGCGCAGCAGGCGCACCACGTCGGTGATATGGGTGCCAACAACATGGTCTTGGCCATCAACGATCATTTGCGGTGTGTACACGCTGCGCTGGCCGGCCACACGGGCATAGGCCTTTTGCCGCGCGGTGAATTGCGGCTGGGCAAATTGGTCTTTCCAGCCGATGTAATCCCAGTAATCCACATGCAACGCCAGCGCCAGAACGCCCGGTTCTTTGGCCAGCTCTTGCATGAAAGCATCGGCCGGTGGGCAGGCCGAGCAGCCCTGCGAGGTGAATAATTCGACCACCACAGGCATTTGTTGGGCTGTGGCCGCGCTACCACCCAAAAATGCGGCGGCTGTAACAAGGGCTTTGAGCAAACGCATTTTGGCCTTTCTTATCGAATCTTGCCCATCAGGTGTACGGCCTGCGGGCTGAAATAACCAATCAAGGAATTGCGAGACAAGGTGATGCAGACAAGTTGCTGCATTTTTTGTGTGCAACGGTATACAATTTGTCACCTGCCCCCTTGATCGCCGTGTCAGGATACGGCAGAAGCAGGCCAGAAATCCACATCCGCACATCACGGAGGCCCCTATGCCCATTACAGTCGGACAGGACACCGCCAAAACCCGCAAGACGCTGCAGGTTGGCGACCAAAGCATTGCTTATTACTCGATTCCCGCCGCCCAAGCCGCAGGGCTTGGCGATTTCAGCCGCCTGCCGGCCGCGCTGAAAGTGGTGCTGGAAAACCTGCTGCGTTTTGAGGATGGCGGGTTCTCCGTATCGGTTGACGATATCAAGGCCTTTGGCGATTGGGCCAAGCAAGGCGGCAACAACCCGCGCGAGATTGCCTATCGCCCGGCCCGCGTGTTGATGCAAGATTTCACCGGCGTGCCCGCCGTGGTTGACCTGGCCGCCATGCGCGACGGCATCAAGGCACTGGGCGGAAACCCAAAGAAAATCAACCCCTTGGTGCCTGTTGATCTGGTCATCGACCATTCGGTCATGATCGACGAGTTCGGCAACCCGCGCGCCTTTCAGAAAAACGTTGATCTGGAATACCAGCGCAACATGGAGCGCTATCAGTTCCTGAAATGGGGCCAAAACGCCTTTGACAATTTCCGCGTTGTGCCCCCCGGCACCGGCATCTGCCACCAGGTGAACGTGGAATATCTGGCCCAAACCGTCTGGAGCGATACCGACCAGAACGGCGAAACCGTGGCCTACCCCGACACGCTGGTGGGCACCGACAGCCACACAACCATGGTCAACGGCCTGGCCGTGCTGGGCTGGGGCGTGGGCGGCATCGAGGCCGAAGCGGCCATGCTGGGCCAGCCGATTTCGATGCTGATTCCCGAAGTTGTGGGTTTCGAGCTGACGGGCGAAATGGTCGAGGGCACCACAGGCACCGATTTGGTGCTGAAAGTTGTGGAAATGCTGCGCAAACACGGCGTTGTGGGCAAGTTCGTCGAATTCTACGGCGAGGGCCTGGATAAGCTGCCGCTGGCGCAGCGTTCGACCATCGCCAATATGGCCCCGGAATATGGCGCCACCTGCGGCTTTTTCCCGATCGATGATGAAACCCTGCGCTATCTGCGCCAAACCGGCCGCGACGAGGCCCGCGTGGCCCTGGTTGAGGCCTATGCAAAAGAAAACGGGTTCTGGCGCGGTGCGGATTACGCGCCGATCTATTCCTCGACGCTGCATCTGGATATGGGCACAATCGTGCCCGCCATTTCCGGCCCCAAACGCCCCCAAGACTACCTGCCGCTGACCAGCGCCAAACAGGCGTTTGCCAACGAGATGGAAACCAATTTCAAACGGGAACAGGGCAAAGAAGTGCCTGTTGCGGGCGAAGACTATACAATGTCTTCGGGCAAGGTTGTGATTGCGTCGATCACATCATGCACCAACACCTCGAACCCCTATGTGCTGATCGGCGCGGGCCTGGTGGCGCGCAAAGCCCGCGCGCTGGGGCTGGACCGCAAGCCTTGGGTCAAAACCTCGCTGGCGCCCGGATCGCAGGTTGTCACCGAATATCTGCAAGCGGCTGGCCTGCAAGAGGATCTAGACGCCATCGGCTTTAACCTGGTGGGCTATGGCTGCACCACCTGCATCGGCAACTCGGGCCCGCTGCAGCCTGAAATTTCGGCTGCAATCAACGAAGGCGATCTGGTGGCCACGGCTGTGTTGTCGGGCAACCGCAACTTCGAGGGGCGCATTTCCCCCGATGTGCGCGCCAACTATCTGGCCTCGCCGCCGCTGGTGGTGGCCTATGCGATTGCAGGCGATATGAATATCGACCTGACATCCGAGCCGATTGGCACCGATAAGGATGGCAATGATGTCTATCTCAAAGACATCTGGCCCACCAACAAAGAGATCGCAGATCTGGTCGATGCCGTGGTGACACGCGAGGCGTTTTTGAAAAAATACGCCGATGTGTTCAAAGGCGACGAACGCTGGCAGGCGGTAGAAACAACCGACAGCGAAACCTACGATTGGCCGCCCACCTCGACCTATATCGCCAACCCGCCCTATTTCCAGGGCATGGGCACCGAGAAAGGCGCGATCAGCAATATCAAAGACGCCAAAGTGCTGGCCATCTTGGGCGATATGATCACCACCGATCACATCTCGCCCGCAGGGTCGTTCAAGGCAACCACCCCGGCTGGGCAATACCTGAGCGACCGCCAAGTGCCGGTGCAGGATTTCAACAGCTACGGCTCGCGCCGCGGCAATCACCACGTGATGATGCGCGGCACATTTGCCAATATCCGCATCAAAAACGAAATGCTGGATGGGGTTGAAGGCGGCTACACCAAAGGGCCAGATGGCGCGCAAACCTCGATCTATGACGCCTCGATGGCGCATCAGGCCAATGGCACCCCATTGGTGATTTTTGCAGGCATCGAATATGGCGCCGGCTCGTCGCGCGACTGGGCGGCAAAGGGCACGGCGTTGCTGGGCGTGAAAGCGGTGATTGCTGAATCGTTCGAGCGTATTCACCGCTCGAACCTGGTGGGCATGGGGGTCATTCCCTTTGAATTCACCGGCGGTGACACGCGCAAATCGCTGGGGCTGACAGGTGCGGAAACCGTCAGCATCGATGGGCTGGACAGCGTGAAACCGCTGCAGGTGCTACAGGCCACCATCACCTATCCCGATGGCACCACCAAGGTGATTGATGTGAAATGCCGCATCGATACCGCGCCCGAGATCGAATATATCGAAAACGGCGGCGTGCTGCATTACGTGCTGCGCAACCTGGCCAAAGCCTCGTAAGCGGCTGCGACAGAGCATGAAAAAGGCGCCTCTCGGGGCGCCTTTTTTCTTGCCGTGCCATCGCTTGCGCTGGGGTTATTTCGCTTGCGCGGCCTGAATGGCTGGCAGCAATGTATCGGTCACGGTGCGCTGGGTAATGGGGCCCGCGTGGCGCATGATAATATTGCCCTGCCCATCCACCACATAGGTTTCCGGCACGCCATAGACGCCCCAGTTGATGGCCATGCGCCCCTCGGGATCGGCGCCAAGTGCGGCATAGGGGTTGCCCAGCTCGGCCAGGAATTTCAGCGCAGCTTCGGGTTTGTCTTTGTAATTCACCCCCAAAATCGGAATGCCAGACTGCGCCATTTGTTCCAGATTGGGGTGCTCAACGCGGCAGGGCGCACACCAGCTGGCCCAGAAATTGACCAGTTTCACCTGCCCGTCGCGCAGGCTGGCATCTTGGAAAGGCTGTTTTTGGCCCAAGGGCTGCAGCTGCACAGCAGGCGCCGGTTTGCCCGCCAGCGCTGTGGGCAGCGCATCTGGATCATCGCGCATCATGGCCAGGCCAAACATCAGCGCAAGCCCGGCAAAAATCACCGGCGGCGCCATCATCAGGGGGCTGAACTTAGCCATCGCGGCGCACCCGCTGTTCGATATCGGTCAATTCGCGGCGCGTCTTGCGCGCGCGCCATACCGACATGGCCACCAGCACAACCAACAACGCAATCGACACGGCATAAGACGACAAAACCGCCTGCGCGTATTTTCCCAAATCTGGCATCATTGCAACCGCTCCCGTGCGATCAACGCGCGCATGCGGCGCGCACGAATTTCCGTTTGCGTGCGCAAAAACACCAGCGCCACAAACAACAACACAAACCCCGCGATCGACACCAACAGCGGGTGGTAGAAGACATCAGCCACGTTTTCCTCTTTGTCCAACGACAGCGAGGCCCCCTGATGCAGGCCCTGGTTCCAAAAATTCACCGCATAGCGGCTGAGCACGGCAAAGACAGACCCGACAATGCACAAAACCGAGGTTAAATCGGCGGCAGTATCGTCGTTTTCGATGGCCGACCACAGCGCCATATAGCCCAGGTAGAACAAAAACAGGATCAAAAACGATGTCAGCCGCGGGTCCCAGGCCCACCACGTGCCCCACATCGGCTGGCCCCAAATGGCCCCTGTGGCCAGCGCAATCACCGTCATCATAGCCCCCACGGGGGCTGCGGCGCGGGCGGCCAGTGCCGATACATGATGGCGCCGCACGATCCAGATCAGCGAGGCCACCAGCATCATCATCCAGGCATTGATCGCCATCAGCGCGGCGGGCACATGCAGATAAATGATTTTTACGGTCGAGCCTTGCTTGTAATCATCAGGCGTAAAGAAAAACCCCCAAACCAGGCCCACCACCAAACACAGCAACGCCGTAACGCTTAACCAAGGCAGCAGCCTATCGGTGGTTTCGATAAATTTCTTGGGGTTTGCATATTCCCAGATCGACGCCATAAATTCCCTCCAGATCATGCCGGGCGGCATGATATTTCCATCCCCTCAGCGCAGGTTCACCCTTAGTACCGCAGCCGATGCAAAAGGCAAAAGCGCGATCGTGCCGCAGGTGATACCCGCCAGCATCAATAGCGGGGTTGCGATCTCCATACCCATCGCGCCCCGGCGTGCCACCTCGGCGCCGAAAATCAATGTAGGCACGTATAGCGGCAAAACCAGAAGCGACAGCAACAAACCGCCGCGCTTTAACCCAACGGTCAGCGCCGCGCCAAATGTGCCGATCACCGACAGGGCCGGCGTGCCCAGGCCCAGCGACCAGATCAGCGGCCAAATACCCGCCTGAGGCAGGTTCAACAGCACCCCCAGCACAGGGGCTGCCAGCACCAAGGGCAAGCCGGTGGTCAGCCAATGCGCCAGCGCCTTAACGCTGGCCACCCCCTCCATCGGCAGGGGGCTGGTGGCCAGCAGATCAAGGCTACCATCCTCCCAATCGAGGGCAAAAATGCGATCCAACGACAGCAGGCAGGCCAGCAGCGCCCCCACCCATAAAATGCCCGGCGCAATCGCCGAAAGCTGCCCCATCTCGGGGCCAACGCCAAAGGGCACCAAAACCACAACGATCAGAAAAAACGACAACCCCAGGCCAAAGCCACCGCCGGCGCGGGTGCCCAGTTTCAAATCGCGGATCAGCAAAGCAATCACAAGAAAGCCCCATCAAAATCGTCTGGGCTAGGCGGGCGGGCACGAAACGGCGCCACATCCAGCACCTGCGCTTCGGCCAGGCCCAAATCGATATGGGTGGCCAACAGGGCCATGCCACCTTGGGCCAAATGCGCGCGCACAGCGCTGGCAAACATGGCCACCGCATCCACATCAAGCGATACGGTCGGCTCGTCCAGCACCCACACCGGGCGCCCTGTTACCACCATACGCGCCAGGCCCAGACGCCGTTTTTGCCCCGCCGATAGATTGCCCGCCGCACGCGCTGCCAAGGGCTGTAGGTTAAACGCCTCGAGCGCCGGCTGAACGCCCTGCGTGCCAAACACGCGCGCCCAAAATTCCAGGTTTTCCTGCACGCTTAACGTGGCTTTTATACCATCGGCATGGCCGGCATAGGCCATCGCATCGCGGTCCAGCCCGATATGGCCCGCCAAAGGCGGCTGCAGCCCGGCCAAGGTGCGCAACAGCGTGGTTTTGCCCGCCCCATTGGGCCCGCGCAGAACCAGCGCCGCACCGGCCGATAGCTGAAAACCGACACCTTCCAGCACCGGCACACCCCCACGGGCCACAGCAAGATCGCGCACGATTAATTCCATGGCACTGGGCTTAACCCATGTTTGCGCGGCGGAAAAGCACCATATGCGCCGCGCACCCGGGCGACATAGCGGCGCAGGGGGCCTAGCGAAAATCGTCGGGCCGCAGCCCATAGCGCGCCAATTTATCGTAAAAGGTTTTGCGCGGCAGCTTCAGCCGCTCGGCCGCCACTGCGGCGCGCCCCTCGGCCCGGCTGAGCGCGGCAATCAAAAGCGAGCGTTCGACCCGCGCCATTTGATCGGCCAGGCCCAGATCGGTATCGGCGCGGTCTTGCTCGACCGCCAGCCCAAGGGCAAAACGCATGGCCGCGCTCATCAATGCGCGCGCATTGCCCGGCCAATCGCGCGCCATCAGCCCGGCAATCACCTGCGGCGTAATTTCCGGCGCCCTTAGCCCCGCCTGTTCACAGGCTTGGGCCACGTAATGGCGAAAGAGCACGGGAATATCCTCGGGGCGTTCGGCCAAAGCAGGAATGCGCACGCGCATCACATCGAGGCGATAAAACAGATCGGGCATCACCCGGCCATCGGCCACGGCCTGCTCTAGATCGGTGCTGGCCCCGGCAATCAGCCGGGTTTGCAGGCCCGCCTCGAGCCGATCGAGCACGTGAAACTGGGTTTCGGGCGGCAGATTGGCCAATTCATCCAAAAACAGCGCACCGCCAGCCGCATGCAGGCAGGCATCTGCAAATGTTTCCGGGTCAAGCCCTGCTGCCGCGCGTTTGACAAACGGGCCCTTGGCATGGGCCGAGCACAGATGCACCACCTCGGCCACTTTTGATATGCCGCTGCCGGGTGGGCCGCAGACCAAAACCTCGGCCTGGGTTTGGGCCACCATACGCACCCGTGCGCGTAAATCATCGGCCTGTGACGAGGTGCCAAAAAGCAGCCGCGCTGCGGGATCACCTGCCTCGAGCTGGGCTTTCAACAGGCGGTTTTCCAATACCAGGGCCCGGGTTTTCAGCGCCCGTTCGACCTCGGCCAGCAGATCATTGGCCGGGCATGGCTTTTCCAAAAACCCAAAGGCGCCCTGCCCCATGGCACGCACCGCCATGGGGATATCGCCCTCGCCGGTCAGCAAGATCACCGGCAATTCGGCATCAATGCCCTGTGCAAAGCTTAACAGATGAAACCCATCGCGCCCCGGCATGCGGATATCTGACAAGATTACGCCATCGAAACTGGCGCTGATGTGATCTTTCGCCTCGATGAAACTGCCCGCGGCAATGGGCTGCAAATTGCCCAATTCCAGCGTTTGCACCAAGGCGCCCCGCACGGCGGCATCATCATCAACCACCAAAACCTTATGCAGGCTCATGCCGCTTGTTCCTCGTTCCATGGCTCTAGCTCTACCGTGAATTCTGCCCCCTCAGGGCCGTTGGCACCACGGATTTTCCCCCCAAAGCTTTGCACCAAACCATAAGAAATAGACAGGCCCAACCCCATGCCTTGCGCCGCCCCCACGGCCTTGGTGGTGTAAAACGGGTCAAAGATTTTATCGGGCTCTTCGATGCCGGGGCCGGTATCTGCGATACGCAACCGCACGGGGCTGCCGGCCTCGACCAAGATTGTAATGCGCCGCTGCGTGGCATCGGCCATGGCATCGGCGGCATTGCCCAGCAAATTCACCAGCACCTGGCCCAGCCGCACCTCGCCCCCGCGCACCCATATGGGCCCCGAGGGGCGATGCCAATTGACCAAAATGCCGTCTTGGCGCAGGCGCGGCGCCAGCAAATCAAGCGCCGTTTCCACCACCGCCACGATATCGACCCGGCCCATCGGTTCGGCCTCGTTGCGGGCAAAGGCGCGCAGGTTTTTGATGATCCGCGCCGCCCGCGCGGCCAAGGCCGATATGCGGCCCAAGTTTTCGGCAGCCAGCTCGGGCTTGCCGCGCTCTAACACCATCGCACCATTTTCGGCATATTGCTGAATGGCCATCAAAGGCTGGTTCAATTCGTGGCTGATGCCCGCGCTCATTTGCCCAAGCGCCGAAAGCTTGCCCGCCTGCACCAAATCGCTTTGCGCCTTTTTCAGCGCCGCTTCGGCCGCGATCCGTTCTGCCACCTCGCGCAAAAGCTGCGCATTGGTTTCGCTTAGCTCTGCCGTGCGTTCGGCCACCCGCCCCTCCAGCCGGGCATTGGCCTGCGCCAAAACCCGCCGCCGGCCTGTCAGCCAAAACAGCAGCACGCCAAAGGCCATCAAAAGCGCCGCCAGTGCCGCCGCTTGCAACGCAGCCAAGCGCCGCGCCGGGCTGACATCGATCAGCGCCTGCGCCACCATCCCAATCACCGGCAGATCGCGTTGCAGGTGCAGCGCATGGCCCGGCACATAGGGCGACCAGTTTTCCACCCAAATATCATGCGGGCCCACCTGGCGCAGTTCGAAATCTAATGTGCTGTCTTGGTGCGGGCGCAGCCCCTGCCCCTCTTGGCGCCAAAACAGCAGCTCGGAGCGGTTCGAGATAAACACCTCGCCGCTGCGGTCGGTGAAAAACACCACCGGGCGCCCACCGCGCCATTCGGCCTCGACCCGGTCGATATTAGCCACAACAATCAGCGCCCCCGAGACCGCACCGCTGGCGTCAAAACGCGGCGCGGCAAAATAATAGGCGCGCAAGGCGGCATCGCCAATCACCCCATGCGCCTCGCCCAGCGCGCCCTGCATGGCGCGCTGAAAATAGCGGGTTTGCGCCACATCGGGCCCGATAATGCCATTGGCGCTGGCCAAGACACGGCCCTGGCGGTTGACCAACATCATATCCAAGGCCGCGGTTTTATCGGCGGCCGCCTGCAACAGCGCCTGCGCCCCCTGGCCCATCAAGGCCGGGTGATCCGCCATCAAAACGGCCATTTGCTGATAAAGCTGCAACTGGCCCGTCAGGCGATCGGCGGCCAATGACAAATCGGCCTCGCCGCGCTGCGCCAATTGATCGAGTGCGCGCAAATAGCCATAGCTCCATACCGCAGCGGCGGCCCCAGCCACCACCACCAGATAAAGCGCAAAAGCCGCGCGAGGAAAAAACCGATCTGCCCGCATGCGCACAATCTGCCTGTTTTTCAGCGCCTTGGCCAGCGCTGCTTGGCCATGTGTTACAGCGGCAATGCGGTGGTTGATTTGATCTCTTCCATCGATAACAGCGCAGTCACATTATGCACTTTGACCTCGGAAATCAGCGCCTGGTAAAAGGCATCATAGGCCCGGGCATTGGCCACGCGCACCTTGAGAATATAATCGATATCACCGGCCAGGCGATGCGCCTCCATCACCTCGGGGCGGTTTTGCAGCGCGTGCAGGAATCGCGCCTGCCAGTCTGCCTCGTGTTCTGATGTGCGGATCAGCACGAAAAAACACGCATCAAACCCCAGCTTTTCGGCGTCAAGGATCACCGTTTGCGCCCCCATCACGCCCGCCTCGCGCATTTTGCGAATCCGGTTCCAAACCGGCGTTTTCGACGAGCCCACCTTGCGGGCAATTTCATCCAAAGACTGGCCCGCATCGCGCTGCATCTCGCGCAGAATTTTCTTATCTGTCGCGTCCAAACGAACCGGCATTTTCCCAACCTCTTGTTTTGCAGAACCACGTTGCCCACACCGGGCCGCGGCGGAACATAATTCCTTATTTATCGGGATACCTAGCAAGTTACTAGAACAATTTCCTATTATAGCGGCAGTATTTTCACCCAGAGGTGCCCCATGCCCCAGCCCAAACAGCCCAGCAATGCCCCCCAGTTTGCCCCGCATGTGCTGACCGCGAACCACCTGTTGCGTGGCCATGTGGTGTATCTATGCGCGCGCAATACCTGGGGTGCAGACCTGGCCCAGGCGCAGGTATTCACCGATGCAGCCCGGGCCGATGCCGCCCTAAAGCGCGCGCAGGCGCAGCCCGATCTTTTGGTGGGTGCCTATCTGGCGCCCGTTCAGCCCGGCCCCACCGGCCCCCGCGCCCTTCATTTTCGCGAGGCGTTTCGCGCCACCGGCCCATCGGCCCGCGCACGCGGCCTGCACCCCCAAACCTAAGGAGCACGGCATGTACAGCTATTCCGAATTTGACACCGCCTTCCTGGCCGCCCGCAATGCCCAGTTTCGCGCGCAGGTGGCGCGGCGCATTTCTGGCGCGCTTAGCGAAGACGAATTCAAGCCCCTGCGCCTGATGAACGGGGTCTATCTGCAATTGCACGCCTATATGCTGCGCGTGGCCATCCCCTATGGCACGCTAAACAGCGCGCAGATGCATATGCTGGCCCATCTGGCAGAGCGCTGGGACCGGGGCTATGGCCATTTCACCACGCGCCAGAACATCCAGTTCAACTGGCCCGCGCTGGAAGATATTCCCGATATGTTGGATGCGCTGGCAACGGTGGGCATGCATGCCATCCAAACCAGCGGCAACACCATACGCAACATCACCGCCGATCATTTTGCCGGTGCCAGTGCCGATGAAATCGCCGATCCACGGCCCGTGGCCGAATTGATCCGCCAATGGTCAACCGACCATCCTGAGTTTCAGTTTCTACCCCGCAAATTCAAGATCGCCATCACCGGCAGCCCCAACGACCGCGCGGTGACACGCGCCCATGATATTGGCCTGCGGATGGTTTTGGAAAACGGCCAGCCTGGGTTCGAGGTGGTGGTGGGCGGTGGCCTGGGGCGCACGCCCGTTGTGGGCAAAGTGCTGCGCCCGTTTTTGCCCCAGGACGATCTGCTGCCCTATCTCGAGGCGATCGTGGCGGTCTATAACCACCTGGGCCGGCGCGATAATAAATACAAAGCCCGTATCAAGATTACAGTGAACGAAACCGGGCTAGACACCATCCGCAGCATGGTCGAGGCCGAATTTGCCCTGCGCCGCCCGCATTTCAGCGGGGCAGATCAGCAGGCCTTGGCCGATATCAGCGCACAATTCTCACCGCCCCAGCTGGCGCGAAAATCAAGCGCGCCCTTTGCTGCGGCCTATCAGGGCGATCCGGTGTTTCGCGCCTGGGCCGATACCAACCTGCACCCCCACCGCGATGCAGATCACGCTATCGTCACCATCAGCCTAAAGGCGCATGGCCAAACACCGGGCGATGCCACAGCCCAGCAAATGCGCGCCATGGCCGATTTGGCGCAGCGCTTTGGCCATGACGAATTGCGCATCAGCCACGAACAAAACGTCATCCTGCCCCATGTGCACCGCGCAGATCTGCCCGCCTTGCACGCCCAATTGCGCGCCCATGGGTTGGCCACGGCAAATATTGGCTTGCTGTCCGATATCATTGCCTGCCCCGGCATGGATTATTGCGCCCTGGCCACGGCCCGCTCTATCCCCGTGGCCCAAGATATCGCGCTGCATTTCCAACAGCTGGGGCTGGAACAAGAGATTGGCGCGCTCAAGATCAAGATCTCGGGCTGCATCAACGCCTGCGGGCACCACCATGTGGGGCATATCGGCATTTTGGGGCTGGATCGTGCGGGGGTGGAAAACTACCAAATCACCCTTGGTGGCGATGGCAGCGAAACCACCAGCCTGGGCGACCGGGCCGGGCCCGGCTTTGCAGCCGAGGCGCTGATACCCGCGCTAGAGCGGCTGTTGCGGGCCTATCTGGCCCTGCGCCGCGATCAAGACGAGCCGTTTTTGGCAGCCTACCGCCGGCTGGGCGCCGCCCCCTTTAAAGAGGCGCTATACGGCACGGACACGGGCGAAAAAGGCCACGCCAATGCCGCTTGAGGCCCCATTCCCCCCGGTCGCCGAACGTGCCGCGGCACTCAATGCGCGGTATCGCCACCATGCCGCCAGTGCGGTGCTGCGCCATGCCCTGCAAGACCCGATGCTGGGGCCTGTGGCGATGGTCAGCTCGTTTGGGGCCGAAAGCGCAGTGCTGTTGCATATGCTGGCGCAGATCGATCGCAGCGTGCCGGTGCTGTTTATCGACACGCAGATGCTGTTTGCCGAAACGCTGCAATACCAACAGGATCTGGCCCAGCACCTGGGGCTTAGCAATGTGCAGCGCGTTCAGGCGATGCCCGCCCAGCTGGCCAAAACCGACCCGCAAAACACGCTGCACCAAATCAACAGCGATGCCTGCTGCGCGCTGCGCAAAACCCAGCCATTGCAGGCGGCGCTGGCCCCGTTTGATGCCTGGATCACCGGGCGCAAGCGCTTTCAGGGCCAGACCCGGGCCGAATTGCAATTTTTCGAGCCAGATGGCCAGGGCCGGCTAAAGATCAACCCGCTGGCGCATTGGGCCCCTGTAGATGTGGCCGATTATCGCATCAACAACCGCCTGCCCCCACACCCGTTGGTGGCGCGCGGCTACCCCTCGATCGGGTGTGCGCCCTGCACCAGCCCCGTGGCCGCCGGCGAAGACCCGCGCGCCGGGCGCTGGCGGGGGCAAGGCAAAACCGAATGCGGCATTCATATTGTAGATGGAAAAATTCAACGAAAGGGCGCTGCGTGATGAACGACACTGTCATCGTAACCGACACGGGCTTTGGCCCCGATCCTTGGGCCGGCCGGCGCATTGCCAGCCTGGCCGAGCTGACCGCCGAACACAGCGCAGCGCTGCTGCCGCCTGATACCGCCCCCGAACCGCTGCTGCCGCTTTTGGCCACGCTGCAGCTGGTGGTGATCCCCTTTGACAGCTTTGCCGATGGGCGCGGCTTTGGGCTGGCCAGGCGGCTGCGGCTGTTGGGCTATCGCGGGCGATTGCGCGCGCGCGGGCATGTGCTGGCCGATCAATATGCCATGGCGCGGCGCGCGGGCTTTGACGAGGTTGAGATACCCACCAGCCTGGCCACGCGGCAACCGCAAGAGCAGTGGCTTTTTCGCGCCAACTGGCAGGCCCATGATTATCAAACGCGATTGCGCGGCGAACCCGCATCAAATATGATCTAGATCATTGTTATGCAAACAAATCCAGTGTAGCCTGCGCGCAAAGAACAGACCAACGGACAATAGCCCAGTGACAGATGCCAGCCCCGCCGTAAAGGCCCCCACCCTGCCCGATGCGCAAACCGTCACCGAAGTGACACATTGGACAGACCGTTTGTTCTCGTTCCGGGTCACGCGCCCGGCCAGCCTGCGCTTTCGCTCGGGCGAGTTTGTGATGATCGGCCTGATGGGCGACAATGGCAAGCCGCTTTTGCGGGCCTATTCCATCGCCTCGCCCAGCTGGGATGAAGAGCTGGAATTTTATTCGATCAAGGTGCCAGATGGCCCGCTGACCTCGCGCTTGCAACATATTCAGCCGGGCGACGAGATTATCTTGCGCCCCAAACCCGTGGGCACATTGGTGCATGACGCATTGCTGCCCGGCCGCCGCCTCTGGTTTTTTGCCACAGGCACCGGCTTTGCCCCCTTTGCCAGCCTGCTGCGCGATCCGCAAACATATGAAGATTACGACGAGATCATCATCACCCATACCTGCCGCGAACGGGCCGAGCTGCACTATGGCGCGGCGCTGATCGACAGCATCCGCCAAGACCCGCTGTTGGCCGAGCTGATAGGCCAGGGCTTTCACGAAAAGCTGCGCTATTATCCCACCACCACCCGCGAAGACAGCCCCAAAATGGGCCGCATCACCGACCTGATGCGCGACGGCACGGTGTTTGCCGATTTGGGCGTGCCGCCCCTTTCAGCCGAGTGCGACCGCGCCATGGTGTGCGGCAACCTGGCCTTCAACCTGGAAATCAAAGAAATGCTAGAAGGCTATGGGCTGGACGAGGGGGCCAATTCGAAACCTGCCCATTACGTGGTGGAAAAAGCATTTCTCGATTAATCGCCCCATTGCGGCCCAACGCGGCAAAAATGGCATAAAACTGGCCCGATTGAACGGGGGCGCAGCGATTGCCGCTTGCGCAATTTTACAGTCGCGGCTAGGTTCTGGCCGCGAAATCACCCAATTATTAGCCACAACCGAAGGAACAACACCATAGCCCGCAGACCTCATAATGCGCCGCCAAATCGTGAAACCGGCCCGCGCATCAACGAACGCATCCGCGCCAACGAAATTCGCCTGATTGGCGCCGATGGCGAGAATGTCGGCGTTGTCAGCCCTGCCCGCGCCATGGAAATGGCCGAAGAAGCCGGGCTTGACCTTGTCGAGATTTCCCCAAACGCCGAACCGCCCGTGTGCAAAATCATGGATTTCGGCAAGTTCAAATACGAACAGCAAAAACGGGAATCCGAGGCGCGCAAAAAGCAAAAAGTCATCGAGGTGAAAGAGGTGAAATTCCGCCCCAACACCGATACGCATGACTACGAGGTCAAAATGCGCAATGTGTTCCGCTTCCTCGAAGGGGGCGACAAGGTAAAGATCACCCTGCGGTTCCGCGGCCGCGAAATGGCCCACCAAAACTTGGGCCGCGAATTGCTGAACCGCGTTGCCGAAGACGTGCAAGCCATTGGCAAGGTTGAAAACATGCCAAAAATGGAAGGCCGCCAGATGGTTATGATGATCGGCCCCGCCGGGAAATAAACCACAGGCAGAAAACACCCAAACGCCCCGCCCAAGTGCGGGGCGTTTTGCGTTTTCAGGCTTTGATTTTGAAACCCATTTTGACACATCGTTTTTCCCCGGCCCGAATTGGCGATCACACCCACCACAATGTAAAAAACGCAGATTCGAATCAGCGCCAGCCCAATACCCCCCAAACCCAGGCAGACAGAGCCAAAGGGCACGGCGCTCTCTTTCGCGCAGCATTTGAGCGCCAAAGCGAAACAAACCCACTGTTTAGGTATAAAATTAAGACTCAACCAAAGCAGTTTCATACTGGGAAAACGCCCGAAAATACCCGATACTGCTGGCTATCGGCCACGTATGAGTAAAAGGAGGATCCGATGCACAGATTGTTCTTTATCAGCGCGGCCGCATGTCTGGCGCTTGCAAACCCGCTTGCAGCCGAAAGCCGCTTTTGCCGCGATGCATTTGACACCGTGAAAGACGAGTTAGAGGATTACAGCCGTAAGGGCAAAATCTCGAACCGTGATTTGCGCGAAATCCGCGATGAAATCGGCGACCGTGGCATGGCCTGTAACGGTGTGCAGCTGCTGCTTGGCACCGCCAGCGACGACGATTTGAAACCGATCCGCCCGAAAAATAAAAACAAAGGCGGTGATGAGTTTTGCGAAGATGTCATCGAAGACATCCAGGATGAATTGGAAGATTTCGCAGAAGACCGCGAAAAAGGCAAAGCCACGCGCGCGGCCTTTATCCGCTACATCCTAAAGGATCTGGATCGCGATGAAAAACGCTGTGCCGCGCTTGTGTTTGATAATGAACCAGACGTCAGCCCAAGTAAGGCCCGCTATAGCTGGAATAAAGCATCTTATTCGACACGGGTTAAAAACTAACCCAATTGCCAGCACAGCGCACCATTAAACGCCCCCGCTATATCTGGCCCAAAATCAAAAGATCGTTTTGAATGGCATCTCTATCGTCTGATGTTTGCCATTCAATGCCATCCAGCTGATTAATTAAACGCACAATAAACACCCGATCGCGTGCCTCTTTCGCGCTATTCTCCGACAGCGCCCAAGACCGGCGCAATGCATTCAGTGCCGGCTGGCCCTGCCCTGATAAAGCATAGGCAAGGGCAAGATTTGTCCACCCACGCGCACGTGCGGGCGCATGCTGCAGCGACGCTTCAAATAATTCGACAGCCCGCGCAAGCCGCGCTTGATATATCGCATCATCAGAAAGTGGGCCTGCGTTTTGCAAAATACCCGCCACATCGGCGCGCAGATAGCCATAGCCCAAATCATGCAAATAAGCCCCATGATCATAAAGTGATGCGGTAGGAACCAGACGCCAATCGCCAAATATGCTGGGACTGCGCAGTGAAGGCGAAAACGCAGGCGCCTGCCGCACAACAGAAATCAACGCAGCCACAGAAAGGCCAAACAAAACGACTGCAGGTAAAAGGGTGGTGAGTTTTATTTTTGTCATTAAGAAACTAGGTCGAGATAATTTTCAAATCATTATGGATGCACACAGCACTTAACTTACCCGAGTAATAAGCGCCAGTATCCACACATACCCGCCCAGGGCATAAAACGGGGGTTGCGGCATCGTAATGGCCATGCACCAACAAATAACCCGGCGCTGGGGTGTCGCATAAACTATCACCATGCCCCCACACCATGGCTTGGGTATTTTTCCATTTCCCTATATCATCTGGCGCCAGCCCAGCATGGGTGCAAATGACAGAGCCCGAGATAAAATACGGCTGCAACGATTTGAAAAACTCTAGATCGCTGCCCATCGCCAATTGCAGCCTGTCGCGCAGATCAATCAGGCCGGTTTCGTCTAAGTCGCGCACCGGGGGCCGCACGCCGTAAGACGCCAGCGTTTGCGCCGCGCCATAGTCTAACCAGGCGCGGCCTTTGATTGGGTCTGTCAGGAAATCTAGCATCGCCTCTTCGTGATTTCCTAATAAAAAACAGCACTTTAGGCCAGTTTCTTGCTGGCAATGGCGCAGCGTATGGATCACCGCCCTACTCTCGTCACCGCGATCGATGTAATCGCCCAGAAAAACAACCCTTGCGTGTTCCGCTTTGCCGCAAGTTCCAATATCTTGGGCGATCAGGTTTATGATTTTCAAAAGAAGGTCATTACGCCCGTGAATATCCCCGACAGCGTAAAGGCACCCCATCCCTACGGATATATCCCCACCCATTTGGCTATAACTTTCCATTTGGGTCATAGTTCGCAGTACATTTTCTATAGTTACACACCA
>CAJXSO010000009.1 GCA_913061505.1 uncultured Lutimaribacter sp.
TCGCCCATGATCATCATGGTGGCGTGGCCCTGGCTCCAGCATTCGCCGGCATTGGGGCAGCCTGCCTCTTCGCATACGGTCACCAGCTTGTTTTCGCGCATGATATCGCGGGTGCGTTTGTAGCCCTCGGATGTGGGGGCTTTCACGCGGATCCAGTCGGGCTTGCGCGGCTGGGCGTTATCGGGCTTGTGCGCCTTTTCAGGATGGCGCTGCTGGGGAATTTTGAGATCACGCAAGGCGGTGTTCCTATTGCCAAAAACCTGGCGCCATTTTAGCGCGATTTTGTGGCAATGGCCAGCAGCGCCCACACATGGCTGCCATGATTTGGCATTGCCGCCCCCCGCCCCGCGGCCCTATGCTGGCGCCCATGAGCCAGCTACCCGTATCCAGCATCAAAAACCTTGGCCCCGCGTTCGAGGCAGAATGCGCCCGTGCCGGCATACACAGCGCCGATGCCTTGCGCGCCTTGGGGCCAGATCAGGCCTATGCACTGCTGCTGGCCCATGGCACGCGCCCGCATTTCATTGGCTATTACGTGCTGGTGATGGCGCTGCAAGGCAGGCCCTGGAACGATTGCCAAGGCGCCGAAAAAACAGCGCTGCGCGCCCGGTTTGACGCGTTGAAGGCCGCGGCGGGTGGCAAAGGCAAAGCCGCCCAAACTGTGGGTGCAAAAGAAAAGGGCCACGCTGCATTAGACGCGGCCCTTGACGCAATTGGTGTGCGTAAACGCAGGCCTTAGCCCACCAGCTCCAGACCCGAGAAGAAATACGCAATCTCAACAGCGGCGGTTTCTTCTGCATCCGAGCCATGCACCGAGTTTTCGCCGATGGAGAGCGCAAATTCTTTGCGGATCGTGCCCTCGGCCGCTTCGGCGGGGTTGGTGGCGCCCATTACTTCGCGGTTCTTGGCGATGGCGTCTTCGCCTTCCAGCACCTGCACCACGATCGGCTCGGAGGCCATGAATTCGCACAGCTCGTCATAGAAGGGGCGCTGGGCGTGCACGGCATAGAACACGCCAGCCTGTGCTTTGGTCAGGTGAATGCGCTTTTGGGCGATGATGCGCAGGCCTGCGGCCTCGAGCTTGGCGTTGATGGCGCCGGTCAGGTTGCGCTTGGTGGCATCGGGTTTGATGATCGAGAAGGTACGCTGAATGGCCATATCGGGCAGGCTCCTGTGGTTTGCGAGACCGCCCCTTGCGGCCCCAGAGTGAAATCGCGGCGCTGGTAGCATGGGCAGGCAGGGTTGGAAAGGCCCAACTGGCCAAAGCCGTGCCTGGGCGCGCGCGGGATTTGAGTATTTTTGGCAAGATGAAGGGCGGATCTTTCCAGCACTGGCAAAAGGCGATATGCGCGGCGCTATGTTGAAGATTTCAGATATCACCTACGCAGTCGAAGGGCGCCCGCTTTTTGAGGGCGCCAGCGCCGTGATTCCCGATGGCCACAAAGTGGGCGTTATCGGGCGCAATGGCGCGGGGAAAACCACGCTCTTTCGGCTGATACGCGGCGAATTGAGCCTGGAAAGTGGCGCCATTACCCTGCCCGCGGGCGCGCGCATTGGCGGGGTGGCCCAAGAGGTGCCGGGCAATGAGGTAAGCCTGATTGATACGGTGCTGGCCGCCGACACCGAGCGCGCCGCGCTGATGGCCGAGGCGGAAAGCGCCACAGAGGCCGGGCGCATTGCAGAGATACAGACCCGGCTGGCCGATATCGATGCCTGGTCCGCCGAGGGCCGCGCCAGCGCGATTTTGCGCGGGCTCGGGTTTGATACTGAGGCGCAAAAGATGCCTTGCAGCGCCTTTTCGGGTGGCTGGCGCATGCGCGTGGCGCTGGCCGGCGTGTTATTTGCCCAGCCTGATGTGTTGCTGCTGGACGAGCCCACCAACTATTTGGATCTGGAAGGCGCGCTGTGGCTGGAAAACTATTTGCAGCGCTATCCCCATACCGTGCTGATCATCAGCCATGACCGCGGCTTGTTAAACCGCGCTGTTGGCGCGATTTTGCATTTGGATGAGCGGCGGTTAACCTATTACGCGGGCCCTTACGACCAATTTGCCCGCCAGCGCGCCGAACAGCGCGCAGTGCAGGCCGCAATGGCGCGCAAGCAAGACGCGCGGCGCGCGCATCTGCAAAGCTTTGTCGACCGGTTCAAAGCCAAGGCCAGCAAGGCCAAACAGGCGCAATCGCGCGTGAAAATGCTGGAAAAGATGGAGGTGCTGCGCGCCCCGGAAGATGCCGCGCGCACGGTATTCAGCTTTCCTGCGCCAGAAGAGCTGGCACCGCCCATTATTTCGATGGAGGGCGTATCGACAGGCTATGGCGATCGCGACATCTTGCGGCGGCTGTCTTTGCGGATCGATCAAGACGATCGCATCGCCCTGTTGGGCAAGAACGGGCAGGGAAAATCGACCCTGGCCAAGCTGCTTTCGGGCCGGCTGCCTGCGCGCGAGGGGGCGATCACCCGTGCCGCCAAGCTGCGGATTGGTTTTTTTGCCCAGCATCAGGTGGATGAGCTAAGCTTGGGCGACACCCCATTACAGCATTTGGCGCGGGCACTGCCGGGGGTGTTGCCGGTGCAGTTGCGGGCCAGGCTGGCGGGGTTTGGGCTGGGGGCCGAGCAGGCAGAAACCGAGGTGGGGCGCCTGTCGGGGGGGCAAAAGGCGCGGCTGTCGCTGTTGCTGGCCACGCTGGATGCCCCGCATATGCTGATCTTGGACGAGCCGACAAACCACCTTGATATCGAAAGCCGCGAGGCCTTGGTCGAGGCGCTGACCGCCTATAGCGGCGCTGTGATCTTGATCAGCCATGACATGCATTTGCTGGGGCTGGTGGCCGAACGGCTGTGGTTGGTGAAAGACGGCACAGTGCGCCCCTATGAGGATGATCTCGAGGGGTATCGCCGTATGTTGCTGCAGGCCGATACCCCGGCCAAACCAGCCCCGGCCAAGCCCGCCGCCCCCCAGCGCCCAAAGCCGCCCAGCCGCGACGCGGTATTGGCGCTAAAGGCCGAGGTGCGCAAATGCGAGCAACGCGTGGAAAAGATCACCGAAATGCACCAGAAACTTTCGGAGAAATTGGCGGATCCCGCACTATATGCCGATGACCGGATTGCAGATCTAGAGCAGTGGAACCGCAAATTCGCCGAAGTGGAAGAGGGGCTGCAGCGCGCCGAAGCGCTGTGGATGGAGGCCTTGGAAAAGCTGGAAGAGGCCCAGGCGTTAGGGTAGCATAAACCGCACAAGCAGCGGCACCAAGAGGCTGGTCAAAACCGCGTTAAGCGCCAGTGCAATGCCCGCATAGGCGCCAGCCTGCGGATGCACCTGAAAGGCGCGCGCTGTGCCGATGCCATGGGCCGCCACCCCCACGGCAAAGCCGCGGGCGCGCCAATCGGTGATGCGCAGAACATTCATCAATGGCGTGACCGTCACCGCCCCTATGATGCCGGTCAAAATCACCAAAACCGCCGTCAGCGAGGGCAACCCGCCGATCGCCTCGGCAATGCCCAGGGCCACGGGGGCGGTGGTTGATTTGGGCGCCAAAGATAAAATCACCTCGGGCGCCAGCCCAAAGGCGCGCGCCAACCCAACCGCCGATGCCGCCGCCACAACCGAGCCCACCAAAAGTGCCGCCACGATGGGCAGCACGGTTTTGCGAATGGTGGGCAGGTTATCATAAAGCGGCAAGGCCAGGGCCACTGTGGCGGGCCCCAGCAGAAAATGGATAAACTGTGCGCCCTCAAAATAGGTGGCGTAAGGGGTAGACGTGGCCCATAAAACCGGCGCCAGGATCAACACCGCCATCAAAACCGGGTTCGCCCAAGGTGGTGTGCCCAGGGCGCGCGCCAGCGCGGCGGCGGCCAGATAGGCCAGCAATGTGGCCGTCAGCCACAGCAGCGGCTCGGTTGACAGATAGCTCCATAATGCGGCCATATCCCCCATCATGCGCCCCCCTGCCCCAAGCGGCGCAGCGCCAAAAACGTGCCCACAGTGGCCAGCATTGCGGCAATGGTCGATAGCACCAGCACCACCGCCAAAGCCGGCCAATCCGACGACAGGATCGAAAGATTGCCCACAACACCCACACCGGCGGGCACAAACATCAACGACAGGTTCGCCAGCACCACCCCCACCGTGGGGCGCAGCACCAAAGCCAGGCGCGGGATAAGGCGCAGCCCCACCAACAGCGCCGCCATCCCCAATACAGGGCCGGGCACAGGCAGCTGCAACCCGCGCGCCAGCGCCTCGCCCAGCAGCTGACATGACAGCAATATCGCCAAGGAAAGAACCATCTGCGCCCCCTAAGATGTGCACACCCAGTTTTGCCGCCCCGCGCGCAAAGCGCCAGCAGAATGTGGCCGCGCGCGCAGGCCCGGCGGGTTAGCTGCGTTTTTTGGCCTTTTTATGGGCCAAAAGTTTCTCGGCCAGATCGCGGGCAATGGCAAACGCGCCCTTGATTTTATCGGCATCCGATTTCCAATCGCGGCGCACCACGATTTTGTTGTCTTTCACCTTGGCCAAGCCGTTTTGGGCCTGAATAAATTCAACCAAACCCTGAGGGCTGGCAAAACTGTCGTTGTGAAATTGCAGCGTGGCGCCTTTTGGCCCGGCATCCAGCTTGGAAATGCCGGCGCGTTTGCACATGTCTTTGATGCGCACCACCAAAAGCAGGGTGTTCACCTCTTTGGGCAATTTGCCAAAGCGGTCGATCAATTCGGCGGCAAAGCCTTCCAGTTCGACCTTGCTGTGCAGGTTGCTGAGGCGCCGATAAAGCCCCAGGCGCACATCCAGATCTGGCACGTAATCTTCTGGTATCAGCACAGGCACGCCCAGGTTCAGCTGCGGCGCCCAGGCATCGCCTGCATCGCTTAAGCCCTCCAGCTCGCCCGTGCGGATCTTGGCAATCGCCTCTTCCAGCATCTGTTGATACAGCTCATAGCCCACATCGCGCATCTGGCCTGATTGCTCTTCGCCCAGCAGGTTACCCGCGCCGCGAATATCCAGATCTTGGCTGGCCAGGGCAAAGCCCGCACCCAAAGTATCAAGGCTGCCCAAAACCCGCAGGCGTTTTTCGGCGGCCGGGGTCAGCTTGGCGCGCGGTTTGGTGGTAAGATAGGCATAGGCCCGGGTTTTCGAGCGCCCAACACGCCCCCGAATTTGATAAAGCTGCGACAGGCCAAACATATCAGAGCGGTGCACGATCATGGTATTGGCCGTGGGGATATCTAGCCCGCTTTCCACAATTGTGGTGGCCAAGAGCACATCGAATTTACCGTCGTAAAAGGCGTTCATGCGATCGTCCAGCTCGCCCGCGGCCATTTGGCCATGGGCCACAACAAAGCTGACTTCGGGCACTTGTTCGCGCAAAAACGCCTCGATTTCGGGCAGATCGGTGATGCGTGGCACCACGTAAAACGATTGCCCCCCGCGGTAATGTTCGCGCAGCAATGCCTCGCGGATGGTGACTGCATCAAATTCGGAAACATAGGTGCGGATGGCCAGCCGATCGACCGGCGGCGTGCCGATGATCGACAGATCGCGCACGCCCGAAAGCGACAATTGCAAGGTGCGCGGTATCGGCGTGGCGGTCAGCGTCAGCACATGCACATCGCTGCGCAGCTGTTTCAGCCGCTCTTTATGCGCCACGCCGAAATGCTGCTCTTCGTCGATAATCAGCAGGCCCAGGTTTTTGAACCCCACCCCCTTGGCCAAGAGCGCATGGGTGCCCACCACCACATCGACCGTGCCCCGCGCCATGCCTTCGCGGGTGGCGTTGGCCTCTTTGGTGCTGACAAACCGCGACAGCGCGCGCACCTCTAGGGGAAAGCCGCGAAAACGCTCGGCAAAGCTTTTGTAATGCTGGCGCGCCAGCAACGTTGTGGGGGCAATCACCGCCACCTGCAGCCCGGCCATCGCCGCCACAAAGGCCGCGCGCATGGCCACTTCGGTTTTGCCAAACCCCACATCGCCGCAAATCAGGCGGTCCATCGGCCGGCCCGAGGACAGATCAGCCAGCACATCTTCGATGGCGCGCAGCTGGTCGTCGGTTTCCTGATAGGGAAAGCGCGCTGAAAACGCCTCCCAGGCGTGATGGGCGGGTTCCAGCATCGGGGCGCTGCGCAGCTCGCGCTCGGCGGCCACGCGGATCAGGCGTTCGGCCATTTCGCGAATGCGTTCTTTCAGCCGGGCCTTTTTGGCCTGCCATGCGCCACCGCCCAGCCTGTCGAGCAGCCCCTCTTCGTGGCCAAACCGCGACAGCAATTCGATGTTTTCAACCGGCAGATACAGCTTGGCACCTTCGGCATATTCCAGCAGCAAACATTCATGCGCAGCCCCCGCGGCTGTCACCACCTCGAGCCCTAAAAACCGCCCCACGCCATGATCGACATGCACCACCAAATCGCCCGCCGCCAGCGATTGCGCCTCGGTCAGGAAATTATCGGCCTTGCGGCGTTTCTTGGGCGCGCGGATCAGCCGGTCGCCCAGAACATCTTGTTCGGAAATCACCGTCATATTGGCGGTTTCATAGCCCTGCTCGAGCGCCCAAACCGCCAGATGCAGCCCGTGTTTGCCCACAGCGCGCATATCGCGCAGATGCACAGCGCCGACCAAGCCCTCGTCGCTGATCAGCCCATCCAGCCGCTCGCGCGCGCCCTCGGAATACGAGGCCACAACCACCGGCCCTTTTTCCATCTTTGCGCGAATATGATCTGCCAGCACCTTGAAAAGGCTTAGGTTTTCCGATTGCCTTTCTGGCGCAAAATTGCGCCCGATACGCCCGCCGGCATCAATTGTGTTGGGCCCGCTGGCCTGTGGCAGCGGGTGAAACTGCAGCACGCGCCGCCCCGCTAATGCCTGCGACCAGGCGCTATCATCCAAATACAGCAGCCCCGGCGGCACGGGCTTATACACGCTATCCATACGCCCCTTTTGCGCCATAGCGATGCGGCGGGTTTCGTATTGGTCCATGATCCCTTCAAAGCGCGCCACGCGCGTGGGTGTGACCTGATCATCCAGCGTCACGCTGGCCTTTGGCAGATAGTCAAACAGCACCTCGAGCCGGTCGTGGAAAAACGGCAACCAATGCTCGATCCCTTGGGTTTTACGCCCGGCACTGACCGCCTCGTAGAGCGGGTCATCGGCGGTTTGGCCAAATTCGATACGGTAATTTTGCCGAAACCGGGTAATGGCGGCCTCGTCCAGAATAACCTCAGAGACAGGCGCCAGTTCCACACTATCCAGCGTTTCCGTGGTGCGCTGGCTGGCCGGATCAAAGCGGCGGGCGCCATCTAACACATCGCCAAAAAAATCAAGCCGCACAGGCCCCGCATCGCCCGGTGGGAAAATATCGATAATCCCCCCCCTGATCGCGTAATCGCCCGGCTCGGTCACGGTGGGGGCTTGCGAAAAGCCCATGCGCACCAAAAAGCCGCGCAGGGCCTCTTCATCGACCCGGGTGCCCACCTGGGCGCTAAAGGCTGCGGTTTTCAGCACCTCACGCGCAGGCAGGCGCTGCATCGCGGCGCTGATGGTGGTGAGCATCACAAATTGCTTGGGCCCGCCATGCACCAGCGTGGCCAAACTGGCCATGCGCGCGGCCGAAATATCGGCATTCGGGCTGACACGATCGTAAGGCAGGCAATCCCAGGCGGGAAAGCGCAGCACCGGCATATCTGGGGCGTGAAACCGCAGCGCCGCCTCGATCGCGGCCATACGTTTATCATCGCGCGCCACATGGATCACCGCGCCCCCGGTTTTGGCGCATTCATCCAAAATCAGGCGTGCATCAAAGCCTTCGGGCGCGCCACCAACTGTGATATTAGCCATTGTTTTCCTGCTGCTGGCCAACCTCGAACAGGCTGGAATGGTTTTGCATGCTGTAGCGCATGTTTTGATACATGCCCCAGATAGCGGTCAAAAAGATCGAGACCATACCAATCACCTGCACCCAAAGGCGCAAACGCGCCAAGGCCTGGGCCAGATCTGCGCCTTGAAGCGCATTTTCATGAACATATTGCGCGGTTTTGGCCGATTTCACCCCCACCAGCGCCATGGGGAAAAACAAACAAAACAGCGCCTGCGCCAGCTGCAGCCCATAGCCAAAACCCAAAACCGCCAGCGTGCTTAGCACAAAACTGCCCAAAGCCACCGAAACCGTGCCCGACACGCGGGCAATATTGGCCAGGCGCGCCGCCATGATGCGCCCCAGCATATCCAGCTCGGCCTGCGCAGCCCCGCCCATGGCCCGCGCCCGGCTGACCATATCAAAGGGAATGCCCAGCACCCAATGCGCCGCGGTTGACCACATCACCGCAAGGGCAATCCAATACCAAACGCTGGAAAACGAGCCAAAATTTACCACCGTAGTCAGCCGATCAAACCACGCCACGCCCACGCCCCTATGCAACCATGCCGCCTGCATATCTGGCCTTTGCGGCAAATCCTACCCTTGAGACAGCGGAATTTTCGTGCCAAGCCTTACACAGAACAAAATTTGGAACATCACATGCGCCCCACTTTAGCAGCTTTTCCCGCCACACGGCTTCGCCGAACCCGCCAATCTGCCGCGGTGCGCGCATTGGTGCAAGAAAACAGCCTGTCGGTGGGCGATCTGATCTGGCCCGTGTTTTTATGCGATGGCACAGATGTGGTGCAGCCCGTCGCCTCGATGCCCGGTGTCAACCGGCTCAGCGTGGATCGCGTGGTGCAGGCCGCGCGCGAAGCGCATGCGCTGGGCATTCCCGCGATTTGCCTCTTTCCCTATACCGACCCGGCCAAGAAAACCGCCGATTGCGCCGAGGCCTGGAACCCCGATAACCTGTCCAACACCGCCACGCGCGCCATCAAAGACGCTGTGCCAGATATCGCCATCATGACCGATGTCGCGCTCGACCCTTATAACAGCATGGGCCATGATGGCTTTGTTGTGGATGGCAAAATCATCAATGACGAAACCGTCGAGGCATTGGTGAAACAGGCCCTGTCGCAGGCGCGCGCGGGCGCCGATATCATCGGCCCCTCTGACATGATGGATGGCCGCATTGGCGCCATGCGCAGCGCGCTGGAATCGGAAGGGTTCAAAGACGTGATGCTGCTGTCTTACGCCGCCAAATACGCCAGCGCCTTTTATGGCCCCTTCCGCGATGCGGTGGGCGCATCGGGCGCGTTAAAGGGCGATAAAACCACCTATCAGATGAACCCCGCCAATTCCGACGAGGCGCTGCGCCTGGTGGAACGGGATCTGGCCGAAGGCGCCGATATGGTGATGGTGAAACCCGGCATGCCCTATCTAGATATCTGCCGCCGCGTGAAAGATACGTTTGGCGCCCCCACATTTGCCTATCAGGTGTCTGGCGAATACGCGATGATCGCGGGGGCTGCCCAAAACGGCTGGATCGATGGCGAAAAGGCGATGCTGGAAAGCCTGATGTGTTTCAAACGCGCAGGCTGTGACGGGGTGCTGAGCTATTTTGCCCCGCAAGTGGCGCGTTTGCTGAACGGCTAGGCCATATCGCGGGCGCCGTTTGTGCCGTTTTTCGCCCAGCCCCACAAGCATTGGTGACAAGGGCCGCGCGCAGCACTATACTGCGCCTATAAAAATTGCTGGGCGGGCCACATGGCGTGTTATGGGCATGCCCCACCCCGAACCCGGTTTCGAGCATGAGTTAAACAACAGACAGGCACCCTTATGAACAGATTTTCCCGTCGCGGTTTCACCTTGGGCGCGCTGGCTGCCGCCAGCGTAACTGCCGCCTGCGGCAATGGCGTAAACAGCACCGGTGGTGCAAAAATTGACGCGCGTGTCGATGCCACGCTGATGGAGCTTTACAACCGCTACCCCGCCACCCAGGAACTGGCCGCCAAATCAAGCGGCATGTTGGTGATGCCATTGATCACCGAGGCAGGCTTTGGCTTTGGTGGCGGCTATGGCCGCGGCGCGCTGCGCGTGGGCGGCACCAGCGTCGATTACTATTCGTCGGCAAAGGGCAGTTTTGGGCTGCAAATTGGCGTGCAGCAATTCGCCCATGTGCTGTTTTTCATGAATGACGAAGCGCTGCTGAAATTCCGCCGGTCCGAGGGCTGGGCTGCTGGCGCCGATGTAGAATATGCCTTCTCGGATCTGGGCGAAAACCTGCGCGCCGATACCACCACAGCCACATCCCCCGTTGTGGCGGTGATTTTCGGCCAAGCCGGGCTGATGGTGGGCGCCACGCTGGAAGGCATCAAATACACCCGCATCATTCCCTAAGGCCGCCGGCGCATACGGCAGTAAACCCCAACAGGGCCAGCCCTCAGCTGGCCCTTTTTGTTTATCCGGCGCGCCCTTGCAAAAAGCGCAACAGCCCCCGGGTTGATCCATCTTTGCCGTCGCTCTCTTCGCGCCCCTCGAGCATTGGCACCAGCGCCTGCGCCAGCTCTTTGCCCAGCTCAACCCCCCATTGATCGAACGGGTTGATGCCCAAAGCCACCGCCTCGACAAAAACGCGATGCTCATACAGCGCCAGAATTTGCCCCAGCCGATAGGGTGATAGCCGGTCATAGGCCAAGATCACCGAAGGGCGATTGCCCGCAAAGCTGCGATGCGCCGCCAGCGCCTGCGCCTCGGCGCCATGCACCCCGTGCGCGGCCAGCATGGCCAATACATCAGATGCGGCCCGCCCGCGCATCAACGCCTCGGCCTGGGCCAGGCAATTGGCCACCAAAAGGCGGTGATGATGGGCCAGATCTGCCTCGTGCCCCTGCGCCGCAACCATAAATTCGCAAGGCACGATATCGGTTCCCTGGTGCAGCAGCTGAAAAAATGCATGCTGCCCGCCAGTGCCTGCCGCCCCCCACACAACCGCGCCCGTGGGCTGCGCCACGGGCTGGCCCGCGCGCGTTACGCTTTTGCCGTTGCTCTCCATTTCAAGCTGCTGCAGATAGGCGGGCAGCAACGCCAAACGTTGATCATAGGGCACAATGGCGCGGGTGGCATAGCCCAGCACCTGCCGGTGCCACAGCCCCACCATCGCAAACACAACAGGCATGTTTTCGGCCAAGGGGCTGGTGCAAAAATGCCGGTCCATCGCCGCACCACCGGCACGAAATTGCGCAAAGTTTTCAGGCCCGATGGCCAGCATCACCGCCAGGCCGATAGGCCCCCAAACCGAATACCGCCCCCCAACCCAATCGGCAAAGCCAAACACCTGCTCGGCGCGCAGCCCAAAATCCAAGGCGCGTTGGGTGGCGGAACTGATCGCCACGAATTGCGCGGCCAAATCGCCCCCGCCCGCCTGCATCCAGCCCCGCGCGCTGGCGGCATTGGTCATGGTTTCCAAGGTGTCAAAGGTTTTCGAGGCCACAATCACCAAGGTGCGCCGTGGATCAAGCCCGGCCAGACAATCATGCAAATGCGCCCCATCCACGTTCGACACGAAATGGCAGCGCGGCCCATCAGCATAGGGGGCTAAGGCCGCCACCGCCATGGCAGGCCCCAAATCTGACCCACCAATGCCAATATTTACCACATCGCAAATAGGCCCCCCCGCCCCTTGCACTTGGCCTGCCCGCACCGCTTTGGCAAAGGCCATCAGCCGCGCATCCGTGGCCCGCAGGGGCGCCATCACATCCTGGCCATCGATGGCAAATTGCCCCTCTGCCCCGGCACGCCAGGCCATATGCAGCGCGGGGCGGCTTTCGCTTTCATTCACCCGCGCCCCTGCAAATAAGGCATCGCGCTGCGGCTCTAGCCCTGCGGCCTGCACCAGGCCCAGCAAGGCCGCGCGCCGGGTATCATCGAGCAAGGTCTTGGAATAATCAAACAACAGCCCATCGGCCTGCAGCGAAAACCGCGCAAAGCGGGTTTCATCCTTGAACAAGGCCGAAATGCTGTCGCCCTGCGCGCTTTGCCCCAAGCGCTGCAGGTGCTGCCATGCTGCTGCTACTGCGCCCAATGCACCACCGCCCCGCTTAATATTGCCGCCACTGGCGCCTCTTCCGGGGGCAAGTGCTGCGCCCGCTCTAGCGCCTCGCGCTTTTGCGCCCCGGTGATCAGCAAATGCACCGAGAGTCCCCCAGACAGCACCGGCGCCGTCAAGCTGATACGCGGCTGCGCCACCCCAGGCACGCGCATTTCCAAAATAACCGGCGCATGGGCATCCAACCCCAGGCGCAGCTTGTCGGCATGGGGAAACAGGCTGGCCACATGCATATCAGCCCCCATGCCCAACAAAACAACGCTGGCCGGCAACAGCGGGGCAATCTGTTCGGCCAACACCGCCGCACCATGATCAAGCGACACATCCGCCTGATAATAGGGTAAAAACCGCGCCTGTGCCGCGCGGTTCACCAAAAGCCGCCGGCGCAGCATGGCCGCATTCGAGGCCGGATCGCTTTCGGGCACCCAGCGCTCGTCGCTTAACAAGATATCAACCCGCCCCCAATCGATATCGGCGGCGCATAGGGCATCAAAAACCGGCCCCGGCGTGCTGCCCCCTGGCACAATCAGCGTGGCCCGCTCTTGGTGCATCAGGGCCGCCGCCAGCTCGCCCGCCATGCGATTGGCCAAATCGATGGCCAGCATATCGCGGTCTGGATAGGTTTGCAGCCTCATGCGCGTATCTCCCGCCATGCCCGGCCATCGCGGGCAATCAGGCTATGTGCCCCCTCTGGCCCGGCCGATCCTGTGTCGTAGCCTTCCACACGGTGCCCGGCGTGTTGCCATTGCGCAATGATCGGGTCGGTCCAGGCCCAGGCCGCCTCTACCTCGTCGCCACGCATAAACAGCGTCTGGTTGCCGCGGATCACATCCATGATCAACCGCTCATAGGCATCAGCCACCGCCTGCCCATCGGCCCCCAATGCCTGGGCAAAGGTCATATCCAAAGGCACATCCACCAGCCGCATCCCCCCCGGCCCCGGCTCCTTGATCGTCACCCCCAGGTCGATCCCTTCGTTGGGTTGCAAACGGATCGATAAAACATTGCGATGCCGCCCCGCCTCGGGGCCAAATATCGAATGCGGCGTTTCCTTGAACACCACCGCAATCTCGCTGGCACGCGCCTGCAACCGCTTGCCCGTGCGCAAATAAAACGGCGTGCCCGCCCACCGCCAGTTGCTGATCCGCGCGCGCAAGGCCACAAAACTTTCGGTATCCGACTGCGGATTGCCCACATGCTCGGTGTAGCTGGGGCGCGCGCCCGCGGCACGGTATTGCCCCCGCACCACATCACTTGCCAAAACCGGGTCTAAGGCGCGGATCACTTTCAGCTTTTCATCGCGCACCGCGTCAGGTTCAAATTTCGCCGGCGGCTCCATCGCAATCAGGCACAACAGCTGCATCAAATGGTTTTGCACCATATCGCGCATCGCGCCCGCGCGGTCGTAATATTCGCCGCGCCCTTCAACCCCTACGGTTTCGGCCACTGTGATCTGGATATGATCCACATACTGGCTGTTCCAAAGCGGCTCGAACAACATATTGCCAAACCGAATGGCCATCAGGTTTTGCACCGTTTCCTTACCCAAATAATGGTCGATCCGGTAAATCTGCCCTTCGTCAAAATGCTGGGCCAAGTCGTGGTTCAAACCGCGCGCACTGGCCAGATCGCGGCCAAATGGCTTTTCCACCACCAACCGGCACTCGGCCGTGGCCATGCCAAACCGGTGCAAACGCTCGGCCAAAGGCGCAAAAAGCCGCGGCGCCACGGAAAAATAAAACGCGCGCACCCGCCCCGCACCCAAACAGCCCGCCAGCTCGGCCCAGCCCTCGTCGCCCAAGGCATCCAGCGTCACATAGTCAAGCATCGCCAAAAATCCGGCGCGCGCCTCGCCTTCATCTTGCCCCAAATACTCATCCAGCGCGCCGCTTACAAACTGGCGCCAGCCATCCCGGTCTAGCACCGCGCGCGCAGCCCCGATCACCCGCGCCCCTTGCGGGATTTGCCCCGCCCGAAAACGCCGATAAAGGGCCGGCAAGATCTTGCGTTGGGCCAGATCACCCGTACCGCCGAAAATCACCAGATCAAACGGCTCGACAGGTATCACCCGCGACGCCAGAACCTGTGTGTCACTTTTTACATGCATGGCCTGCCTGTTCCATTTCTTACCCCATTCACCCGAAACAGAGTCGCCCCACTATGCCGGATAACTCAGCACACCGCCACCAACAGCCGCACCCACCCCGGTTGTTGTCGCACAAGAGGTGGGCAGCCCCCGCGCCACCCTGACCGCCAAATAGGCAAAGGCCTGCGCCTCTAGCATATCACCATCCAGCCCCACGGCCTCGACCGGGCGCACCGGGCAATCCAGCCCCGCCTGCAGCATGCCCATCATCACCGGGTTATGGCGCCCACCGCCCGTGACCAGCACCTCTGCCGGCGGCTCGGGGCAATGAGCCATGGCCTGCATCACGCCGGCGGCGGCCATGGCGGTTAAGGTGGCCGCGCCATCCATCGGGCTTAGCCCCTGCACCCAGGCCGCGGCCGTGGCGAAACTGTCACGATCCAGTGATTTTGGGGGGGGCTGCTGAAAATAGGGCTCGGCCAAAAACCGCTCGAGCAGCCCATCGGCCACCCGGCCCTGGGCGGCCAGGGCCCCGTCTTTGTCATAGGGCCGGCCCGCACAGCGCATCAGCCAGTCGTTTATAGGCGCGTTGGCAGGGCCTGTATCAAAGGCCAGCAGCGCGCCCTGGGCCTCGGGGGCGGGGCTGGCCGGGTTGACCCATGTCAGATTGCCCACACCGCCCAGGTTCAAAAACGCCACCGGCGCCTTGGCGCCTATCCATTGCGCGCAGGCAAAATGAAAAAACGGCGCAAGCGGCGCGCCCTGCCCGCCCAAGGCCACATCGCTGCTGCGAAAATCCCATACCACCGGCAGGCCCAGCCCCTGCGCCAGCGCCGCACCATCGCCCAGCTGATGGGTGCGCCGATTGGCCGGGTCATGGGCCAGGGTTTGGCCATGAAAGCCCACCAGATCGATCCCCTCAAAGCCCTGCAAAACCTGCAAATGCGCAGCCTCGATCACCTGCGCGGCCTGGGCCACGCCCTCATCACCGGGCCAGGCCCCCAGAGCGGCGCGTAAAATCGCTTGTTCTGCCTTGCTATAGGGCCTGTAGGCGCTGGGCCCAAAGCCGAAAATAGAGATGCCATCGGTTTCCAAAACCGCCGCATCCACACCATCCAGCGAGGTTCCCGACATCGCCCCAAGCGCCTGCAGCGCCCCTGCCTTCAACATGGCCTTTTCCTTTGCCAATTCGCTGCCTATACATGCCCCGCAATCCACAAGGGGACAAGACAGATGACCTACCACCCGAAATCTGACTTCATGCGCGTGATGATCGAGCGCGGCTTTCTGGCCGACTGCACCGATTATCAGGGCTTGGACGAGGCCTTTAGCACCTCGGTGGTCCCTGCCTATATCGGCTTTGATGCCACGGCAAAATCATTGCATGTGGGCTCGCTTATTCAAATCATGATGCTGCGCTGGCTGCAAAAGACCGGGCACAAGCCGATTACCTTGATGGGGGGCGGCACCACAAAGGTGGGCGATCCGTCGTTTCGCGCCGACGAGCGCCCTTTGCTGACACCCCAGCAGATTGACGACAATATCGATGGCATCAAACAGGTGTTCGCCAAATATATCGATTACGGCGATGGCCCGACCGGCGCCTTGATGCTGAATAACGCCGAGTGGCTGGACGGGCTGAACTATCTCGAGTTTCTGCGCGATATCGGGCGCCATTTCAGCGTGAACCGCATGCTGTCGTTTGAATCGGTGAAATCGCGCCTGGACCGCGAGCAATCGCTGTCGTTTCTTGAATTCAACTACATGATTTTGCAGGCTTACGACTTTTTGGAACTGAACCGCCGCTACGGGTGTTTGCTGCAGATGGGTGGCTCGGATCAGTGGGGAAATATCGTAAATGGTATCGATCTGACACGCCGGGTGCTGGACCATGAAATTTACGGGCTGACATCGCCTTTGCTGACCACCAGCGACGGCAAAAAGATGGGCAAAAGCGCCGATGGCGCGGTGTGGCTGAACGCCGATATGCGCAGCCCCTATGAATTTTGGCAGTTTTGGCGCAACACCACCGATGCCGATGTGGGGCGGTTTTTGAAGCTTTACACCGAAATCGATCTGGATGAATGCAACCGCCTGGGCGCGCTGCAGGGGGCCGAAATAAACGAGGCCAAAGTGGTGCTGGCCGATGCTGTCACCACGCTGTGCCACGGGGCTGCGGCGGCCGCGGCCGCGCAGGCCACCGCGCGCGAGGTGTTCGAGCGGGGCGGCACGGGCGCCGAGCTGCCCACATTGATGCTAGAAGCCGATGAGGTGGCAAACGGCATTTCCGTGGTGCAGCTGGTGGTGCGCGCGGGCCTGGCCAAATCGGGCAAAGATGCCAAACGCCTGATTGCCGAAAATGGCGCGCGGCTGAACGATGCGCCGCTGACAGATGCAGGTTTGATGCTGGACAGCGCCGCATTCGCGCAGCCTGTGAAACTGTCGGCAGGCAAAAAGCGCCACGCTTTGATCAAGCTGAAATAACATCAAAATCAGCGCGTAAAGCATTAAAAAGCCGGGATTTCCCGGCTTTTTCTATGAGCGGCGCGCCTTGTCTTGCAGCGCCTCATCCAGCAGCTGCACAACCGCCTGAGGCGGCACATCAGATGTGACAAAGGCCTGCCCGATACCGCGCGCCAGAATAAAGCGCAGCTTGCCATCGATCACCTTTTTATCTTGCCCCATCAACGCCAATAGCGCCGCCGCATCTGGCAGATCGCCGGGGATATCGGCCAGATCTACCTTCATGCCCATAGCACGCAAATGCGCGCGCACGCGGCTGGGCTCTTCCTGGCTGCAAAGGCCCAAGCGCGCCGAAAGCTCGAACGCCAAAGCGCAGCCAATCGCCACCCCCTCGCCATGCAGCAGCCGCGCCCCGTCATAGGCGGTGGCGGCCTCGAACGCGTGGCAAAACGTGTGGCCCAGGTTCAACAGCGCGCGCTCGCCCTGCTCGGTTTCATCCGCCTCGACGATGCGTGCCTTCATCTCGACCGACCGGCGCACAGCAAAAATGCGTGCCTCCATATCGCCCGCCGCAGCCTTTGGCCCGTGGGTTTCCAGCCAGTCAAAAAAACCGGCATCGCCCAGCAGGCCGTATTTGACAACCTCGCCATAGCCCGCCAGATAATCGCGCGGCGCCAAGCTGGATAAAACGCCAGTATCGGCCAGCACCAAAGCGGGCTGGTGAAAGGCGCCCACCAGGTTTTTTCCATGGCGCGTGTTGATGCCCGTCTTGCCCCCGACCGAGCTGTCGACCTGCGCCAAAAGGCTGGTTGGAATTTGCACAAATCGCACACCCCGGCGCAAGATTGCCGCGGCAAACCCCACCAGATCGCCAATAACCCCGCCCCCCAGGGCCACCACCACATCGCGCCGCTCGACCCGCTGATCAAGCAGCCATTCCACGGCTTGGGTCAGGTAGGGCCAGCTTTTGGTGCCCTCGCCCGCCGGCAAACGCAGCGCAACCATCTCTATACCCGCCGCGCGCAACCCGTCTTGCAGCGCCTCTAAATGCAGCGCCGCCACGGTTTCATCGCTGATCACCGCCACCCGCGGGCGGTGCAAAAGCGGCGCAACCAGCGCCCCCGCCTGCGCCAATAGCCCAGTGCCAATGTGAACATCATATTCGCGCCCAGGCAGGGCGACATGCACGGTTTCCACTATGGCATCTCCTTTGCCAAAACATCGGGGCGGGTTTGCAGCTGCGCAATCACCGCATCCACCGTATCCTCGATCGAATAGCGCGCCAGCACCGGCACCCGCAGATCGGCCAGGGCATAGACCGGCACCCGTTCCTCGAACATGGCAGCCAGCGTGGCATGCGGATCGGGGGTGCGCAGCAGCGGGCGGGTATCTTTGTGGCGCACGCGCTGCCACAGCAGCGGCAGCGGCGCATCCAGCCAGACCGACACCCCTTGTGCGGAAATCATCTGGCGATTGGCCGGCTGCATAAAGGCCCCACCCCCGGTGGATAAAATGCCGCTTTCACCGCCCAGCAGCCGCTCGATCACCTGGGATTCCTTGGCGCGAAAAAACGCCTCGCCATCACGCTGAAAGATCTCGGCGATACTGGCATTGGCGGCCAATTCAATCTCGGCATCCGAATCGATAAACGGCACGCCAAGGCGCGTGGCCAATGCACGCCCCACAGCGGTTTTGCCGGCCCCCATCATACCGACCATCACAATGGTTTTCTTTACGTTCCAGCCCATCATCAGCCCGTATCGGCGCGTTGACGCCATTTTTCAACTTTCTTGACTGAATGGCGTGATCTTGCACGAAATGCCAGTTATAACTTAGGAAAATCAAGCAAGCAGGCAGGCAACATGGGCAGATTACTTAAATATCTCTTTATTCTCTGCGTTTTGGGCGGGATTGCTTTGGTTGTTTACGCCTATATCGGGCCATTCTTGGGCGCCGATTTCTCGCCGCAATCCGAGGCTATTCGCCAAAAGGTGACGCTGGATGCGCAATAGCGCTGCGCTGATCCTGTGTTTGCTGGGGCTGGCCCCGCTGCAAGCTCAGGCCCAGGGCGCGCCGCTTTCGGCCATCGATTGGCTGCGCCCGCCCGCAGTTGATATGCCCGTCACCCGCGCCACACCACAGCCCACCGCCCCCCAATCGGCCGAGCCACCCGTGGCCAGCACCGTTGGGCGCCCGCAGGTCACCGTGACAACATTGGGCCAGCCGCGCCTTGATGCTGTGGGGCTATTGCCCAGCCAGGTCACCGGCCTGCCCCAAAGCCTGTGGCAGGCCAGCCCCGCCGCGCGCTTGGCCCAGCTGATCGCGGCGCGCAATGTCGATCGCTTACCCGCCATGCAGGCGCTGCTGTTTACCCTATTGATGGCCGAGGCCAACGCCCCCTTTGATGCCGGCCCCGATGCGCCGCTTTTGCAGGCGCGCATTGATGCGCTGATGCGGCTGGGGGCGGTCGATGCCGCCCAAGCCCTGTTGGAACGCGCAGGGGCAGGCACGCCCACGCTGTTCAAACGCTGGTTTGATGCCACCTTGCTAACCGGCGACGAAGACCGCGCCTGCGCGGCCTTACGCGCAGCGCCGCATCTGTCGCCCAGCTATGCCGCGCGCATTTATTGTTTGGCCCGCGGGGGCGATTGGCCCGCCGCAGCGCTGACCTTTGATACAGCGCGGGTCTTGGGGTTTTTGGGCGACACCGAAGAAAGGCTGGTGGCCCATTTCCTAGACCCCGAGCTGTACGAGGGCGAGGTATTACCCCTGCCCCCCGTGCGCCCCAGCCCGCTGCTGTTTCGCCTATACGAGGCCGCGGGCGAGCCATTGCCAACCGCCACCCTGCCCTTGGCCTTTGCCATGTCTGACCTGCGCGCCACCGCCGGCTGGAAGGCGGAATTGGCCGCGGCAGAACGGCTGGCGCGCACCGGGGCGCTGCCCTTTAACCGGCTTTTGGGGATTTACACCGAAAGGCTGCCTGCCGCCTCGGGCGGTATTTGGGACCGGGTCGAGGCGATCCAGCGATTTGATACCGCCATGCGCGCGGGCGATCCGGGCGCCGTGGCGCGCTATCTGCCCAAAGCATGGGCCGCCATGCGCGCGGCGCGGCTGGAAGTGCCCTTTGCCGAAGGCTATGGCGCCGAGCTGATGCGCCTGCCCTTGCCCGACAAAGCCGCAGCGCTGGCCTATGATATTGCCCTTGTCAGCCCCGAATATGAAACCGCGGCCCTGGCCTATGGGGCGCGCTATCCAAAGCGGCAATTTGAAACCAGCCTTGCGCGCGGCATGCCCCAAACCCCGCAGGCCGATCCGTTGCGTGTGGCCATAACCTTGGGCTTTTCCAGCGCCACACCCCCCGCAGATCTGGCAGCACTTTTGGAAAATGATCAATTGGGCGAGACAATCTTGCGCGCCATGGCGCTTTATGAACAAGCCGCCGAAGGCGATTTGAACGCGCTGGCACCGGCCCTGTCGACGCTGCGCGCCTTGGGGCTAGAAGACACCGCCCGCCGCGCGGCCCTGCAATTGGCGCTGCTGCGCTATCGGGGGTAAAATTGAGCGATCACAAATGGATATCAGCCTATCTTGATGCAACTGCGGCCGAACAGGGCGCCGCCACCAACACCCAATTGGCCTATGGGCGCGATTTGTTGGATTTTGCCGCCTTTCTGGCCCCAAAGGGCAGTTTTGCCCAGGCAACGCGCGATGATATCGAGCGTTATTTGCTGCACTGTCAGGCCCAAGGGCTGGCCACCAGCACCCGCGCGCGCCGCCTGTCGGCGATCAAGCAACTGTTCCGCTTTGCGGTCGAGGAAGGCTGGCGCAGCGATAATCCAGCCATCCAGATCGCCGGGCCCGGGCGCCCGAAACGCCTGCCCAAAACCCTAGGCCAAGACGAGGTATCGCGCCTGCTGGATGCGGCACGCCAAACCGGGCGCAACCAAACCGACCGGCTGCGCAACACCTGCCTGATCGAGGTGCTTTACGCCACCGGCATGCGCGTCAGCGAATTGGTGTCGCTGCCAATTTCGGCCGCGCGCGGCGATCCGCGGGTGCTGTTGGTGCGTGGCAAGGGCGGCAAAGAGCGCATGGTGCCCCTGTCGCCCCCGGCCCGGCAGGCGCTGGCGGCCTGGCTGGCCCATATCGATGCCGAAAACGCGGCAAAGGCTGCAGAAACCGGCGCGCCGCCCTCGCGGTTTTTGTTTCCCTCAGGCGGCAAACTGGGGCATCTGACACGCCACCGCTTTTACGGGCTGATCAAGGATATGGCGGTAGCCGCCGGCGTGCCCCCTGCAAAGGTTACGCCGCATACGCTGCGCCATGCCTTTGCTACCCATCTTTTGGCCAATGGCGCCGATCTGCGGGCCATTCAAACGCTGCTTGGCCATGCCGATGTGGCCACGACCGAAATTTACACCCATGTCTTAGAAGAACGCCTGCGCGATCTGGTTTTGCACCACCACCCGCTGTCACAACCCTAGGCGCTGTGGCGCGCGCACAATGGCCCGCGGCATTCGCAGAAGCTGCCCTTGAATGGCGCGCGCCCAGCCCCCATAAGATGGCTATGCAAAAGCTGGGGCCAGTATGACCGAGATTTCATCGCCATTCACCGATGCCGCGTTTTGGATAACGGCGGGGTCAATTCTGTTTTTGCTGGTGTTGTCTGGCTTTTTTTCGGGCTCGGAAACCGCATTGACGGCAGCCAGCCGCGGAAAGCTGCGCGCGCAGGCCGATAAAGGCTCGACCGGGGCGCAAAAGGCGCTGGCGATCACCGAAGATAACGAGCGGCTGATCGGATCGGTTTTGCTGGGCAACAACCTGGTTAACATCCTGGCCACCTCGCTGGCCACGGCCTTGTTTACGCGGGCATTTGGCGAATCTGGGGTGGCGCTGGCCACTTTGGTGATGACATTGCTGGTGCTGATCTTTGCCGAAGTTTTGCCAAAAACCTATGCCATCACCAATGCCGAGGCGGCAGCGGCGCGCGTGGCGCCTGTGATCCGGCTGGTGATCACGGTGTTTTCCCCCGTGGTGGGCGCCGTGCGCGTGCTGGTGCGGGCGGTGCTGGCGCTGTTTGGGGTGCGCGCCGATCCCGACAGCCATATTCTGGCGGTGCGCGAGGAAATTGCCGGCGCGCTTTATCTGGGCCATTCCGAAGGCGTGGTGGAAAAAGAAGATCGCGACCGCATTTTGGGCGCGCTTGATCTGGGCGAACGCGCGGTCGAGGAAATCATGCTGCATCGCTCGCAGATCGAGATGCTGAACGCCGATACCGACCCAGAAGAGCTGTTGCGCCAATGCTTGGAAAGCCCCCATACCCGCCTGCCTGTCTATCGCAACGACCCTGACAATATTATCGGCGTGGTGCATGCCAAAGATCTGTTGCGCGGGATGCACAAGC
The DNA here is from genome assembly GCA_913061505.1 of uncultured Lutimaribacter sp. Taxonomy (GTDB): domain Bacteria; phylum Pseudomonadota; class Alphaproteobacteria; order Rhodobacterales; family Rhodobacteraceae; genus CAJXSO01. The sequence continues at coordinate 21,903 of CAJXSO010000009.1, forward strand.
TGATGTTTGGCCCCGAGGCCAGCCCCAATGGTTTGAAAGATTTTGATATTTCCAGCGTGGCGATGAAACCCTATTTCATCCCCGATACCACCACATTGGATGATCAGATGCGCCAGTTCCTGCGCCGGCGCACCCATTTTGCGCTGGTGGTCGATGAATATGGCAGCCTCGAGGGGCTGATCACGCTGGAAGATATCCTGGAAGAGATCGTGGGCGAGATCACCGATGAATTCGACCCCGCCGCCGATCACCCCGTGAAGAAAACCAAAGACGGGCAATTCCTGATCGACGGTGCCATGACCATTCGTGATGTCAACCGCGCCATGGATTGGGCCTTGCCCGATGACGAGGCCAACACCGTAGCAGGGCTGGTTATTCACGAGGCACAGATGATCCCCGAACCGGGGCAGGTGTTTTCGTTTCACGGCTTCCGCTTTGAGGTGCGCGAACGCGTGGGCAACCGCATTATCGCGCTGAAAATACGCCCCTTATAACCGCCCCGTCGCGGGCCTCGGCCTGAGCTTGGGCCTCGGCCTCGGCGGTGCCGGCTTTGACGGCCAGATCATAGAGATGCCATGTGGCATGGCCAAAGAGCGGCAGCACGAAAAACAGGCCTAAAAACGCCGGCAGCAGCGCCACAAACGTGGCCACAGCTATCAGCGCGCCCCAGGCCAGCATTGGCGCCAGATTGGCCAGAACGGTTTGAAAACTGGTGATCATGGCGGTGACAAAATCAACCTCGCGATCCAGCAGCAGCGGCAGCGAAATCACCGTGATCATGTAAAGCAGCAGCGCAAATCCCGCGCCCACCACGCTGCCCACGCCCAACATCATCAGGCCTTGGGGGGTGGTGTATACCTCGAACGAGCTGGACACGTTGGTCATGGTGGAAAAGCCCAGAAACAGCGCAAAAATCATATGGGCCAGAAAGAACCAAAACAAAAACATGAACAAAACGATCGCGCAGATCGAGGGCAATTGCCGTTTGCTTTGGCCCCAGATCACCCCAAAGATCTGATACATATCCAAAGGCCGCCCGCGCGCCAGCCTGCGGCTGACCTCGTAAAGCCCAACAGCCGCAAATGGCCCCACCAGGGGAAAGCCGACAGCGGCAAAGACCAGCCAATAGGTTTTACCCGTGGCCCATGTGACCGCGGCAAAGGCCAGGCCAATGGCCACGTAAACGCTGGCAAACACAATCGCAAACCCCGGCGCGCGGCGCATATCGGCCAGTGCGGCGCGCAGGGCCTGCCCCAGCATGGCAAAGCTAATCTGCCCCATCGGGGGCACGCCCAATTCGGGCGCAGGCCCGGTGATATCGCGCATATTGTGCCCTCCCAAACCAATACGGCTGGGCCTATGCAAGCGCGAAACCGCTATGAAATCAAGCCTTGGCGCAGGCGGGCGGGCGGGCATTTGGCCAATCTGTGGCCTGATGATAGGCATGTGCCAGCTGCAAAAGGCCCAAATCATCGCCATAGCGGCCAAACAGCTGCAGCCCCGCAGGCAGGCCCTGGGCGCCAAAACCTGCGGGCAGGTTCACACATGGCAGGCCAATCAGGCTGACCGGCACCACCACCTCCATCCAGCGGTGATAGGTATCCATGGGCTTGCCCGCCACCGTTGTCGGATAGGGCGTTTCCACCGGGAAGGGCCAGATTTGCGCCGAGGGCAGCACCAGCGCATCGTAATCGGCAAACAAGGCCGCCGCCCGGCGGAACCAATCCGAACGGATCAGCGACAAGCGCTGTATCTCTTGCCCGCTCAGGCCCAGGCCCTGTTCGATTTCCCAAATCGCACTGTCTTTGAGATGCGCGCGCTTGGCAGGATCGGCATAAAGCGGGCCCAGCCGTTCCACATTGGCAAAGGCGCGCAGGCCCACCCAGGCCTGCCACAGCGCATCGGCCGGCATCGGCGGTGCCACGGGTTCTACCGTGACACCCAAATCACCAAAGGTTTTCAGCGCGCTCTCGGACAGCGGCAAAATGCCCTCGTCCATGGCATAGGCGCCGCCCCAATCGGCCAGCCAGCCGATGCGCCGCCCCTTTACGGGCTGATCTAGCGCCGGCGACAGCGGCACGATCGGGGGCGCAAAGGGCTGGCGCGGGTCGGGGCCTGATTGCACATCCAGCATCAGGGCCAAATCACGCGGGCTGCGTGCCATCGGCCCCAGCGTGGCCAGCGGGTGCATAAAGGCATCGCCCATCGGTTCGGCCGGAATGCGGCCCCAGCTGGGGCGCATGCCATAGACGTTGTTCCAGCCTGCCGGGTTGCGCAGGCTGCCCATCATATCGGATCCATCGGCCAAGGGCAGCATCCGGCAGGCCAGCGCAGCCGCCGCCCCCCCCGACGAGCCGCCCGCGCTGCGCCCCAGATCATAGGGGTTATGCGTGGCGCCATAGACGGGGTTAAACGTGTGGCTGCCCAAGCCAAATTCGGGCGTGTTGGTTTTGCCCACAAACAAAACCCCCGCCGCGCGCAGGCGCGCCACCATGATATCATCGGCAGGCGCCACCACATCGCGAAACAGCGGCGATCCCTTGGTGCTGGGCAGGCCTGCGACATTGGCCAGATCTTTCACCGCAATCGGCAAGCCATAAAGCGGGCCTGTGCCCTGCCCCTTTCCCTTGAGGCGGGCGTCATCCATGCGGCGGGCCTCGGCCAGCACCTGGTCGTCATCCACCTGCGCCACAATGGCATTGACCGCGCCATTGCTGCGCCCAATCTGCGCCAGGGTTTCTTGGGCCAGCTCGGCCACGCCCAGCTGGTTCTCAGCAATCATCTGCGCCAATACGCTGGCGTCTTGGTTTAAAATATCCATGTGCCCCCCCTTTTGCGCATAGGCCTTTTACAGGTCGCGGTAGCGCTTTTCTTGCCGATCAGTCCACAGCACCCGCAGCTGATAGCCGGTATCTGTGGCGTCTTCTTGTTCTACGACACCTTGTTCGTGCAGCCATGCCCGGCGTTTGCCATCAGCATAGGGCACATCCAGCACGGTTTCATGGCGCTGGCTGTCCAGTTTCACCGCCACATCTGCCAGAAAATCGCCCAAGCCTGCGCCCGTCAATGCCGAAACGGCAAAAACATCGGGCATCCGTGCGGCGGCCACCCGGGCGGCTGCTGCGGCCTGATCTGGCAGCAGATCAAGCTTGTTCCACAGCTCGATCTGCGGCACAGCGGGATCTACCCCAAGCGAGGCGAGAATATCGCGCACATCACTGGCCTGTTCTTCGGTTTCGCTGTGGCTGATATCGCGCACATGCACGATCAGGTTGGCGGCCAATACCTCTTCCAGGGTGGCGCGGAAGGCGGCCACCAATTCGGTGGGCAAATCGCTGATAAAGCCGACCGTATCCGACAAAATCACCTCGGGCCCCCCTTCGGGCAGGCGCACCGCGCGCATCGTCGGGTCGAGCGTGGCAAACAGCATGTCTTTGGCCATCACATCGGCGCCTGTCAGGCGGTTAAACAGCGTGGATTTGCCAGCGTTGGTATAGCCCACCAGCGCCACGATAGGGTATGGCACCTTGGCACGCGCCTGGCGGTGCAGCGCGCGGGTTTTCACCACCTTGTCCAACTGCCGGCGCAGGCGCACCAATTGTTCATCGATGGCGCGGCGGTCAGCCTCGATCTGGGTTTCGCCAGGCCCGCCAACAAAGCCCAAACCGCCGCGTTGGCGTTCAAGGTGGGTCCAGGCGCGCACAAGCCGGGTGCGTTGATAGCTGAGTGCGGCCATTTCCACCTGCAGCACCCCTTCGCGGGTGGCGGCACGATCAGAGAAAATCTCCAAGATCAGCCCGGTGCGATCCAGCAGTTTCACGCCCCATTGCTTTTCCAAATTGCGCTGCTGCACTGGCGTGACCGGCCCATCAACCAAAACCAGCTCGATCTCGTTTTCCTCAAGCCGGTCTTTCAGTTCCGCAATCTTGCCCGTGCCAAACAAATGCCCGGCATGGGCCTTGGGCAGGGGCACAATTTCAGAGCCCAACACCGAAAGCCCCGGCAGCGCGGCGGCCAGGGATACAGCCTCTTGCAGGGCATAAGATGCATTGCGTCGGCCACGGTCCGATTTCAAATCGGGGTGCAAAACCCAGGCACGGGTGGCAACCCGGTCATGCGACATCACTTTTCGTCGTCGCCATCATATAGGTTGATCGGCTGGGCGGGCATAATGGTGGAAATCGCGTGTTTATACACCAGCTGGCTTTGGCCATCGCGGCGCAACAGCACGCAGAAATTATCAAACCAAGTGATCACGCCCTGTAATTTGACGCCATTGATCAAAAAAATCGTAACCGGAATTTTGGTCTTCCGTGTGTGATTAAGGAATGCGTCCTGAAGATTTTGTTTGTCGGAAGCCATGGGTAAACCTTTATTCTTGCGCTTGGGGCGGCGGTTGCCGTCGCCCAAGCCCTAATATGTCTTGCGCAAGCGGCAGTTTCCACCCCCCAACTTCAAATCTTTGTTGCGGCGCGTCAATGCCGAAGTTTTACCGATGATTTTATTCGCGGCCCAGATAATTACTGGCCAGGGCGATAATGGCCAGCAGCTCGAGCCGGCCAATAACCATCGCCGCACATAGAAACAGCTTACCCGAGGCCGCCATATCTGCCAGGGCAATGGGCTGCTCGGCGGCGCTGACAATCATGGGCCCAGTGGTAGACAGCGCCGCCACAGCCAGAATCACGGCTTGCTCTAGATCGGGCACATAGGCGCCCATGATCATTGAAAACAGCAACAGCGAGGTGGCAAACAGCATGAAAAAGATCCATGCCACAAACGCCCCTTGCTTGCGCAAGCGCCGCCCCCCGCGCCCCGAACGCCCCACAGATGAGGGGTGCATCATGCGGTCCATCTCGCGCAGGCCTTGCAGATATAGCGCCCAAACCCGCAGCAGTTTCACACCGCCCGCGGTGGTGGCCACGCCGCCGCCAATCATCCCCAGCCCTAGAAACAACAGGCCCGGGGTTTTCAACCCCGACCAGCTTTCTGCAACGCCCCAATGCGCGCTTTCAAACCCGGTGGTGCTGAGAAATGACAACACCGTAAAACCGGCCCCCCACAGCGCCTGCCACAGCGCCCCTGCCTGTGCTGTGGCCTGCTCGCCCCCCTCCAGCGCGGCCACCCAATGGCGCAAAAACAGCAGCAGCGGCACCGCCACCACCAGCAGCAGGCCAAGGCGAAATTCCGGGTCGCCCAGCACCGTGCCGCGGCTGCCCACCAGCGTGTCGCGCGAAAATGTCACGCGCGACAGGGCAAACAGCATAAAGAGCGCCAGCAAAAATTCACCCACCATCCCCGAGGCCGCCCCCGGCAAGCCACCCACCGGCGAAATGCCACTGGTTGCCATCACCGCCATCGCATGGCTGAGCGCCACCAATGGCCGATCGCCCAAGATCAACAGCAACACAAACAGCGAAAACGTCAGCCCGGCATAGACCGGGGTCAACGTGCCCGCGACGCGCAAAATGCGCTGATGGGGGTCGATATCGCCGCGTGGGCCCCCATTGGCCGATTGGCCCGGCTCGCCGCTGGCGGTTACTTCGAACCCACCCAAGCTAAGCGGCGCCAGCACCGCCGCGGCCGCAATCCAGATCAACAGCCCCCCAAACCAGCCCACGATTGCGCGCCACAGATGCAACGAGGGCGACAGGCGGGCCGGGTCAAACAGGGTGGCGCCAGTGGTGGTCAGGCTGGAGACCATCTCGAAATAGGCATTCACAAAGGTTGTGGTTTTCAGCCCCTCGTAAAAGGGCACGGCCAAAAACAGCGGCAAAATGGTAAAGCCCGCGCACAGCGCCAGCAGATTATGCATTAACCCCTGCCGCCGTTCGCCGCCGCTATTGCGCGCAATCGCCACCATGCAGGTAAAGATCAGCAACAACAGACCCGAATAGAAAAACGCCCGCGCCTCGGCATGGGCATTCAAGATCGAGGCATGGGTGGCTGGCACAAACATCGCCAGCGCGCTGATCCCCATCATCAGCAGAAAAAACGGCTGCGCTTTGATTTGGGCGCGCATAGCTAGAAGAAATCGATCGAGACCTGCAGCAGGCGCTCGACCTCTGGCACGTCTTTGGCCATGGAAAACAGCGTGATCACATCGCCATCATCAATACGCAGCCCGCCTGTGGGTTTGTGCAGCACATGCCCCTTTTGCACCAGCCCCACCAACACCCCTTCGGGGAAAGGAATATCGCGGATTTTTTGGCCAGCAATGGGCGAGGTTGACAGCACTTCGGCCTCGATCACCTCGGCCTCGGCATCGCCAATCGAATACACGCCGCGCACACGCCCGTGCCGGATGTGGCGCAAGATCGAGCTGACGGTGGTGGCGCGCGGGTTGATATAGGCATCAATGCCTAAGGGCGCCATCAAGGGCACCATTGTGGGGTCGTTGATCAGGGCAATGGCCATCGGGCAGCCCTCGGCCTTGGCGCGCACGGCGGCTAGCATATTGGTTTTATCGTCATCGGTCACGCATAGAACCGCATCGGCACGGTCGATATTGGCCTCTTTCAACAGCGCCGAATCCAACCCATCGCCGTTCAGCACAATCGTGCGTTCCAGCATATCGGCGGCATGTTCGGCCACGCTGCGGCTTTTCTCGATAACCTTGGCACGCACGCGATCGGCGCGCTCTTCCAGGGCGTTTGCCACAGCCAAACCAACATTGCCGCCGCCGATGATCACAACGCGTTCTTGTTTGCGCGAGGATTTACCGAAAATTTCCAAAGTGCGGTTTACATCTTCGTTCACCGCCAAAACATAGCAGTCATCGCCCACGAAAATCTGATCGCCCGGTTCAGGCGCAAACAAGCTGCCCTCGCGGCGCACCCCCACCACAATGGCGCGCAGGGTGGAAAACAAATCGCTCAGCTGGCGCAGGGGCGTGTTGATGACGGGGCAATCTTCTTCGATGGTGATGCCCAGCAATTGCGCGCCGCCGCCGTGAAACACCTCGGTATCAAAGGCCGAGGGCGAGCCAAGCCGCTGCAGCGCGGCCTCGGCCACCTCGCGTTCGGGGCTGATCACCACATCGATGGGCATGTGATCGCGGCGATAGAGATCGGAATAAATGGCCGTCAGATAAGATTGCGACCGCAGGCGCGCAATTTTACGCGGCACGGCAAACACCGAATGTGCTACCTGACAGGTGACCATATTCACCTCGTCGGAATGGGTGGCGGCAATGATCATATCGGCATCGCGCGCGCCGGCCTGATCTAGAACATCTGGATAGCTGGCAAAGCCGGTAATGCCCTGCACATCCAGCGCATCTGTGGCGCGCCGGATCAGATCGGCATTATTATCCACCACCGTGACGTCGTTGCGTTCGCCCGACAGGTGGCGCGCAATTTGCCAACCCACTTGCCCTGCCCCGCAGATGATCACCTTCATCGGTTTAATCCCGTTATATCAGGGCCGTTGGATGGCAGATCGCCAGCTTTCGGTCAAATAAAATATGGCCCACAGCGGGGCTTAGCCTGCGTCCTCGTCCAATTCGGCCACGCGCCCGCTGGCCTTGGTATGGGTGACAACCCCAAGCGATTTCAGCTTGCGGTGCAAAGCGCTGCGTTCCATGCCCACGAAATGCGCTGTGCGGCTGATATTGCCGCCAAAGCGGTTGATTTGCGCCAAAAGATATTCGCGCTCGAATGCTTCGCGGGCTTCGCGCAACGGCAGGCTGGCCAAGGCCGGGGGCATGGCCACGCGCCCCTCGTCTTCGGCGCTGGGGCTGTCGCTGGGCAACTCGCCCGCCTCGATGGGCCCTGCACCATCGCCCAAGATCAACACCCGTTCGACCAGGTTTTTCAGCTGCCGCACATTGCCGGGCCAGGGCAAGGTTTGCAGCAAGGCCACCGCCTCGTCTGAGATATCGCGCAACGGCAGCCCCTGGGTGCGGTGGAACATGGCAATGAAATGGGCCACCAGTTCAGGAATATCCTCGCGCCGCTCTTCCAGGCTGGGCACCGCAATGGGCACCACATTCAAGCGGTGAAACAGCTCTTGGCGAAAACGGCCAGCGGCAATTTCCGCCTCGAGGTTGCGGTTGGTCGACGAGATCACGCGGATATCGACGCGCACCTTGTCGCTGCCGCCCAAGCGGGTGAATTGCTGATCCACCAAAACCCGCAAGATTTTCGACTGGGTGCCAATGGGCATATCGGCCACTTCGTCGAAATAGATCACCCCGCCATGGGCCTGCTCTAATAGCCCCTGTTCAATGCCACGTTCCGCCCCCTCGCGGCCAAACAGCACCTCTTCCATCCTCTCGGCATCGATCGAGGCGCAGCCAACCACCACAAAAGGCCCACCCGCACGGTTGGATTTGGCGTGAATATAGCGCGCTGCCAGCTCTTTGCCGGCACCGGCCGGGCCCGTAAGCATCACCCGGCCATTCGATTTTGTAACCTTATCCAGCTGCGACAGCAGCGCGCGAAACGCGGCCGAAATGCCCACCATCTCGCCGCCTGGGCTGTCTTTGCGCCGCAAGGCAGAATTTTCGCGCCGCAACCGAGACGTTTCCATCGCCCGTCGAATAACGACCAGTAACTGATCGATATTAAAGGGTTTTTCGATAAAGTCATAGGCGCCCTGCTTGATCGCCGCGACCGCGATTTCAATATTTCCATGGCCCGAAATGATGATGATCGGTATATCGGGATTATCGCGCTTGACCGTTTTCAAAATATCGATCCCGTCCATCCGGCTGTCTTTCAGCCAGATATCCAGCACCATCAGCGCCGGCGGATCCTGGTTGATCGTATCCATCGCCTCGTCGGAATTTCCTGCAAGCGCAGTGCTATAGCCCTCGTCTTGCAGAATATCCGAGATCAGCTCGCGAATGTCGCGTTCGTCGTCTACGATCAGAATGTCACTCATCTTGTCCTCTTTGGGTGGGCGCATCGTTTGTGGCATCAAGCGTGGCGAGGGGCAGCAAAATTACCGCCATGGCACCATGATGACCATCTGGCGCAAAGGCTGGCGCAGTTTCCAAATCCAGCCTACCGCCATGTTCTTCAATGATTTTTTTCACAATGGGCAAGCCCAAACCAGTGCCCTCGGCCCGCGAGGTTACATAGGGTTCGAACAGGCGCGCGCGGTCTTCGGGAAGGCCAATGCCATTGTCCATAATCTCGATCTTGGCCTGCCCATCGGCCTGTGTCACCCGCAGGCGAATGGCCCCTTGAAACCCATCGGGAACGCCAGATTTAACCCTGGTTTCAATGGCTTCTCCGGCGTTCTTAATCAGGTTCGTCAGCGCCTGGCCAATCATCGTGTCGTCCAGCTGGGCCATCAGGGCATCATCTGGCAGTTCCAGCGTGATATCGACATCGGGCTGGCCCGCGCGCTGCAACACCACGGCATCACGCACCAATGCGGCCAGGCTGTGGCTGCGCCTGTCGGGTTCGGGCATGCGGGCGAATTTGGAAAACTCATCAACAATGCGCCGCAAGTCATTGGTTTGACGCACAATTACCTCGGTAAGCTGCTGCAGGCTGTCGGCATTATCTGCATCAAGCTGCGCACCAAATTTGCGCCGGATCCGTTCTGCAGACAGCTGAATGGGCGTTAGCGGGTTTTTGATTTCATGGGCAATGCGCCGCGCAACATCGCCCCAGGCCGCCATGCGCTGGGCCGCAACCAGATTGGTCACATCATCAAAGGCCACCACATAGCCCTCGAGCGTGCCATCATGGCGGCGCCGCTTGGCCATGCGCACCAGCAAATTTTCCAAGCGTCCATTGCGGGTTACACGCACTTCTTCTTGTAGGGTTTCATTCGGGCCGTTTTGCAACCTGTCAAAGACCGGCGCAAATTCAGGAACCGCCACAGACAGCGCCAGCGATGTTTGCTCTTCGTGCCAATCCAGCAACCGCTCGGCCGAGCGGTTTACAAAGGCCACGCGCCCAGCGTCATCTACCCCAACCACACCCGATGTGACCGAGGCCAAAACAGAATCGAACAACCGCCTGCGCCGTTCGATCTGGCGGGTGTTATCCAGCAGCGCCTCGCGCTGGCCCTTCAATTGCCGCGTCATCTGGTTAAAATACTGGCTGAGCATGGCAATTTCGTCATCGCCCTCTTCCTCGATCACCTGCACATCCAGATCGCCCGCGCCCACCTGTTGCGCAGCCCCCGCCAAACGCCCCACGGGGCGGCTGAGGCGCTCGGCAAACCACAGGCCCAGCAGCACAGCCGCCAAGATCAAAAGCACCGCAAAGCCCAGATAAAGCAGCGCAAAATCCGCCAGGCGGCGGCCACGCTCGCTTTCTTGTTGCTGATAAAACCGCGCGGTTTCTTGGGTTTCATCCAAAAGCGCCAGCAAATCGCCATCGACCGTGCGGCTGATATACAAAAACCGCTCGCCCAAGCCGCGCAGCTTAACCAAGGCGCGATATTCATCATTTGGCCAATCGCTGATCAAGGCCGTGCCCTGGCCGCGCGCGGCATCAAAATCGCTGGGCGTTGGCACCTCGAGATCAAATAAATACGATCGCGCGCCCCGGGCGCGGATATTGCCCGCGCCATCCAGCACAAAGGCCTCTTTCAGGCCACGCTGGATCAGGCCTTGGCCTTCGGTCAGAACAACGCGCAAATCACCGTCTTCGTTGATGGGAAAGTCGCGGTGGCGGTCTTGGATAAAGCCTGCCAGCAGGCCGGCATCTTCGCGCAGGTCTTTGCTTTGCTCTGCTTCATAGGATTGGGCCGCCGCCAATGATGCGCCCACAACGCTTTGAACACGCTTGGAAAACCATGTTTCAAGGCCAATATTGATGGTCAGCATCGCAAACACGGCCACCGTGACCGTGGGCAAAAACGCCATCAAGGCAAAAACCCCGGTCAGCCGCAAATGCAGGCGTGACCCGGCCGATTGCTGGCGGCGTTGCGCCAGAATGGTCAGCACCCGCTGCAGCACCAGTGCCGCCAGCAGCAACACATAGACCAGATCAGCCAGCAGCACCAACCGCAGCGCCATAGAGGTGCCGCCTTGGCCCAATGGGCCCAGCACCAAAAACGTGGCCAAGGCCAACAGCGGCCCCAAAACCACCAGCCCCAAGGTGGCCACGTTTTGGTATCGACGCTGGCGGCGCAGGCGCAAAAGCCGCTCCCATGCGTTGCTTCTATAGCGTGCCTTTAAGGCCACTCAGCCCCCCCAGCTTTTGGTGGGCCTGTGCACCCAACCACAACATTTGGCGGCATATTACGGGGGCTGCGCCCCATTTGCCACATATTGTTGCGATTTTACATCAATTTGCGCCGCCGTGTCACGGAGATATCCAGCTCGGTGATCTTCTTACGCAGCGTATTGCGGTTGATCCCCAGCAGATCGGCGCATTTGGCTTGATTTCCCCCCGTGGCCTCAAGGGCGATTTCGATCAGGGGCGTTTCAACCTCTTTCAAAATACGCCCATGCAGCCCCGGCGGTGGCAACATATTCCCGTGCAAATCGAAATAGCGGCGCAAATGCCGCGCCACGCTGGCCGATAGGTTATCGGCATCGCTGATACCGCCGCTTAGCACCGGCTCCATCTCGGGCTGGCTGCCCAGCACCATTTCCACCTCGGGGCGGCTGATTTCTTCGGCGCGGCTGGTCAGCACAAGGCGGCGAATGGCGTTTTCTAACTGGCGCACATTGCCCGGCCAGCTGTAGACGCGCATCAATTCCAGCGCATCACGCGACAAACGGCGGCGCACGCCGGTGTCACGCTCGGCCCGGCCCAGAAAATGCTCGGCCAAAAGCGAGATATCATCCACCCTTTCGCGCAGCGCCGGCACATCCAGCGTGGCCCCGCCGATACGGTAATATAAATCTTGCCGCATCCGGCCCTTTTCCATCGCTGTGCTCAGGTTTACCTGGCTGGTGGCCATGAAACGCGGCACATGTTCGCCGGGGTTATCCATCATCCGCACGATCCGCGCCTGCGCCTCGGCATCCAGATCGCCGATTTCATCAAACAACAGCGTGCCGCCCCTTACCCGCGCCAACACCCGGGCGGGCCCCTCTAATTCGGACAGATCTGCCGCAGACACGGTGACAAAGGGCAAGGTGCGCCGATCTGAAAAATCGTGGATCGCGCGCGCGATCAGCGATTTCCCGGTGCCGGATTCGCCCGAAATCAACACCGGCAAATCGGTGTTCATCACCCGCGCCACAATACGGTAAAGCGCTTGCATTCCCGGCGTGCGCCCCACCAAGGGCAGGTCTTCCGGGCGCTCGGCCTCGGCCGGTTCGGGGCTGCGCTGTGGCACAGCGCGCCGGCGCGCATCCAGTGCCCGTGCGGTGCGCTTCATCAAATCGGGCAAATCAAACGGTTTGGGCAGGTAATCATAGGCCTCGGCCTCGGCCGCCTGGATGGCTGTCATGATGGTGTTTTGCGCAGAAATCACGATCACCGGCAAACCGGGGCGATCTTGGGCGATTTTGGGCAACATTTCCAACCCGTTACCATCGGGCATCATCACATCCGAGATCACCACATCGCCCTTGCCCTCGCCCACCCAGCGCATCAGCGTGGTCAGCGAACTGGTGGCATGCACCTTGCAGCCCGCACGCGTCAGCGCCTGGGTTAAAACCGTGCGAATGGTGCGGTCGTCATCTGCAACCAGAACAGTGCCATCCATCGTTAACTCTCCTTAATATTCTTGGGCGCGCGCGGAAGCGATATGCGAAACACGGTGCGGCCCGGCACAGAATTGACCGAGATCCACCCGTCGTGGTCGCTGATGATCTTGCTGACCAATGCCAGCCCCAGGCCGGTGCCGTTTTCGCGCCCGGAAACAAAGGGCTCGAAAATATCGTTGGCAATCGCCTCGGGCAGGCCCGGGCCATCGTCGGTGATTTCAATCTGCAACGGCAAAGAATGGCCGCTGCCATCGGCGCGGCGCAGGCGAAAAGCGTGTTCGTAATAGGTGCGCAGCACAATTTTGCCGCCATCAGGCGCGGCTTGGGCTGCGTTTTTCAACAGGTTCAGCACCACCTGCAACAGCTGGTCAGGATCGGCCCATGCCAAGGGCAACGAGGGGTCGTATTGCTCGACAATCTTCATATGCGCGCCAAAACCCAACAGCGCCGAACGCCGGGCACGATCAAGAACATCGTGCAAATTCATCGCCTTGCGGGCAGGTTCTGACAGGTTTCCAAACTGTTCTACCTGCTCTAGCAGCTTCACGATGCGCCGGGTTTCGCCCACGATCAAATCTGTCAGCTCTAAATCCTCTGGCCCCAAATTCATGCTCAGCAATTGCGCAGCCCCCGCAATGCCAGCCAGCGGGTTCTTGATTTCATGCGCCAGCATTTCAGCCATGCCAATGGCCGATTTCGCAGCCGATTTCACCGAATGGCTTTGCGTCATCCGGCTGGCCAATTCGCGAGGCGCCACCAAAAACAGCATCTTTCCCGGATGCCCCAACAGCGGCGAGATCTGCAGGTTGCATTGCAGCGGCGGCCTGTCGCCTGTGCCCACATCGACATCGTTTACAAACAGCGGTGTGCCAGCCGCCCGCGCGCGGGCAAAAGCCTCTTCCAGCGGCGCATCCACCGCCAGCCTGTCCCATACCGGGGCGCCGGCCACAGATTTGGCCGAGGCATTCAAAAACCCTTCAGCGGCGGGGTTGATCTGCTCGATCAGGTCATCGGCCCCCACCAGCAGCGCAGGCACTGGCAAGGAATTCCACAGGGCGGCCTCGTCACTCATGCGGCGCATCTTTCGCGGTCATCGGCCTGGCCCAGCAAGGCCAGCACCTGCGCAGGATCGCGCTGGGTTAAGATTTCGCGGCGCAGTTTGGCGCAAGTGGCCAGATCATCCATATACCACCCCAAATGTTTGCGCGCCACGCGCAGGCCCAATTCGGCCCCGTAAAACCCCAACATCGCCTCGTAATGGCCGCAGATCATATCCAGCAGCGCGCGCCCTTGTGGAATATCGGGCAGGGCCCCATAGCCCAACGCATGCGCCACCTGCGCCAAAACCCACGGCCGCCCCTGCGCCCCGCGCCCAATCATCACCCCATCCGCGCCCGAGTGCTGCAGCGCCTTTTGCGCGTCTTTGGGCCCGGTGATATCGCCATTGGCCACAACCGGAATGCCCACCGCCGCTTTCACATCGGCAATCGCCGCCCAATCGGCATGGCCTTTGTAAAACTGGCACCGCGTGCGGCCATGAATCACCACCATCTGCACCCCTGCCCCCTCGGCGCGGCGCGCCAGTTCCGCGGCGTTCAGGCAGCTATCATCCCACCCCAGCCGGGTTTTTAGCGTCACAGGTATATCCACCGCCGCCACCACGGCCTCGATCAGCTGCAGCGCATGATCCAAATTGCGCATCAAGGCCGACCCAGACAGCCCCCCAACCACCTTTTTGGCCGGGCAGCCCATATTGATATCAATCACCCGCGCGCCCATGCCCTCTACCTCTTTGGCCGCGCGCGCCATCCAATGCGCCTCGCGCCCCGCCAATTGCACCGAGGTGTTTTCAATCTGCGCGCCCAATTCGGCACGTTCGCGCACACCGGGCTTTGCCTGCACCATCTCTTGGCTGGCGACCATCTCGCTTACCACCAACCCCGCACCAAAGCGCGAGACAAGGGTGCGAAACGGCAAATCTGTGATGCCGGCCAAAGGGGCCAACAGAACCGGGCTGGACAGGGGTTTTTCTGCAATCGATAGCGGCATGTGCCTAAACCTTGTGCGATGTCACTTTCGTAACCTGTTGCCTTCACAGCCACAATGAATGCAACGTCTATTTCCTATACAAATCACCTCAATTGCACAAATTTTATGCAAACCTCCGCAGTGACGCCCAGATCGTGGCAATTGCTCTTCCCCGCGCAAGGCCCTATTCATTGCAGAAAGGAGACCACCCATGCGCACCGCCGCCCTAATCGTTGCCGCCGGCCGTGGCACCCGCGCCGGCGGGGCCCTGCCCAAACAATGGCAAACCATCGCCGGGCGCCGCGTGGCAGACTGGACGCTTGATGCCTTTGCCAGCCATCCCGGCATTGATCACATTGTGATGGTCATCAACCCCGCCGATGCCGAACTGGCGCCCAAGGGCGTGGAAACCACCGCCGGGGGCGCCACGCGTGCGCAATCGGTATTGGCCGGGCTGCAAGCGCTACAGGGCAAGGGCATTGATCGGGTGCTGATCCACGATGTGGCCCGCGCCTGTGTCAGCCACCAGGTGATCGATGGCGTCTTGGCAGCACTCTCCAGCCACCCCGGCGCCGCCCCCGGGCTGGAAATCACCGATGCGCTCTGGCGCGGCGCCGCCACCGGCCAGCCGATCACCGCCACAGTATCGCGCGCGGGGCTCTTTCGCGCGCAAACCCCGCAAGGCTTTCACTTTGCCCAAATACTCACTGCGCATCAGATGCACCAAGGCGACGCGGCTGATGATGTCGAGGTGGCCCGCGCCGCCGGTCTTTCGGTTGTGATTACCCAAGGATGCGCGCAAAATCTTAAAATCACCCGCCCTGCAGATTTTCAGCGCGCGGCCCAGATCTTAGAACAGGAGCACCGCTTGCCCATGCCCGCCCTACCCGACATCCGCCTTGGCAATGGTTATGACGTGCACGCCTTTGGCCCCGGCGATCATGTTACGCTCTGCGGTGTGGCCCTGCCCCATGGCCGCGCCCTGATGGGGCATTCCGATGCCGATGTGGGCATGCATGCCATCACCGATGCGATTTATGGCGCCTTGGCCCAGGGCGATATCGGGCGGCATTTCCCCCCGTCTGACCCGCAATGGAAGGGCGCCGACAGCGCCATATTTTTGGCCCATGCGGTGAAATTGGCGGCAGAGATGGGCTATGGCATTGGCAATATCGATTGCACCTTGGTCTGCGAACAGCCCAAAATCGGGCCGCATGCCGATGCCATGCAGGCACGGTTGGCGCAGATTATGGGCATCGCGCCCCAGCGCATTTCGGTCAAGGCCACCACATCCGAGCGGCTGGGCTTTACCGGCCGCGAAGAGGGGATTGCCGCGCTGGCCACCGCCACTCTGATCGGCGGGGCCACGCCATGCGCCTAAGCCGCTTGATCGCGATTTTCTTTGGCGCAGGCCTCTTGCGCCCTGCCCCCGGCACCTGGGGCTCGGCTGTGGCGCTGGCCTTGGGGGTGGGGCTGCACATGCTGGGCCATTTCCCGCTGTTGGCGGCAGCAACCCTGGCTGCAACAGCTGCGGGGTTTTGGGCCTGCGGGCGCGAATTGGCCGATCGCCCCGGCGATGACCCGTCGGAAATTGTGATCGACGAGGTTGCAGGCCAATGGCTGGCGCTGTGCTTTCCCTCTTTTGGCTTTTGGCTCATGGGCTTGCCCGCCAGCAATTTCCCCTATCCCGGCTGGCTGGCGGCGTTTTTGTTTTTCCGCCTTTTTGATATTTGGAAACCCTGGCTGGTGGGCCGGGCTGATCGGCGCCACGATGCGGCGGGCGTGATGCTGGATGATCTTTGGGCTGGTATCTTTGCCGGGATCGCCACGATCTTGGCCGCCGGTCTTGCGCATGGGGTGCTGATGTGAGCTTGGCTGAACAGGTTATTCACGCCTGCCGTGACAAGGGGCTGATGCTGAGCATGGCCGAAAGCTGCACAGGCGGCCTGCTGGCCGCAGCCCTAACCGAGGTGCCCGGCGCCTCGGCCGTGGTCGAGCGCGGCTTTGTCACCTATACCAACGCCGCCAAAGAGCAGATGCTGGGCGTCAGCGCCGATACGCTGCGCCAATATGGTGCCGTGTCGCCACAGGTGGCGCAGGAAATGGCCCAAGGGGCGCTGGCCCGCTCGCAGGCAGATCTGGCGGTGGCCATCACCGGCATTGCCGGCCCCGGCGGTTCCGAATTCAAGCCCGAAGGCCGCGTGTGTTTTGCCCTGGCCCAAACCGGCCGGCCGACGCGCTGTGAAACGGTTGAATTTGGCGCCTTGGGCCGCGCAAATGTGCGCCAGGCCAGCTGCCAGCACGCCCTGGAACAGATTCTAACAGCCATTCGTGATCTGCATAAAATTTAGGCAAAACCCCAGTTAAAACGCCCCTTATTCAAGCGTTTTGAAATATGCCCCTATTCTGGGCGCCATTTTGCACGCTTGCAGCTTTTTTTGGCACCCCTGATGCGGTTCAAGCCCCCAAAGCCGCGACAAGGTCGCGCATTACGATCAAGGGGACATCGAATGAACGCAGCAGATACCGCATGGATCATCGTCGCTACGGCGTTGGTTCTATTCATGACATTGCCGGGCCTGGCCCTGTTTTACGGCGGGCTTGTGCGCGCGCGCAACGTGCTCAGCGTGTTTATGCATTGCTATGCAATCGCCTGTTTGATGAGCGTGCTGTGGTTTGCCTTTGGCTATTCCATCGCCTTTGGCGAGGGCACACCCTATTGGGGCGGCTTGGGCAAGATGTTCCTATCAGGGATCGACAGCAGCACCTTGTCGGGCAGCCTGCCCGAAGTGCTGTTTTTCGCCTTTCAGATGACCTTTGCCATCATCACCCCAGCACTGATCGTGGGCGCCTATGTAGAGCGCATCGGCTTTGGCTTTGTGCTGCTGTTCTCGGCGCTTTGGATGCTGGTGTGCTACGCGCCTGTCACCCATTGGATCTGGGGCGGCGGTTTTCTGGCCGATGGCGGCATCTTTGGCGAAACCGGCGTGCGCGATTTTGCCGGCGGCATCGTAGTGCATGAAACCGCGGGCCTTGCCGCCCTGGTTCTGGCAGTCATGCTGGGCGCGCGCAAAAACCAAACCACCCCGCCGCATAACCCGGGCTATGTGATGATCGGCGCCTCGATGCTGTGGGTGGGCTGGTTTGGCTTTAACGGCGGCAGCCAATTGGCCGCTGATGGCGGCGCGGCCATGGCGCTGACGGTCACGCATATTTCCGCCGCCACCGCCTCGTTGACCTGGGCGCTGTGGGAACGGGTGAAATTTGGCAAATCCTCGCTGGTAGGTCTGGTCACAGGCACCATTGCAGGCCTGGCCTCGATCACCCCGGCATCGGGCTTTGTTGGCCCGGTCGAGGCTCTGGCCATCGGTGCCATTGCAGGCGTTCTGTGCCAAGAGGCGGTTGTGCTGGTGCGCAATGTGCTAAAAATCGACGATACGCTGGATGTGTTTGCCGTGCATGGCGTGGGCGGCATTTTCGGCACCATCATGATTGCCGCATTTGGCGCCGGCAGCTGGGCTGCACAGCTGGGCAGCCTGGCGATTGTGGGCGTCTATACCGTGGTTGTCAGCGTGATCCTGGCCAAGCTGGTGGGGCTGGTCACGCCGCTGCGGGTGGATCAGGAAAGCGAATATAACGGGCTTGATATCTCGGTGCATGGCGAACGCGCCTACGATCACAGCTCGTAACAGCGCCGCCAGCGGCACGATCAGGCCCAAGGCACCCTGCCTTGGGCTTTTTCGTGCCAGATTGCTGCGATCAGTGGGTCAAAGCCGCGCCCCAAGCGCATGCAACAGCCGCGCGCCGGTTTCGTAATATAGCCCCTTGGTGCGGGCCAAGGGCACAGCATAGCCATCAACCGGCGCCAGGGGCAGGCCAGCCTCGTCGCCCGCCAGCAATGCCCCCGCACAGGCCGTGCCCATCACCGTGCCGGGCGCGATGCCCCGCCCAGAATAGCCATATACCGCCAAGCCGTTTGGCCCGATGCGCTGTATCTTGGGCATCTTATCCCCGGTCATGGCAATGCGCCCCGACCAGAAATATTCAAATGCCTCGCCCGCCACTTGCGGGAACAGGCGCGCCAAAGCGCGGTTGGCCCAGGCGCGGTGCAGGCCCAGCTGATCGGGCAGGCCCATCGCCCCCAAAATCAAGCGCCCCGCCGCGTCTTTGCGATACGAGGTCATCACGGTGCCCGTGTCCCACGCCCCCTCGCCCCCCGGCAGGATGCTGCCCGCCAGATTGGGCGACAGTGGCCGCGTGGCCAGCTGAAAATAATGCACCGGCGTTAAACGTGGCAGCTTGGCGCCAGTGGCACCTTGGTGATAGGCGTTTGTGGCCAAAAGCAGCCGCTCGGCCCGCAGCTCCGATGCGCCTGCATGCACCTGCCATGCCTGCCCGTCATGGGCGATGCGCTGCACGCTGACACCTTGGCAAATCTGCGCCCCCGCCTGTTGCGCCGCACGCGCCAGCCCGCGCACATAGCCCATAGGCTGCACCGTGCCTGCGCGCGCGTCAAACAAGGCACCATGCACCGCAGGGCTGCCCACCGCCTGTTGCGCCCGGCCCGCATCAAAAAGCTGCACAGGCGCCGCGCGCCGCTGTTGCTGGGCAAACCGGGCCTGCAAATCGGCCATGCCTTTGGGCGCATGGGCGCAATGCAACGTGCCATTTTGCACCGCCTCGCAGGCAATGCCATGGCGCGCAATCAAGCCAAATACCTGCCCGGGCCCGGCGCCCAAAGCCGCGTTCAGCCGCTGCCCCGCCTCTTGGCCCAAAGCCGCCTCGACCTGATCGGGTGGCAACCATAGCCCGGCATTCACCAGCCCCACATTGCGCCCAGATCCGCCATGGCCCACCTCTTGGGCCTCAACCAGCAGCACCCGCGCGCCCGCCTGCGCCGCAGCCAAAGCGGCCGAACAGCCCGTAAAGCCACCGCCGATCACCAACAGATCAACCGAAGCCTGCGCCGGCAGCGCCATAGGCTCTACATATTCCTGGCAAGATGCCTGCCAAAGATTGCCACCGTTCATGTGTTCCCCATCTCGCCCCGAATAGCGCTGATACCCCGATAAGCCCGCCCCCGGCCCCCATGCAATGCCAAAGCGCCCATCACACGCAAAATGGCGCCACCCCTTGGGGCAGCGCCATGCAAAATTCAATCTATCAGCGCCTTAAAAGAACGCTTGCAGGCCTGTTTGTGCACGCCCCAAGATCAGCGCATGCACATCATGCGCCCCCTCGTAGGTATTCACCGTTTCCAGGTTTACCATATGGCGGATCACCCCAAACTCTAGGCTGATGCCGTTGCCGCCATGCATATCCCGCGACATGCGCGCAATATCCAGCGCCTTGCCACAATTGTTGCGCTTGACGATCGAGATCATCTCGGGCGCGGCTTTCGCCTCGTCCATCAGGCGGCCCACCCGCAGGCTGGCCTGCAGGCCCAGGGCGATCTCGGTCTGCATATCGGCCAGCTTCTTTTGATACAGCTGCGTTTGCGCCAGGGGGCGTTTGAACTGATGGCGGTCTAGCCCGTATTGGCGCGCGGCATGCCAGCAAAACTCGGCTGCGCCCAGCACCCCCCAGCTGATGCCATAACGCGCGCGGTTCAAACAGCCAAACGGCCCTTTCAGCCCCTCGATATGCGGCAGCAGCGCCTCTTCGCCCACTTCCACACCATCCATCACGATTTCCCCCGTGATCGAGGCGCGCAGGCTCATTTTCTTCTCGATTTTCGGCGCCGATAGCCCCTTCATGCCTTTTTCCAGGATAAAGCCGCGGATTTTGCCGCCATGGGCCTCGGATTTGGCCCATACCACAAAAACATCCGCGATGGGGCTGTTGGAAATCCACATTTTCGAGCCGCTCAGCACATAGCCACCATCGGTTTTCACCGCGCGTGTTTTCATGCCGGCCGGGTCAGACCCTGCGTCAGGTTCGGTCAGGCCAAAACAGCCAATCCATTCGCCCGTGGCCAATTTCGGCAGGTATTTCTGGCGCTGCTCTTCCGAGCCATAGGCATAGATCGGATACATCACCAGGCTGGATTGCACCGACATCATCGAGCGATAGCCGCTATCAACCCGCTCGACCTCGCGCGCCACCAGCCCATAGGCCACATAGCCACTGCCCAGGCCGCCATAGGCCTCGGGGATGGTGGTGCCCAACAGGCCCATACTGCCCATTTCGGCAAAAATTGCCGGGTCTGTATGCTCGTTCTGAAAGGCCTCCAAAACCCGCGGCTGCAGCTTTTCCTGGCAATAGGCGCGGGCACTGTCGCGGATCATCCGCTCGTCCTCGCTTAGCTGATCCTCCAGGCGAAAGGCATCTTGCCAATCAAACGCGGAAAGGTCGGGCATGTCTTTGGCACGCAGGCTGGGTTTGTCGTCTAGCATCTCTGCCTCCTAAAGCTGTGATTGGCGCGATTGTATCATGCGAAAACAGCAGTTAATATACCAATCATAGCATAGTAGCATGAGGTTTTCGCATATGTTGCCGCCGCGTCGCCTGATGCCCTCGCTCACAGCCCTGCGCGCCATCGATGCGCTTGCGCGGCTGGGCAGCGCCACCGCCGTCGCCGAAGAGCTGGGCCTTACCCAAAGCGCCGTCAGCCGGCAATTGCAGGCCCTCGAACACCAGCTGGGCGCCCAGCTGATCGCCCGCAAAGGCCGCGGCATGGTGCTAACCCAAACAGGCCAGGATTATGTCGCCCAGATCCGCCCCGCCCTGGCCCAAATCAGCCAGGCCGGGCTAAGCCTGCAAATGCAGCCCAGCGGCGCCGGCACGGTCAGCCTGGCGATTTTGCCAACCTTTGGCATGCGTTGGCTGGTGCCGCGCCTGCCTGAATTCACCCGCCGCCACCCCGAGGTAACGATCAACCTTTCCACCTGCCTAACCTTGCCAGATTTTGCCACCGCCCCCTTTGATGCCGCCATCTATTTTGGCGCCCCCGACTTGCCCGATTGCCACAGCCTGCAGCTGCGCAGCGAAAGCGTGCAGCCCGTCTGCGCCCCAGATCTGCTGCAGCGCCTGCCCGTCACCCAGCCCGCCGATATTCTGAAACTGCCGCTGTTGCATATCCAAACCCGCCCCCATGCCTGGCCCGAATGGCTGGCCCGCCACGGTTTGGTGGCCCCTGCCGGCAGCGCCATGATTTTTGATCAGTTTTCCACCATCACCCAGGCCGCGCTGCACGGTCTGGGGGCGGCGCTGTTGCCGCAATATCTGGCCGAACAAGACATCGCCACCGGCAGGCTGGTGCCCGTTTGGGGCGGGCCCGTTCAGGCCCGGGGCGCCTATCATCTGGTTTGGCCGCGCCTGCGCCCCCCCAGCCCCGCACTGCTTGCCCTGCGCGACTGGCTTGCCACCCAATCCGAAGATGGCGACAGCCTGCCCCGCTAGGGATCACCCATTCATCTTGCAAAAAATACTCTGGGGGGTCCCGGGGGGCAAAGCCCCCCGAATAAGGCAGTCAGGGGCAAAGCCCCCCGTAACGCATCAGCCCAGGGCATAGCCCGCGCCGCGCACAGTGCGCAGCGGGTCGCCCCCGCCAAAACGCGTCAGCGCCTTGCGCAGCCGCCCGATATGCACATCTACCGTGCGCGTATCGACATAAATATCGCGCCCCCACACCCGATCAAGCAGCTGTTCGCGGCTCCACACCCGGCCTGGCTTTTCCATGAATGTCGAGAGCAGGCGAAACTCGGTCGGCCCAAGTTTCAGCTCTTGGCCATCGCGCATCACCCGATGGGTTTCGGCATCCAGTACGATATCGTCAAATTCCAGCCTTTGGCCCACAGCCGCCGGGCGGGTGCGGCGCAGCTGGGTGCGCACGCGCGCCATCAGCTCGACCAGCGAATAGGGTTTCACCACATAGTCATCAGCCCCGGTTTCCAGCCCACGCACGCGGTCTACCTCTTCCGAGCGGGCCGATAGCATGATCACCGGTATTTTCCGGGTCTCGTTGCGCAGTTTCAGCCGGCGGCATACTTCGATGCCAGACAGGTTGGGCATCATCCAATCCAGCACGATCAGATCTGGCGCCTCTTCATCCACCAGCATCAACGCATCTTCGCCATTATCGGCGCTGATCACGTAAAACCCTTCGGCTTCTAGGTTATAGGCCAAAACCTCGCGCTGCGCGGCCTCGTCCTCGACCAGCAAGACCCGCGGTTGATCGGCAGACATCTTATGGCTCCTTTTTGCCCAAGGCGCTGGTCAACCCATCGGCTTTGGGGCGGCTGTCGTCGGGCAATTCGCCTTCGACCAAATACACAACCTGCTCGGCGATCGAGGTCACATGATCGCCCATGCGTTCGGTATTTTTTGCGATGAAATGCAGATGCATACAGGCGGTGATGTTGCGCGGGTCTTCCATCATGAAGGTCAGGAATTCGCGAAACAGCGCGTTATACATCTGGTCCACATCATGGTCGCGCGTGATCACATCATGGGCCAATTGCGCATCGCGGGCGATATAGGCATCCAGCGCATCTTTCAGCATCAATTGCACTTCGCGCGCCATCCGGCGCAGGGCGGAATGGGCGCCCTCGATGGGGGCCATATTGGCCAGCACGCCGGTGCGCTTGGCCATGTTTTTGGCATAATCGCCAATGCGTTCCAGATTGCCCGAGATTTTCATCACCGACAAAACGATGCGCAAATCCACCGCCGTGGGCGAGCGCAGCGCGATCAGGCGGGTGACATCTTCGTTGATCAGCAGCTCTAGCGCATCGATGGCCTTGTCGCCATCGCGCACCTGTTCGGCCAGTTCGGTATCGTTTTCATCCAGCGATCTGGCGCCTTCCAAAATGGCGTTTTCCACCAAGCCGCCCATTTTCATGATGCGCGCCTGTATCGCCTCTAATTCGCGGTCGAAGGCAGAAACGATATGTTGGGTGTTGTCTTGCATAATCATGCCTGCTTTCTCAGCCGATCCGGCCGGTAATATAGCTTTCGGTGCGCGGGTCTTGGGGCTGGGTGAAGATCCGGCTGGTATCGTCAAATTCCACCAGATTGCCCAAATGGAAAAACGCAGTTTTCTGGCTGACGCGGGCCGCTTGCTGCATCGAATGGGTGACGATCACGACCGAGTAATTGGTGCGCAGATCATCGATCAATTCTTCCACCTGCGCGGTTGCAATCGGGTCGAGCGCCGAGCAGGGCTCGTCCATCAACAGCACTTCGGGCTGGGTGGCGATGGCGCGTGCAATGCACAGGCGCTGCTGCTGGCCGCCAGACAAGCCCGTGCCCGGGGCGTGCAGGCGGTCTTTGACCTCGTTCCAGATGGCACCGCGGCGCAGCGCGGTTTCCACGATCTCGTCCAGATCGGCCTTGCTGCGCGCCATGCCGTGGATACGCGGGCCATAGGCCACGTTATCATAGATCGATTTCGGAAAGGGGTTTGGCTTTTGAAACACCATGCCCACGCGCGCGCGCAGTTGCACGGGGTCTACGCGCTTGTCGTAGATATCTTCGCCATCCAGCTCGATGCGGCCTTCTACGCGGCACACATCGATCGTGTCATTCATGCGGTTCAGACAGCGCAGGAAGGTGGATTTGCCACAGCCCGACGGGCCGATAAACGCCGTCACCGTGCGCGGCGCGATATCGACATTCACATCTTTGATAGCGTGGCTATCACCATAATAGACCTGCACATTGCGGGCCGAGATCTTGATTTCGTTTTGATCCACGTTGATCTCCGCGTTGTTTGTTGGGGCGTCATACATGGGTATATACCTTGCTTACCACCGGCGCTCAAACCGGCGCCGCAACATAATGGCGGCTATGTTCATGATCACGAGGAAGCACAACAGCACGATAATCGCGCCAGAGGCCCGCTCGACAAAGGCGGGGTCGCCACGGGTTGTCCAGTTATAGACCTGCACAGGCAATGCCGAGGCCGGGTCCATCAGCCCTTCGGGCGGGCTGCCGGGGTATTCGCGCACAAAGGCCACCATGCCGATCAGCAGCAAGGGGGCAGTTTCACCCAAGGCCTGGGCCAGGCCAATGATCGTGCCGGTCAAAATGCCCGGCATGGCCAGGGGCAACACGTGGTGAAAGACCGATTGCATCTTAGATGCCCCCACCCCCAAAGCCGCATCGCGGATCGAGGGCGGCACCGCCTTCAGCGCCGCGCGGGTGGCTATGATGATGGTGGGCAGGGTCATCAAGGTCAGCACCAGGCCGCCCACAATCGGCGCTGATTGGGGCAGGCCGACAAAGTTGATGAAAATGGCCAGGCCCAGAATACCAAACACAATCGAAGGCACCGCCGCCAGATTCGAGATATTCACCTCGATCAGGTCGGTCCATTTGTTTTGGGGCGCAAATTCTTCCAGATAGATCGAGGCGGCAACGCCGATGGGCAGCGACAGGCACAAAACGATCAACATCATATAGGCCGAGCCCAAGATCGCCACGCCCAAACCTGCGGCTTCGGGGCGGGTATCGGATGCATCGGGGGCGGTAAAGAAACCCCAATTAAAGCGCAGATCAATGATACCAGCGGCGCGCAGCGCATCGGCCAATTCCAGCTGCGCGGGCGAGATATTGCGATCAAGTTCCGCGCTTTCCATGGTTACGCGGCCCTTGAAATAGCCATCAATCCGGCCCTGCGCCAGCACCTGCAAGGAAATGGTTTGCCCCACCAATGCGGGATTGGCCAAAACCATGTCGCGCAGCGTGGCCGGTGCCTCTTTTGATAGCAGCGCCTCGATCTCTTTCTTGCTGACACCTTCGGTGCTGATCCCCTGCGCCTCGATCGTCTGCGCCAGCGCCCGGCCCAGCAAGGGGGAATAGCCAAAGGTTGTGACCTTGGCCATTTTGGCCGGGTCACGATCGCCGGCTTTGTCCAGTTTGGCCGGGTCTAGATAGACCTCAAGATTGACAAAGGTCTGGCGAAAGGACGACGCGCCATTGGCAATGATCGAGCTGAGCAAGCCCACCAGCGCCAAAATACCGATGGTCACCGCAACCAGGCCCATCCGGCGAAACCGCTCCTCGGCTGCGTTGCGCTTGCGGGTGCGGGCATCTTGCACCAGCAGTGATTTTTGCGCATGCGCCCCGTTGGGGTAAGAGATGTCGCTCATTCGTACTGCTCCCGGTATTTGCGCACGATGATCAGTGCCAGCACATTCAGCCCCAGCGTGAAGACAAACAATGTCAGCCCCAGGGCAAAGGCCACCAAGGTTTCAGGGCTGGCAAATTCGGTATCGCCCGTCAGCTGGCTGACGATTTTTACGGTAACTGTGGTCATGGCCTCGAACGGGTTCAGCCCCAGCTTGGCCGCAGCACCGGCGCCCATAACCACAATCATGGTTTCACCAATGGCGCGGCTGGCGGCCAGCAAAATGGCCCCCACCACCCCCGGCAGGGCGGCGGGCAGCACCACCTGGCGAATGGTTTCCGAGCGCGTGGCGCCCAGGCCATAGCTGCCATCGCGCATGGCCTGCGGCACCGCGTTGATAATGTCATCAGACAGCGAGCTGACAAAGGGGATCAGCATGATGCCCATCACCAAACCCGCGGTCAAAACCGACGACGACGATGTGCCCAGCCCCAAAGGCTGCGCCAGATAATCGCGCAACAACGGCCCCACTGTGACAAGGGCAAAAAGACCATAAACAATTGTGGGGATCCCCGCCAAAACCTCGATCGCGGGCTTGGCCAGGCTGCGCAATTTGGGGCCGGCATATTCCGACAGGTAAATCGCAATCATCAGCCCCAAGGGCACAGCAAAAAGCAAGGCCACAAAGCTGACGTAAAGCGTGCCCCACAGCAGCGGCAAAATCCCCAAATCCGAGCCGCCGCGGAATTGCGGGTTCCAGACGGTGGAGAAAAAGAAATCTTTCGCCGGATACATTTTAAAGAAATTGATCGTCTCGAACATCAGCGAGAAAACGATGCCAACGGTGGTTAAAATCGCCACCAGCGAGGCGCCGATCAGCAGCGCCTTTACAAAGGCCTCGCTGATATTGCGCGCCCGCAGATCCGGCGTGATGCGGCGCAACGACACCACCAGCCCCAGCACCGCCAGCACCAGCACCAACCCCGTCATGGCCCAACGCCCGGTGCCATTCATCGCGCGGTATTCGGATGCGGCGGCCAACACCGGCTGCGGCACGTCCGAGCCAAGCGCAACGCCACCCTCGGCCAGCAAGGCGCGGATATCGGTCGTCTCTGTGCTAAGCTCGGCAATGGCCGCCTCGGTCAGGCTGCCCGATTGCACCAGCACATCCAGCCCATCGGCAATGCGGCGCACATCGGCCATAACCAGGCTAAGCGCGCCCCCCTCGGGGATAATACTATCTGGGATCGTTCCTGAAATACTGCTCTCGATCAGGATTGGTTGCACAAACAACCAGACCCCAAAAACGAAAAACGCGGGCAAGGCCGCGAATAGCGCCACCGACTGACCATGATAGGATGGCAAAGAATGCAGCTTGCGCCCGTCGC
The DNA here is from genome assembly GCA_913061505.1 of uncultured Lutimaribacter sp. Taxonomy (GTDB): domain Bacteria; phylum Pseudomonadota; class Alphaproteobacteria; order Rhodobacterales; family Rhodobacteraceae; genus CAJXSO01. The sequence continues at coordinate 49,021 of CAJXSO010000009.1, forward strand.
CCCCCACCACAGCCAAGGCACGTGCGCGCCCGACAAAAAAGCCGAGCCCAGCAAGGCCCAGCACGATCAGGGAGAGTATTCCCAAGCTCATAGTACATCCGCCAATTGGTTTGGCGGGGGGCGCAGGCCGCGCCCCCTGCCCTGTGGTCTTAGTTCAATGCGCCCATGGGGGTGCGGTTGGCAACCATTTCCTGGGTCTTTGCCAACTCGGGGTCGGACACCAGGCCATAGGCTGCCAGCGGGCCATCGGGGCCTGCCATGTCATCGGAAACGAAGAACTCGATATATTCCTGCATGCCGGGGATCACATCCAGATGCGCGTTTTTCACGTAGAAATACAGCGGGCGCGATACAGGGTATTCACCCGAGGCAATGCTTTCCACCGAAGGAACAACGCCGCTCATCGTGGCAACCTGCAGCTTGTCGGTGTTGTTTTGATAGAACGACAGGCCAAACACGCCAATGCCGTTTTTGTTGGCATCTACGCGGGCCAGCGTTTCGGTGTAATCACCATCGATATCGATCGATACGCCATCGGTGCGCAGCTGCATGCAGGCTTTGCCGGCTTTCTTCTTGTCGCCATCCAGCGCCGCTTTGTGCAGCTCGAACGCGCCGTTGGCTTCGCAACCAGCCTCGATCACCTTTTCGTCAAACACTTCGCGGGTGCCGTGCTTGGTGCCGGGAACAAAGGCCAAAATCTCTTGTGCGGGCAGATCGGCGCGGATTTCATTCCAGGTTTTATAGGGGTTATCCACCAGCTGGCCGTCTTTCACCACTTTGGCCGCCAGCGCATTGTGCCAATCCGACGGGGTAAAGGCAAAAGATGCACCGTTGATATCCGAGGCAAACACGATGCCATCATAGCCAATGCGCACTTCCATGATCTCGGTCACGCCGTTGCTGGCGCACAGATCGATATCCGATTGCTTGATGCGCGACGACGAGTTGGCGATATCGATGGTGTTTTCACCAACGCCTTCGCACAGTTTTTTGCGGCCAGCGCCCGAACCACCCGATTCGACAACAGGTGTGGGGAAGTCAAAGTTTTCGCCAAAGGCCTCGGCAACGATGGCGGCATAGGGCAGCACTGTCGACGAGCCAGCAATCTGGACGTTGTCGCGGGCAAATGCGGTGGTGGCGGACACGGCTGCAATGGCAAGAACCGAGGCTGACACTTTGAAAGACATAGGAAGCTCCTTATCGGGTTGTCAGGGGTATCCGTGCGATACCCTTCGTTGCCCCACCTACGCGCGTCTGACGATGCTTTTGTGACAGCTGTGTAACAGTATTATGACAAACCCGCCTTGGGCTGGGAAAACTGCCCAGTTTCGCGGCACACCCCGCCTAGCCGGCGGCAGGCAATATCACAGTAAATGTGGTGCCCTCGCCCAAGCCGCTTTCAATGCGCATGCGCCCACGGTGGCGGTTGATGATATGTTTCACAATCGCCAGCCCCAGCCCCGTGCCCCCCATTTGCCGCGAGCGGTGGCTGTCGATTCGGTAAAAGCGCTCGGTCAGGCGGGGAATATGCACAGGGTCAATGCCCGCGCCCTTATCGGCCACCTGCACCCGCACAGCCGGGCCGCGCAGCCCGGCCTCTTGGGCCGGCGGGTGCACCGTAACCGTCACCACCCCACCCTGGCCGCCGTATTTTATGGCATTCTCAATCAGGTTGGTGAACACCTGCCGCAGCTGATCGCCATCGCCCGGTATCACCACCCCCCCTTCGGGGATCTGCAAATGCAGCGCCACATGGGCTTGCTCGGCCATGGGGGCCAGCGCGTGCTGTGTTGCCTGCAACAGCTGCTGCAAATCAATACTGCCCCCCGGGCGCTGGCGCTCTTGCGCCTCGACCTGGCTTAACGACAGCAAATCGCGCACCAGGCGGTTCATCCGGTCTGCCTCGCTGGCCATAATGGCCAAAAACCGCGCGCGCGCCGCCGGGTCATCGCGCGCAGGCCCCTGCAATGTTTCGATAAACCCGATCAATGCCGTCAGCGGCGTGCGCAATTCATGGCTGACATTGGCCACAAAATCGCGCCGCATCTGGCCTGCCTGTTCCAGATGGCTGACATCATTGAAACACAGCAAAACCCCATCCAGCCCCGCCCCCTGCACCAGGCTCGCGCGCATATCAAAGCTGACATCCTGACGCCCATCATTGGTCAAATAGCGCGCCGATTGCACCGCGCCGGTTTTCCGACAGGCCTCTAGCGCATCCAAAACCGATGGCTGGCGGATCACCATCACCAAAGCGCGCCCCGCCATCCCTGCCCCAAACACGGCCTGCGCCATGCTGTTGCCGGCCAAAATACGGTCCTCGGGGTTGACCAATAGCGCCGGCTGCGGAATGGCCTCTAAGATATTCTCAGCCAGCCCCATGCCTAGCCCGCCACAGCGGCGCGGGCCGCTGCAACCCCTTTGCTAAATTCAGCGCATAGCGCCTCGGCATCTTCCAAGCCCACAGAAACACGGAAAAACCCCTCGGAAATACCAAGCGCCGCCCGCCCCTCGGGGGGTAACGCGCGGTGCGAGCTCGAGGCCGGATGCGACAGCGTGGTGCCCACATCCCCCAGGGTTGGCGCAAAGGCCACACCGCTGGCCGCATGGGCAAAGGCATTCGCCGCCACGCGCCCGCCTTCCAATTCAAAACTCACCATATTGCAGCCCCGGTTGCCCAGCACAGCGCGCGCCCGCGCCGCATCGGGGTGATCGGCGCGCATCGGGTATAGCACCCGTGCCACCCCCTCCAGCCCCGCCAGATGATCGGCCAGGCGCGCGGCCGTGGCCTCGGCCCGGTCAAAGCGCAGCTCGAAGCTCAGCATGCCGCGTTCGGCCAACCAGCAATCAAACGGGCTGGGGGTCATGCCCGTCGTCACCGAAAAGTCGTAAATCGCCTTTTGCAGCCCTGCATCGCGCGCACAGACATAGCCCAAGGTTACATCCGAATGCCCCGCCAATAGTTTGGTCACCGAATGAATGACAATATCCGCCCCCATATCAAAGGGGCGAAACGCCCGCGGCGTGGTAAAGGTGTTATCCACCACCAACAACACCCCGCGCTCTTTTGCCAGCGCCGCAATCCCTGCCAAATCTGCCACGCGCAGTGTCGGGTTGGATACCAGCTCTACCAAAATCATACGCGTTTCCGGCCGGATTGCCGCCGCCATCGCCGCCACATCGCAGGGATCTGCCAACGAGGTCGCAATCCCCAAACGCGGCAAATCTTGCGCCATCAAGCGCAAGGATCGCCCATACAGCTGATCGCCCCCCAGCACATGATCGCCCGCCTTCAACAGCCCCATCAGCACCGCGCTCACCGCCGCCATCCCCGAGCCCAGCACCAAGCCGCCCGAACCGCCCTCTAGCGCATCAATGCGCCTTGCAACCACATCGGCATTGGGGTGCCCCTCGCGGGCATAGGTATAGCCCGCCACGCGCCCCTCATATTGCGCATCCAGCGCATCCGGCGTGTCGCTGCCATAGACAACCGAAGGCATCAGCGGCGTCACCACCGGCCAGCTGGCGCTGTGCGGCAGGCGCTCGGGGCGCATCAGGGTGCTGGGATCTTTGTGCATCACTCTCTCCGATCGGGCCTGGTGGGCGTGCCACACTCAGGTAACAGGCCAAAGACAAAACAGCCCCCGCCCTTCATCTTGCCAAAAATACTCTCGCCGAAGGCGTTCAGGCCCTGCCGGCCAGCGCCTCAGCCCGCGATTTCGCGCAGTTCTGTGCGAAACCGGCGCATGTTATCGGCATAATGCAGCGCGCTGTTGCGCAGGCCCGCAATCGCCGCCTCATCCAATTGGCGCACCACCTTGCCGGGGCTGCCCATCACCAGGCTGTTGTCGGGTATCTCTTTGCCCTCGGTGATCAGCGCATTGGCCCCAATCAGGCAATTGCGCCCGATCTTGGCGCCGTTCAGCACCGTGGCCCCCATGCCGATCAGGCTGTTTTCGCCGATCGTGCAGCCATGCAGCATGGCCTTATGGCCAATGGTGCATCCCGCCCCGATGCGCAGCGGAAAGCCCATATCGGTGTGCAGCACAGCGTTTTCCTGCACATTGCTGCCCGCCCCGACCAAGATTTCCTCGTTATCGCCACGCAGCGTGGCGCCAAACCATACGCTGGCGCCCGCCTGCATCACCACATTGCCAATCACATTGGCGTCATGCGCCACCCAGGTATCGGGGTCGATCTGGGGCGTCAGCCCCCCAAGTGCAAAAACTGCCATGTTTTAGCCCAGCCTTTCAAATTCGTTCTGCAAAGCGCGCATATGCTCCACCAGTTTGGGCTGCTGCAAGCGGCGCAGCCTTGTGGCGGTGACGATGGTTTTCAGATCCTCGAATGTACGGTCCAGATCATCATTGACAAGAACGAAATCGTAGCTGCCCCAATGGCTCAACTCGTCCCAGCTTTTTTGCATGCGTTTGGCGATCACATCGGCACTGTCCTGGCCGCGCCCCTCGAGGCGGCGGCGCAGCTCGGCAATCGAGGGGGGCAGGATAAAGATCGACAAAACATGCGGCCCAAGGCTGGAATTCACGATTTGCTGCGCGCCTTGCCAATCGATGTCAAACAGCACGTCGCGCCCGTCTTTGATGGCCGCTTCCACCGGCGCCTTGGGCGAGCCGTAGTAATTGCCAAACACATAGGCATGTTCCAGCATGCCATCTTCGGCCACGGCCTGGCGAAAGCCGTCTTGATCCATAAAGTGGTAATCTTGCCCATCCACCTCTCCCGGGCGGGGGGCGCGGGTTGTTGCCGACACGGAAAACGACAGCGAGGGATCCCAGGCCAAAAGCCGCTTTGACAGGGTCGATTTGCCCGCCCCAGAGGGCGAGGATAAGATGATCAGCAGGCCACGGCGGGTCATCGGCTACTCCACGTTTTGCACCTGTTCGCGCATCTGGTCGATCACTGTTTTCAGATCCAGCCCAAGGCGCGTCAGGTCTTTGTTTTGCGATTTCGAGCACAAGGTGTTGGCCTCGCGGTTGAATTCCTGCATCAAGAAATCAAACCGCCGCCCAATTGGCGCGTCGCTGGCCAGCAATTCGCGCGCAGCCCCTACGTGGGCATGCAGGCGGTCTAATTCTTCGGTCACGTCCGATTTCACCGCCAAAAGCGCCAATTCCTGCGCCACGCGCTGGGGGTCGTGGCCATCGCTATTGGCCGCGACACGGGCCAGGGCGGCGGCCAGGGCATCGGCGGCTTCGGCATTGCGCAGGGGCAAAACAGCCGCGATCTGGGCCAAAAGCGCCTCGATCTGGGCTAGCTGCCCTTGCAACACCTGCGCCAAGGCCGCGCCTTCACTGGCGCGGGCCTGCAGAAAGGCGCCCAACACCGGCTCGAATGTTTCCAACAGATGGGCCTGCAGCGGTGCGGGGTCGGGATCGGGGCTTTTTTGCTCTAGCACACCGCGCAGGGCCAAAATATCGCTGGCGCGGGTGGCGGCCAGGGGCAGGCCTTGGGCATTGGCGCGCGCCTCGACCTTGGCCAAGGCGGCCAGAACCGCGGCCAAAGCCGCCTCGTTCACGCCCAGGGGCGCCTCGGTTTCACTGCGCGACAGACGCAACGACAACGACAGGTTGCCCCGCGTCACCACCTGCGACAGCCGCGCGCGCAAGGCTTGTTCCAGCGCAGGCACCCATTCTGGCACCCGCAGGCGCAGATCCAGCCCCTTGCCGTTCACGCAGCGTATCTCCCATGTCCAGCTAAAGCCGAGGGCGGTGCCGCTGGCGCTGGCAAATGCCGTCATCGATTGTGTCATGGCCCCTCCTCGGCTACTGGCTCGGCTACTGGCCACAGCCCTACTGCCTTCTGCCCAGAGGGGCAAGATAGCGCCACGATTAACCAAATTAACCAAACTGCCCCAAAAATTTGGCAGCTGGCATGGCCCCTGCTAGATCGTGGCAGTGCCGGCAGCGGCCTGCGGTTAACCGTTAACCGCACGCTAACTTTGGTTGGCATATTATTAATCAACAGTACTCCGTGCGGCTTTGGGAATAATCGGGTGACAAAAATCGGGAATGGCTTGGGCAGGTTTGGCGCAAGCCCGCAACATGCAGGGGCGGCGGGGCTGGTTTTGCCGCCCAATCTGCGCCATGCCGCTCCACTATTGGCACAGTTTGATGCCTATTGGCAGGCTTTGGCGGCCCAATATGGCGCGCCCCCCTTTCGCCAGCACATAGATCCGCGCGCCTTGCAAAATGGCTTGGAAAACGCCCTGCTGGCCGAGGAAATTGCCCCCGGGCACGCCCGTGTGCGGGTGGCGGGGCAGGTTTTTGGCAAATTGTTCGGCGCTGATCCGCGTGGCATGCCCTTGTCGGCCCTGTTCCTGCCTGGCGCGCGCGCCGATTTGCAGGCGCTGCTGGCCCAGGTGTTTGCCACCCCAGCGGGGGCGCGGCTGCTGGTATCAAAGCCCGCAGCGTTTTTCGGCCATGCCAACAACGGCATTCTACAGCTGTGGCCGCTGCGCGATGATACGGGCGCTGTCACCCGGGCCTTGGGTTGTTTGGTGCTGGCGCGCGCGCCCACCCAAAGCCGCGCGCCACAGCGCCTGAGCATTGCCCACCACAGCCTGCAGCCCCTGGCAGGCCCCGTGCCCCCAGCCGCCCCGCAAGGCCCCGCGCAGAAAAAAGACGCGCCGCGCAAAGGCGCGGCGCATCTGGTGTTGGTCAAAGGCAACGGCGACCCCGCACCCTAGCCTGGGGCGGCCTGCCCTGTGCCCTAACTTGCAGCGGCCTGCGCCCGTTCGGCGCGCAGCGCGGAAAGCTCTTCCGCCACCAAAAAGGCCAGTTCCAGGGATTGGCTGGCATTCAGGCGCGGGTCGCATGCGGTGTGATAGCGCGAAGACAGGTCTTCGTCGGTCACAGCGCGCACCCCGCCGGTGCATTCGGTCACATCGGCGCCCGTCATTTCGAAATGCACCCCGCCCGGAACCGTGCCATGGGCCTTGTGCACGGCAAAGAATTCGCGCACCTCGCTGAGCACCGCCTCAAATGGGCGGGTTTTGAACCCGGTCGAGGATTTGATCGTGTTGCCATGCATCGGGTCGCAGACCCAAACCACATTGGCGCCTTCCTCTTGCACTGCCTTAATCAGGCGCGGCAGATGTTCGGCCACTTTGCCAGCCCCAAAGCGCGCAATCAGCGTCAGCCGGCCTGCCTCGTTTTGTGGGTTCAGCTTGGCCATCAACACTTTAAGATCCTCGGCCGTGGTCGAGGGGCCGCATTTCAGGCCAATCGGGTTTAGCACGCCACGGGCAAATTCCACATGCGCCCCATCGGGTTGGCGGGTGCGATCGCCGATCCACACCATATGGCCCGAGCCTGCCAACCATTTGCCGCTGGTCGAATCCAGACGCGTCAGCGCCTCTTCATATTCCAGCAACAGCGCTTCGTGGCTGGTATAGAAATCAACCGTTTGCAGCGCATGGGTGGCGTCAGCGGTGATGCCAGCCGCGGTCATGAAATCCAGCGTATCGCTGATGCGGTTGGCCATATCGCGATAGCGTTCGGCTTTTTCGCCCTCGGCAAAGCCCAAGGTCCAGCTGTGCACCTGGTGCACATCGGCATAGCCACCCGTTGAAAACGCGCGCAACAGGTTCAGCGTGGCGGCGGCCTGGGTGTAGGCCTGCAACATTTTCTTGGGGTCGGGAATGCGGGCCTGGGGGGTAAAGGCCAGCTCGTTGATGATATCGCCCCGGTAGCTGGGCAGCTCGACCCCATCGACAACCTCGGTGGGGGCGCTGCGCGGCTTGGCAAATTGGCCCGCCATGCGCCCCACCTTGACCACCGGCACCTTGGCGCCATAGGTCAAAACCATGGCCATTTGCAGCATCACTTTGAACGTATCGCGAATAGCATTGGCGCTGAATTGATCGAAGCTTTCGGCGCAATCACCGCCCTGCAGCAAAAACGCCTCGCCGCGCGATGCAGCCCCCAGGGCGCGTTTCAATTTGCGCGCCTCGCCGGCGAAAACCAGCGGCGGATATTTCGACAATTGCCCCTCGACCGCGGCCAATTCGGCGGCGTCTGTGTAATCGGGCATTTGTACACGTGGCTTTGCGCGCCAATCCGATTTCTGCCATTCGCTCATTGTCGGTCTCCGGGTAATGTCTTTTGAACGCGCCCTCTATACAGAACCGTTGCGGCAGTGGCCATAACCGAATTACGGCACTTAATGGTCGAATTCGTGCTATTTTGGCCCTGCAACCCCTTGAAGAACAGCGCCAAAACTGGTGAAGTGTCGGGCAGCCTTTTCACCGAGTCCCCCAATGCCCGCAAAACTTCCCACCCCAAAGCCAAATGCGATTCCCGCAAAGCCAGTGCTAAAGACGCGCCGCTTTGTTTTTGTTTTGCTGGATAATTTCACCCTGCTCAGCTTTGCATCTGCATTGGAATGTTTGCGCATTGCCAACCGTATGATTGGCGGGCCTGCCTATAGCTGGATGTTAATTGGCGACGGCGGCAATATGGCCTCGTGCAGCGCGGGCACTGAATTCAAGCTAGATGCTGATCTGATCGAGCTGAACCGCGAAGACAAGGTGCTGGTCTGCGGCGGGATCGATGTGCAAAAAGCCACCACCAAGCGCATTATCAGCTGGTTGCGCCGCGAGGCGCGCCGCGGGCTGGTGTTGGGGGGGCTGTGCACGGCATCCTATTCGCTGGCCAAGGCCGGGCTGCTAGATGGCAAACGCGCCACGATCCATTGGGAAAACCAAGACAGTTTTGCCGAGGAATTCGAAGAGGTGACGCTGACCAAATCGGTGTTTGTGGTCGATGGCAACCGCCTGACCACGGCGGGCGGCACATCGTCGATCGACCTGATGCTGAAACTGATCGCCGATGATTATGGCGAAGAAATTGCCAATTTGGTGGCCGATCAGCAGATTTACTCCTCGATCCGCACCGATCAAGACACCCAGCGCCTCAGCGTGCCCACCCGCATCGGCGTGCGCCACCCCAAGCTGAGCATGGTGATCCAGAAGATGGAGCAAAACATCGAAGAGCCGATCAGCCCCTCGGCCCTGGCCAAAGAGGTGGGCATGTCGACGCGCCAGCTGGAACGGCTGTTTCGCCGCTATTTGAACCGCAGCCCCAAACGCTATTACATGGAATTGCGCCTGCAAAAGGCGCGCAACCTGTTGATGCAAACAGATATGTCAGTGATCAACGTGGCCCTGGCCTGCGGCTTTGCCTCGCCCTCGCATTTTTCGAAATGCTACCGCGCGCATTACGATACCACCCCCTATCGCGAACGTGGCAGCCACGCCACGCGCCTGTCGATCTAGGCCCACAGCCAGCGGGCCGCTTGGCCTAGCGCGCGGGCGTTAACCGATACACCGCGCCATTGCCCTCGGACAGCATCCACAGGCTGCCATCGGGGGCCTCGCGCAGGTCGCGCACGCGGGCGGTTTCGGGGCCAGAAATACGCTCGATCTCGGCAGTGCCTCCGGGCGCCAGGCGGATGATCATATCGGAATTCAGCGAGCCCACCAAAAATTGTCCCCGCCATTCGGGCCACAGCCGCCCCGAATAAATCACCAAGCCCGAGGGCGCGATGGATGGATCCCAGTAAAAAACCGGCTGTTCCATGCCCTCACGCGCGGTGCCCACGCCAATTTTCAGCCCCGAATAATGCGTGCCATACGAGATCACCGGCCAGCCGTAATTGCGCCCGGGCAAAATGCGGTTGATCTCATCGCCCCCGCGGGCGCCGTGCTCGTGCGCCCACAGCTGGCCCGTGCCATCAAAGGCCAGCCCCTGGGGGTTGCGGTGGCCCACCGAGTAAAGCTCGGGCACCGCCCCGGCCAGCCCGACCAGCGGGTTATCGCGGGGCACGGTGCCATCGCTGTTGATGCGCAGCACACTGCCGTTATGGCGGGTGATATCCTGGGCGGTTTCATCTGCGCCACGATCGCCAATGGTGAAAAACAAATGCCCACCGGCATCTTGCACCATGCGCCCGCCGAAATGCCGCCCCCCGCTGGCGCCTGGGGTCATCTCGAATATCCGGCGCGGGTTTTGCAACCCTGTCTCGTCGGGCGACAGCCGCGCCCGGGTAATGGCCAGCCCCGTGCCACCTGCCGCATGGCGCACCGTGTGCGACAAAAAGATATGCCGGCTTTTGGCAAAATCCTGCGCCACCAGCACCTCGAGCAACCCGCCCTGGCCACTTGGCACCACCTCGGGCAGGCCCGATACCGGGCTGGCCTGCCCGTTTTCATCCAGCCGCCAAAGCCGCCCCTCGCGTTCGCTGATCAATGCGCGCCCGCCCGGCAAAAAGGCCAAAGACCAAGGCGTTTCAAACCCTTGCGCCACAGTTTGCACGCGGATCTCGCCCGTGTTCGAGGCAAGAACCTGGGCCTTGGCTGGCTGCAAAAGCAGGAAAAATGCGACAGAGAGTAAACGCAGCATGGCACATCCTGTGGCGGGCAACATGGGGGGCTTTCCCCATATGTGGGGCGATGCGCGCGCGCTGCAAGGGTTGGCCCAGCCCGCCCGCCTTACGTTGCCAGAGGCTACGTTAATTTCCTTTTCTTTTATCCACCGCCGCACTAATGTTTCGACCGGACCATTGTTCCAATTGGGAGTTTACTTATGAAAAAACTAATGATGGCAACCGCCGCTGCCGCGTTGTTGGCAACTGGCGCGTTTGCAGGTGGGCACAGCAAAGAAGTGAAACTGGGTGTTGTCCTGGGCTTCACCGGGCCTTTGGAATCGATCACGCCGCATATGGGCGCGGGCGCTGAATTGGCCATGAAAGAAGTGTCCGACAGCGGCAAGCTGCTGGATGGTGCAATGGTAACGCCCGTGCGCGGCGATTCCACCTGCATCGATGCGGGCGCGGCCACCGCTGCTGCAGAACGCCTGATCACCGCTGACGGGATCAAAGGCATCATGGGCGCAGATTGCTCGGGCGTGACCGGCGCGATCTTGTCGAACGTGGCGCTGCCCAACGGCGTTGTGATGATCTCGCCCTCGGCCACCTCGCCGGGCCTGTCGACCGCCGAAGATAACGGCCTGTTCTTCCGCACCGCCCCGTCGGATGCGCGCCAGGGCGTTGTGATGACCGAAATCCTGATGGAAGAAGGCATCAAAGAAGTGGCCGTTTCCTATGTGAACAACGACTACGGCAAAGGCCTGGCCGATAGCTTCCAAGCTGCGTTCGAAGCAGCGGGCGGCAAAGTGACCATCAACGCAGCCCACGAAGACCAAAAAGCCGACTATTCGGCCGAAGTGGGCGCCTTGGCAGCCGCTGGTGGCCAGCGCCTGGTTGTGGCAGGCTACGTTGACGGTGGCGGCTCGGGCATCGTGCGCGCAGCATTGGATGCAGGCGCCTTTGACAGCTTCCATTTCCCCGACGGGATGGTGGGCGCAAAGCTGGAAGAAAACTTTGGCTCGGAAATCGACGGCTCGACCGGCCAGCACCCCGGCACCGACAGCCCGGGCGCGGCCAAGTTCCAAGAGCTGGCAGGCGATGCGTTTGACCCCACCAGCGCCTTTGCAGCCGAAAGCTATGATGCGGCAGCGCTGATCATGCTGGCGATGCAGGCGGCCAATTCCGATGACCCGCAGGTTTACAAAGACAAGGTGATGGATGTTGCCAACGCACCGGGCGAGAAAATCTACCCCGGCGAGCTGGCCAAAGCGCTGGATCTGCTGAAAGCGGGCACCGATATCGATTATGTCGGCGCAAGCGCGGTTGAACTGATCGGCCCCGGTGAATCGGCTGGCAACTACCGCCAGATCGTTTTCAAAGACGGCAAAATCACCACTGCCAAATACCGCTAATCGTTCAAAGCAGCGATGGTGCGAAAGAAAATTACAGCCCGGGGCCACCCCCCGGGCTGTTTGTTTCCAACGGTTCAGTGGGTGTTAGGTAAAGCTTGAAATGCATGCCTCACCTCGGCTAGTGACGCCGAAATTCTTCACCCCGCCAGCGGTTCAACAACGGAGGTCTGCGGCCTGATATGATCAGAGTCGAAAACTTGCACAAACATTTTGGCGGCTTTCACGCGGTGGATGGTGCCAGCCTTGAAATTCAGCCCGGCTCTATCACCGGCCTGATTGGCCCAAATGGCGCGGGCAAAACCACGCTGTTTAACGTCATTGCCGGGGTATTGCCCCCCACCAGCGGGCGCGTCACCATGGCGGGCGAAGATATCACCGGCCTGCCGCCGCATGCCTTGTTTCACAAGGGGCTGCTGCGCACCTTTCAGATTGCCCATGAATTCAGCTCGATGACATGCCGCGAAAACCTGATGATGGTGCCGGGCAACCAGGCGGGCGAACAGCTGTGGAACACATGGTTTGGGCGCAAACGCATTGCCGATGAAGAACGCGCGCTGCGCGCCAAGGCCGATGAGGTGCTGGAATTTCTGACCATCAGCCATTTGGCCGATCACAAGGCAGGCCAGGTTTCCGGCGGGCAGAAAAAGCTGCTGGAACTGGGCCGCACCATGATGGTGGATGCCAAGATCGTGTTTCTCGACGAGGTGGGCGCAGGCGTGAACCGCACGCTGCTCAACACCATTGGCGACGCGATTTTGCAACTGAACAAAGAGCGCGGCTACACCTTTGTGGTGATCGAACATGACATGGATTTCATCGGCAAAATCTGCAACCCGGTGATTTGCATGGCCGAGGGCAAGGTATTGGCCGAAGGCACCCTGGCCCAGATCAAGGCCAACGAGCAAGTGATCGAGGCCTATTTGGGCACCGGCCTGAAAAACAAAGACAAACTGGCGGAGGCTGGCGCATGAGCACCCCCAACACCCCCACCGCCCGCGGTGGCGAAGGCGCCACGGCGCTGGCCGGTGACACGCCTTTTCTGATTGGCGAGGCGATGACCGGCGGCTACGGCAAAGGCCCCGATATTTTGCATGACTGCACCATCGCTGTGAACCCGGGCGAAATTGCCGTAATCGTCGGCCCCAATGGCGCCGGCAAATCAACCGCGATGAAAGCGGTGTTTGGCATGCTGGATCTGCGGGCAGGCCATGTGCGGCTGGATGGCGAAGACATCACCCATCTGTCGCCCCAGGAACGCGTGCGCAAGGGCATGGGGTTTGTGCCCCAAACCAGCAATATTTTCACCTCGATGACGGTGGAAGAAAACCTGGAAATGGGGGCCTTTATCCGCACCGATGATATCCGCGAAACCATCGAACAGGTGTTTGATCTGTTCCCCATCCTGCGCGACAAACGCCGCCAGCCCGCGGGCGAGCTTTCGGGCGGGCAGCGCCAGCAGGTGGCGGTGGGCCGCGCGCTGATGACCAAGCCCAAAGTCTTGATGTTGGACGAGCCGACAGCCGGTGTAAGCCCGATTGTGATGGACGAATTATTCGACCGTATCATCGAGGTCAGCCGCACCGGCCTGCCCATTTTGATGGTCGAGCAAAACGCCCGCCAAGCGCTGGAAATTGCCGACAAAGGCTATGTGCTGGTGCAGGGCGCCAATGCCTTTACCGGCAGCGGGCGCGATTTGCTGAACGACGCCGATGTGCGCAAAAGCTTTTTGGGGGGCTAAGATGGATTTTCTGAATGCCTTTGTGGCACTGTCAAATTTCGTGCTGATCCCCGCCATTGCCTATGGCAGCCAATTGGCCCTGGGCGCGCTGGGTGTCACGCTGATCTACGGCATCTTGCGGTTTTCCAACTTTGCCCATGGCGACACGATGGCCTTTGGCACCATGGCAACCGTGCTGATCACCTGGTGGTTTCAATCCATGGGCATCAGTTTTGGCCCCCTGCCCACCGCGCTTTTGGCCCTGCCCTTTGGCATTGCGGTCTGTGCGGCGCTGGTGCTGCTGACAGATCGCGGGATTTACCGCTTTTATCGCCGGGTCAAGGCCAAGCCGATCATCTTGGTGATGGCCTCGCTGGGGGTGATGTTCATCATGAATGGCCTGGTGCGTTTTATCATCGGCCCCGATGACCAGCGATTTGCCGATGGCGCGCGCTTTATCGTGACGGCGGGCGAATTCAAGAAAATGACCGGCCTGTCCGAGGGGCTTGCGCTGAAATCAACCCAAGCCATTACGCTGGTCACGGCCATTGTCGTGGTGGCGGCGCTGTTTTGGTTCTTGAACAAAACCCGCACCGGCAAATCGATGCGCGCCTATTCCGACAACGAGGATCTGGCGCTGTTGTCGGGCATCAACCCCGAGCGCGTGGTCATGGTGACATGGCTGATCGTGGCAGGGTTGGCCACGATCGCGGGTGTGCTCTATGGGCTTGATAAATCATTCAAACCCTTCACCTATTTCCAGCTGCTTTTGCCCATTTTCGCCAGCGCCATCGTGGGCGGCCTGGGCAACCCGCTGGGCGCCATCGCGGGGGGCTTTGTGATTGCGTTTTCCGAGGTCATGGTCACCTATGCGTGGAAAAAAGTGGCAGGCTATATCCTGCCCGAGGCATGGGCGCCCGATGGCTTGGTGCAGCTGATGTCGACCGACTATAAATTCGCCGTCAGCTTTGCGATCTTGCTGATCGTGCTGCTGTTCAAACCCACAGGCTTGTTCAAGGGGAAATCGGTATGAGCACCAGTTTGAAAACCCCGCTGTTGTTTGCCGTTGTGGCGGCAATGATCGTGGCCACGGGCCAGCTGCAAAGCTGGAACACCGCGCTGCAAATTCTAAATTTCGGCCTGATCAGTGCGATCATGGCGCTGGGGGTGAACCTGCAATGGGGCTTTGCCGGCCTTTTTAACGTTGGCATCATGGGCTTTGTTGCCTTGGGCGGTTTGGCCACTGTTATCGTCTCCATGCCCCCCACAACCGATGCCTGGGCCGCCGGTGGTGGGCGTATTTTGCTGGGCCTTGCCATGGGTGCGGCCACGATTGTGGCAGGCATCTTGCTATGGGCGCGGCTGCCACGCGGGCGCATGCGCGGGCTGGTGGTGGCGGCGGTGCTGGTGCTGGGCTTTGCGCTGTTTCGCACGGTCTTTGACGGCGGCGTCAGCGCGGTAGAGGCGGTGAACCCCGCCAGCACCGGCTATCTGGGCGGTTTGGGCCTGCCGATCTTGCTGGCCTGGCCCCTGGGCGGTGTTTTAGCGGCGGGCGCTGCGTGGATCATCGGCAAGACCGCGCTTGGGCTGCGCTCGGATTATCTGGCGATTGCCACGCTGGGCATCGCGGAAATCATCATCGCTGTGATGAAAAACGAAGATTGGCTGGCGCGCGGCGTGAAAAACGTAATCGGCCTGCCCCGCCCGCTGCCTTATGAGGTAGACCTGCAGCAAGACCCGGGCTTTGCCGCTACAGCCAGCAGCCTGGGGCTGGATCCTGTCACCGCCTCGACGCTTTACGTGAAACTGGGCTATTCGGCGCTGTTTACCGTGGTGCTGGTGATCTTGCTTATCCTGGCGCAGCGCGCTTTGCACAGCCCATGGGGCCGCATGATGCGTGCCATCCGCGATAACGAGGTGGCCGCCGAAGCGATGGGCAAGGATGTCACACGCCGCCACCTGCAGATCTTTATTCTAGGTTCGGCCGTGTGCGGCATTGCAGGCGCCATGATGACCACGCTTGACAGCCAGCTGACACCGGGCGCCTACCAACCGCTGCGCTTTACCTTCCTGATCTGGGTGATGGTGATTGTGGGCGGCTCGGGCAACAACCTGGGCTCGGTTCTGGGCGGTTTCTTGATCTGGTTCTTGTGGGTTCAGGTAGAACCCGTGGGCCTGTGGGCGCTAGAGCTGCTGACCAGCGGCATGGCCGAAGATAACGCCTTGCGCATGCATCTGATCGACAGCGCCGCCCATATGCGGCTGTTGACCATGGGTATCGTGCTGCTTTTGGTGCTGCGCTTTAGCCCCAAGGGCCTGCTGCCAGAAAAATAGGCAACCGCCTTGTAGCACACAAACAAAGGCGCGCCCAAGCGGCGCGCCTTTTTGCATTTAACGGCCCTTGAAGAGCCCCCCCAAAATGCCGCGCACAATGCGTTTGCCGGTGGTGCCGCCCAATTCACGCAGCAATGCCTGCCCCAGCGCCGCGCCTAAGGTTTCGGGCTGGCGGCTGGTGGCGCCGCGCCGCGTGCTGCCAGTATAGCGCCGCCCACTGCCCGCCCGCATTGGTGCTGTGGCCCGGGCCTCTTGCTCTGCCGCGGCATCTGCTGCGGCCTGGGCATCTGCTGCGGCCTGGGCATCTGCGGCGGCCTGCGCCCGCTCGGCCAGAATTTCATAGGCCGATCTGCGATCAAGCGGCTGGTCATATTTCGCACCCAAACCGCTGGCGGCCATCACTTGGGCGCGCTCGGCCGGCGTGATCGGCCCAATCTGCGACGATGGCGGCCTGATCAAAGTGCGCTGCACGATGCCCGGCACGCCTTTTTTCTGCAACATCGAGGTCACAGCCTCGCCCACGCCCACCTGCAAAATCGCCTCTTGCGTATCAAAGGCAGGATTTGGCCGATAGGTTTCCGCCGCCTGGCGCAGCGCCTTGGCATCGCGCGCAGTAAACGCGCGCAAAGCATGCTGCACCCGGTTGCCCAACTGGCCCAAGATATCTTCGGGCACATCGGCGGGGTTTTGGGTAACAAAATACACCCCAACCCCCTTTGAGCGGATCAACCGCGCCACCTGCTCGACCTTATCAAGCAAGGCTTTGGGTGCGTCATCAAACAGCAAATGCGCCTCGTCAAAGAAAAACACCAGCTTGGGTTTTTCCGGGTCGCCCAATTCGGGCAGTTCCTCGAATAATTCCGACAAGAGCCACAACAAAAACGTGGCATATAACCGGGGGCTGGCCATCAGCTTGTCAGCCGCCAAAATATTCACCATTCCGCGCCCTTGGGCATCGCAACGCAGCAAATCGGCCAGATCGAGGGCCGGCTCGCCAAAGAAATGCAGCGCGCCTTGGTTTTCCAGCACCAAAAGCCGGCGCTGGATGGCCCCGATCGAGGCGGCCGAGATATTGCCATAGCGCAGCGCAATCGTGGCCGCATTTTCGCCAAGCCAAACCAGCAGCGATTGCAGGTCTTTCAAATCCAGCAGCGGCAAGCCCTGTTCATCGGCCAGGCGAAAGGCGATGTTTAACACCCCCTCTTGCGCCTCGCTTAATTCAAGCAGCCGCGCCAATAACACCGGGCCCATTTCAGCCACGGTGGTGCGCAGCGGGTGCCCTTGTTGGCCAAAAATATCCCAAAACGTCACGGGGCTGGCGGCATAGGAAAATTCATCAAAGCCGATCGTTTCATTGCGCGCCATAAAGGGCGCATGCAGCTTGCCCGCGGCATCGCCCGCGCGCGCCATGCCCGACAGATCGCCCTTTACATCAGACAAAATCACCGGCACGCCAGCGTTCGAAAACCCCTCGGCCAAAATCTGCAAAGTCACGGTTTTGCCCGTGCCGGTGGCGCCTGCCACCAACCCGTGGCGATTGGCATATTTCAGCGCCAAATATTGCTTTTCTGCATAGTCCGGCCCACCACCGCCGATAAACACACCCTCTTGCACCAGATCACCCTTTAAACAAACACAGCCCGCCTGCAGCATACATTCTTAATGTTTCTCTGCCAGTCTGAATTCGTCCGCTTGCCCCATGTCCTCTGGGCGCGGGCATTTCCTCCCTGTCAGACTGGCCGCATCCTAGCGATGCGGCCTTTTTTTCCGGGGCGTTGCACCAGCTTGGCCATAAATGTCTTTTTTGCCTGTTGACGGGTCGCAAAAAACGCCCTAGCGTCACCCTCAATGACTAAGTCGGCCAGTCCGGCGGGGAGTGTACTAATAAAAAAAGGGGCCTGTGTAGCCCCTTTTTTCTTTTCTACAATCGGCAAAATTCTGCGCGTTTCTGAATGCTTAGCAGGCTTTCTGGCCTGACATTTGTGGTTTCGCATGCTATGCCACCCCCAAGGGGCACCCGCCGAGCAGAAACAAGGGGCACATCAGATGGCACGCATTCTTTCCACCCTTTCCATCATGGCGCTTTTGGCAGGCTTGGCACCCGCCCAGGCGCAAGATCAGCAAACAGGCACCGGGGCAGAGCTGCCAGTGGGCGAGCCGGTCACCCAAGACAAACAGCCAGGCCAGGCCTATATTCGCGAAACCAATGGCGATTGGGGCATGGAATGCCTGACCGTGGCCGAGGGCCAGGAAGAGCCCTGCCAAATGTTTCAAGCCCTGCTTGATGACAGTGGCAATACCGTGGCCAATGTGCGCATTTTCCGCCTGCCCGAAGGCGGGCAAGCCACAGCCGGCGCGCTGATTGCCGTGCCGCTGGAAACATTGCTCACCGCGCAGCTGACCCTAAGCATCGATGACGGGATCACCAAACGCTATCCCTTTACCGTCTGCGACAGGCTGGGCTGTTACGCCCGCATCGGATTTACCAGCGAAGACGTGGCCGCCTTTAAAAAGGGTGCAGTGGCAAAATTGGGGCTGGTGCCCTATGTTGCGCCCGATCAACGCCTGCAACTGGCCCTGTCGCTTAAAGGCTTTACCGCCAGTTTCGACAAAACATCCGTCATGCAATAAGCCTCACGTCACGGCCGGCCGCGCAACCGGCACAACAACAAGCGCAGCGCGCTGCCCGCAGCCCCACAGGCCAGCGCCCCATCCGCCACACGGGCGGGCTGGGCTGCGGCCATCTGCAACACGCGGGCGCTGTCCCAGCTTGGCAGAATGGCAGCCGCCACAGCCGGATCACGCGGCACAGCCGCCCGCCCCCGCGCCAAACGCGCAAGCCCGTTTTGTGCCAGCGCCGCCACAGCCTTTGGGCGCCCATCCACCAGCGGCTTGCGCCCTGCACGTTCGAGCGCCGGAATGGCCTGCAGCCACGCCGCCACCCCTTGCCCATAACCGATATCGCGCAGCGCGGGCTCAGCTGTGGCCGGTGCCCCCAGGGCCCGCGCCGCCACCCACATCAGCCCCGCCGCCGTATCCTCGATAAACTGATCAAAGGCCGCCCCATCTTCAAACGGGTCGCGGTAAATATCCCAACGCCGCGCCAAAATCAGCCGGTCTAACAGCGCGCAGGCCTGGTCATCCAGCACCTGCGCCAAAGGTGTCACCACCTCATGGCGGCGCGCGCCCTGCCCCGCTGCCACCTCATCCAACGCATCGCGCCACCATTGCAGGCGCATCTCGGCAATCATCGGCTCGGCCGTCACCCAAGGCGCGCGGCTCACCTCGACATTCAGCGCATAAAGCGGAAACAACACCGCGCGTGCGGCCACAGGTGCGGCCATCGCCGCGCGAAACCGCAGCGGATCCCCCCTATGAACAAGCCCCGCGCAAGCGGCGATATCATCATGGCTCACAGCTTTGCCCCCCGCCTGTGGCGCCGCGCGCGCCCTCTTTTCACTTTGCCTCAAATACTCAATGCGCAGCAGTCGCCGCGCGCAAAAGCTTCCAGTTGATCGCATCCAGCAGCGCCTCGAAACTGGCGTCCACGATATTCGGGCTGACCCCAACGGTCGACCAACGCCGCCCCGCGGCATCTTCGCTGTCGATAATCACGCGCGTCACCGCCTCGGTGCCGCCTTGGGTGATACGCACCTTGAAATCGACCAGGCGCATATCTTCGATCATATCCGAATAGCGCCCCAGATCCTTGGCCAGGGCCTTGGCCAGCGCGTTCACCGGCCCCCGGTCGCTGCCGGTTTCATCCATAGATTCGCTGACCGACAGTTTCTTTTCACCATCCACCCGCACCACAACCACAGCTTCCGACAGGCTGACCATCTTGTCGTATTTGTTTTTGCGCCGCTCCACCGTCACCTTGTAGCGCTTCACCTCGAAAAACTGCGGCAGCTGGCCCAGTTCGGCGCGCGCCAGCATTTCAAACGAGGCCTGCGCGCTGTCATAGGTATAGCCCTCGGCCTCGCGCGCCTTGACCAGCTCTAAGATCCGCGCCAATGCCGGGTCGTTTGGTGCCACCTCTAGCCCGGCATCGGCCAGCCGCCTGCGCAGGTTGGATTGCCCCGCTTGGTTTGACATCGGAATGATACGGGCATTGCCCACCAAAGCCGGATCAACATGCTCGTAGGTGCTGGGGTCTTTCAAAATGGCGCTGGCATGCAGCCCGGCCTTATGGGCAAAGGCGCTGGCGCCCACATAGGGCGCTTGGCGCAGGGGCACGCGGTTTAGTATGTCATCCAGCTTGCGGCTGATCCGGGTCAGCCCCTGCAGCGCCTCGGGCGTGATGCCCGTGTCAAACTGGGTGGCATAGGGCGCTTTCAGCAGCAGGGTTGGGATCAGCGTGGTCAAGTTGGCATTGCCACAGCGTTCGCCCAGCCCGTTCAGCGTGCCCTGAATCTGGCGCACCCCGGCATCAACCGCGGCCAGGCTGCAGGCCACGGCGTTTTCGGTGTCGTTGTGGCAATGTATCCCCAGATGATCGCCCGGGATACCTGCGGCAATCACCGCGCGGGTGATCTGGCCCACCTCGGCGGGCAAAGTGCCGCCATTCGTATCGCACAGCACAATCCAGCGGGCACCGGCCTGGCGTGCGGCCTGCAATGCGGCGATCGCGTAATTGGGATTGGCTTTGTAGCCATCGAAAAAATGCTCGGCGTCAAACAAGGCCTCGCGGCCGCGCGCCACCACATGGGCCACCGATTGCGCGATATTGTCCAGGTTTTCCTGCAGTTCGATGCCAAGCGCGGTTTGCACATGGAAATCATGGGTTTTGCCCACCAAACACACAGCCGGCGTGCCAGCGTTCAAAACCGCGGCCAGCACATCGTCGTTTTCGGCGCTGCGGCCTGCGCGTTTGGTCATGCCAAAGGCAGTCATTGTGGCGCGGGTGTCGGGGCGGGTGTCGAAAAAGGCGCTATCGGTGGGGTTTGCGCCGGGCCAGCCCCCTTCGATGTAATCAACGCCCAAATCATCCAGCGCTTGGGTGATCTGAATTTTCTCAGGCGTCGAGAATTGCACACCCTGGGTTTGCTGCCCATCGCGCAATGTTGTGTCGTAGATATAGAGGCGTTCGCGGCTCATGGGTGGGCTCCGGTGGCAAGGGGGCAAAGGCGCCGGGCGCAAGGCTGTGCTGTGCAGGCCATCATTGCAGCCCCTCCAGCTTGTCCGGGTCAAAATTCGGGCCAGGCAGCAATTCCACCCCGTCTTTCGACATGCGCACCTCTAGCCCTGCTGCAACAAAGGCCGCTTTCAGGCGGTCGACTTCGGCAAAATCCTTGCTTTGCATCGCAGCGGCGCGGGCTGCGGCCAAGGCCTGTGCAAAAGGCGCCAGATCAGCCGCTTGGCCCTGCGCCCAATCGCCCATAGCGGGCAAAAGCAGCCCCACCATCTGCCCGGTTGCGGCGAGCGCTGCGCCATCACCGGCCTGTGCCAAGCGATGCATTTCGGCCAGCACACCGGCGGTATTCAGATCATCGCAAAGCGCCGCAAGCGCCGCATCCGAGGGCTGGCTTGGCGTGACATCTGCCACCAAAGCGCGCCATTTGCGCAAATTCGCCTCTGCCTCGGCGCGTTTTTTCTCGGTCCAGTCCATCGGCTTGCGGTAATGCGTGCCCAGCATCACCAGGCGTATCACCTCGCCCGGCACGTCTTGGTCTAGCAAATCGCGCACGGTAAAGAAATTGCCCAGGGATTTGGACATTTTCTTGCCCTCTACCTGCAGCATCTCGTTATGTAGCCAAAAATTTGCAAAACCACCCTGCGGATGGGCACAGCAGCTTTGCGCAATTTCGTTTTCATGATGGGGAAAGGCCAGGTCGATCCCCCCACCGTGGATATCGAAACTTTCGCCCAGCAATTCGAAACTCATGGCTGAACATTCAATATGCCAGCCCGGTCGCCCCCGGCCCCAGGGGCTGTCCCAGCCCGGCAGATCGGCATCCGAGGGTTTCCACAGCACAAAATCCATCGGGTTGCGTTTATAAGGCGCCACCTCGACCCGGGCGCCTGCGATCATATCCTCGACCGAACGGCCAGACAGCGCGCCGTAATTGGCATAGCTTTCCACCGCAAACAGCACATGGCCCTCGGCCGCGTAGGCATGGCCCCGCGCCACCAGCTGATCGATCATCGCAATCATCTGGGCAATATATTGCGTGGCGCGCGGCGCATGATCGGGCCGGGCATTGCCCAAGGCGTCCATATCGGCGTTATACCAGGCAATGGTTTCTTCCGTGCGCTCGGCGATTAATTCTTCCAGCGTGCCCGACGCACCCGCCTTTTTGCGCGCCAGCGCCGTGGCGTTTATTTTATCATCCACATCGGTGAAATTGCGCACATAGGTCACCGCGTTTGGCCCATAAACATGGCGCAGCAAGCGGTTGAGCACATCAAACACAATCACCGGCCGCGCATTGCCCAGATGCGCCCGGTCATAGACCGTGGGCCCGCACAGATACATGCGCAGGTTTTGGGCATCAATCGGCACAAAGCGCTCTTTTTGGCGGGTCTTTGTGTTGTAAAGGCGAATATCGCTCATCTTATCCTCGCGCGCTGTCACCGCGGGCTTAGCAACTTCGTCTGAGATGCGAAAGTGTGAACGGCCCGCCTGAATGCTCAGTGGGTGGTACAAATGCCAATAAGGGGGCAAACCATGCTCATGAACGCGACGTTATCGCCATCGCCCCCCCTTGCCAAGGCCCCATGGCGGGGGCAGTCTGCGGGCAAACAAGCAAGGCGCGCCAGCGGGCGCAAGGGGGGCTGGTGCAGGCATCGCGGCGAATCTCGGGGGTTGTGGGCGCAGATGGCGATGGCTGGGGGCTGTTTTTTCGCGCCCGCGCCTTGGCCGAGGCAGGCCATGAGATCACCGAGCTGACGATTGGCGAGCACGATATCCGCACTGCCGCGCCCATTTTGCAGGCCATGCATGCCTCCGCCATGGCGGGGCATACGGGCTATGCCAGCATTCCAGGCACCGACGCGCTGCGCGATACAATCGCGGCCCGCGTGGCACAGCAAACCGGCGTGCCCACCACCCGCGCCAATGTGCTGGTCACGCCGGGCGGGCAATCGGCGCTTTTTGCCGCCCATCACGCCGTGCTGGACGAGGGGCAGCGCGCCCTGTTTATCGACCCCTATTATGCCACCTACCCCGGCACCATCCGTGCCGTGGGGGGCGTGCCCGTGCCCGTGGCCGCCGCACCAGAAGACGGGTTTCAGCCGCGCGGCGCCGATATTGCCGCCGCAGCACCGGGCGCGCGCAGCCTGTTGATCAACACGCCCAACAACCCCACAGGGGCGGTTTATTCCGCAGATACGCTGCATGCCATCGCCGATGCCGCCTGCGCGCATGATCTGTGGCTGATCTCGGACGAGGTTTATGACACCCAAGTGTGGCAAGGCGCGCATCTGTCGCCCCGCGCCCTGCCCGGCATGGCCGATCGCACCTTGGTTGTGGGCTCGCTTTCCAAAAGCCACGCAATGACCGGCAGCCGCCTTGGCTGGGTTGTGGGGCCGGCCGAAATGATTGCGCTGATGGCCTCGCTTGCCATTCACACCACCTATGGCGTGCCGGGCTTTATCCAAGATGCCGGCGCCTTTGCCCTGCGCCAAGGCCCTGCGTTCGAGGCGGAAATTGCCGCCCCTTTTGCGCGACGGCGCCAAATTGCGCTGGATATTTTGCAAGGCCAAAACGTGGTGCGCGCCCTGCCGCCGCAAGGGGCGATGTATATCATGCTGGATATCCGGGCCACCGGCATGAACGGCGAGGCCTTTGGCGCCCATATGCTGGATCATCACCAAATTGCGGTGATGCCCGGCGAAAGCTTTGGCCGCGCCGCAGCGGGCCATATTCGCGTGGCGCTAACAGTTGACGACGCCCGATTTGCCGCGGCGTTTGAAACGCTGGTGCGCGTGGCCTGTGAACTGGCGGCCTAAGCTTTTGATCTGTCAGCGCCGTAAAAACGTAGCCTCAGGTCTGAAAGCGACCTTTCGTCGCGAATAGCAAAGACGCCTCCCACCGCC
Source organism: uncultured Lutimaribacter sp. (assembly GCA_913061505.1). Lineage (GTDB taxonomy): Bacteria > Pseudomonadota > Alphaproteobacteria > Rhodobacterales > Rhodobacteraceae > CAJXSO01. Next base: position 72,907 of record CAJXSO010000009.1, read on the forward strand.
GGCCTATCCTCTGCCCCAGGTCGACGGAGGAGCCATGACCGATTGGGATTGGAAAATTGCGCTTGTCACCCGCACCATCGGGGCCGAGCGGGGCATGGCTGCGCGGGGCCGGCCATAGCGTGCATTGATCACGCTAAGATTTTCATTTCCCGGAGCCCAACATGAACGATCAATCCCCCCGCCGCAGCGGTGGCCGCGATGCACGCCGCGCCGCGCGCCAGGCCCCTTTGGCAGAAAACCTGCGCCCCATTCGCCCCGGCATGACCGGCGGGCAATATCGCCCCCTGTCCGACAGCGATATGGACAAAATTCACGAAGCCGCCCTGCAAGCGCTGGAAACCATCGGCCTGGCCGATGCCCCCGAATCGGGCGTCGAAATTCTGACCAAGGCCGGCGCCATTTTGGGCGATGACGGGCGCATTCGCTTTCCGCGCGCCCTGGTCGAGGATATGCTGGCCAAAGCCGCGCGCGGCATCACCCTGCATGGCCGCGACCCGCGCCACGACCTAGACCTGAGCGGCCAGCGCGTGCATTACGGCACGGCCGGCGCCGCGGTGCATATGGTGGATGTGCAGGGCCAAAATTACCGCGACAGCACCGTGCAAGACCTGCATGATGCCGCCCGTATCTGTGACCAATTGGATAATATCCATTTTGTCCAACGCCCGATGGTGTGCCGCGATATTGCCGATAACCGCGAGATGGATCTGAACTCGATCTATGCCTGCGTGGCTGGCACGAAAAAACATATCGGTGTGTCCTTTACCGATCCTGACTATGTGGATGATGGATTCGAGCTGCTGCATATGGTGGCGGGCGGCGAGGCCAATTGGCGGGCGCGCCCCTTTATCAGCAATTCCAATTGCTTTGTCGTGCCACCGATGAAATTTGCCACCGAAAGCTGCAAGGTGATGGAAAAGGTCATCGCCGGCGGCATGCCTGTGCTGCTGCTCTCGGCGGGCATGGCGGGGGCCACCGCGCCATCAACCGTGGCAGGCGCCATCGTGCAGGCGGTGGCGGAATGTTTGGCGGGTGTTGTCTATGTCAATGCCATTGCCCCGGGCCACCCGGCGATTTTTGGCACCTGGCCCTTTGGCCTCGATCTGCGCACCGGCGCGATGACCGGCGGCTCGGGCGAGCAGGCCTTGCTGACCGCGGGCTGCGCACAGATGCACCATTACTACGGCCTGCCCGGTGGCGCCGCCGCCGGGATTGCCGATAGCAAACTGCCCGATATGCAAGCCGGGTGGGAGCAAATGTGCTCGAATGTCATGGCCGGTTTGGCCGGGCTGAACATGGTCTACGAGGCCGCGGGCATGCATGCATCGCTTTTGGGGTTTTGCCACGAATCGCTGATTTTGGGCGATGATCTGATCGGTCAGGCGCTGCGCTGCGTGCGCGGCATCGAGGTCACGCCAGAAACCCTGGCGCTGGATCAGATCGCCGAGGTGTGCCTGGGCGGTTCGGGCCATTATCTGGGCACCGATGCCACGCTGTCGCGCATGCAGGCCGATCATGTCTATCCCAGCCTGGGCGATCGCACCTCGCCCAAGGAATGGGCTGAAAAGGGCAAGCCTGATTTGGTGGCGCGCGCCATCGCGCGCAAAGAGGCGATTTTATCCAGCCCCAGCAGCGCCGCGCTGGACCCGGCGCTAGATGCCGCCATTCGCGCACGGTTTAACATTCACTTGAGCCGGTAATTGCCTGTATTTAAATCAAAAGGGGGCCAGAGGGCCCCCTTTTTATATCGCTCTGGCGCGCGGTTTCGCCGCCCTTACGGGGTGACAGTGACCTTTTTCATAAAGTCTGGCGCCCCAACAACAGCCCCATTGCGGCCCTTGCCACGCTTGATGGCATCCACCACATCCATGCCCTCGGTCACACGGCCCACCACCGTGTATTGACCGTTCAGGAAATAGCCCTGATCGAACATGATAAAGAACTGGCTGTTGGCGCTGTTTGGGTCTTGGGCGCGGGCCATGCCCACAACACCGCGGTCAAAAGGCACATCGGAAAATTCCTGCCCCAAATTACCCAGATCCGAGCCGCCCATGCCCGCCATGCGCATGTTAAACCCATCTGCGGTGCTGTTGCCAAATTTCACATCGCCCGTCTGCGCCATGAACCCATCGATCACGCGGTGAAACACCACGCCATCATAGGCGCCATCAGCGGCCAGCTTGGCCAGGCGTTCGGCATGTTTGGGCGCCACATCTTCCAACAGATCGATGGTGATGGTGCCATTGGCCCCCTCGCCCGCCACCTCGATTTGCAGGCCCGTGGCCAGCGCCGGGCTGGCCGCCATCAGCGCCACTGCCGCCACCCAGTTACGCATCGGCTGCCACCTTTACGCTGATCATCCGATCCGGCGCCGCAGGCGGCTCGCCGCGGGTGATGGCATCGACATGTTCCATCCCGGAAATCACCCGCCCATAGACAGTATACTGGCGGTTCAGGAAATGGTTGTCGCTGAAATTGATGAAAAACTGGCTATTGGCGCTATTGGGGTTCATCGAACGCGCCGCACCCAGCGTGCCGCGATCATGCGGGATGCCGGAAAATTCGGCGGGCAGATCGGGCAGATCGCTGCTGCCGGTGCCCGCGCGTGCCGGGTTCCAGCCGTTTTCCATATTGGCATGCTGCACATCGCCAGTTTGGGCCATAAAGCCGTCGATCACACGGTGGAAAGCGACGTTGTCGTATTGGCCTGCGCGCGCCAGCTCTTTCATGCGTTCGCAATGTTTGGGGGCGATATCTGGCAGCAGCTCGATGGCCACGGTGCCATCTTTCAGCTCGATCAGAATCGTGTTTTCGGGGTCTTTGATCTCGGCCATCTGGCCCTCCTTTGCAGATGTTTGCGCAAACCTAGGCCGCGAAGCGGGGAAAGCCAAGCGCCGAGGTTGACGCGCCCCTTTCCACAGGCCAAGAGAACGCGCAACCGCCTTTGGAAAAGGAGCCGCCCGATGCCTTGGAAAACCCTCGATGACATGGATCTGACCGGCAAGCGCGTGCTGGTGCGCGTGGATATCAACGTGCCGCTGGAAAATGGCATGGTCAGCGACGATACGCGCATCCGCAAAATCGCCCCCACGGTGCTGGATATTCTGGCCAAGGGCGGGCGCCCGATTCTGGTGGCGCATTTTGGCCGGCCCAAGGGCAAGGTGGTGCTGGACATGACTTTGCGCATCTGCGTGCCTGCGCTTGAGGCGGCATTGGGGCGCAAGGTGCGCTTTATTGAAACGCTGGAGGCGGCAGAAAACCTGACAGAAGAGGCACGCGCCGCCGATGTGCTGTTGCTGGAAAACATCCGCTTTCACCCCGGCGAAGAACAAAACGACCCCAGCTTTGCCGCCCGCCTGGCGGCTTTGGGCGATGTCTATTGCAACGATGCCTTTTCCGCCGCCCACCGCGCCCATGCCTCGACCGAGGCGCTGGCGCGCCTGTTGCCGGCCTGCGCAGGCCGCCTGATGCAAGCAGAGCTCGAGGCGCTAGAGGCCGCCTTGGGCCAGCCCCAACGCCCGGTTGTGGCGGTTGTGGGCGGGGCCAAAGTTTCGACCAAGCTGGCGCTTTTGGGCAATCTGGTGGAAAAGGTTGATCACCTGGTGATCGGCGGCGGCATGGCCAACACCTTTCTTGCAGCCCAGGGGCTGAAGGTTGGCACATCGCTATGCGAACACGAGATGGCCGATACAGCGCGCCAGATCATGGCCAAGGCCCAGGCAACGGGTTGCGAAATTTTGCTGCCCACCGATGTGGTTGTGGCCCGCGCCTTTGAAGCGCATGCCGAAAACAGCACCGTTGATGCGGCAGACTGCCCCGAAGACGCCATGATATTAGATGCAGGCCCCGCCAGTGTGGCGCGGATCATCGCCGCCTTTGACGGCGCAAAAACCCTTATTTGGAATGGCCCCTTGGGCGCATTTGAACTTGCCCCCTTTGATGCGGCCACCAATGCCGCCGCAGCCCATGCAGCCCAGCTTAGCCAACAGGGGCAGCTGGTGTCGGTGGCCGGCGGCGGCGATACGGTTGCAGCCCTGAACAAGGCCGGCGCCGCCGATGGGTTTAGCTATATCTCCACCGCCGGTGGGGCGTTTTTGGAATGGATGGAAGGCAAGCTGCTGCCCGGTGTGGCAGCGCTAGACCAAGCCGCCTGATCGCCCCCCGGTGACCCCGCAAATCAGACAAAATGGATCGGATGAACAGATGAATACCCAACAGGCAGACAAGATCCGCGCAGGCCAAGGATTTATCGCAGCGCTCGACCAATCGGGCGGCTCGACACCCAAGGCACTGCAGCTTTATGGCATCGACCCCAGCGCCTATGGCAATGACGATGAAATGTTTGATCTGGTGCATGCGATGCGCACCCGCATCGCCCAGGCGCCCGCGTTCACCGGCGCGCGCGTTATTGGCGCGATTTTGTTTGAAATGACGATGGATCGCCAGATGGCCGGCAAGCCCACCGCGCAATTCATGTGGGAAGAGCGCGGCGTGGTGCCGTTTTTGAAGGTCGATAAAGGCCTGGCCGAGGCCGCCAATGGCGTGAAAATGATGAAACCCATGCCCGATCTGGATGCGCTGCTTGCGCGGGCGGTAAAGGCCGGCATTTTCGGCACGAAAATGCGCTCGGTGATCGATGCGGCAAATGCCCAAGGCATCCAGGATGTGGTGGCGCAGCAGTTTGAGATTGGCAAACAGATCTTGGCCCATGGGCTGGTGCCGATCATTGAACCCGAGGTGACGATCTCTATCACTGACAAGGCGCAGGCCGAAGACATGCTGCTGGCCGCGCTGACCGCGCAGCTAAATGCGCTGCCCGAAGGCACCGAGGTGATGCTGAAACTGACCCTGCCCGAGGTGGCAAACCATTATAAGCCCCTGGTCGATCATCCCGCCGTCATGCGCGTTGTGGCGCTATCGGGCGGCTATAGCCGCGAAGAATCAAACAGCCGTTTGGCACAAAATACCGGCGTTATCGCCAGCTTTAGCCGCGCGCTGACCGAGGGGCTTTCGGCCCAGCAAAGCGACGAGGCGTTTAACGCCACAATCGCCGCCACGATCGACAGCATCTACCAAGCCTCGATCGCAGGCTAAGGCGTGAAAATTTAAAGGGGGGCGGTGCGGGCCTATGGGCCGGCCCGCCCCTTTTTTCTTGCCCTAGCCGATCAATTGGGCGGCATGGCCCTGCGCGTCGTAATGCGCCTTCAGCCGCTGCAGCGCGATGCGCAAAACAATCTTGCCCGACCGCGCCGACCAGCCCATACGCTTTTCTGCCGTCTCCAGCCCCTCAAGATAGCAACAACAGCGCAGCGCCACATCGCCCAAGCCCGGCCCCAAGGCCCGCAGCGCCGCCGCCACGCGGTCGCGCGCGGCCATCGGGCGCGGGTCGCCCGGCAGGCGTGCCGCTTTGGCGGGCCCCGATACACCGCCCGTCAGAAAACTATCCCAATTCTGGGTTGTGCGCGGGCCAATTTGCGCCAGTTCGAAATCTTCGCGCAGCCGCTCGCCCGCGCTGACCAAATCGGGGGCCAAAAACATTTTGCCGTTTTTGTCTTTGCGCCGCGACAGCGCCATGAGCGGCGTTTCAGGCCCGCCATAGCGGTTGCGCCGGGCGGCGGCATGGGCGCTGTCATCGCCTGCGGCCGGGTCGCGCGGCAAGGCACTGCGCGCCAACATCGCCCGCCCCGCCGCAGTAATCTGATAGCGCATCACGCGCCCGGGCGTATCGCAGGCAATCCAGTCGTTTAACGCCATCATCTGCGCAACATGGCGCGGCACAACATGGTGGCCCGCCTTGGCACCCGCGGCCACCACCACGGCATTTTCCATATCATGGGCCACGGCCAACACGCTGCCTTCCCCGGCCAAATGGCGCAATATCGCGACGATCTCGGCCTGTTTTGGCAGATCGTCGGGGGTTTGGCGGTTTGAAACATGGGCATTCATCAGATCACCTTCCTTGTCACTATGGGGCTGGCCACCGGGAAACAGCCGCCGCCCCAAATGGCGCAAGGCCTCGTCAACCAGCGTGTCATCACGGCGGTTTTCCAACCGTCGTATCTGGCGCAAGACAGTAGATGCATGGCAGCCCGCCTGCCGGGCCAATGCCCGAATGGCGCAGCCGCCTTCGGTATGGGCCAGATAATGGGCCGCATCATTGGGCAACCAGGCTGGAACGGGCAGTTCTTGCATCGTCTTTCTTGGCCTCCTTTGCCGCGCAATCCATGCCAAAGACAGGGGCACCCCCATGGCCACCCAGCCATGTAACCCGCCCCCAGACCTAGCCCCGGGGCTGTTACCTGTCCGTTAAGGATTTGCGATTTGGCAAGTTTCGTTACGAAATGATGAACACGGCCCAAACCCTGCGCACGCTGCACAGCCACGCCACGCAACACCCCGGAAACCTGTGCTTTCTTCTGTGGCGGTTCTTTTCAGAAAGGCAATGCCATGAGCAATTTTGCACAGCGTTTGGGCCAGATGCGCCGCCCGCGCCTGTTAACACAAGCCGCCCGCAACGGGCTGCCCGGCTATCGCAGGGGGGTGCATTTGCGCAGCATTCTAGCCGCCACCGAGCTGCCTTGCGCCGCGCGGGCGCTAGAGCAATTGATCGCTATCGAAGATATGCAAAACCGCGCCCGCATTGCTGCGGACGCGGCCTATTCTGTGGTCTTTCATGTGCATGTTCTCACCGCCATCATGGCAGAATTACATGCCCTGCAGGCGCCCCAAGGCGCCAGCGCGCCAGAGCTTACATAAAGCTGTCAGGCTCGCTGGCTTTTTTCTGCGCAACATAGGCGTTGAGCGCCTCGTTAACCGCCGGGTCCATCGCAGGCTGCTGGTATTCTGCCAGCAGTTTCTCCACCCGCGCCGAGGCCAGCGCCATAGTGTCGCGCGCGCCCTCTTCTGACCATGTTTCAAATGGTTTGTAATCCAGCAGGTCGCTTTTCCAGAAGGCATTTTTGAAATTGGCCTGGGTATGGGCGCAGCCCAGATAGTGCCCGCCCGGCCCCACTTCGCGGATGGCATCCATGGCCTGGGCGTTTGCATCTACCGCGACGCCGCGCGCCAGGTGGTGCAAGGCGCCCAGCTGGTCGGCATCCATCACGAATTTCTCAAAGCTGGCCACCAGGCCACCTTCCAGCCAGCCACACGAGTGCAGCATAAAGTTCACCCCCGACAAAAGCCCCATATTCAGGCTGTTGGCGGTTTCATAAGCGGCCTGCGCATCGGGCAGTTTCGAGCCGCAGAACGACCCGGCCGAGCGGAAAGGCAGCCCCAGGCGGCGTGCCAATTGACCAGCCCCATAGGTGATATGCGAGGCCTCGGGCGTGCCGAATGTGGGCGCACCCGAATTCATATCGATCGATGTCACAAAGGCCCCAAAAATCACCGGCGCACCTTTGCGGATCAGCTGGCTATAGGCGATACCGGCCAGAACCTCGGCCAGAACCTGCGTCAGCGTGCCCGCCACCGATACCGGAGCCATCGCCCCGCCCACGATAAAGGGCGAAATAATAGCGGCCTGGTTATTGGCGGCATAGACCTCGAGCGCGCCCATCATCACATCGTCGAATGTCAACGGCGAGTTGATGTTGATCAGCGAGGTCATCACCGTGTTTTCCTGCACGAAATCCTTGCCAAACAGGATACCGCACATATCCACCGAATCCTGGGCGCGGCTGGCCTCGGTGACCGAGCCCATAAAGGGCTTGTCGCTAAGCTGCATATGCGCCAGCAGCATATCCAAATGGCGCTTGTTCACCGGCACATCGGTAGGCTCGCAAACCGTGCCGCCAGAATGGTGCAGCCATTTCGACATGTAACCCAATTTGACGAATTTCTGGAAATCCGCCAGCGTGGCATAGCGGCGGCCGCCCTTGGCATCATGCACAAAGGGGGGGCCATAAACCGGGGCCAACACCAGATTGCGGCCACCAATTTCCACGTTGCGCGCAGGGTTGCGGGCGTGTTGGGTAAATTGCGAGGGCGCAGTTTTGCACAAATTGCGGGCCAGCCCGCGGGGAATGCGCACGCGTTCGCCCTGCACATCGGCACCCGCATCGCGCCAGCGCTGCAAGGCGCCTGGGTTGTTTACAAAATTAACGCCGATCTCTTCGAGAATGGTTTCGGCATTGTGTTCGATAATTTCCAGCGCCTCTTCGTTGAGCACCTCGAAATTGGGGATGTTGCGCTCGATATAGCGTGCCGTCTCAAAAGACACAGCGCCACGTTCGGCGCGGCGCGCTGCACCACCACCACCACGGGCCCGTCTGCGGGTATCTGCCTCGGCCATCGCTTTACCTCCATCGAAAAAATGCAATACGCGTCGATTGCGCATCTTCTACAGCGCCACCCGCCCCCACAACGTTGGTTTTGCGGCCATTCAGGTGCGAAAGCGACATCTGTCGCATGGGCCAAGCCATCAAGCCGCTTGCACCGGGCGCGCGCGCGTCATAAAGCCAATTCATGGAACAACACGCCCACGACCGCCTTTTGATCATCGACTTTGGCTCGCAGGTGACGCAGCTTATTGCCCGCCGTCTGCGCGAGTTGAACGTTTATTGCGAAATCAAGCCCTATCAATCGGTCACCGCCGACAGCATCCGCGCCATGGCGCCGCGTGCTGTTATCTTGTCTGGCGGGCCCGATAGCGTAACGCGCGCAGGCAGCCCCCGCGCGCCGCAAGAGCTGTTCGAGATGGGCCTGCCGATTTTCGGCATCTGCTATGGCCAGCAAGTGATGATGACCCAGCTGGGTGGGCAGGTCGAGGCGGGCCACCATGCCGAATATGGCCGCGCCTATATTAGCCCCGCCGAGGGCCACAAAGGCGATGGTATGTTCGCAGGGCTTTTCCAGGCCGAGGGGCGTGAACAAGTCTGGATGAGCCATGGCGACCGCGTCACAGCACTGGCGCCCGGGTTTGAGGTGATTGCCACCTCGCCCAACGCGCCCTTTGCCATTGTTGCCGATCCCGCCCGCCATTTTTATGCCGTGCAATTCCACCCCGAGGTGCACCACACCCCCAATGGCCGCACCATGCTGGAAAACTTTATCCGCATGGCCGGTTTCAGCGGCGATTGGACGATGGCGGCCTACCGCGAAGAGGCGATCAAGGCCATTCGCGCACAGGTGGGCGATGCCCATGTGATTTGCGGCCTCTCCGGCGGGGTCGACAGCTCGGTCACCGCGATTTTGTTGCACGAGGCCATTGGCCAGCAGCTGACCTGCGTTTTCGTCGATCATGGCCTGCTGCGGCAGGGCGAGGCCGAAGAAGTGGTGCGGATGTTCCGCGACAATTACAACATAAAGCTGATTGCCGCCGATGAATCTGAGCTGTTTTTGGGCGCGCTCGAAGGGGTATCCGACCCCGAGGTAAAGCGCAAAACCATTGGCAAGCTGTTCATCGATGTGTTCCAAAAATACGCCAACCAAATCGAAAATGCCACGTTTCTGGCGCAGGGCACACTATACCCCGATGTCATTGAATCGGTTAGTTTTTCTGGCGGCCCGTCGGTGACGATCAAAAGCCACCACAATGTGGGCGGCCTGCCTGAAAAGATGGGCCTGAAACTGGTAGAACCGCTGCGCGAATTGTTCAAAGACGAAGTGCGCGCCTTGGGCCGTGAATTGGGCCTGCCCGACACTTTCATCGGCCGCCACCCCTTTCCCGGGCCGGGCCTGGCCATTCGCTGCCCCGGCGAGATCACCCGCGAAAAGCTGGAGATTTTGCGCAAGGCCGATGCGGTTTACATCGATCAAATCCGCAAACACGGGCTTTATGATGAAATCTGGCAGGCTTTCGTGGCCATCTTGCCCGTGCGCACCGTGGGCGTGATGGGCGATGGGCGCACCTATGATTACGCCTGCGCCCTGCGCGCCGTGACCAGCGTGGATGGCATGACCGCCGATTATTACCCCTTCACCCACGAGTTTCTGGGCGAAACCGCCACCCGCATCATCAACGAGGTGAAAGGCATCAACCGCGTGACCTACGACGTCACCTCGAAACCCCCAGGCACGATCGAGTGGGAATGAGGGTTGCAGGATAAAACCGTTATATTGGCCCAAGCAGGAATAAGCCTTAGAG
>CAJXSO010000010.1 GCA_913061505.1 uncultured Lutimaribacter sp.
GCATGCCTGCGGGCATGATGGCCACACCGCCATGTTGCTGGGGGCGGCCAAATACATGACCGAGACCCGCAATTTTGATGGCACCGCCGTGGTGATCTTTCAGCCCGCCGAAGAGGGCGGCGCCGGTGGCCGCGAGATGGTGGAAGATGGCATGATGGAGCGCTGGAACATCCAAGAGGTCTACGGGCTGCACAATATGCCCGGCATGCCTGTGGGCCAATTTGCCCTGCGCGCGGGCCCGCAAATGGCCTCGGCCGATGAATTCGATGTGGTCTTGGTGGGGCGCGGTGGCCATGCGGCGGTGCCGCACGAAGCCATCGATCTGGTGCTGGTGGGCAGCCAGATTGTGGTGGCGCTGAATAGTATCGTGTCGCGCAATGTTGATCCGGTCAAACACGCGGTGCTGACTGTGGCCACCTTTCAAACCGAAAGCGATACGCAAAACGTCATCGCACAAACCGTTAAATTGCGCGGCACGGTGCGCTGTTTCGATGGCGATGTGCGCGATGTGATCGAAGAACGCTTTACCGCGCTCTGCAGCTCGATCGCCGCCGCCCACGGGGCCGAGGCGCGCATCACCTACAAGCGCGGCTACCCCCCCACCGTGAATGCCGAGGCGCAAGCCGAATTCGCCGCCGATTGCGCCGCCGCTGTGGCCGGGGCAGATGCGGTAGATCGCAACACGCCCCCCATCATGCCTGCCGAAGATTTTTCGTATATGCTTGAGGCGCGGCCCGGCGCCTATATCTTTTTGGGCAATGGCGATACCGCCATGTGCCACCACCCGATGTATGATTTTGACGATAAGATCATCCCGCTGGGCTGCAGCTGGTTTGCAGAACTGGTGGAACGACGCATGCCGGCCAGCTAAGGCCGCAGATCAACAGGAGCGACAGAGTAATGCCCGTAAAGAACCGCTTTGCTGAAATGCACCCCGAAATCACCGCATGGCGCCGTGATTTGCACGAAAACCCTGAAATTTTGTTCGAAACCCACCGCACAGCGGCCCTGGTGGCAGAAAAGCTGCGCGCATTTGGCTGTGACGAGGTGGTCACTGGTATCGGGCGCACCGGGGTGGTTGGGGTGATCCATGGCAAAAGCACCGCCAGCGGCAAGGTGGTGGGCCTGCGCGCCGATATGGATGCGCTGCCCATGCAGGAAATCACCGGGCTGCCCTATGCCAGCAAAACTCCGGGCGCCATGCATGCCTGCGGGCATGATGGCCACACCGCCATGTTGCTGGGGGCGGCCAAATACCTGTCTGAGACACGTAATTTCGATGGCACCGCCGTGGTGATCTTTCAGCCCGCCGAAGAGGGCGGCGGCGGCGGGCGCGAAATGTGCGCCGATGGCATGATGGATCGCTGGAACATCCAAGAGGTCTATGGCATGCACAATTGGCCGGGCCTGCCGGTGGGCGAATTTGCCATTCGTCCGGGGCCGTTTTTTGCCGCCACCGATTTGATTGAAATAACGCTGGAAGGGCGCGGGGGGCACGCGGCCAAACCGCAAGATACGATCGATACCACCTTGATGGGGGCGCATCTGGTCACCGCGTTGCAATCTATCGTCAGCCGCAACGCCGACCCGGTGGGCCAAATTGTGGTGTCTATCACCTCGTTTGAAACCTCGTCCAAGGCGTTTAACGTGATCCCGCAGCGCGTGCATCTGAAAGGCACGGTGCGCACCCTGTCAAACGAGCTGCGCGATCTGGCCGAGGCCCGCATGGGCGAGATTTGCCAAGGCGTGGCCAGCACCTTTGGCGGCACGATCACGCTGGATTACCAGCGCAACTACCCTGTGATGGTAAACCACGACGATCAAACCGCCTTTGCGGCGGAAGTGGCGCAAAGCGTCAGCGGCAGCTGCCAAGAGGCGCCTTTGGTGATGGGGGGCGAGGATTTCGCCTTTATGCTGGAAGAACGCCCCGGCGCCTATATTGTGGTGGGCAACGGCGATACCGCCATGGTGCACCACCCTGAATATAACTTTAACGATGATACCATTCCGGCAGGCTGTTCGTGGTATGCCGGTATCATCGAGGGGCGCATGCCCGCGGCCTAAGGGGCGCCGCACAACGCCGGGTGCATTGGCATCCGGCGTTATTGTTTGGGGCTGTTTGGGGCTGTTTGGGCCTAGCCGCCTGTGTGGCTCATGTGGCGCGAGACACGGCCATCGACGGTTTGGCGCGAATAGTCGAAATCATGGCCCTTGGGCTTGCGCTCAATTGCGGCGCGAATGGCGGCGACCAGGGCTGCGTTATCCTTGGGGTAGTTGCGCAGCGGGGCGCGCAGGTCGGCCACATCTTCCTGGCCCAGGCACATAAACAGCTCGCCCGTGCAGGTCAGGCGCACACGGTTGCAGCTTTCGCAGAAGTTATGGGTCAGCGGTGTGATAAAGCCAATTTTCTGCCCGGTTTCTTGTAGCTGCACATAGCGGGCGGGGCCGCCTGTGCGCTCGGCCAGATCGGTCAGGGTGTAGCGCTGGGCCAAACGGGCGCGCAAATCGCGCAGCGGCCAGTATTGATCTAGCCGGTCTTCGTTGCCGATATCGCCCATTGGCATCACTTCGATCCAGGTCAGATCCATGTCGCGCTGGGCGCACCATTCGGTGATGGTGAACAATTCGTCTTCGTTAAACCCTTTCAACGCAACGGCGTTGATCTTTACCCGCAGCCCGGCCTTTTGCGCGGCATCGATGCCTTTGATCACCTGCGGCAAGCGGCCCCAGCGGGTGATATCGGCGAATTTCTGGTCGTCCAGCGTGTCAAGCGACACATTCACCCGCCGCACGCCGGCGGCGTATAGATCGCTGGCAAAGCGATCAAGCTGGCTGCCATTGGTTGTCAGCGTCAGCTCTTTCAGCGTGCCCGCATCCAGATGCCGGGTCATGGAATTGAAAAACGTCATGATACCGCGGCGCACCAAGGGCTCGCCGCCGGTGATGCGCAGCTTTTGCACCCCAAGCTGCACAAAGGTGGAACACATGCGATCCAGCTCTTCCAGCGTCAGCAGCTCTTTCTTGGGTAGAAAGGTCATGTTTTCCGACATGCAATAAACACAGCGGAAATCGCAGCGATCGGTCACAGATACCCGCAGGTAGGTGATGGCGCGCGCAAACGGGTCTATCAAAGGTGCATCAGTCATGCGCCAAACCTAGGGCTGTGCGCGCGCTGCGGCAAGCCCAGAATTGCGCCGAAACCTGCTAGGTGGGGGTGCCGGGCACAGCTGGGTTGGCAGGGGGTGGGCCGATGTGTTTTTCTGCCTCGCGGCGGGCAAAGTTTTTCATGTGGCGCCCGTTTTCAGCCATAAAGCTGCGCACCCGTTCGGGCTGTCGGCGTGACAGATCGCGCAGCCACCAGGCCACGGATTTTTGAATAAACCATTCGGGGTCGCGCACATAATCGGCCGCCCAGCCCAACACCTGCTCGCGGATGGCGATATCGGCGGGTTTGGGGTGGGCTATGCGGGCGTAAGGCAGGGTGACAACCATCGCCGCGCGGCGCACCCAATGGCTGGGGCTGCGCACCCACTGCGCCACATCATCGATGCGGGCGGGCTGGGCCAGCAGGCGCTTTTGCCCGGCCATCATGGCATGATCTGCGATGGCCCAGCTGTCGAGATCGGGCAGCCACGATTGGATCAGCGCCCAGGCGGCGGCATCATCGGGGCGCATGCGCGCCTGTGTCAGCAACTTTGCCGCCAGAACCCGCCCCTCGAAGCTGTTTGTTTGCCACAGCTCGGCGGCCAGCGTCAGGCGGTTGGGCAGATCGAGCGCCGCGCGCAAGCTGCGGGCCATGTCATCGAGCGGGCCATTGGGCACGCCAATATAGGTGCGGGGCACCTTGTGATAGGCCAGCATGCCTTCGGCGCGTTCGGGCACGGCCATGGCCTGCAGGGCGGCCATGACCGCAGGCGTGGTGCTGGGGGTGCTCATTCCACTGTGACCGATTTGGCCAAGTTGCGGGGCTGGTCCACATCGGTGCCCTTGGCGATGGCGGTGTGATAGGCCAGTTGTTGGGCGGGGATGGCATAAAGCATCGGCGCCAGATCAGCGGGCACGCTGGGCAGGGTTAAGACCTGCCAGGTGTTTTCGCCGGCGGCGGCCACGCCCGGCTCGTCGGTGATCAACACCACCTTGCCGCCGCGGGCCATCACCTCTTGCATGTTTGAGACGGTTTTATCAAACAGCGCGTCGCGCGGGGCCATGATGACCACGGGCATCTTTTTGTCGATCAATGCGATGGGGCCATGTTTTAGTTCACCCGATGCATAAGCTTCGGCGTGTATATAGCTGATTTCTTTCAGTTTAAGCGCCGCCTCTAGGGCCAGGGGATACATCAGGCCGCGGCCCAAAAACAGCACATCGCTGGTTTCGGCCAGCTTACGGGCAATCGCCTTGGCGCGGCTGTTTTGTTCCAGGGCCACGTTCAAAATGCCCGGCAGGCTGCGCAGCGCCGATAGCTTGTCGGCCAGGGTTTCGGCATCGATACGCCCGCGCTGGTGGGCGGCGTGCAGCGCCATCATGTAAAGCACGCTCAGCTGGCAGGTGAAGGCCTTGGTCGATGCCACGCCCACCTCGACACCGGCCAGAATGGGCAGGGCGCAATCACTTTCCCGCGCGATCGAGCTTTCGGGCACATTGACCACAGAGACCACATGCTGGGCCTTGCCGGTGCAATAGCGCAGCGCGGCCAGCGTATCGGCGGTTTCGCCCGATTGGCTGACAAACAGCGCCATCGTATTGGCGGTGATCGGCGGCTCGCGGTAGCGAAATTCGCTGGCGATATCCACCTCGACCGGCAGCGCGGCGATTTGTTCGAACCAATATTTGGCTGTCAGGCAGGCATAAAATGCGGTGCCGCAGGCCACCATGGTCAGGCGCTCGATCTGGCTGAAATCGGGCATTTCGGCGGGCAGGGTAATGGCGTTGCCATCGGCGTTTATGTAATGGCCGATCGCCTGGGCAATCACCGTGGGCTGTTCGGCAATTTCCTTGGCCATGAAATGCTTGTGCCCGCCCTTGTCTACCTTGGTGGCGCTGATTTCGATCTTTCGCGCCTTGCGGGCCACTTGGGCGCCGGTTTCGTCGAAAATGGTCAGGCTGGTGCGGGTGATGACGGCCCAATCGCCCTCGTCCAGATAGGTGACCTTGTCGGTCAGCGGCGCCAGGGCGATGGCATCCGAGCCCACAAACATTTCGCCCTCGCCATGGCCAATGGCCAGCGGGCTGCCCTTGCGCGCCGCGATCAGCAGGTCTTCGTGGCCCTCAAACAGAAAGACCAGCGCAAAGGCGCCTTCCAGCTTGGCGATGGTTTGCTGGGCGGCCTGGGCAGGCGTTGCGCCTTGGTCGAGAAACTCGGCCGCCAGCAGCGCCACGGTTTCGGTATCGGTTTCGGTGCTGAACTGGCGCCCGCGTTCGGCCAGCTCGGCGCGCAATTCGCGGAAATTTTCGATGATGCCATTATGCACCACAGCCACCTGGCCGGCCATATGGGGGTGGGCATTCACCACCGAGGGCGCGCCATGGGTGGCCCAACGTGTATGGCCAATGCCCGCCTTGCCAGCCAGCGGTTCGTGCACCAGCAGGTCCGACAAATTCACCAATTTGCCCAAGGCCCGCCGGCGCGCCAGCTGCCCGCCATTCAGCGTGGCAATCCCGGCGCTGTCATAGCCGCGATATTCCAGCCGTTTCAGCGCCTCTACCATCAGCGGCGCTGCTTCGTGTTGGCCCAGTACCCCTACAATTCCACACATTATTTGGCCCCCGTATCGCGTTTGGCCTTTTTGGCCTTTAACATTTCGAACAATTTGCGCGCCATGCCCGGTTTGGTTTGCTGATCAGCGCGCGCCAGCGCCAGCGCATCATCTGGCACATCGCGCGTGATCACCGAACCCGATGCCGTCATCGCGCCATGGCCCACGCGCACTGGCGCCACCAGCATGGTGTTCGAGCCGATAAAGGCGCGCGCCCCAATTTCGGTGCGGTGTTTCATAACGCCATCGTAATTGCAGGTGATTGTGCCCGCGCCAATATTGCTGGCCGCGCCCACATGCGCATCGCCAATATAGCTGAGGTGGTTCACCTTGGCGCCTTCGTCCAGGATGGCGTTTTTGATCTCTACGAAATTGCCCACGCGCACATCTTCGGCCAGTTCGGCACCGGGGCGCAGGCGGGCATAGGGCCCAACCACTGCGCCGCGGCTGACATGGCAGCCCTCGAGATGCGAAAAGGCGCGGATGGTGGCGCCGCTTTCCACGGTTACACCGGGGCCAAACACCACATGCGGCTCGATCACGCTGTCGCGCCCGATTACTGTGTCATGGGCCAGAAATACCGTGTCGGGCGCGGTCAGGGTGATGCCATCGGCCAACAGGGCTGCGCGGGCGCGGGCCTGAAAGGCGGCTTCGGCCTGCGCCAATTCCGCGCGCGAATTGATGCCCATCGTTTCGGCCTCGTCGCAGGTGACAACGGTGGCCGACAAGCCATTTTCCCGGGCCAGGCCAACCACATCGGTCAGGTAATATTCGCCGCTGGCATTGGCGTTGCTGATTTTGGAAATCAGGTCAAACAGCTGGGTGCAATCGGCGGCAATCACGCCAGAATTGCACAGGCTGATGGCGCGTTCGGCCTCGGTTGCGTCTTTATATTCGACAATACGCTGCAGGCTGTCGCCCGCCATCACCAGGCGGCCATAGCGGCCCGGGTCTTTGGCCTGAAAGCCCAGCACCACCACATCGTGCTGGCGCCGGGCCGCTTGCATGGCGGCCAGGGTTTCGGGCTGGATAAAGGGGGTGTCGCCGTACAAAACAATCGCATCGCCGGTGAAATCGGCCAGCGCATCGCGGGCCATATCCACGGCATGGGCTGTGCCTTTTTGTTCGGGCTGCAAAACCAGCTCTATTGTCTCATCCCAAGACTTGGCCGCCTTGCCCACCGCCTCGGCGCCATGGCCTGCCACCACGATGCAGCGATCGGCTGCGATGTCGGCGGCAGATTTCAGCGCATGCACCAACAGCGGTGCGCCCGCCACCTGGTGCAACACCTTGGGCAGGTCCGAGTTCATACGCGTGCCCATGCCGGCGGCTAGGACGATCAATGCAGTTGCCATGAAAAAACTCTTTAATTTGGGCTTTTGGCCGTTATACGGGCTTGTGGGCGCGGCGCAAGCCAGTGTGGCATCACGTGAGGTTGCCGTTTGTAACAGCGCCGGGTGGCGCGTGCGGGCGCGGGCGGGCGTGGCCTATGGGGGCGCCAGGCGGGCGCCAAAGCCAATGGGGAAAAGGGCATGAAAACCGTTATTTTCGATCTGGATGGCACCTTGGCCGACACCAGCGCTGATTTGATTGCATCGGCAAATTATTGCTTTCGCGAAATGGGGTTGGGGGATCTACTTGATCCTGTGGCCGATGCGGGGGTGGCGTTTCGCGGGGGCCGGGCGATGCTGGCCTTGGGGATGGCGCGCGCCCAAACGCCCGATGCGGCGGCCCAGGTCGAGGCCTATTACCCGGTGTTGTTGCGCGCCTATGGTGCGGCGATTGATGTGCACACGCGCCTCTACCCCGGCGCGATCGAGGCGGTCGAGGCGCTGAAAACCGGCGGGTATCGGGTGGGTATTTGCACCAACAAACCCCAGGCGCTGGCGGAAACGCTGATGCAGCGGTTGGGGGTGCGGGGGATGTTTGCCTCGCTTGTGGGGGCAGATACGCTGCCCCAGCGCAAACCTGATCCTGCGCCTTTTGTGCATGCGGTGCAGTTGGCGGGCGGTGCCCCGGCGCAGGCCTGTTTGATTGGCGACACGATCACCGACCGTAAAACCGCGCAGGCGGCGGGCGTGCCGTGTGTGTTGGTGGGCTTTGGCCCCGATGGCATGGGCGTGGCACAGCTGGCGCCCGAGGCCATCATCAGCCACTACAGCGAATTGCCGGGCGTTGTGCGTCAGCTGCTGGGCTGACCCAAAAGCGCGCGCAAATCGGCCAGGGGGCGGGTATCCAGCGTGGCGATCACCTGCGCCAGATCGGCGGCTTTTCCGGCGCCCAAAACCGGGGTGGCAAAGCCATCGAATTTGGCGCGCAGTTCGGCATCGGTGGGCGGGTCTTGATAATCCCATCTGGGGGTGTGCCAGCCGCTTTGCAGCCAGCTGCCATCGGTGCGCTGCAGGCGCACGCGGGCCAGCCGGGTGAGGGGAAATTCGGCATTGGCATGGGCGTTTTCCACCATGGTTGTGGCATTCGACAGCCGCAGCACCGCGGGGTTGGCGATGGCGTCATCGCTGAGGTGCTGGGCCTGCACATCGCCATAAACCAACGCCAAGGCGCAGGGAAACGAGGTGGAATATTGCGCGGCATCGGTGCCTTGCGGGTTTTGCACATGCAACCGCACAGATTCGTGGAATGTTTCGATTTCAATGGCGGCCACATCGCCCGCCTTTAGCCCATGCTGGCGGCGCAGCGCCAGCACCGCCTCGATCGGGGCCTGCGCCCAGCGGCACACAGGGTAGGGTTTGAAATATTGCTCCAGCATATACCAGCGCGTGCCCAGATCGGCCCAATAGGCGGGGGCATCCTCGACCGTGATCGCGGGGGCGCCGGTAAAGCCGCGGCGCGCCAGTTGCACCGCCGATACCCCGCATAGCGCGCCCCAGCCCGAGCCATCTTTGAGGTTGGTGGGAAAGTCGATGCAGCGCATCATCTGGCTGCGCGGGCCGTGGTATTCGGCAATGCCCAAGGCGTGGCGCGTGGCCTGGTGCCCAAGGCCCAGCAGCCGCGCGCCCGCCGCGGCCCCGGCCACCGCGCCCCAGCTGCCCGAGGTGTGGTAATCGGGGGTTGTGGCGTGTTGGGCCATGGCCATGCGCGCGCCCATTTCATAGCCCATAACCATGGTTGCCAAGAATTCCGCGCCGCTGCAGGTTTCGGGCGCCAAGGCCAGCATGGCCGGCAGCAGGGGGCAGCCGATATGGCCCTTGGCCGGGTTGAAACCATCGTGCCCATCCAGGCTGTCGATTGTCATGCCCGCCGCCATGGCTGCGGCGGCAGGGTTGGCGTGGCGCGCGTCAAACAGCAGGGGGGTTGTGCCCGGCATGTCCAAGGCGGCATGATCGCGAATGATGCGCGACAGCTGCGTGCCCAGCCCGCCTGCGGCCACCCCCAAGAGATCAAGCAGCGATCGCTTGGCGCCCTGCAGCACATCGGCTGGAATGTCGCTTGGCGAAAGCCCATGGATAAAACGCAAGGGATCGGTATGCATGCATGGCTCCTTTTGCCCGATTTGCCCATGGGCCTGGTTGCACCCAGCCTTGCCCCCTTTAGAAAAGCAAAACCGTGTTTTCGCGACATCTGAAATGTCGCCCCGGGGCGTTGACGGCGCCGCCGCGCTGGCGCACATCTGTGCTATGACAGAGCCACATGACGATATTTTCACCGGCAGCTTCACCCAGCAAGAGCCTATTCCCGAAGCGGGGATCGAGGCGGCGCTGGGGGTGATGCGCTCGGGCCGGTTGCACCGCTATAACGTAGTGGGTGACGAGCCGGGCGAGGTGGCGTTGCTCGAGCAGGAATTTGCCGCGGCCATGGGGGTGCGCTATTGCCTGGCGGTGGCCTCGGGCGGTTATGCTCTGGCCTGTGCGCTGCGCGCCATCGGGGTGCAGCCGGGCGATCGGGTGCTGACCAATGCCTTTACCCTGGCGCCGGTGCCCGGTGCCATTGCCAGCGTGGGGGCGGTGCCGGTTTTTGTGGGTGTCACCGAACAGCTGACAATCGATCTGGCCGATCTAGAGGCCAAGATCGGGCAAGCCAAAGTGCTGATGCTAAGCCATATGCGCGGGCATCTGGCCGATATGGACCGCTTGATGCAGATTTGCACCCAAGCAGGCGTGCAGGTGATCGAGGATTGTGCCCACACGATGGGCGCGCGCTGGCGCGGGCGCTTGTCGGGCACGGATGGGCTGGTGGGGTGCTATTCCACCCAAACCTATAAGCACATGAATTCCGGCGAGGGGGGGCTGCTGATCAGCAATGACCCTGCGGTGATGGCGCGCGCGATCATGCTGTCGGGCTCGTATATGCTGTATGATCGCCACCTGGCTGCGCCAGACCCGGCAGAATTTAGCGATATTCGCTACACAACGCCCAATGTCTCTGGGCGTATGGATCATCTGCGCGCCGCCATTTTGCGCCCGCAGCTGGCCCAGCTTGAGACGCAATGCGCGCGCTGGAACGCGCGCTATCGCGCGGTCGAGCAGGGGCTGGCCGGCACCCCCGGCCTGCAGCTGATTGCCCGCCCCCCCGAAGAAAGCTTTGTCGGCTCATCGATCCAGTTTTTGCTGCCCGATTGGCCGGCCGAACAGGTGCAGGCGGTGCTGGCCCGCTGTGCGCGCCGCGGGGTCGAGCTGAAATGGTTTGGCAGCGCCCAGCCCACCGGCTTTACCAGCCGCTACGACAGTTGGCGCTATGCCCCCAGCACCCCCATGCCCGAAAGCGACCGCATTTTGGCAGGCATCATCGACATGCGATTGCCGCTGACCTTTTCGATTGCGGATTGCGAAAAAATTGCGCGGATCATCCGCGCCGAGGTGGGAGCGGTTTTCCAAGCCTTCTAAAGCCGGTTGGCACGGCCCTTGCTTACAGCCCCAGTGAACGCGCCCGGTGCCGGGCGGCCAAACTTTGGGGTAGCCAGTGACAACAACAGCAAAAACAGCCGCCAGTACTGATGCCGATCGCGATGCCGCCATCAGCGAAATTGCCCGGCGTATCGGAAAACTCAGCGTTGCCATTGGCGGTGTTTGGGGCGATATCGACGACACATCGACCAATGTGCAGCGTCAAAGCGTGGTGCTGAAACAGGTGGCGGGCAGCTCGCATGACATGGCCAAACGCGCCTTGGCGGTGCACGAGGCAGCCCAGCAAGCGCTAGAGCGGGCGGAAACTTTTTCGCAAAAAGCCACGGAAACCAGCGGCAATGTCACCGATATGGTGGCCGAGGTCACGCGGCTGGCCGATTTGGTAACGGCGCTGGGCACGCAGCTGTCGGGGCTAGAGGCCACATTGCAGCGCGTGGGCAAAGTGACCAAAGAGGTCGGCGTGATTTCGCGCCAAACCAACCTTTTGGCGCTGAATGCCGCGATCGAGGCAGCGCGTGCCGGCGCGCAGGGGCGCGGCTTTATGGTGGTGGCGCGCGAGGTGAAAAACCTCTCGGAAATGGCGGGCAATGCCACGGCTGAAATTGGCCAAACGGTGCATGATCTGTCGCAAGAATTGCACGGGCTGATCGAGCAGGCCAGCGATGCGGTGCTGCAAGCGGGCCAGATTCGGGCGCGCACCGATGGCATTGGCGAATTGGTGCAGGAAATGCCGCGCGGTTTCGAGGCGGTGTCAAACAACCAGCGCAACATCGCCAGCATGAGCACAGACATCACCCAAATGCTGGAAACCGTGCAAACCGATATTGCCGATCTATCCGATGGTGTGGCCAATTCGGCCGATAACCTGGGCTCGGCCCGCGATGCGATGCTGACGATTATCGATGCCAGCGAGGCGCTAACCGGCATGACCGCCCGCTTGGGTGTGGAAACGGTGGATACGCCCTTTATCAATGCGGTGTGCCAGGCTGCGGCAGATATTTCTGCGCGCTTTGATGCGGCGGTGGCGGCCGGCGAAATCAGCTTGGCCGATCTTTTCGATCGCAATTACGTGCCCATCCCCGGCACCAACCCCCAGCAGATGATGACCCGCTTTGTGGCGTTTACCGATCGTATCTTGCCAAATTTCCAAGAGCCGATGCTGAAACTTGCCGACACCGTGGTGTTTTGTGCAGCGGTTGATGAAAATGGCTTTTTGCCCACGCATAACGCCAAATTCAGCCTGCCCCAAAACCCGGCGGACCCGGGCTGGAACGCGGCCAATTGCCGAAACCGGCGCCTGTTCAACGACCGTGTGGGCCTGGCCGCCGGGCGCAGCACACGCCCCTTCCTGATGCAGGCCTATCGCCGCGATATGGGCAATGGGCAGCATATTTTGATGAAAGATCTTTCTGCCCCGATCTACGTCGGCGGGCGCCATTGGGGGGGCTTGCGGCTGGCGTATCGTATCTAGGCTAGGCTGTTTTCGCGCGCGCAGGCTGCGGCTTGGGCTTGACGCGTGGTGGGATCTGTGCCTTTTTATGAACAACCGTTCAATAAAATGCAGATCACACCGGCGGAGAGACCCCATGTTTAACGCAACGATGAATTTTGATTTGGGCGAAGACGTGAACGCCCTGCGCGATACCGTGCACCGCTGGGCGCAAGAGCGGGTCAAGCCGATGGCGGCCGAGATTGATCGCAGCAATGCCTTTCCGCCCGAGCTGTGGCGCGAAATGGGCGATTTGGGCCTGTTGGGCATCACCGTGCCCGAGGAATTCGGCGGTGCGGGCATGTCGTATCTGGCGCATACGGTTGCGGTAGAAGAAATTGCACGCGCCTCGGCCTCGGTCAGCCTGTCTTATGGGGCCCATTCCAACCTGTGTGTGAACCAGATCAAGCTGAATGGCACCCAGGCACAAAAGCAAAAATACCTGCCCGATCTGGTGTCGGGCGCGCATGTGGGGGCGCTGGCCATGTCCGAGCCCTCGGCCGGCTCGGATGTGGTATCGATGCAGCTGCGCGCCGAAAAGCGCAATGGCTATTACGTGCTGAACGGCTCGAAATACTGGATCACCAATGGCCCCGATGCCGATACGCTGGTGGTTTATGCCAAAACCGACCCAGATGCCGGCAGCAAGGGGATCACCGCCTTTATCGTTGAAAAAACCATGGTGGGGTTTTCCACCTCGAAGCATTTCGACAAGCTGGGCATGCGTGGCTCGAACACGGCCGAGCTGATTTTTGAAAACTGCGAAGTGCCCTTTGAAAACGTGCTGGGCGAAGAGGGCAAGGGCGTGCGCGTGCTGATGTCGGGGCTTGATTACGAGCGCGTCGTGCTGTCGGGCATCGGCACCGGCATCATGGCCGCCTGCCTGGACGAGGTCATGCCCTATATGGCCGAGCGCCGCCAATTCGGCCAACCGATTGGTAATTTCCAGCTGATGCAGGGCAAGCTGGCGGATATGTATACCAAAATGAACTCCTCGCGCGCTTATGTCTACGAAGTGGCCAAGGCCTGCGACCGGGGCGATGTGACGCGCCAGGATGCGGCGGCTTGCGTGCTTTATGCCAGCGAAGAGGCCATGTGGGTGGCGCATCAGGCGGTGCAAGCCTTTGGCGGGGCTGGCTATTTGTCGGACAACCCTGTGGGGCGCATTTTCCGCGATGCCAAGTTGATGGAAATCGGTGCTGGCACGTCGGAAATTCGGCGCATGCTGATTGGCCGCGAAATGATGGCCTCGATGGCATGATCAGGGGCGCAAGCCGCGCCTGATCGGGTGAGGATGGCACAGGAAAACAGATGATGTTGCGCCCGGCCCAAACATGGGAAGATATGCGCGCCCAGTTTCACTGGGGCCTGCCGCCTGTGCTGAATATGGCGGTTCAGGCCTGCGATACTTGGGCGGCGCAGGCGCCGGGGCAAGTGGCCTTGATCGATGCCACGGGCGCGGCGCTGCAGCGGCTGGATTATGCCGGGCTGCAGGCGCTGTCATGGCGGGTGCAGGCGGGGCTGTTGGCGCGCGGCGTGGCCCCGGGCGACAGGGTGGGCGTGCTGCTCTCGCAATCGTTTTTGACGGCGGCAGCCCATATCGCCATTTGGCGCATGGGCGCGATTTCGGTGCCATTGTTCAAGCTGTTTCGCCACGATGCCCTGGCCAGCCGCCTGGCCGATTGTGGGGCGGCGCATGTCATCACCGATGACGAGGGCGCGGTGATGCTGGCAGGGGTGCCGGTGCGCCCGCTGCAATTGGGCGATCTGCCCGCGCAGGCGGGGCCGTTTCAGGCCCATCCCACAGGCCCCGATGATCCGGCGGTGCTGATCTACACCAGCGGCACAACGGGCAGCGCCAAGGGGGCGCTGCACGGGCATCGGGTGCTTACGGGCCATTTGCCCGGGGTCGAGGCCAGCCACGATTTTCTGGGCCAGCCGGGCGATTGCCTGTGGACACCCGCCGATTGGGCCTGGATTGGCGGCTTGTTCGACGTGCTGATGCCGGGGCTGGCGCTGGGCGTGCCGGTGGTGGCGGCGCGCTTGGCCAAATTTACCCCCCAAGGTGCGCAGGCGATTTGCCAGCGCGCCGGGGTGCGCAACGTGTTTTTTCCGCCCACCGCGCTGCGTATGTTGCGCGCGGCTGATTGCAGCATTTCCGGCCTGCGCTCGGTTGCCAGCGGCGGCGAGCCGCTGGGCGCGGAAATGCTGGCCTGGGGGCGCGATGCCTTTGGGTTAGTGATCAATGAATTCTATGGCCAGACCGAATGCAACATGGTGCTGAGCGCCTGTGGGGCGATGTTTGCCCCGCGCCCGGGCGCCACGGGGCGCGCGGTGCCGGGCCATGATGTGGCGGTGATCGATGCGGCGGGCCAGCCCACCGAGGCCGAGGGTGATATCGCGGTCAAGCGCGGCTCGGCCAGCATGATGCTTGGCTATTGGAACCGCCCCGAGGCCACGGCGGAAAAGTTTCGGGGCGAGTGGATGTTGACCGGCGATCGCGGTGTGGCCCGCGATGGGTTCATCTGCTTTGTCGGGCGCGAAGATGACGTGATCACCAGCGCGGGCTATCGCATTGGCCCGGCCGAGATCGAAGATTGCCTGTTGACCCACCCCGGCGTGGCCACGGTGGGGGTGGTGGGAAAACCGTGCCCGTTGCGCACCGAAATCGTGAAGGCCTATGTGGTGTTGAAACCGGGCGCATCCCCCAGCCCCGAGCTGGCCGCCGAGCTGCAGGCCTATGTGAAAGAGCGGCTGGCAAGCTATTCATACCCAAGGGAAATATCGTTTTTAGATGCCTTGCCCATGACCGTAACGGGCAAGGTGATCCGCAAAGAGCTAAAGGCCCGCGCGGCGCAGGAGATCGTATGAAACTGACATCGAAAGCCATCCCCAGTTCGGAAAGTTTTCAGGCCAACCGGGCGGGCCATCTGGCTGCGCTCGACCAGGTGGCCCAGGCTGCGGCCCGTGCCGCCGAGGGCGGCGGGGCGCGCGCGCGTGAACGGCATATCTCGCGCGGGAAAATGCTGCCGCGCGAGCGCGTGGCAAACCTGCTCGATCCCGGCAGCCCGTTTTTAGAGGTGGGCGCCACAGCCGCGCATGGCATGTATGACGATGCCGCGCCCTGCGCCGGGGTTGTGGCGGGTATCGGGCAGGTGATGGGGCATGAGTGCATGATCATCTGCAATGATGCCACGGTGAAGGGCGGCACCTATTACCCGATGACGGTGAAAAAACACCTGCGCGCCCAAGAGATTGCCGAGCAAAACCATCTGCCCTGCATCTATCTGGTGGATTCAGGCGGCGCCAACCTACCCCAACAAGACGAGGTGTTCCCCGACCGCGACCATTTCGGCCGGATCTTTTACAATCAGGCCAATATGTCGGCCAAGGGCATTGCGCAAATCGCGGTGGTGATGGGCTCGTGCACGGCCGGGGGCGCCTATGTGCCGGCGATGTCGGATGTGACGATTATCGTCAAAGAGCAGGGCACGATCTTTCTGGCAGGCCCCCCCCTGGTCAAAGCCGCCACCGGCGAGGTGGTCAGTGCCGAAGATCTGGGCGGCGGCGATGTGCATACGCGCCTGTCTGGCGTGGCCGATTACCTGGCCGAGGATGACGCCCATGCCCTGGCCCTGGCCCGCCGCGCGGTGGGGCATTTGAACCGCCAAAAGCCGCAGCAGGTGCAATGGCAATCGCCCGAAGAGCCCGCCTATGACCCAAGCGAGATTTTGGGCGTGGTGCCGGCCGATTTGAAAACCCCCTATGACATCCGCGAGGTTATTGCCCGGGTTGTCGATGGCTCGCGCTTTGACGAATTCAAGCCGCGCTTTGGTGAAACGCTGGTCTGTGGCTTTGCCCATGTCAAAGGCTGCCCGGTGGGCATTATTGCCAATAATGGCGTGTTGTTTTCCGAGGCGGCGGTGAAGGGGGCGCATTTCGTGGAACTGTGCAGCCAGCGCAAGATACCGCTGGTCTTTTTGCAAAATATCACCGGCTTTATGGTGGGGCGCAAATACGAAAACGAGGGCATCGCGCGCCACGGCGCCAAAATGGTAACAGCGGTGGCCACCACGCAGGTGCCCAAGATCACCATGCTGGTTGGCGGCAGCTTTGGGGCGGGCAATTACGGCATGAGCGGGCGCGCCTATTCGCCCCGGTTTTTGTGGAGCTGGCCCAACAGCCGCATCTCGGTGATGGGGGGCGAACAGGCCGCGGGCGTGCTGGCGACGGTGAAACGCGACGCGATAGAACGCGCGGGCCAAAGCTGGAGCGCCGAGGAGGAGGCCGAATTCAAGCGCCCCACAATCGAGATGTTCGAGCGCCAAAGCCACCCGCTTTATGCCAGTGCACGGCTGTGGGACGACGGCATTATCGACCCGCGCAAAACCCGCGACGTGCTGGCCTTGTCGCTGTCGGCGGCGCTGAATGCCCCGATCCGCGACACGAAATTTGGCATCTTTCGGATGTAGCGCACAGCCGCCTGCCGCCGTGCCAGCCGCGCGCGGGGGATTTGAGTATTTGGGGCAAGATGAAGGGCTGTGTGGCCCGGGCCCTGATCGTTAAGCCCACAGGGGCCAAGAGGATGGAGAAACGGATGTTTCAGACGATCTTGATTGCCAATCGCGGTGAGATTGCATGCCGTATTGCACGCACAGCGCGGGCCATGGGGGTGCGCGTGGTGGCGGTGTATTCGGATGCCGATGCAGGCGCCGCGCATGTGGCGGCAGCCGACCGGGCGGTGCATATTGGTGGCGCGGCACCGGCGGACAGCTATTTGCGTGGCGAGCGGATTATTGCTGCGGCTTTGGAAAGCGGGGCCGAGGCCATTCACCCGGGCTATGGGTTTTTGTCCGAAAACCCCGAGTTTGTAGAGGCGGTCGAGGCGGCGGGGCTGGTCTTTATCGGGCCATCGGCTGCGGCCATTCGCAAGATGGGTTTGAAGGATGCCGCCAAGGCGCTGATGCAAGAGGCGGGCGTGCCCGTGGTGCCAGGCTATCATGGGGCCGAGCAGGCGCCCGCGTTTTTGGCTGAGCGCGCGGCCGAGATTGGCTATCCGGTGTTGATCAAGGCCGTGGCCGGGGGCGGTGGCAAGGGCATGCGCCTGGTCACACATGCCCAAGCCTTTGACGATGCCTTGGCCAGTGCCCAGAGCGAGGCGCAGGGCGCCTTTGGCAACCCGGCTGTGTTGATCGAGAAATATATCGAACAGCCGCGCCATATCGAAGTGCAGGTTTTTGGCGATGGCCAAAGCGCGGTGCATTTGTTCGAGCGCGATTGCAGCCTGCAGCGCCGCCATCAAAAGGTGATCGAAGAGGCGCCAGCCCCCGGCATGCCCGAGGCGGTGCGCCAGGCGATGGGGCGCGCGGCGGTGCGCGCGGCCGAGGCGATTGGCTATGCCGGTGCCGGCACGATTGAATTTATCGTCGATGGCGCGGGTGGGCTGCGCGAGGATGGGTTTTGGTTCATGGAGATGAACACCCGCCTGCAAGTCGAGCACCCGGTGACGGAACTGATCACCGGCGTCGATTTGGTCGAGTGGCAGTTGCGCGTGGCGGCGGGCCAGCCCCTGCCATTGGCGCAAGAGGATTTGCAGATCTCTGGCCATGCGTTTGAGGCGCGCCTTTATGCCGAAGATGTGGCCAAAGGGTTTTTGCCGGCCACGGGCACTTTGGGGCATTTGGCTTTTCCTGATGGGTGCCGCGCCGATAGCGGGGTGCGCAGCGGGGATGCGATCAGCCCGTTTTACGACCCTATGATTGCCAAGATCATCACCCATGGGCCCAGCCGTGATATTGCCTTGGCACGGATGCGCGCGGCATTGGCGGGCACGCAGGTGGCGGGCAGCGTGACCAACCTGGGGTTTTTATCGGCGCTTTGCGCGCATCAGGGCTTTGCTGCGGGGCAGGTTGATACCGGGTTGATCGCCCGCGATCAGGCGCAGCTGGTGGCCAGGGCCGCGGCGCAAGATGTGGATTGGGCGCAGGCTGCGGCGGCGGCCTTGGGGCTGTTGGGGCCCTTGCCGGAAACGGCTGGGTTTCATCTGTGGCAGCCAATGGCGCAGTCGGTTGTTCTGGCGCATGAGGGGCTTGAGCGCCGGGTGGCTGTGCAGGTGCTGGGCCCTGACAGGCTGATGGCCACGCCCGAGGGCGG
Organism: uncultured Lutimaribacter sp.; assembly: GCA_913061505.1. Taxonomy (GTDB): domain Bacteria; phylum Pseudomonadota; class Alphaproteobacteria; order Rhodobacterales; family Rhodobacteraceae; genus CAJXSO01. The sequence continues at coordinate 18,261 of CAJXSO010000010.1, forward strand.
CGCGGCCCTGTGCCTGCAGCGCCGGGCGGCGGCGGACGCGGGCTGGCAGGTGGCGGGCGAGATTTTGCCGCACTGGGTGCGGTTGGGGGAAGATCTTACGCTGTTTCGTGGCGCGGGGCTGTGTTTTGCGGTGATCGATCCGTTGCAGCGTGCGGCCAGTGGGGCTGCGGCTGGCAATGTGATCGAGGCGCCCATGCCAGGCCTTGTGCGCGCGGTTTTTGCAGCGCCAGGCCAGAGCGTGGCGGCGGGCGATCGGTTGGCGCTGCTGGAGGCCATGAAAATGGAGCATGCCTTGCTGGCGGCGCGCGATGGCACTGTGGCCGAGGTTTTGGTGGCGGCTGGTGCCCAGGTCGAGGCGGGGGCGGCGCTGATCCGGCTGGAAGACGAAGCTGAGGAGGCAGCATGAGCATGCAGGCCGAAATTTTCGAAGTGGGGCCGCGGGATGGGTTGCAAAATGAAAAGCGGCTGATCCCCACGGCCGATAAGGTGGCGCTGGTTGATTGCTTGTCATTGGCCGGGTTTCGCCGGATAGAATGCGCCAGTTTTGTCAGCCCCAAATGGGTGCCGCAAATGGCCGATAGTGCCGATGTTTTGGCCGCCATCGCCCGTGCGCCCGGCGTGCGTTACGCGGCTTTGACGCCAAATGACAAGGGCTTGGGCCGCGCCTTGGCTGCGGGCGCCGATGAGGTGGCGATTTTCGGCGCCGCATCCGAAGGGTTCAGCCGCGCCAATATCAATGCCACGATCGCCGAAAGCCTGGAACGGTTCCGCCCTGTGGCTACAGCGGCGCTGGCGGCTGGGGTGCGGGTGCGGGGCTATGTTTCTTGCGTGGTGGAATGCCCCTATGACGGGCCCACCCCGCCGGCGCAGGTGGCGCAGGTTGCGGCTGCATTGCGGGCTATGGGCTGTTACGAGATATCGCTGGGCGATACGCTGGGCCGGGCCACGCCCGAGGCCACCGAGGCCATGCTGCGCGCGGTGCTGCAAGAGGTGCCCGCAGCGCAATTGGCGGGCCATTATCACGACACGGGCGGGCGGGCCTTGGCCAATATCGATGTGTCACTGGCGCATGGTTTGCGGGTGTTTGATGCGGCTGTTGGTGGCTTGGGCGGGTGCCCCTATGCGCCGGGGGCTGCGGGCAATGTGGCCACCGAAGCGGTGCATGCGCATTTGCAGGGCCTGGGCTATGAAACGGGCCTTGATGGGGCCTGTTTGGCGCGGGCGGCTGATATGGCGCGCGCGATGCGCGCAGGGCAGGGGGATACACCATGATTACGATAGAAAAAGAGGCCCGCGGTGTGGCGTGGCTGTGGCTGGACCGCGCTGAAAAGCACAATGCCTTGTCGGGCGAGATGATTGCAGATCTGCATCAGGCGGCGCTTGATTTGGGGGCGGATCGCGATGTGCGCGTAGTGGTGCTGGCGGCGCGGGGGGCAACATTCTGCGCGGGGGGCGATTTGGGCTGGATGCGTGCGCAGATGGGCGCCAGCCCGGCCGAGCGCGGCGCCGAGGCGGGCAAACTCGCCTATATGCTACAGGCGCTGAACACTTTGCCCAAGCCGCTGATTGGCCGGGTGCAGGGCAATGCCTTTGGTGGTGGCGTGGGCATGGCCAGCGTGTGCGATATTGCCATTGGCAGCAGCACGGCCAGCATGGGGCTTACCGAAACCCGGCTGGGGCTGATCCCGGCCACGATTGGCCCCTATGTTTGCGCGCGCATGGGCGAGGCCAATGCGCGGCGTGTCTTCATGTCGGGGCGGCGGTTTGACGCCAACGAGGCGGTGGCGCTGGGGCTGCTTGCACGCGCGGTGGCGCCCGAGGATCTGGATGCCGCGATCGAGGCCGAAATCGCACCTTATTTGCAATGCGCACCGCTTGCGGTGGCGCGCGCAAAGGCGCTTTTGCGCCGGTTGGGCCCGGTGATTGACACAGCCGCGATCGAGCACACGATTGCCGAGCTGGTGGCCTGCTGGGAAGGCCCCGAAGCGCCCGAGGGAATCGGCGCGTTTTTTGAAAAGCGCCTGCCGCCCTGGCAGGGGTGACTCGGGGTTACAGCGGGCGGTCGTGACGCTGCAAAACAGCCAAAATATTGAGCAGCGTCGCGGCTTTGGCTAAATGGCGCGAATGCGCTGCAAAAAAAATATTGTCGCAGCTGCTGGCTGTGCAACCGTTTTGGCGCCGCTGCGCTGCCAGATGATGCTGTAAAAACAGGGCGGTGTGCGGCGGTATACAATGCTGGACTGGCATCAGTTTCGCATTCATGAATATGTATCAGCCTCGGTTGACCCCGCCATGGGGCAGGAGTAAACCCCGGCTAGGAAAAACCGCCAGTCGCGGTGCGTTACGATGCGCCTGTTGCGCGCCTGAAAGGAGCTACTCCGTGGAAGAGATGCTTCGGGAATATCTTCCCATTCTCGTCTTCTTGGCTATTGCCATTGCGATCGGGCTGGTCCTGATCCTTGCTGCCATTGTTTTGGCGGTTCGCAATCCCGACCCGGAAAAAGTGTCGGCCTATGAATGCGGGTTCAACGCATTTGATGATGCGCGCATGAAATTTGATGTGCGTTTCTACCTGGTTTCGATCTTGTTCATCATTTTCGATCTTGAAATTGCTATGCTGTTTCCCTGGGCCGTGGCCTTTCAGGGGCTTAGCATGGTTGGGTTCTGGTCGATGATGGTGTTTTTGGGCGTGCTGACCATTGGCTTTGCCTATGAGTGGAAGAAGGGGGCTTTGGAATGGGAGTGATGACTGGCGCCAATACCGCAGGGGCAGACAAAGACGTGGCCACCCAGGCGCTGAATCGCGAGTTGCAAGACAAGGGCTTTTTGCTGACCTCCAGCGAAGACCTTATCAACTGGGCGCGCACGGGCAGCTTGCATTGGATGACCTTTGGCTTGGCCTGTTGCGCGGTCGAGATGATGCACACCTCGATGCCGCGCTATGATGCCGAGCGGTTTGGCATCGCGCCGCGCGCCAGCCCGCGCCAATCGGATGTGATGATCGTGGCAGGCACCTTGACCAACAAGATGGCCCCCGCGCTGCGCAAGGTCTACGACCAGATGCCCGAACCCCGCTATGTGATTTCGATGGGCAGCTGCGCCAATGGCGGCGGCTATTATCATTACAGCTACAGCGTGGTGCGTGGCTGTGACCGTATCGTGCCGGTTGATATTTATGTGCCCGGCTGCCCCCCCACCGCCGAGGCGCTGCTTTACGGTATCTTGCAGCTTGCCCGGAAAATTCGCCGCACAGGGACAATTGTGAGATGAGCGACGCATTGAAAGAACTGGGTGCCCATATCCAGATGAAGCGCCCTGAATGCGTGCTGAACTGGCACGTAAGCCATGGCGAATTGACAGTGGATGTGGCGCTGAATGCGATTGCGGCGCTGGTCGAGTTTTTGAAAACCGATCCCAGCTGCAAGTTTTCCACGATGCTCGATATCACGGCGGTGGATTACCCCGAACGCCCGCAGCGCTTTGATGTGGTCTACCACCTGCTGAGCATGTATCAAAACCACCGCATCCGCCTGAAAGTGGCGGTGCGCGAGGATGAGATGGTGCCATCGATCACCGCGGTGCACCCCAGCGCCAATTGGTTCGAGCGCGAAGTCTTTGATATGTTCGGCATCTTGTTTTCGGGCCACCCCGATTTGCGCCGCATCCTGACCGATTATGGTTTCCGCGGCCACCCGCTGCGCAAGGATTTCCCGACCACGGGCTATACCGAGGTGCGCTATGACGAGGTGCTCAAACGCGTGGTCTATGAGCCGGTGAAACTGGTGCAGGAATACCGGCAGTTCGATTTCATGTCGCCTTGGGAAGGTGCGCAATATGTGCTGCCCGGTGACGAGAAAAGCGAGGCAAAGTGATGGACGGTTCTAAAGGTTTCGATGATGCCCTGACGGGCGAGCAGAAGATCCGCAACTTTAACATCAACTTTGGCCCCCAGCACCCGGCGGCGCATGGCGTGCTGCGTATGGTGATGGAGCTGGATGGCGAGATTGTGGAACGCTGCGACCCCCATATAGGGCTGTTGCACCGTGGCACTGAAAAGCTGATGGAAAGCCGTACCTATCTGCAAAACCTGCCTTATTTCGACCGGCTCGATTATGTGGGCACGATGAACCAAGAGCACGCATGGTGCCTGGCGATCGAACGGATGACCGGCACCGAGGTGCCGCGCCGTGCCCAGCTGATCCGCGTGCTGTATTGCGAAATTGGCCGCATTTTGAACCACCTGCTGAACGTCACCACCCAGGCCATGGATGTGGGCGCGCTGACCCCGCCGCTGTGGGGCTTTGAAGAGCGCGAAAAGCTGATGGTGTTTTACGAGCGCGCCTGTGGCGCCCGTTTGCACGCGGCCTATTTCCGCCCCGGCGGTGTGCATCAGGATCTGCCCCCCGAGCTGATCGAAGATATCGATGCCTGGGCCGTGGAATTTCCCAAGGTGCTGGATGATATCGACGGGCTGCTGACCGAAAACCGCATTTTCAAACAGCGCAACGTCGATATTGGCGTTGTCACCGAGGATGACATCCAGAAATACGCCTTTTCGGGGGTGATGGTGCGGGGCAGCGGCCTGGCGTGGGATTTGCGCCGCGCCCAGCCCTATGAATGCTACGACGAGTTTGAATTCCAAGTGCCTGTGGGCACCAATGGCGATTGCTACGATCGCTATCTGTGCCGCATGGAAGAAATGCGCCAATCGGCCCATATCATGCGCCAGGCCTGTGCCAAGCTGCAGATGCCCGAAAACCAGGGCGATGTGCTGGCGCGGGGCAAGCTGACGCCGCCCAAGCGGGGCGATATGAAAACCTCGATGGAATCGCTGATCCACCACTTCAAGCTGTATACCGAAGGGTTCCGCGTTCCCGAGGGCGAAATTTACGTCGCGGTCGAGGCGCCCAAGGGCGAGTTTGGCGTGTATCTGGTGTCGGATGGCAGCAACAAGCCTTATCGCTCGAAAATTCGGGCGCCGGGCTATGCGCATTTGCAGGCGATGGATCACCTGTGCAAAGGGCACCAATTGGCCGATGCCTCGGCGATCTTGGGCTCGCTTGACGTGGTGTTCGGGGAAATCGACCGCTGATGACGCCTGTTGTGGCATATCTGCCGGCCCTGGCCGCGCATCTGGGTGCCCTTGCCGGGGCACCCGGCCAAAGCCAGCCCGCATTGGGCTGCAAACAGTCTTTTTTCGCCGCGCGGGCCATTGGCCGGCCCACCCCCTGCGGCACTTATAATACCGGAGCCCGTGCCTGATGTTGCGTCGCCTTCACCACGAACAGCCTGAAAGCTTTGCCTTCACGCCCGCCAACCAAGCATGGGCCGAAGCGCAGATGACCAAATACCCCGAGGGCCGCCAGGCCTCGGCGATCATTCCGCTTTTGTGGCGCGCCCAAGAGCAAGAGGGCTGGCTGACCCGCCCGGCCATCGAATATGTGGCCGATATGCTGGGCATGGCCTATATCCGCGCGCTGGAAGTGGCGACGTTTTATTTCATGTTCCAGCTGCAGCCTGTCGGCTCGGTCGCGCATGTGCAGGTGTGTGGCACGCTGTCGTGCATGATTTGCGGTGCGGAAGATCTGATCAAGGTGTGCCACGAGAAAATCTCGCCCAAAGCGCATGCTTTGTCGGCGGATGGCAAATTCTCGTGGGAAGAGGTGGAATGCCTGGGCGCCTGCGCCAACGCGCCTATGGTGCAGATTGGCAAGGACTATTACGAAGATCTGACGGCGGAAAGCTTTGCGCAGCTGCTCGATGATCTGGCAGCCGGCAAGGTGCCCACGCCGGGGCCGCAAAACGGCCGCTTTGCCGCCGAACCGCTGAGTGGGCTGTCCAGCCTGCAGGAATTTGAAAGCGGGCGCGCGCAGTATAATGCCAGCGCGCAATTGGCCAAAGACATTGGCGATACCGTCAAGCGCATCGATGGCACCGAAGTGCCGCTGCTGACCCCATGGTTGGGCAAGGCAAAGGCCAAGGCGGCTGCGAAACCCGCAGCCAAGCCTGCTGCAGCTGCGCCAAAGGCGGCAGATACAGCGGTGCCCGGGCAAAAACCCGCAGCGCTGAGCGCGCCGCGCGCGGGCCAGGCAGATGATTTGAAGCTGATCAAAGGCATCGGCCCAAAGCTAGAGCAGCTGTGCCATAGCTTGGGTTTTTATCATTTCGACCAGATCGCCAACTGGAGCGCGGCTGAAATTGCCTGGGTGGATGACAATCTCGAAGGGTTCAAAGGCCGTGTGACCCGCGATGACTGGGTTGGCCAGGCACAAGGTTTGATTGAACAAGGCAAGACGGAAACCACCAACCGTGTTAAAAAGGGGGCACCTGAATAAGGTGCAACTTGATAACCGGGAGAGTGTATAATGAGTGTTGGAACAACAAATAGCCGCTGTGCATACGGGTGTTGGGCTGTCGCTGCAATCGTTGGGTTGCTGGCCCTGTTCCTGTTGATGGGTGCCAGCGGTTGGTCGTTCCTTGGGGGGCTGTTCGTGGCCGCCCTGGTTTTTGTGTTTTTGGGCCTGTTGCTGAACTGGCTTTTGTGTGACGCAGGCCGTCAGGCACCCATGGCGCAGACGGGCGCTGCGGCGCCTGCCGCTGTTGTGCCTGCCCAGCCGGCACCCGTGGCCGCCGAGGCGCCTGCCGCGCCCGTGGCCGCTGTTGCCCCGTCTGTGGCCCCGGCTGCGGTGGATGCGCCGGCCACATTGCCCGCACCCCGGGATGGGCGGGCGGATAATTTGAAAGAGATCAAAGGGGTAGGCCCAAAGCTAGAGCAGATGCTGCACCAGATGGGGTTTTACCACTTTGACCAGATCGCCGCTTGGACCGAGGCCGAGGTGAGCTGGGTGAACGAAAATCTTGCGGGCTTTAAGGGGCGCGCAACGCGCGACAATTGGGTGGCGCAGGCGAAAATCTTGGCTGCGGGCGGCGAGACTGAATTCTCGACGCGCGTGGGCCGGGGCGATGTTTATTGATTGGATTGCGCGGGCATGCAGGACAAAGACGCATATCTGGCACGAAAAGGGCGCATCACCGCCCTTGTTATTGCTGGAACGGCGGTGTTTTGGGTGCTGGCCAATCTGATTGGTGCTGATTACGGGTGGAGCAACCGCACAAGGGCGTTGCTGGACCTGGTCGCGCTGGCAGGCTTTGTGTTTGCCATCGCGATGACCTACCAAATCTGGCGTGCGCGCCAAAACGATCAGAGGTAAGCCGATGCTGAAGGATCAAGACCGTATTTTTACCAATATCTACGGTATGCACGATCGCAGCCTAAAGGGCGCGATGGCCCGTGGCCATTGGGATGGCACCGCAGGGCTTATTCAAAAGGGCCGTGACTGGATCATCGAAGAGATGAAGGCCAGCGGCCTGCGCGGGCGTGGCGGTGCGGGCTTTCCCACCGGGTTGAAATGGTCGTTCATGCCCAAAGAAAGCGATGGGCGCCCTGCCTATCTGGTGATCAATGCCGATGAATCCGAGCCGGGCACCTGCAAAGACCGTGAAATCATGCGCCACGATCCGCATACGCTGATCGAAGGGGCGCTGATTGCCTCGTTCGCGATGAATGCGCATACCTGCTATATCTACATTCGCGGTGAATATATCCGCGAGCGCGAGGCGCTGCAGGCCGCCATCGACGAGGCCTATGATGCCGGCATGCTGGGCAAAAACGCCGCTGGCTCTGGCTGGGATTTCGACCTGTATCTGCATCATGGGGCAGGGGCCTATATCTGCGGCGAGGAAACCGCGCTGTTGGAAAGCCTCGAGGGCAAAAAAGGCATGCCGCGGATGAAGCCGCCGTTTCCGGCGGGCGCGGGCCTTTATGGCTGCCCAACCACGGTGAACAACGTCGAATCCATCGCCGTTGTGCCCACGATTTTGCGCCGCGGTGCCAGCTGGTTTGCGGGCTTTGGGCGCCCGAACAATGCCGGGACCAAGCTGTTTGCCGTATCGGGCCATGTGAACAGCCCTTGCGTTGTGGAAGAGGCGATGTCGATCACCTTTGAAGAGCTGATCGACAAACATTGCGGTGGTATTCGTGGCGGTTGGGATAATCTGCTGGCGGTCATCCCTGGTGGCTCGTCGGTGCCTTGCGTGCGCGGCGAAAAGATGCGCGATGCGGTGATGGATTTCGATTATCTGCGCGGCGAGCTGGGCTCGGGCCTGGGCACGGCGGCGGTGATCGTGATGGATAAATCCACCGATATCATCAAAGCCATCTGGCGGTTGTCGAAGTTTTACAAACACGAAAGCTGCGGCCAGTGCACGCCCTGCCGCGAAGGCACGGGCTGGATGATGCGCGTGATGGATCGCCTGGTGCGCGGCGAGGCCGAGCTGGAAGAGATCGATATGCTGTTTGAAGTGACCAAACAGGTCGAGGGCCACACCATCTGTGCCTTGGGCGATGCAGCCGCTTGGCCCATTCAGGGCCTGATCCGCAATTTCCGCGAGGAAATCGAAGACCGGATCAAGGCGCAAAAAACTGGGCGCCTTGGCGCCATGGCGGCGGAGTAAGCGCATGCGCGGCCTTCCCCTTCTTTTGGCTGGCCTGGTGCTTGGGGCCTGCGCAGACAGCAAGGTGGCAACCCTTGTGCAACGCCCCGATGCGTTCGATGGCGTGCGGTTTCGCAGCAGCTTGAGCGTGGCCAAGGAAGATCGGCAGGCCTTTGTTGTGCAGGTGCCCAAGGCCAGCCGCTCGCTCGATGGGGCGCGCGAGGCGGGGCGCCACCGCGGTGTGGAATATTGCATCGGGCTTTATGGCAATTCGAAAATCACCTGGGTCAACGATGGCCCCGATGCCGAGGCGGCCAAGCTGCAGATTGCCGATGATACATTGATCTTCGAGGGGCGTTGCAAGGGATGGCAATGACCGGCGTCATATCTGCGGGCCTGCAGGCCCCGCGCCGGGCCGCGCTTGTGGCCTGCCTGGCCCTGACCGGGGCAGGCGGGGCGTGGGCCAATGCCGCCCAGGCGCTGCCGCCTTTGCGCAGCGTGGCGCAGATTGATGACGGGCTGATGGCCGTGGCCCTGGCCGATGAAATTCGTAAGACCTGTGACGATATCGCGCCCCGCATGGTGCGGGCGTATTTTTACCTAAACAGCCTCGAGCAGAAGGCGCAGAACCTTGGCTATTCCAGGGATGAGATCAAGCGCCACGTCAAATCGCCCGAGGAAAAGGCCCGCATGCGCAAAAAGGCGCAAAACTATGTTCGTGCGCAGGGGCTAAACCCTGCCAACACCGCCGACCTATGCATATTGGGTCGCCAGGAAATCGCCAAAGGCAGCCAAATCGGCGCCTTGCTGAGAGTGAAGTGAGGAAAAATGTCCAACCTCAAGAAGATCATCATTGACGGTGCCGAGGTCGAGGTAGATGGGGCGATGACCCTGATCCAGGCCTGTGAAGTGGCTGGTATCGAAGTGCCGCGCTTTTGCTATCACGAGCGGCTGTCGATTGCGGGCAACTGCCGCATGTGTCTGGTCGAGGTTGTGGGCGGCCCGCCGAAACCCGCAGCCAGCTGCGCCATGCAGGTGCGCGATTTGCGCCCCGGCCCCAATGGCGAACCGCCGGTGGTAAAAACCAATTCGCCGATGGTGAAAAAGGCCCGCGAAGGGGTGATGGAGTTTTTGCTGATCAACCACCCGCTGGATTGCCCGATTTGCGACCAGGGCGGCGAATGCGACCTGCAAGATCAGGCCATGGCCTATGGGGTGGATTTCAGCCGCTACCGCGAGGTTAAGCGCGCCAGCGACGATCTGGATCTGGGCCCCTTGGTGGAAACCCACATGACCCGCTGCATCAGCTGCACCCGCTGCGTGCGCTTTACCACCGAGGTTGCCGGCATCACCCAGATGGGCCAGACCGGGCGGGGCGAAGACAGCGAGATTACCAGCTATCTGGGGCAGACGCTGAATTCGAACTTGCAGGGCAATATCATCGATCTGTGCCCGGTGGGCGCGCTGGTCAGCAAACCCTATGCCTTTACCGCCCGCCCCTGGGAGCTGAGCAAGACCGAAACCATCGATGTGATGGACGCGCTTGGCAGCAATATCCGCGTCGATACCAAGGGCCGCGAAGTGATGCGGATTTTGCCGCGCAACAACGACGGTGTGAACGAAGAGTGGATTTCGGACAAATCGCGCTTTGTGTGGGATGGTCTGCGCCGTCAGCGGCTCGACACGCCCTATATCCGCGAGAATGGCAAGCTGCGCAAAGCCAGCTGGCCCGAGGCGCTGGCGGCGGCTGCGGGCGCGATGAAGGGCAAGAAACTGGCGGCTTTGGTGGGCGATCTGGCCCCGGTCGAGGCGGTTTTTGCGTTAAAACAGCTGGTGCAGGGCTTGGGCGGGGCGATCGAATGCCGCACCGATAACGCGCGCCTGCCCATTGGCAACCGCAGCGCCTATGTGGGCACTGTGGCGATCGAAGAGATCGACAGCGCCAAAGATATCATCTTGATCGGCACCAACCCGCGCGACGAGGCGCCGGTGCTGAATGCGCGTATCCGCAAGGCCTGGACCCGCGGCGCCAATATCACGCTGGTCGGGCAGGCGGCTGATCTGAGCTATGACTACACCCATGCCGGCACCGACCGCGCCGCGCTGGCCGCGCTTGACGCCCCCGAGGGCGCCATTGTGATTGTCGGCCAAGGCGCGCTGCGCGAGGCCGATGGGCTGGCGGTTTTGGCTGCCGCGCAGGCGCTGTCGCCCCGGTTGCTGGTGTTGCATACGGCCGCGGCCCGGGTCGGCGCCATGGATGTGGGCGCCGTTACCGAAGGCGGCTTGTTGGCGGCGATCGACGGGGCAGAGGTGATTTTCAGCCTGGGCGCCGATGAGGTGGATATCGCCCCGGGCCCTGTGGTGATTTACCAAGGCAGCCATGGCGACCGCGGCGCGCACCGCGCCGATATTATCCTGCCAAGTGCGGCCTACACAGAAGAAAACGGCCTGTTCGTCAATACCGAAGGGCGCCCGCAATTGGCGTTGCGCGCAGGGTTTGCCCCGGGCGAGGCCAAGGAAAACTGGGCGATCTTGCGCGCCTTGTCGGCAGAATTGGGCGCCACGCTGCCCTATGACTCGCTGGCACAGCTGCGCCAGGCGCTGGTCGCCGAGGTGCCGCATCTGGCGCAGGTGGATGAGGTGGTGGAAAACACCCCACAGCCCCTACCCACCGAGCCGCTGGGCCAGGCCGATTTCCGCCCCGCGATCAAGGATTTCTACCTGACCAACCCGATTGCCCGCGCCAGCCAGTTGATGGCCGAACTCAGCGCCGGGCAAAAGGCGCGCAGCCTAAAGGTGGCGGCAGAATAATGGGCAAACGGGTGATCATATCGCCCCTGGCGCTGGCCTTGGCCTGCGCAATCGGTGGCTGTAGCCAGGCCGGCACTGGCCAGGCTGCGGTGGCCGATGCCCCGACCTATGGGGGGGTGGAAACCCGCCTGTTGGATGGGGATTTGGTGAATTTTATCGTGCGCATAGAGCGCCCGCGTTCTGAACAGGATGCGGTGGCCTATGCAGAATGTGCGGCGGCGCAATATGCGCTGATCCGCGGCTACGGCTTTGCGCGCCATGTGCGCACGGCAGTGACCGAATCCGAAGGGGTATATGCGGCAGACGCGGTCTATTTGATCTCGGCCGCATTGCCGCGTGGGGCGCGCACCATCGACGCAGAAGTTGTGGTGGCATCCTGTCTCGAGAACAGAATACCGACGGTGTGAGGACAACAATGGCGGAATTCTTTACCAATACCTACCTGGGCATGTTGCTTGTCATCGTCGCACAGGTTTTGGCCGTAATCGTACCTCTGCTGGTGGCGCTGGCCTTCTTGATGTATGCCGACCGCAAAATCTGGGCGGCGGTGCAAATGCGCAAAGGCCCCAATGTGGTGGGCGCGTTTGGGCTGCTGCAAAGTTTCGCTGATTTCCTGAAATATATCGTCAAGGAAGTGGTCTTTCCTGCGGGGGCAGACCGGGCGGTGTTTTTGCTGGCGCCGATGATCAGCCTGGTGATGGCGCTGATCGCTTGGGCGGTGGTGCCGTTTAACGATGGCTGGGTTGTGGCCGATATCAACGTGGCGATCTTGTATATCTTCGCCATTTCCTCGCTTGAGGTCTATGGCGTGATCATGGGCGGCTGGGCGTCGAACTCGAAATACCCGTTCTTGGGCTCGTTGCGTTCGGCGGCACAGATGATTTCTTACGAGGTGTCGATTGGTCTGATCATCATCGGTGTGATCATCTCGACCGGGTCGATGAACCTGACCAATATCGTGCGCGCGCAAGATGGGGATATGGGGCTGTTCAGCTGGTATTGGCTGCCGCATTTGCCGATGCTGTTTTTGTTCTTCATCTCGGCCCTGGCGGAAACCAACCGCCCGCCGTTTGATTTGCCCGAGGCTGAATCGGAACTGGTGGCGGGCTATCAGGTAGAATACAGCTCGACCCCGTTTTTGCTGTTCATGATCGGCGAATTGACCGCGGTTGTGCTGATGTGCGCGCTGGTGACATTGCTGTTCTTTGGCGGCTGGCTGTCGCCCATTCCCGGCCTGCCTGACGGGGTTTTGTGGATGGTGGCAAAGATGGTTTTTGTGTTCTTCCTCTTTGCCATGGTCAAGGCCATCACGCCGCGCTACCGCTACGACCAACTGATGCGCCTGGGCTGGAAAGTGTTTTTGCCGATGTCGCTGTTTTGGGTGGTGTTCGTGGCGTTTGCTGCAAAATTTGACTGGTTCTGGGGCACCTTTGCCCGCTGGACCGTAGGGGGCTAACGGATGACGCAGATCGATTACAAACGCGCCGCCGGGTATTTCCTGCTGGCTGATGTGTTCAAAGGGTTCAAGCTGGGGCTGAAATACATGTTCGCCCCCAAGGCCACGGTGAACTATCCGCATGAAAAGGGCCCGCTAAGCCCGCGCTTTCGCGGCGAACACGCGCTGCGCCGCTACCCCAATGGCGAAGAGCGCTGCATCGCGTGCAAACTCTGCGAGGCGATCTGCCCCGCGCAGGCCATCACCATCGATGCCGAGCCGCGCGAAGACGGCAGCCGCCGCACCACGCGCTATGATATCGACATGACGAAATGCATCTACTGCGGTTTCTGCCAAGAGGCCTGCCCGGTGGATGCCATCGTTGAGGGGCCGAATTTTGAGTTTGCCACGGAAACCCGCGAAGAGCTGTTTTACGACAAGGAAAAACTGCTGGCCAATGGCGAACGCTGGGAAGCCGAGATTGCGCGCAATCTAGAATTGGACGCACCCTACCGATGACCACCCCCAAAACCCCGCTAGAGCTGATGATGCAGCAGGCCCAAGAGATGGCCAAGGCTTTCAACCCCGCGCTCGAGTCGTTCTCGCCGCAGGGGTTTGAAAAGCTGTGGCCAACCATGCCCAAAGAGGTGATGGAAATGACCTTTGGCCGCGGCATCAGCAAGGATGGGCTGGATGCAAAAACCCGCCTGCTGCTGAATATTGCGGGAATGACCATGCAGGGCGCGCAAGCCGATAGCGCCATGCGCCTGACCGTGCGCCACGCCCTAGAGGCAGGGGCCACAAAAGATGAAATAGCCGAAACCATCGCACAAATGTCGATGTTTGCTGGCATTCCTTCCATGAACCGCGCCATGTCGCTTGCGCGCGAGGTGATGGACGAAAAAGAGGACAAAACGAAATGAGCGTTATTGCACTGGCTTTCTACCTCTTTGCAATCTGCGTGGTTGCCGGCGGTTTGATGACCGTGATCAGCCGCAACCCGGTGCATTCGGTTTTGTGGCTTATTCTGGCTTTCCTGTCCTCTGCGGGGCTGTTTGTGCTGCTGGGCGCCGAATTTGTGGCGATGCTTTTGATCATCGTCTATGTGGGCGCCGTGGCGGTATTGTTCTTGTTTGTGGTCATGATGTTGGACGTCGATTTTGCCGAGCTGAAGGCAGAGATGGCCAAATATATGCCACTGGCGCTGCTGATCGGGCTGGTGTTGCTGATGCAATTTGGCATGGCCTATGGCAGCTGGGAAATCACCGACAGCGCGCGCGCGGCGCGTGGGGCTGTCACGCCTGACCAGCTGGAAAACACCGCCGCCTTGGGCATGCTGCTTTATGACCAGTATTTCCTGGCGTTCCAGCTGTCTGGCTTGATCTTGCTGGTGGCGATGATCGGGGCAATCGTGCTGACGCTGCGCCACCGCAGCGATGTGAAACGCCAAGATATCCTGGCCCAGATTTATCGGGATCCGGCCAAGGCGATGGAGCTGCGCGACGTGAAGCCGGGGCAGGGCCTGTGACGCCTGACAGTTTGAAAATAGGCGGCCCGGTGCAGGCGCCGCAGCAGAACCGCAAAGACGATGGGACAGACGAATGATCGGACTTGAGCATTACCTAACCGTGGCGGCGATGTTATTCGTCATCGGGATTTTCGGGCTCTTCCTGAACCGGAAGAACGTGATCATCTTGTTGATGAGCATCGAGCTGATCTTGCTGTCGGTCAACATCAACCTGGTGGCTTTCTCTAGCTTTCTGGGCGATCTGGTGGGCCAGGTATTCACGCTGTTTGTGCTGACCGTGGCCGCCGCCGAAGCGGCCATTGGCCTGGCCATTCTGGTCTGCTTCTTCCGCAACCGTGGCACCATTGACGTTGAAGACGTCAACGTGATGAAAGGCTAAGACCATGGCTCAGATCATTCTTTTTGCGCCCCTGATTGGCGCGCTTATCGCGGGTTTTGGCTGGCGCATGATCGGTGAAACCGCCGCGCAATGGGTTGCCACGGGGCTGTTGTTTTTGTCGTGCCTGCTGTCTTGGGTGGTGTTTGTGACGCTGGATGCCAGCGTTGTGCAGCAGATCCATATTCTGGATTTCATCCGCTCGGGCACGCTGGATACGGCCTGGGCCATTCGCCTGGATCGGCTGACCGCGATCATGCTGATCGTTGTGACCAGCGTATCGGCCTTGGTGCATCTTTATAGCTTTGGCTACATGGCCCATGACGATAACTGGGACCATCACGAGCATTACAAAGCGCGCTTCTTTGCCTATCTGTCGTTCTTTACCTTTGCCATGCTGATGCTGGTGACATCGGATAACCTGGTGCAGATGTTCTTTGGCTGGGAAGGCGTGGGCGTGGCCTCGTATCTGCTGATCGGGTTTTATTACAAAAAACCTTCGGCCAATGCCGCGGCGATCAAGGCCTTTGTGGTGAACCGGGTGGGTGATTTTGGCTTTGCCTTGGGTATTTTTGGCCTGTTCTACCTGACCGATGCGATCGATTTTGACACCGTCTTTGCCGCAGGCCCGCAGCTGGCCGACACGCAACTGGCGTTTTTGTGGGGCGAATGGAATGCGGCAAACCTGCTGGCGGTGTTGCTGTTCATCGGCGCAATGGGCAAATCGGCGCAGCTGATTTTGCACACATGGCTGCCTGACGCGATGGAGGGGCCAACCCCTGTTTCGGCTCTGATCCACGCCGCCACCATGGTGACAGCGGGTGTGTTTTTGGTCTGCCGCATGTCGCCGCTTTATGAATACGCGCCCGAGGCGAAAACCTTTATTGTCTATCTCGGGGCCACAACCGCATTTTTTGCCGCCACTGTTGGGCTTGTTCAAAACGATATCAAACGCGTGATCGCCTATTCGACCTGTAGCCAGCTGGGCTATATGTTCGTGGCGGCGGGTGTTGGTGTGTATTCGGTGGCCATGTTCCACCTGCTGACGCACGCGTTTTTCAAAGCCATGCTGTTTTTGGGCGCGGGTTCGGTCATCCACGGGATGCATCACGAGCAAGACATGCGCAATTACGGCGGGCTGCGCAAAAAGCTGCCCTATACCTACTGGGCGATGATGATCGGCACGCTGGCCATCACCGGCGTTGGCATTCCGCTTACCTATATCGGCTTTGCTGGGTTTTTGTCGAAAGACGCAATCATCGAAAGCGCATGGGCCGGCACGCAGGGTGGCTATGCCTTTTGGATGCTGGTCATTGCCGCGCTCTTTACCAGCTTCTACAGCTGGCGCCTGATGTTCCTGACCTTTTTCGGCACGCCGCGTGGCGATAAACACACCCATGAACATGCCCATGAAAGCCCCACAGTGATGCTGGTGCCGCTGGGCGTGCTGGCCATTGGGGCCGTGTTTGCGGGCATGGTGTGGAAGAAAGATTTCTTCGATCATGAGGGCGTGACCAAATTCTTTGGCATGGCCCAGCATCACGCCAGCGAAACGGCGCATGGCACGACCGAGGGCAGCGATGCATCGCACGGCGGCACAACCAAACACGCCGATACCGGCACTGCGGCCGCCACCGGCCATGAGGCGGCTGCGATGGCCCATGGCCAGGCCCCGCAAGGCGCCATTTACATGGCACCGGGCAACACCGTGATGGAGGATGCCCACCACGCGCCCAAATGGGTAAAGGTAAGCCCCTTTATCGCCATGCTGATCGGGTTTTTCGTGGCCTTGTGGTTTTACATCATCAACCCCGAAATGCCCAAGCGGCTGGCCGAAACCCAGCGCCCCTTGTATCTGTTCTTGCTGAACAAATGGTATTTCGACGAGATCTACGATTTCCTCTTTGTGCAGCCTGCCAAAAAACTGGGCACGTTCTTTTGGAAACGTGGCGATGGCGCGGTGATTGACGGGTCGATCAACGGGGTTGCGATGGGCATTATTCCCTTCTTCACCCGTTTGGCCGGGCGCGCGCAATCTGGCTACATCTTTACTTATGCATTCTGGATGGTCATCGGCATTGCGGTGCTGGTGACGTGGATGTCGCTCACCGGGGGGGCGCACTAATGGACAACCTTCTTTCCATCGTCACCTTCATTCCGGCGCTGGCGGCCCTGATCTTGGCTGTGTTCCTGCGCGGCGAAGATGTGGCCTCGCAACGCAATGCCAAATGGCTGGCGCTGCTGGCCACAGGCGCCACGTTTTTGGTGTCGTTGTTCATTCTGGCGCAGTTCGACCCGCAAAACACCGGCTTTCAGTTCGTGGAAGAGCGTGAATGGCTCTTGGGCCTGAAATACCGTATGGGTGTGGATGGGATCAGCGTGCTGTTTGTGATGCTGACCACCTTTATGATGCCTTTGGTGATCGCGGCCAGCTGGGATGTGACCACCCGCGTCAAGGAATACATGATCGCCTTCCTGCTGCTGGAAACGCTGATGCTGGGCGTGTTCATGGCGCTGGATCTGGTGCTGTTCTACCTCTTTTTCGAGGCAGGGCTGATCCCGATGTTCCTGATCATCGGCATCTGGGGCGGCAAAAACCGCATTTATGCGTCGTTTAAATTTTTCCTCTACACCTTCCTTGGCTCGGTTTTGATGCTGGTGGCCATGGTGGCAATGTTTGCCGATGCGGGCACCACCTGTATTGCCGCATGTGGCGGCGATGTGGCGCTGATGACCCATAGCTTTGCCAGCGGTGATATCAGCGTGCTGGGCGTGCATGTTGTGGGCGGTATGCAAACCCTGCTGTTTTTGGCCTTTTTTGCCAGCTTTGCTGTCAAAATGCCGATGTGGCCTGTGCATACATGGCTGCCCGATGCCCACGTTCAGGCGCCCACCGCCGGTTCGGTTGTGCTGGCTGCGATTTTGCTGAAAATGGGCGGCTACGGGTTCTTGCGCTTTTCGCTGCCGATGTTCCCCATCGGCGCCGAGGTGATGACGCCGCTGGTGTTGTGGATGTCGGCGATTGCGATTGTCTATACCTCGCTGGTGGCGCTGGTGCAGGAAGATATGAAAAAGCTGATCGCGTATTCGTCGGTGGCGCATATGGGCTATGTGACGATGGGTATCTTTGCTGCCAACCAACAGGGCATCGATGGCGCCATCTTCCAGATGCTCAGCCACGGCTTTATCTCGGGGGCGCTGTTTTTATGCGTGGGCGTCATTTACGACCGCATGCACACCCGCGAGATCGATGCCTATGGTGGCTTGGTCAACCGCATGCCGGCCTATGCGCTGATCTTCATGTTCTTTACCATGGCCAATGTGGGCCTGCCGGGCACATCGGGGTTTGTGGGTGAATTCCTGACGTTGATGGGCATTTTCCAGGTGAACACTTGGGTGGCGGCTGTGGCGACATCGGGGGTGATTTTGTCGGCGGCTTATGCGCTGTGGCTGTATCGCCGTGTGGTGATGGGCGATCTGATCAAGGAAAGCCTGAAAGCCATCACCGACATGACCCGCCGCGAGCGCGCTATTTTTGCGCCCTTGGTGGTTATGACGCTGCTGTTGGGGGTCTACCCCAGCTTGATCACCGATATCATTGGCCCCTCGGTCGAGGCGCTGATCCAGAATTATGAAACGGCTTTGGGCGAGGGCGCACGCGCCGCCACCCAAGTGGCCGCATCCCACTAAGGAGCCGAAGACAATGATCCAGGCTGATCTGAATGTCATTTTGCCAGAGATCGTCATCAGCGTGTATGCGATGCTGGCGCTTTTGGGGGCGGTCTATACTGGCAAAGACCGTTTAAGCGGCGCGCTGACGTGGCTTACGGCGGCTGTCATGGCGCTGGTGGCGATGTGGATTGCGCTGTCGGGGCAGGGCACCAATGTGGCCTTTGGCGGCATGTTCCACGACGATGGCTTTGCCCGCTTCGCCAAAGTTACCATTTTGCTCAGCGGCGCAGTGGTGCTGGTGATGAGCCAAGATTACATGGCCCGTCGCGGGCTGGCGCGGTTTGAATACCCGGTGCTGGTGGCCTTGGCCACTGTGGGCATGATGGTGATGGTCTCGGCCGGTGATCTGATTGCGCTTTACATGGGGCTCGAGCTGCAATCGCTGGCGCTGTATGTGATTGCCGCTTTCCGCCGCGATAGCGTGAAATCGACCGAGGCAGGGCTGAAATATTTTGTGCTGGGCGCGCTGTCGTCGGGTTTGCTGCTGTATGGGGCGTCGCTGGTCTATGGCTTTGCCGGCACCACGCTGTTCAGTGGCATTATCGCCGCCGCTGGCGAGGGCTATACCCCGGTGGGGCTGCTGTTTGGCCTGTCGTTCATGGTGGCAGGGCTGGCGTTTAAAATCTCGGCTGTGCCCTTTCACATGTGGACCCCCGATGTATACGAGGGCGCCCCAACCCCGGTGACGGCGTTTTTTGCCACCGCGCCCAAAGTGGCGGCCATGGGGCTGTTTGCCCGCGTGTTGCACGATGCCTTTGGTGGTGTCAGCCATGACTGGGGCCAGATCATTGCGATGCTATCGGTCTTGTCGATGTTTTTGGGCGCTGTGGCGGCCATTGGGCAGACCAATATCAAGCGTCTTATGGCGTTTTCCTCGATTGCGCATATGGGCTATGCGATGATCGGCCTGGCCGCGGGCACCGCCCTGGGCGTGCAGGCCATGCTGACCTATATGGCCATTTACGTGACAATGAATATCGGCACTTTTGCCTTTATTCTGGCGATGGAAAAAGATGGCCAGCCGGTCACCGATATTTCCGCGCTGAACCTTTATGCCAAACGCGAACCTGCGCGCGCCCTGGCGCTGTTGGTGCTGCTCTTCAGCTTGGCCGGTGTGCCGCCCATGCTGGGCTTTTTCGCCAAGCTGGGTGTGTGGCAGGCGGCGCTGGCGGTGGATATGGTGTGGCTGGTTGTGGCCTCGGCTGTGGCATCGGCCATCGGCGCCTTTTACTACCTGCGCATCGTGTTCTTCATGTATTTCGGCGCCGAGGGGGAAACCCTGCAAACCGCCCGCGCACCTGTGCTTTGGGTGTGTTTGATGGGGTCTGCCCTTGTTATGGTGGTGGGCGTGGTCAACATGTTTGGCCTGGAAAGCGTGGCCGCCGCGGCCGCTGCGACGCTTGTCAACTAAGGCGCATATCGGCAAACGGCAACTGCGGCTCCCTTATTGGGGGCCGCATGCGTTTGCGGGGGGCGGCTGATGGGCTGGCCCCAAGAATATGGGCGGGTCATCCTGCCCGAGATCGACAGCACCAATGCCGAAGCCCTGCGGCGCGCGCCAGACATGGCGGGCCCAACTTGGGTTTTTGCCCATAGGCAAACCCGCGGTCGTGGCCGGCGTGGCCGTGCCTGGGCCGATCCTGTGGGAAATTTCGCCGCCAGCCTGCTGTTGCGCCCGGCCGGTGGGCCCGAGCATGCGGCGCTTTATTCCTTTGTGGCCTCGCTGGCACTATTTGAGGCCTGCAGCACCCTGACCGGCACGCCGCAGCGGTTTTCGCTGAAATGGCCAAATGACGTGCTGCTTGACGGCGGCAAGCTGGCGGGCATTTTGCTGGAAAGCAGCGCCACTGCGCGTGATGGGCTGGTTTTGGTCATTGGCATTGGGGTCAATCTGGCCCATGCCCCCGAGGGTGGCCAGCTAGAGGGCGGCGCGTTGCGCCCTGTCGCCTTGGCGGCGGAAACCGGGCTGTTGATGCCGGCCGAGGCGTTTTTGGGCGAATTGGCACAGCATTTTGCCAGTTTTGACCGGCAGTTTCAGCAAGCGGGCTTTGCGCCCATACGCACCGCCTGGCTGCAGCGGGCGGCACGGTTGGGCCAAGTCATCACCGCCCGCACCATGCGCGATAGTTTCACGGGCACTTTTGAAACCATTGACGAGACTGGAAACTTGGTTCTTCACACGGCACAAGGGCGGCAGGCCATCGCTGCGGCCGATGTTTTCTGGGAAGGGGGCTGATGATGCTTCTGGCAATTGATTGTGGCAATACCAACACGGTGTTTTCCATTTGGGATGGGCAAAAATGGCTGTGCACGCTGCGCACCTCAACCCATCATGGCCGCACGGCGGATGCGTATTTCACCTGGTTCACCACTTTGGTCAAGCATTACGGCATCGATGCCGATATCACCGATGTGGTGATTTCCTCGACGGTGCCGCGTGTGGTGTGGAACCTGCGCGTTTTTGCGGACCGCTTCTTTAATTGCCGCCCGCTGGTGGTGGGCAAGCCCGAATGCCTGCTGCCCCATATCCCGCGGGTCGATCCAGGCACCCAAGTGGGCCCCGACAGGCTGGCCAATGCGGCGGGCGCATTCGAGCGGCATGGCGGCAATGTGGTGGTGGTTGATTTTGGCACTGCCACCAATTTCGATGTGGTCGCCGCAGATGGCGCCTATGTGGGTGGGGTGATTGCCCCAGGCGTGAACCTAAGCCTAGAGGCGCTGCATATGGGGGCGGCCGCCCTGCCACATGTTGATATCAGCCAGCCCGAGCGGGTTATTGGCACAAATACGGTGGCGTGCATTCAATCTGGGGTTTTTTGGGGCTATATCGGCCTGATCGAAGGTATTACCTCGCGTATCAAGGCCGAATATGGCAAGCCGATGAAAGTGATCGGCACGGGCGGTTTAGCCCCTCTTTTCGCACAGGCACAAAGCCTGTTTGACACAATAGAAGACGATCTGACCATGCATGGCCTGACCGTTATTCATAAGTATAATAAGGAACACGCACAGCAATGAGCAGCGCGCGCTTGATCTATCTTCCCCTCGGCGGTGCCGGTGAAATCGGGATGAATTGTTACGTCTACGGCTATGGCCCCCAAGATCAGGAACGCCTGATCGTGGTGGATCTGGGGGTGACGTTTCCCGATATGGACGGCACACCGGGGGTGGATTTGATCCTGCCCGATGTTGCATGGCTGGAGGCGCGCAAGGCGCAGATCGAGGCGGTGTTTATCACCCATGCCCACGAAGATCATCTGGGCGCCGTGGGCCATTTGTTCGAGCGTCTGGGCGCGCCCACGGTCTATGCCCGTGCCTTTACCGCGCATTTGGCGCGCCAAAAGCTGGGCGAATACGGGTTTTCCGAAAGGGTGGTGAAAACCGTGTCGGCATGGCCCGAAACCGTGCAGGCGGGGCCGTTTACGGTGGGTTTTTTGCCCATCAGCCATTCAATCCCCGAATCCAGCGGCCTGGTGATCGACAGCCCGGATGGGCGTGTCGTGCATACGGGGGATTTCAAACTTGACCAAGCCCCCATCGTGGGCGAGGCATGGGACCCAGAACTGTGGGGCGCGGTGGCGGCCAGCGGCGTTAAGGCGCTGGTGTGCGATTCGACCAATGTATTCTCGCCCGAGCCGGGGCGATCGGAATCAAGTATCGGCGCTGATATTGAGACCCTGATTGCAGATGCGCGCGGCATGGTCGTGGCCACAACATTTGCCAGCAATGTGGCGCGGTTGAAAACACTTGCCGAGGCGGGCCTGCGCGCTGGTCGTTCGGTCTGCCTGATGGGGCGCGCGATGCGCCGTATGATCGAGGCGGCGGTGGCCACTGGCGTGCTGAAGGATTTCCCAAGCGTGATCTCGCCCGAAGATGTGGGGCATTTGCCCCGGGAAAACGTGATGCTGCTGGTTACAGGCAGCCAGGGCGAACGCCGCGCCGCCAGTGCGCAGCTGGCCAATGGCAAATATCAGGGCGTCAGCCTGAAAGAGGGCGATTTGTTCCTCTTTTCGTCGAAAACCATCCCCGGCAATGAACGCGGTGTGATCCGCATTATGAACCAATTGTCGGAAAAGGGCGTGGATGTGGTGGATGATCACAGCGGGCGCTACCATGTTTCGGGCCACGCCAACCGCCCCGATCTGGACCAAATGCACAAGCTGATGAAGCCGCAAACCGTGGTGCCCATGCATGGCGAACACCGCCATTTGCGCGCCCATACACGGCTGGCGGCCGAGAATGGCTGCCAATCGATCTTGGCGGTGAACGGGATGATTGTGAACCTATCAGGCAATGCGCCCAGCGTGGCGGGCTATGTGGAAACCGGGCGCACATATTTGGATGGTTCGGTGCAGGTGGGCGCGCTGGATGGCATCGTGCGCGACCGTATCCGCATGGCGCTGAACGGGCATGTGATGGTGTCGGTGATCCTGGACGAAGACAACGAGCCCCTGGGCGAGCCCTGGTGCGAGATTCGCGGGCTGGCAGAAACCGGGCGATCAAAGGCGCCACTGGTGGATGTGCTCGAGGAAGATCTCGATCAATACATGCGCCGGGCAGGGGCCAAGATTTTGGCAGATGACGATAAATTGGAAGATGGGTTGAAAAAGATCACCCGCCAATCGACCCAAGATGAGATCGGCAAAAAGCCCGAGGTCACAGTTGTGATCAGCCGCTTGTCTTAAGCGGTTTGTCGATTGGCAAAACTTAAAAAGCCCCGCTTTGGCGGGGCTTTTGTTTGGTCTGATCTGGGGCGCTGTGTGGCTTACCCCGCGCGGCGCTGTTCAAAGCTAAGCGCAATGAAGCCCGGCAGATGATCGCCCATGCCCACCACTTTGTGATCATCACGCCGGCCACGATCGCCACCGCGGTCATTGCGATCACCGCGGTCGCGGCCACGGGTGTTTTTATCGGCTGTGCGGGGGGGCTTGGCCTCGTCTTGGGCCTGTGCCTGGGTCTGGGATTGGGGCTGTGCCTGTGCCTGTTGGGGGGCTGCATCGGGCTTGGCGGCCTCGTCGCGGCCCCGGCCACGGCCACCGCGGCTGCGCGATTTGCGCCCATCGCGGGTGGGTTCTGCGGCGGTTTCACCTGTATCGGGCGCATCGGCTGCGGGCTGCGCCCCGGGCATTTCGATGCGCGGGATTTCTGCCTGAACCAAGGCCTCGATCGCGGCAAAGTTCTTTTCGTCGCGCGGCGCGCTGATCATAAAGGCCGTGCCCTTGCGCCCGGCCCGGCCAGTGCGGCCAATGCGATGCACGTAATCTTCGGCATGGCTGGGCACGTCGAAATTGAACACATGGCTGACATTGGGAATATCAAGCCCACGCGCCGCCACATCCGAGGCACATAGGAACCGCAAGCTGCCATCGCGGAATTGATCGAGCGTTTTCATCCGCTGGCTTTGATCAAGATCGCCATGGATGGGGGCGGCATCATAGCCATATTTTTTCAGCGATTTTGCACAAATATCGACATCGGTTTTGCGATTGCAAAAGATGATGGCGTTTTTGCAGGCCTCGCCCTCGCGTTCGATCAGCGCGCGCAGCAAGGCGCGCTTTTCGCTGGCTTCGCGGTCGCGGCGGCTGGGTTTGAACATCACCACACCTTGGGTGATATTTTCCGATGTGGTGGCCTGGCGCGCCACTTCGATACGTTCTGGCGCCGACAGGAAAGTGTTGGTGATGCGTTCGATCTCGGGCGCCATGGTGGCCGAGAAAAACAGCGTCTGGCGGGTAAAGGGCGTTAGGTTAAAAATGCGCTCGATATCGGGGATAAAGCCCATATCCAGCATGCGGTCGGCCTCGTCTACCACCATGATCTGCACGCCGGTCAACAGCAGCTTGCCGCGCTCGAAATGGTCCAGCAGGCGGCCGGGCGTGGCGATCAGCACGTCAACGCCGCGGTCGATCAGCTGGTCTTGTTCCTTGAAACTGACGCCGCCGATCAACAGCGCTTTGGTCAGTTTCAGGTGTTTTGTGTAGGTGTCGAAATTTTCGGCCACCTGTGCGGCCAATTCGCGGGTGGGGCACAGCACCAGGCTGCGTGGCATGCGCGCGCGGGCGCGGCCCTTGGCCAGCATGGTGATCATCGGCAATGTAAAACTGGCGGTTTTGCCTGTGCCGGTTTGGGCGATACCCAAAACATCGCGCCCCAAAAGTGCGGGCGGTATGGCGCCGGCCTGAATGGGGGTGGGGGTTTCATAGCCCGCTTCTGCGATGGCTTTCAAAACTTTCGGGTCAAGATTGAGGTCGGAAAACTTGGTCATGTGGTTCCGTTGTTTACGGACACGTCGTGGCCCGTAGCAGCTGGGGGGATAGGCCCGTTTGGCCCCGCGTGATCCGCGTAGCATCCCTTGGCTGGGCACATAGCGCAAACTGCCCCTGCGGTCAATCCAAGCGCGGATATCGGGCGCATTCTGGGCATTATTGCACCATTTCTGCCAAATGGTGGGCGCTGGGGAAGTGGTGGCGCAGTTTTTGTGCCAGATCCATCTGGCAACTATAAAGCAAGCCGTGCTGGTCGAGGCCCTGCAGCAGGCCGGGGGTTGCGGTGCAGACTTGGGTGAAAAACCGCTGCAAAGCGGGCTGGCCCCCGCTATCGAGAAGATAGGCAAATAGCTGGTGCAGGGTAAGCCCGTCTTGCTGGCCGGGGCGCAGCTCGTCGCGATACGAGCCTTTGGCGTGGCGATAGGTGAAATGCTGCCAAAACGCCTGCCAGCTGGGGGCGTGGCAATGCAGCAGCAGCGCATCTTGCAGGGGCGCTTCGGCGGGGTTCATTTGATCGTGCACAAAAATGTTGTGGATTTGCACCCGCAGCCCCGCAACCCCGGTGCGGTAAAACAGCTTACCCGCCACATGGCTGAGAAACCCACCGTTTAGATGGGCGCCATAATCGGGCCAAAGCGCGCGGGCGTATCTGTCGCGCGTGGCGCGATCTGGATGCAGCATTTTGAAATGGGTCACGGGCTGGGCTGTGGGCTGGGGGGCGGGCTGGGCTGTGGGCTGTGCCAAGGCTTCGGCCGGGCGGATGCGCGCCGATAGGCAGCCGGATGGCAGCGCTGCCAATTGTTGGCCCAGGGGGGCGGCGCCGGGCAGGGGAGTTAGAAATTCATCCACATCGATATGGGCCAGCCATGCCACTTGCCCCGCCGCGCGGCCATAGGCATGACGGGCGTTTTCGGTTTGGCGGGCCTGGTGTTTGACGCGCCGCTTCATGCCCAGTTTCGCCCAATATGCGGCATCGGTCAGCACGGGGCGGCATTTTGGGTGGGCGGCCAGCGCATCAAAGGCTGCTTGGTTCTCGTCGTCGAGATAAAGAAACAGCCGATGTGCCCCCAAATCCAGGTGATGGGCTGCAAAGGCCAATACCTGCGCGGCCGGCGCCTTGATCGTGGACACAAGGCCCCATTTGGCGCCGCCGCTCATTCCGGCGCCTGCCATGCGGTGGCGGGCAGGGGGCCAAAATGGCGGGCAATCGCGCTGTCGAGGTTCAGGGGGCGGCGCAAAAGCATGTTATGGGCGGCCAGTGCTGCGGTCAGTTCGGGGGTGGCGGTGCACACTTCGGTGAAAAAATCGCGCAGCGCATCTGGCCCTTCGCTTTCCAGCAAAAAGCCCAACAGATGCCCGCGCTGAAAGGCGGTGCCGGGGCGCACACGGTAGCTGCCATGGGCGCGGCGAAAGGGTAAGGCGTGCAGAAACTTTTCCCATGTGGGCGCATGTGCATGCCCCAGCAGCAAGCCGGGCAGTGGCTGTGCGGCAATCTCGGCGCCATTTTTCTTGCAGATGTGAATGCCCATCCGCAGCCCTGTGATGCCTGTGCGCATAAAGACTTTGCCCTCGGTATGGCTGACAAACCCACCCCTAAGATGCGGGCCGTAGGTGGGGTATATGTCATGCAACACAGCGCTGGGTTGGCCGGCCATTTGGGGCGTTAGTTTAAACTGTTCGGGGGCGGGGCCTGCCAGTTGTTCCACCGGGGGCAGGCGCAGGGCTTGGGTGTTGGGGGCGATTTTGGCCAAGCAATGGGTGATATCATCGGTTGGCAGAAGAAACTCGTCGATATCAATATGGGCCAGCCAATCCACCTGGGCGCTGTGATAGCAATGCGTGGCCACCCATGACTGGCGCAATTGGTGGGTGCGGTGGCGGGGTTTTTTCTGGGTTGCCCACCATTCGGGCGTGCATTGGGTGACGCGGACCGCAGGGTTTTTGCCCAGAAACTGGGCCAAATCGGGGCTGGGGGCATCTAGGTAAAGATGCACGCTATGGGCGCCTTGATCCAGGTGATAGGCGGCAAAAGCGGCGATCTGGCCCAGGCTGCCTTTTGCCAGGCTTACCGTGCCCCAGCGGGGCAGGGCCGGGGCTGGCTGTGGCTGGCTGGGCGCGGGGGCTGGCGCTGTGGGGGCTGTGGTGGGGGGCTGGGTTTTGCGTTCTGCACGGTCGGCACGCATCATGCGCAGGCGGCGAAACACCCCGCCTGGATCTGCGATCAGCTGTTCCAGCAGCGATTGCGCCAAAGGCGCAATCACCGGGTCTTGGCCGGCCTGCTGCCACAGCTTGCCCAGCAGGTTCACATCCAGCCCGCCCCCTTTCAGCGCATAGGCATCCATGCCCATGGGCAAATGCCGCGCCGATTTGCGCCCAAAGCTGTGGGGTTGATCGGGGCGCAGGCCGGAATAAAGCCGCTCGGTTTCGTATAGTTTCATCGTGGCAAACAGCACGCTTAGCGATTGGCCCAGCTGGCGCTGCACAGCGCTGGCCCCATGATCGCCAAAGGTGGTGATGGCCGATACCTGCCAGCGGCAATCCAGATGGGCCAGCAGAAATGGCGCGTGTTCCGCCCAAAGGCGCAAAAACAGCGCGGCGGTGTGGGCGGGCTGGCTGCGGCGGCGCAGATGGGCGATCAGCAGCCCGTGCAAATGGAGCAGCGCGGACTGGCCGTGAAATTCGCCGGCCAATTCGCGGAATTTGCGCGCATAGCCGCTTTTCGAGCGCGGAACATCCGCGCCATTGGCATCCATCAGCTGGTGTTGCAGCGCCCCAAGATCGCAGGCGAGCGGCATCAAACCTTCGCCATCGGCATAATCCAACGGATCAAGCCGGCTTTCCATTTGCTGCACGATTGCCGAAAAACCACCCGGATAGGTGGGGCCAAACTGGTTACTCATGCCCCAAACATGCCGCAGGGGAGCGGCGCTGGCAAGATGCCGCGCCGCGCCCCGGCCGCGGATTTATGCCATCATTTCCTTGGTGGCCGATAGGGTGATATCGGGGTAATCGCGCTCGATCCGGTCGATATCCCATTGCAGGCGCGTCAGATAGACCACATCGCCATCGTGATCATGGCTGATGTGCTGCTTGTTGGTGTTGATGAATTTATCCAACGCCTCGCGCGGGCCGCTGGCCCAGCGGGCCGAGGTGAATTGCGAGGCCTCAAAGCGCACGGGCAGGCCGTATTCCAGCTCGATCCGGCTGGCCAGCACCTCGAATTGCAGCGCCCCCACAACCCCCACGATAAAGCCCGAGCCGATCATCGGCTTGAAAACCTTTGCAGCACCCTCTTCGGCAAATTGCATCAAGGCTTTTTCAAGATGCTTGGCCTTCATCGGGTCGCCCGCGCGGATGCCTTGCAGCAGTTCGGGCGCAAACGAGGGTATGCCGCTGACGCGCAGCGCCTCGCCCTCGGTCAGGGTGTCGCCGATGCGCAGCTGCCCATGGTTGGGGATGCCGATAATATCGCCGGCCCATGCCTCTTCGGCCAGTTCCCGATCGGCGGCCAGGAACATCACCGGGTTGGTGATGGCCATGGGTTTTTTGCTGCGCACATGGGTCAGCTTCATGCCGCGGGTGAAATGCCCCGAGGCCATGCGCACAAAGGCCACCCGATCGCGGTGCTTTGGGTCCATATTGGCCTGCACCTTGAAAACAAAGCCGGAAACCTTGGTTTCATCCGGGGCAATCTGGCGCGGTTGCGCCGATTGAGGCTGGGGTTCGGGGCCATAGGTGCCGATGCCATCCATCAGCTCTTTCACGCCAAAGGAATTGATCGCAGAGCCGAACCAGATAGGTGTCATATGGCCATCCAGCACAGATTGCGGATCAAGCTTGGGCAGCAATTCGCGGGCCATTTCCAGATCGTCGCGCAGCTTTTCCAGCAGCTCTGCGGGCACATATTCGGCGATTTTGGGGTCGTCTATGCCCTCGATCGCGATGGATTGGGCCACTTTGTTGCGGTCGGCGCGGTCCATCAGTTCCAGGCGGTCGCGCAAAATATCATAGCACCCCAAGAAATCGCGCCCCTGGCCAATGGGCCAGCTGGCAGGCGTGACATGGATGGCCAGCATTTCCTGGATTTCGTCGATGATCTCGAATGTGTCGCGCGCCTCGCGGTCCATTTTGTTGCAAAAGGTCATGATGGGCAGGTCGCGCATGCGGCAGACCTCGAACAGCTTTTGCGTTTGGCTTTCCACGCCTTTGGCGCCATCGATCACCATCACTGCCGCATCCACCGCAGTCAGCGTGCGATAGGTGTCTTCGGAAAAGTCCGAGTGGCCGGGCGTATCGACCAGGTTAAAGCGGAACTCTTTGAAATCAAAAGACATGGCCGAGGCCGAAACCGAAATGCCGCGGTCTTGCTCCATCTTCATGAAATCCGAGCGCGTGCGCCGCGCCTCGCCCTTGGCGCGCACTTGGCCCGCCATCTGGATGGCACCCCCGTAAAGCAGGAATTTTTCGGTCAGCGTGGTTTTGCCCGCATCCGGGTGCGAGATGATGGCAAAGGTGCGGCGGCGTGCAATCTCGCGCGGCAAATCGGGGCGGTTGGGCGTATGATCCAGCATGGGGGCGCGTATAGGGGGGCTGCGCAGATTTGGCAAGAAATCTTGCTGTGCTGCGGTGGGCCTAGCCCGGCGGAATATTGGCCGCGGCCAAGAGGCTGGGTATGGCCTCGCGAAAGCGGAAAAACCCATGCGTGGCGTGGGGCCATGCGCGGCTGTCAAAGCCGCGGCGCAGCTGGAACACCGGCAGGCTGCTGCGCGCGCTGAGTGCGGCCAGAAAATTGGCCACGGGGCCCGTGGGCGCATAGGGCGCAACAATTTGCGCGGCACCTGTGCGCTGGGCCCAATCGGCCAAATCGCCCGGCGTGCAAAAGCCCTGCGTCACTGGCCCCAGCTTGGCGCCCCAACGCCCCACGCAATCTTGCATGGCGGCGCGCCCCCAATCGGCCACGGCGGGGCTGATGGCCAGCGGGCTGCGATCGGCGCTGAGATCAAGGCAGGCGGTGGCCACGGGCGGTGCAATCTGGTCTAGCGCAAAGCCCGGGCTTAGATCGTCTTCGTGCAGCAAAAACACGCTGGGCGCATCGCGGTTTGGCAGGGCGCATTCGGGCAAGGCGCTGCGCTGGGGCGGGGGTGGGCCCTGCAGCGGTGCGGGGTTGGCGGCCAGGCCGCTGGGGGCAAAGCGGCGCGCGGTGAATTTCACAATATTGTCAGCGCGCGCCACATAATGTTTGCCCGCCGTATGCAGCCCCGCCACCCAGCGCCACGATAATGTGTTCGAGGCGGGATCGCCATCGATCAGGTGGCGCAAAAAGAAATCTGCCCCCAATTCCCAAGGCAGTTGCAAGGTGAAGATCCAGATCGAGGCAAACCACATGCGCGCATGATTGTGCAAATAGCCAGTATCGGCCAATTCCTGCGCCCATGTATCAAAGCAATCGATCCCGGTGGTGGCGTTGCAGGCATCCGCCCAACGCCTGCGCAAACCTGCCTCGCCCTGCACGCGGTTTAGCGCTTGCTGAAGGCTGTTTTGGTAATCATCCCAAATGCTTGGGCGCAGTTCCAGCCAGCCTTTCCAATAGGTGCGCCAAAACACCTCGGCCACGAATTTGTCGGCCGCGTGCAGGCTGTGGCGGCCTAAAACGGCGGCCAGCACCTCGTCTTCGCAGATCAGGCGGTGGCGCAGATAGGGCGACAGGCCTGATACGTTGTGATGCTTTCCTGCGCCATGATCATAATTGCGCAGCTTGGCATAATCGGCCCCGGCGCGCGGCAAAAACTGCGCCAGCCGTTCCAGCCCTGCGGTGCGGGTTGGGGGGAATGCGGGGGCCAGGCTGGGGCTGGGGTTGGTCATGAAAACGGGGCCTTTTTCAGATGCGCCGGTGCAGGCCCGCTGCAGGTAGGGTGGGCGCGCAATTCTTCAAGCAAGCCCAGCAATCTGCCTTGCCCCCCTTGCGGGCGCAGGGGCGCATCACTAAGACTTGCTTAGCAAATGAAAGTCTAAGCATCGATCCATAGTAAACAGGCGGGCGCAGATGAAAGATCCTATTGACGTATACATGAACACGCTGGTGCCGATGGTTGTTGAACAAACCAGCCGCGGCGAACGGGCCTATGATATTTTTTCGCGCCTTCTGAAGGAACGCATCATTTTTCTGTCTGGGCCCGTGCATGACGGCATGTCTAGCCTGATCGTGGCACAATTGCTGCATCTCGAGGCCGAGAACCCGACCAAAGAGATCAGCATGTATATCAACAGCCCCGGCGGGGTGGTAACATCGGGCCTGTCGATCTACGACACGATGCAATATATCCGCCCCAAGGTCAGCACGCTGGTGGTGGGGCAGGCGGCCTCGATGGGGTCGCTTTTGCTGACGGCTGGCGAAAAAGGCATGCGCTTTAGCCTGCCCAACAGCCGCGTCATGGTGCACCAGCCCTCGGGCGGGTATCAGGGGCAGGCCACCGATATTATGATCCACGCCCAAGAGACGCAAAAGCTGAAGCGCCGTTTGAACGAAATCTACGTCAAACACACCGGCCAAGATCTGGAAACGGTCGAGGCGGCGCTGGAGCGCGATAATTTCATGTCGGCAGAAGATGCCAAGGCATGGGGTTTGATCGACGAAATCGTTGAAAGCCGCGGCAAGATGGGCGACGAGGCCTAAGCCAACACCAGCCCAAGCCGCAAACGGGCTTTTTCGCATTGTGGCTTGGGCCATGCTGCCCTAATCTGGGGCGATACGTGAAGACCCGGCTTGGGCCGGACAGGGCATTCAGGCCTGAAAGGGAAGATATGGCGAGCAATTCCAGCGACAGCAAAAACACGCTCTATTGCAGTTTTTGCGGCAAAAGCCAGCATGAGGTGCGCAAACTGATTGCGGGCCCCACCGTGTTCATCTGTGATGAATGCGTCGAGCTGTGCATGGATATTATCCGCGAAGAAACCAAATCGGCCGGCCTGAAATCTTCGGAAGGGGTGCCAACCCCGCGCGATATTTGTAACGTGCTAGACGATTATGTGATCGGCCAGGCCACCGCAAAGCGGGTGCTGTCGGTGGCTGTGCATAACCATTACAAGCGCCTGAACCACAGCCAGAAATCGGGTGATATCGAGCTGTCGAAATCCAATATCTTGCTGATCGGCCCCACGGGTTGTGGCAAAACCTTGTTGGCGCAAACCCTGGCGCGGATTTTGGATGTGCCCTTTACCATGGCCGATGCCACCACCCTGACCGAGGCAGGCTATGTTGGCGAAGACGTTGAAAATATTATCCTAAAACTGCTGCAAGCCAGCGAATACAATGTCGAACGGGCGCAGCGCGGGATCGTGTATATCGACGAGGTCGATAAAATTACCCGCAAATCGGAAAACCCCTCGATCACGCGCGATGTATCGGGCGAGGGCGTGCAGCAGGCGCTGCTAAAGCTGATGGAAGGCACGGTTGCCAGCGTGCCGCCCCAAGGCGGGCGCAAACACCCCCAGCAGGAATTCCTGCAGGTCGATACAACCAATATTTTGTTCATCTGCGGCGGGGCTTTTGCGGGGCTAGATCGTATCATCGCACAGCGCAACAAGGGCAGCGCCATGGGCTTTGGCGCCGATGTCAAAGACCCAGACGAGCGCCGCGTGGGCGAGCTGTTCAAACAGCTAGAGCCGGAAGATCTGCTGAAATTTGGGCTTATCCCCGAATTTGTGGGCCGTTTGCCCGTGATCGCCACGCTGGAAGACCTGGATGAAGATGCCTTGGTAACAATTCTGACCCAGCCGAAAAACGCGCTGGTCAAGCAATACCAGCGCCTGTTCGAGCTGGAAGATGTGCAGCTAACCTTCACCGATGACGCGCTGCAAAGCATCGCCAAACGGGCGATCCAGCGGAAAACTGGTGCGCGGGGGCTGCGCTCGATCTTGGAAGATATCTTGCTGGACACGATGTTTGACCTGCCCGGCCAAAGCGATGTCACCGAAGTGGTTGTCAATGACGAGGCGGTCACGGCTGGCGCGGCGCCACTGCTGATCTATGCCGATGCCAAGAAAGAGGGCGCAACGGCCGGCTGACCCGGGTGGAAAGCGCGTAAAATTTTACCAAACGCCGCGCCATTGGTGCGGCGTTTTGGTTTTGCGCTCTGGACCTTTGCGTTATGATAGGCCATATCAGGGGCGCATTATCCGGAGGTTGCCATGGGCGTTCTGAACCTGATTAAACGCGTCTTTACCTGGTGGGACGGCCAAACCATTGGCACCCAGATCTTCACGTGGCGCAATGGCGTCCGGGTGGGCGAAGATGCGCAGGGCAATGTGTTTTACACCTGCAAACAGGGAAAACGCCGCTGGGTGATCTTTAACGGCGAGGTCGAAGCAAGCCGCATCAGCCCCGATTGGCATGGCTGGCTGCATCACACCTTCAAAGAACCCCCGACCGAGCGCCCATTGCCGCGCAAGGCCTGGGAAAAGCCGCACCAAGAAAACCTGACCGGCACTGGCTTGGCATATGCGCCCGCCGGGTCGCTGCGCCGCGCCCAACCGGCCGACCGCCGCGATTACGAGGCATGGTCGCCGGAATAACCCATGGCGCATAACAAAGCAGAGGTTTTGGTTGGTGGGGCAGTTTTGGCGGCTGCCATCGCCTTTGCCGTATTTGCAGCGCAAAAAACCGGCTTTGGCAGCACCACTGGCGATGGCTATGCGCTGACGGCGTCGTTCCGATCGCTTGAGGGCGTGAATATTGGCACCGATGTGCGTTTGGCCGGGGTTAAGGTGGGGGCGGTGACCGATATTCGCCTGAACCCCGAAACCTTTCGGGCTGATACCACGTTTTCCGTGCAAGATGGCATCCAAATTCCCGAAGACAGCGCTGTCGTGATCTCGTCCGAGGGGCTGCTTGGCGGTAATTTCGTGGAAATCATGCCGGGTGGGTCGCCTTTCAACCTGGCGGCCGGGGCCGAGATTGAAGACACCCAAGGCGCGGTCAGCCTTATTTCGCTGCTGTTGAAATATGTCGGCAGTGGTGGCGGGGCCAGCGAATGACGCGCGCTGCGCTGGCTGCTGTGCTATATGCGGGGCTGCTGGCGGCGGCGTCGCAGGATGTGGCAGCGCAAGAGGTATCAGCGGGGCAGGGCGCGGTTTTGCGCCTGTTAGACAAGATCACCGGGCAGTCGCAAGACGTGGCTGTGCCGGTTGGGGGCGCCACCGAAATTGGGCCCTACCGCGTGGCGCTGCGCGACTGTCGCTACCCAACGGGCAACCCCGCGGGTGATGCGTTTGCCTATCTTGTGATCGGGCCTGAAGGCGGGGATGCGCTGTTTCAAGGCTGGATGATTGGCTCGTCGCCCGCGCTGAACGCGCTGGATCACCCACGTTATGATGTGTGGGTCATCCGCTGCAAAACCTCGTAGCCATCCTGGGCCAGCAATGCGGGGTTCAGCGTGGGGCTGCGTTTCAACGCCTCTTCCAAACGCGCACGATAGGCCGCGCGGGTAATTTCCTGGGCCCCCAGGCTGGCAAGATGTGGGGTGATGAACTGCGTGTCAAACAGCGAAAACCCGCAGCGGCGCAGGTGATCTAGCGCGAACATCAGCACCAGTTTCGAGGCGTCGCGCTGCGCGGAAAACATGCTTTCGCCAAAAAACGCAGCCCCCAGCGCAACCCCATACATGCCCCCGGCCAGGGCGCCGGTTTGGGTGCGGAATTCATAGGAATGCGCATAGCCCAGCTGGTGCAATTCAAGGTAAAGCTGGCGGATTGGCGGGCTGATCCAAGTTTCTGCGCGGTTTGCGCAGCCGTCCAGCACGCCGGTGAAATCGCGGTTCAGGGTGATACGAAAATCGCCATGCCGGGCGCGGCGCCGCAGGCTGCGCGCGGCGCGAAAGCCGGCCAAGGGAAACACGCCGCGGCGCTTTGGATCTACCCAAAAAATTTCCGCGCTGTCACGGCTTTCGGCCATTGGAAACACGCCCGCTGCATAGGCATGCAGCAGTAAATCAACGGTTATCTCTGGCTCGGCTATCTGTGACATGGCGGCAAACTGCCCCAGTTCCACCAAAAAGGCGAGGGGCGCGCGCAAAGAAAAAGGCGGCCAAATGGCCGCCCTTTCCGCAAAACTTGTATCAGGCTTAGTTGGTGCCCGAGCTGCTGTCGGCAACAGCTGCAACAACACCAACTGCAACGACGACGGTTGCAATAGTTGCAGCGGTCGACATGCCACCCAGCGCTGCCAGGCCAGTTGCCTGTGTGCTGACGGTGGGGTTTGCAACGGTTTCAGTTGCCGAAACAGGTGCTGCAAATGCCAGTGTGGCAGCGATAGCGACCAAAGAAAGCTTTTTCATGGTAATCTCCACATTTGAATCACTGGGCTGCGCACAACCCGATCATGTCAACCCTAGCTTGTTTCATCTGTAGACTCTAGATATTTTTTCCGTTCATGCAGGAAAATTATATATAATTGGCCCAATTTGCGAATTTGGGCCAATTTTTTGGCGTTTAGCGTTTGGCCAAGCCATCCAACACGCCGGTTTCCAGCCACTTTTCCAGCCAGTGAATGTTATAGGCGCCGCTGTGAATATCATCTTCTTGCAATAGCGCATGAAACAGCGGCAGCGTGGTGTCGACGCCATCCACGATCAGCTCGGCCAAGGCGCGGTTGAGCCGTGCCAGCGCCTCGGGGCGGTCGCGGCCATGCACGATCAGCTTGCCGATCAGGCTGTCATAATAGGGCGGAATTTTATAGCCGTCATAGAGCGCGCTATCCATGCGCACGCCCAAACCGCCCGGGGCATGATATTGCGTGATCTTGCCGGGGCAGGGGGCAAAGTTTGGCAGTTTTTCCGCGTTGATGCGCACCTCGATGGCATGGCCGTTGATGGCCAGGTCATCTTGGGTGAAAGACATGGGCATGCCTTCAGCCACACGAATTTGTTCGCGCACCAGATCAACACCGAAAATTGCCTCGGTCACAGGGTGTTCCACCTGCAGGCGGGTGTTCATTTCGATGAAATAAAACGCGCCGTCCTCATACAGAAACTCGATCGTGCCAGCGCCACGATAGCCCATTTTCGCCACCGCATTGGCGCAGATTTCGCCGATGCGCGCGCGTTCTTCGGGCGATATCGCGGGGCCGGGGGCCTCTTCGAACACTTTTTGGTGGCGGCGTTGCAGGCTGCAATCGCGTTCGGCCAGGTGCACGCCGTGGCCCTTGCCATCGCCAAAGACCTGAATTTCGATGTGCCGCGGGCGTTGCAAGTATTTTTCGATATACACCTCGTCATTGCCAAAGGCGGCTTTGGCCTCGGCGCGGGCGGTGGTAAAGGCGCGTTCCATCTCGGCCTCGGAGGCGGCCACTTTCATGCCGCGCCCGCCGCCACCTGCGGTGGCTTTGATAATGACCGGATAGCCAAATTCGGCGCCAATACGCTTGGCATCGGCCAGCGTGGGCACCCCCCCCTCGGAGCCGGGCACAACAGGAATACCCAGCGCCTTGGCGGTTTCCTTGGCGGTGATTTTGTCGCCCATGGTGCGGATATGTTCCGCGCTGGGGCCGATAAAGGTAAGACCGTGGTCTTCGATCACCTGCACGAAATTGGCGTTTTCCGACAAGAACCCATAGCCGGGGTGAATGGCCTGCGCGCCGGTAATCTCGCAGGCGGAAATAATGGCGGGAATGCTCAGGTAGCTGTCGGTGCCAGAGGGCGGGCCGATACATACGCTTTCATCGGCCATGCGCACATGCATGGCATCCGCATCGGCGGTGGAATGCACCGCCACCGATTGAATGCCCATCTCGCGGCAGGCGCGGATCACGCGCAGCGCAATCTCGCCGCGGTTGGCGATCAGGATTTTGTCGAACATCGCAGCCTCACTCGATGATCAGCAGGGGCGAGCCATATTCCACGGCGCCACCGTCTTCGACCAAGATGCGCTTGACGGTGCCCGCGCGCGGTGCGGGGATGTGGTTCATGGTTTTCATCGCTTCGATGATCAGCAGCGTGTCGCCTTCGGCCACTTGGGCGCCCACGCTGACAAAGGCAGGCGCGCCCGGTTCGGGCTGCAGATACACGGTGCCCACCATGGGCGAGGGCACAGCGCCCGGGTGGGCCGCCGGATCGGCCACTTCGGCGGGGCTGTCGGACGGGGTGGGGGCGGCTGCGGCAACCGGGGCAGGTGCTGCGGCGGGCGCGGCTGCGTAGACAGTCTGTGCCGCGGCGGGGGCTGCGCGGCTGACGCGCACGTTCAGGCTGTCATTGTCGCCATATTCACGCATGACTTCCAGTTCGGTCAGGTCATTCTCGCGCAGCAGTTCGGCCAGCGATTGAATGAAGCTTACGTCGGCATCATGGGTCTTTTTTGTCATTTCTATCCTCGACCAATCCTTGCAGCGGGTCGTTGCCACAACCCGGCCTCTGGCCGCTGTTTATAGGCTATGGTGGCCCATGGTGAAAGCGGCGTATCGGTGCTTGATGGGAATTTTCGAACACAAAAGCGAGGGGAAAAAGCACAAAACTGCGTTTTTTACGCCTTAAAGGGGCATGCCCGAAAGTTTCGCAACAAGTTCGGCCAGTTTTCTTGCGTTAAATTTCGCCAGCAACTTTGCGCGATAGGCCTCGACGGTGCGATAGGACAGGTTCAGCTCTTTGCCGATCTCTTTCGATGTCATGCCACGGCATGTCAGGATGGCCACTTCGCGTTCGCGCGGGCCCAGCGACACAACAGGGCGCTCCTGGCTGAGGTCGGAAAACGACCAGATGCCCCGGCGAAACGGGTCTTCTGGCGTCAGGCTTTGGCCGCGCACGCGGCACCAAAACAGGCCGCCATTGTCGCGCCGCATGATGCGCTCGTCGCCATAGCGCCCGCTTTGGCGCATGGCGGCCAGGCCGCGCTGGCCGATGCGTTCGTAATCTTCGGGGCTGGGGTAGAAATCGGCCAAGGGGCGGTGGGTATAATCAGCCGTGGTGCCGCCAAAGATTTCCGCAAACATCGCGTTGCACCCACAAATCACGCGGTTTTCCAAAATGCACAGCCCGATGGGGGCGTGCTCAAATGCGGTTTCGGCAATGCTCATCGCGGCCTCGGGCGGTGTGTGCGGGTGGCTGCAGTATTTCTACCAATTGCGCCTTGTGCAAGGCGATGGTTTTCTGCCCCGCAAACATGGGGCAAGGGCAGGGGAATGGCACAATGAATATGGCGGCATGGTTGGAACGCGCGGCGGCGGCCTGGCCGGATGCGCCGGCGGTGTATCATGGCACCACATGCGTGGCAGATTACGCCGCATTTTACGCCATGGCGCAGCAGGTGGCGGGCTGGTTGCAGGGCCAATCGATTGGCCCCGGCGCGCGGGTCGGGCTGTGGCTGGGCAATAGCCCTGCGTATTTGCCTCTGCTTTACGGTATTTGGCAGGCAGGCGCCGCGGCCGTGCCGATCAACGCCAAGCTGCATCCGCGCGAGGTGGCGTGGATATTGGAAAATAGCGACGCGTCTTTGTGTTTTGTCGATGCCGATGCCGGCGCAGATCTGGCCACTGCGGTGGCGGGCGGCGCGCCTTTGCAGATCAAGGCGCTGGCGCGCAAGGGTGGGCTGCAGGCCCTGGCCGCGTGCCTGGGCGATGCCACGCCGCAGGCCCACCCGCAGCCGCGTGCGGGGGGTGATTTGGCGTGGCTCTTTTACACATCTGGCACCACGGGCCGGCCCAAGGGGGTGCAGATCACCCATCGCATGCTGCGCACGATGGCGCTGGATTATCTGGCATGTGTCGATGATGTCTGCGCCCAGGATTGTGCGATTTACGCCGCGCCCATGAGCCATGGTGCGGGCCTATATAACATCATGCATGTGCTCAAAGGTGCGCGCCATGTGTGCCCGGCATCGGGTGGGTTTGACCCTGACGAGATTTTCTCCCTGGCCGCGCATTTTCAGCGCGTTCACATGTTTGCCGCGCCCACGATGGTAAAGCGCATGACATTGGCCGCCCAGGCCAGTGGGGCAGATGGGGCGGGGCTGCGATCGGTTATTTATGGGGGCGGGCCCATGTATGTGGCCGATATCGAACAGGCGGTCGATAGGTTTGGCCCGATTTTCATACAGATTTACGGCCAGGGGGAATGCCCGATGGCCATAACCACCCTGTCGCGCGGCGAGGTGGCCGATCGCAGCCACCCGAATTGGCGTGCGCGCCTGGCCTCGGTGGGGCGCGCGCAGGTTTCGGCGGAACTGCGCATTGGCGATGAAACGGGCCAACCGCTGCCCCCCGGCACGGTGGGGGAAATCATGGTGCGGGGCGATGCGGTGATGCCAGGGTATTGGCAAAACCCGCAGGCCAATGCCAAGGCGCTGCTGGATGGCTGGCTGATGACGGGCGATATGGGGTTTTTAGATGAAGATGGCTATCTGACGCTGCAAGACCGATCGAAAGATCTGATCATTTCGGGGGGCAGCAATATTTACCCCCGCGAGGTGGAAGAGGTGGTGCTGCAGCACCCCTTGGTCGAAGAGGTATCTGTGGTGGGCGCACCGCACCCTGATTGGGGCGAAATCGTGGTGGCCTTTGTGGTAACCGCGGGTGGCCAGCCGATGGACCAGGCGGCGCTGGATGCGCATTGCACGGCCCATATCGCCCGCTTTAAACGGCCCAAGCAGTGGCGCCAGGTGGCTGCGCTGCCCAAAAACAATTATGGCAAGGTGCTGAAAACCACGCTGCGGCAGTGGGTGGCAGATGCGGGGCCGGGGACAGAGCCATAAAAAAGGGCCAAAGGCGGCAGCGCCTTGGCCCTTTTTGTGCTCTTGCGACCCGCCTGCAAGCAACAAACGGCGGGCCGCCCAGCATCAGATTGCCAGATATTCGGCCCTTAGGCTTTCGTTTTCCAACACTTCCGATGCCGATCCGTCAAACACGATCGAACCGGTGTCCAAAATCACCGCGCGGTCGGCCAGTTCCAGCGCGCGCACGGCGTTTTGCTCGACGATCACGGTTGTGATGCCTTGTTCCTTGATCAGGCGCAGCGTGCGCTCGATTTCGTCGACGATCACGGGGGCCAGGCCCTCGTAGGGTTCGTCGAGCAGCAGCACCTTGATGTCGCGCGCCAGGGCACGGGCAATAGACAGCATCTGCTGTTCGCCGCCCGACAGGGTAACACCCTCTTGCTTGCGCCGTTCGCGCAGGCGCGGGAACAGATCGTAAAGCCGTTCGATCGACCAGCCGATGGGCGGGGCGATCTGCGCCAGTTGCAGGTTTTCCTCGACCGTCAAGCCGGGAATGATGCGGCGATCTTCGGGCACCAGGCCGATACCGGCGGTGGCGGCCTCGTAGCTTTTCATCAGGTGCAGCGGCTGATGGTCTAGCCACACCTCGCCATGGGTGATTTGCGGGCTGTCCAGCCGCGCAATGGCGCGCAAGGTTGATGTTTTGCCAGCGCCATTGCGCCCAAGCAGCGCCAAAATCTCGCCTTCGTGCACGTTAAAGCTGACGCCCTGCACGATATAGCTTTCGCCGTAATAGGCGTGCAGATCCCACACCGACAGATAGGCCGGGGCGGTTTCTGCCAAGTTGTGGCCCTTTGAGAAATCGGGTTTCACATTCATCTTGCGCGCTCCTTAATGGCCCGAGGATTCACCCAAATATGCTTCGCGCACCTTTGGATGACCCTTGATGTTTTCCGGCGTATCCTCGACCAAGGGCGTGCCTTGGGCCAATACGGTGATACGTTCGGCCAGCGAGAACACCACATGCATATCGTGTTCGATGATCACAATGGTGATGTCGCGCTTGGATTTGATCTCTTTTAGCAGATCGATGGTGTTGTTGGTATCGGCCCGTGCCATGCCGGCGGTGGGCTCGTCCAGCAGCAGCAGGCGCGGCTCTTGGCTGAGGCACATGCCAATCTCAAGGCGCCGTTTATCCCCGCGCGACATGGCCGAGGCCACCATGTGCCGCTTGTCGAGCATATTCATATCGTCCAAAACATGCTCGGCGTGCTCGATGATGTCTTTTTGGCTTTGCACCGATGAGATGGCATTCAGCTCGAATGCGCCATCGCGTTTGGCAAAGCAGGGGATCATCATGTTTTCCATCACCGTCAGATCACCGAAGATTTCCGGTGTCTGAAACACCCGCGAGATGCCCATCTGGTTAATCTCGTGGGGGGCGCGGCCCAGCACCGACTGGCCATTAAACATGACCGAGCCGGTATCGGGGATCAGCTTGCCCACCAGGCAGTTCAGCAAGGTGGATTTGCCCGCACCATTCGGCCCGATAATGGCGTGAACGGTGTTTTCCTCGACGCTCAGGTTCACCTCTGACAGGGCTTTGAGGCCGCCGAAGCGTTTGTTTACGTCTTTGACTTCAAGAATTTTCATCCATCCGTCTCCTTATTCGCCCGGCTCGGTCTGCGGCTTGGCTGCAGAGCTGTCGGTTTTTTTGCTTTTGAAAAGGCGCGCTACACGTTGGCCGCCCTCGACCAGCCCACCGGGCAGGAAGATCACCACCAGCATAAAGATGATGCCCAAGGTCAGGTGCCAGCCTTTGCCGATGAAGGGATAGACCAATGTCACCAGCAGGTCTTCCAGCCCATCGGGCAGGAAGGCAAACCAATTGTGCAAGATGTCCGAGTTGATCTTGGAAATGATATTTTCCATGTATTTGATCGCCCCGGCGCCCAAAATTGGCCCGATCAGCGTGCCAACACCGCCCAGAATGGTCATCAGCACCACTTCGCCCGAGGCGGTCCAGAACATGCGCTCAGCACCGGCCAGCGGGTCCATCGAGGCCATCAGCGCCCCGGCAAGCCCGGCATACATGCCCGAAATCACAAAGGCGGCCAGCGTATAGGGGCGGGTATTCAGCCCGGTATAGTTCAGGCGCTGCTGGTTGGCCTTGATTGCGCGCAGCATCATCCCAAAGGGCGAGCGGAAGATGCGGATTGCGATGTAGAAGGCAATCAGCATCACCACGGCCGCAAAGTAATAGCCAAAGTTAAAGGTAAACACCCATGCGCCCAGCTCTAGCTGCACGCTATCGCGCATTTCCATGCCAAAAAGGCCCGGCACAGGAATGTTGCCGCCGGTTTCAACGCCACCATCCAGAATGCGCGGGTCATCCAGCGCCAGTTGCAGCCCGGTTTCACCGCCGGTGATCGGGGTCAGCACCGAATAGGCCAAGGCAAACATCATCTGCGCAAAGGCCAGCGTGAGGATCGAGAAATAAATCCCCGAGCGGCGCAGCGAGACATAGCCGATGAGCAGGGCAAAAAGGCCCGACATCACCACCGCCAGCACGATTGCCGGCAGCACGTTCATGCTGAGCAGCTTGAACATCCAAACCGCCGCATAGCTGCCCACCCCAAGAAAGGCGGCATGGCCAAAGGACAGATAGCCGGTCAGGCCAAACAGAATGTTAAACCCGATCGCAAAGATGCCGAAAATCACAAAACGCTGCATCAGGTCGGGGTAGCCTGCGTTGAACTGCGCCAGCGCGCTGCCCTCGGGAAAGGGGTTCAACAGGAAGGGGGCCAGGGCCGTCAGCGCTGCAACCAACAGCAAAAGCATAGTGTCTTTTTTATCCAGACCGAACATGGATCAGTCCTCCATCACGCCTTTGCGGCCCAGCAGGCCACGCGGACGCGTCAATAGAATTACGATGGCGACAAGGTAGATGACCACCTGGTTGATGCCGGGGATCAGGTCGATGACCTCGCGCATCGAGGCAAAGCTTTCCAAAACGCCCAGCAAGAAACCGGCCAGCACAGCACCGGGCAGCGAGCCCATGCCGCCCACAACCACAACAACAAAGCTGAGAACCAGAAAATCCATGCCCATGTGATAGTTAGGCGAATTGATCGGCGTATACATCACGCCCGCCAGCCCCGCCACCGCGGCCGCAAGGCCGAACATGATGGTAAAGCGGCGATCGATATTGATGCCCAAAAGCCCCACGGTTTCGCGGTCGGCCATGCCTGCGCGCACAACCATGCCAAAGGTGGTGAATTGCAAAAAGGCAAACACCGCCCCGATGATCACTGCCGCAAAGGCGAAATACACCAGGCGCCAATAGGGGTAGATGATGGTGTTGGGGTCAAAGCCCAAAATCGCGCCAAAATCGAACGAGCCGGTAAAGGCCGCGGGCGCGGGGGTGGGGATGGGGTTTGCACCATAGAAATATTTGATGATTTCCTGCAGCACGATGGCCAGGCCGAAGGTGACCAAGATCTGGTCGGCGTGGGGACGCTTGTAGAAATACTTGATCAGCCCGCGTTCCATCGCAACGCCGACAAGCAGCATGACGGGAATGGCAAACAAGATCGATAGCGGCACCGCCCAGTCGATAACGGCAGCACCTGTGGCTTCGCCGAAAATGTCATAGACATAGGGCACTTGCACTTCCAGCGGGCGGCCCAGAAAGTCGGTTTTGGTGCTGTCTACCACCACATGCGACAATGTCAGGATCCGGCTGAGGGTGACTGCGCAGAAGGCGCCGATCATGAACAGCGCGCCATGGGCAAAATTGACCACCCCAAGCGTGCCGAAAATCAGTGTCAGGCCTAAGGCGATCAGCGCATAGGCCGAGCCCTTATCGAGCCCGTTTAGAATTTGAAGAATTATTGCGTCCATAGTTCCACCTTAGAGGCCGAGGTCAAAGCAAGCATGCGGGATGCCCCCTTGGCCGGGGGTGCAGCAAAATGGGGTGCGCCAATGGCGCACCCCGATGCGGGTGCTTATGCCCCGGGGTTGCAGGTGCCCAGCTGGCCGCCAAAGATCGAGGCGTCGTAGGTCACTTGCTCGACTGGGGTGATCTCGACGATCTCCAGCAGGTCGAATTCCGAGGTCGGGTTTTCTTTACCGCGCACAACCAGAACGTCTTTGAAGCACTGGTGGTCTTCGGCGCGATACAGCGTCTTGCCGTTGCCCATACCGTCGAA
This sequence comes from uncultured Lutimaribacter sp., assembly GCA_913061505.1. Classification (GTDB taxonomy): domain Bacteria; phylum Pseudomonadota; class Alphaproteobacteria; order Rhodobacterales; family Rhodobacteraceae; genus CAJXSO01. The sequence goes on from CAJXSO010000010.1 coordinate 61,807, forward strand.
TTCGAAGCCTTCCAGCGCCTCGACCACGGCGCAGGGGTTGAACGACCCCGCGCGCTGAACAGCATCGGCATAAAGCAGCGCCTGCACATAGCAGGTGTGTGCCGCCTGGCTGGGGGGGAAGCCGTATTTGGTGCCGAAGGATTTTACAAAGGCTTTGGTGCCTTCATCCTGCAGCGACCAGTGCCAGTTGGTCGAGCCGTAGATGCCCTTCACGTTGGCGCCGGCACCCTTGGCCATCAGGCGCGAGTAGAGCGGCACAACGATTTCAAAGTTCTTGCCGTTCACAACCTTTTCACGCAGGCCAAACTGCACGGCGTTGGTCAGCGAGTTCACCATGTTGCCGCCGTAGTGGTTCAGAACCAGCACATCGGCGCCCGACTGCAGAACCGGCGCGATATACGACGAGAAATCGGTCTGGGTCAGCGGGGTTTTCACGGCCGCTACGGTTTCCCAGCCCATGGCCTCGGTCGAGTTGCGGATCGCTTCCTCGGTGGTGTAGCCCCAGTTATAATCGGCGGTCAGGTGATAGGCTTTGCGATCGGTGCCATAGTTTTTGGCCAGGATCGGCGCCAGTGCGGCACCCGACATATACGAGTTGAAGAAGTGGCGGAACCCATTGGCGCGCTTGTCTTTACCCGTGGTGTCGTTGGAATGGGTCAGACCCGCCATAAAGATCACGCCGGCCTCTTGGCACAGCGCCTGCACGGCCACAGCCACGCCCGAGGACGAGCCGCCAGTGATCATCACGGCGCCGTCTTTTTCGATCATCGATTTGGCCGATGCGCGCGCGGCGTCTGATTTTGTCTGGGTGTCGCCGGTGACATATTGCACCTTTTTGCCCAGAATGCCCGAACCGTTCAGCGCTTTCGAGCTGAATGTGTTCAGCATGCCGCCATCGCCGCCACCGTTCAGGTGCTCGACGGCCAGCTCGTAGGCGCGCAGCTCGTCGGCGCCTTCGTCGGCATAGGGGCCGGTTTGCGGCACGTTAAAGCCCAGCGTTACGGTCGAGCCGGTCGGCTCGTTTGTAAAGGCGGCTACGGACGAGCCTGTAAAGATGGTGGGCAGCGCCACCCCGGCACCAGCAACGGCACCCGAACGCAGCAAGCCGCGACGCGTCAAATTGGTTTTGGACATGTAATCCTCCCGATTGTTAGATGCAGGGCGCGCCTCCTCAAGCTGCCCTGCGGACACAAATGTGCAAATTTAGTATCGCCGTTAGAAAGAAAACTTCGCAACAACTGCTTTCCTTAAAAGAATTTTTTTGTAAAAATATCCACAGGCTTGCGATGCGTTTTGTAAATATTTTATGTTGCGCTGCAGAAAGCTGTTGAAACTAAACCGCAAAGATCGGGGGCAGGCATGCCGCAGGGGCAACTTACAGGAACGCGCATTCGCGAAAAGCGCATTGCCAAACGGGTGCGCCAGGCAGATCTGGCGCTGCGCGTGGGCATCTCGGCCTCGTATCTGAATTTGATCGAACATAACAAGCGCAGAATCGGCGGCAAACTGCTGGTTGCCATCGCCGCCGAGTTGGGGGCCGAGCCTGCCGCGCTGAGCGAGGGGGCCGAGGCGGCGCTGATCTCGTCGCTGCACGCCGCGCGCGTGGCCTTTCGCGGCGACAGCGCCGACCCGGAACGCACCGAAGAATTCGCCGGCCGCTTTCCGGGCTGGGCGGATGTGTTGGTGCGCGCCCATGACCGCGTGGGCCAGCTGGAACATACGGTAGAAACCCTGACCGACCGCTTGACCCACGACCCGCATTTGGCCGCCACTTTGCACGACGTGATTTCAATGGTGACGGCCATCCGTTCGACCGCGGGCATTCTGGCGGAAACCCGCGGGCTGGAACCGGAATGGCGCGATCGCTTTCACCGCAATATCAACGAAGATGCCGAACGCCTGGCCCAAAGATCGCAGGCCTTGGTGGCCTATCTGGACGGGGCAGGGGAAAGCACCGCCGAGGTTGCCGCCCCCCAAGACGAGCTAGACAGCTTTCTGGCCGCGCTTGATTGGCACGTGCCCGCATTAGAGGGGCTGACGCCCAAGGATGTGGCACAAGATATCATCGCGCAGATCCTGGCGCAGGCGCAGCCGCTGCAATCTGAGGCGGGCCGCTTTTTGGCGCGGGAATGGTTGCAAACCTATGCGTTAGAGGCGGCAGAGCTGCCTTTGCAGCAGGTTCAGGCCTGGGTGCAGGAAAACGCGCCCGACCCGGTGCAGATGGCGGGGCATTTCGGGGTGTCGGTGCAGCTGGCCATGCGCCGCCTGGCGGCTTTGCCCGAGGCACAGGCCGGGCCGTATGGGGCGATGGGTATGGTCAGCTGCGATGCCTCGGGCACCTTGCTGTTTCGCAAGCCGCTCGAGGGGTTTGCCCTGCCACGGTTTGGGGCTGCCTGCCCGTTATGGCCGCTTTTTGCCGCGCTCAGCCAGCCGCATGTGCCGCTGCGCCGCCTGGTGCGCCAAGTGGGCCGCGATGCGCAGAATTTTTGGGCCTTTGCCCTGGCCGCACCTGCCACATCTGCGGGCTATAACACCCCCCCGGTATTTGCGGCCCATATGTTGCTGGTGCCCGCAGCAGCCCAGGGTGGCGCGGCTGGCAAGGGCCCCGGCCCCCTTCCCGAAACCCCCCAAGACATGGGGGTGAGCTGCCGTATTTGCCCCGCATCGCGCTGTGCTGTGCGGCGCGAGCCATCGATCTTGGCGGATGGGTTTTAATCTTCTCTTTTGACAGCTGCCCTTTGTTTGGGGATAAAGATTGCATAAGCGGATAACCGCATACCAGGGAGGGGACGAGGACATGGGCAAACGCGTCCTTGTAATCGAGGATGAGCCAAACATCATCGAAGCCATAAATTTCATTCTAAGCCGCGATGGGTGGAGCGTAGACACCCATTCCAATGGCCATGATGCGGTAGATGTGGTTTTGGCCAAGGCGCCAAATTTGGTTATCTTAGACGTAATGCTGCCCGGGCGTTCGGGCTATGACATTTTGAAAGATCTGCGTGCCCATCCGCAAACCGCTGACTTGCCGGTTTTGATGCTAACGGCACGGGGCCAGAACAAAGACCGCGATATGGCCGAGCGGCTGGGGGCCAGCTGTTTCATGACCAAACCCTTCTCTAACGCCGAGGTGTTAGAGGCGCTGCGCAGCCTGGTGCCGCAGTAACCATGGCCATCGGGCCGAAATCTTCGCCTTTGTTTTTGGAAAGGCGCAGCTATCGCCAGCGCCGGCTGATGGATGCGGCCCGGTTGATGCCGATTTTGGGCGCAACGCTGTGGGCTGTGCCGCTTTTGTGGGGCGATGGGGGCGGCGATGACGCGGGCGCGCGCGTGTCTAATTCCAATGCGATGGTCTATATCTTTGGCGTCTGGGTGGCGCTGGTGGGGCTTACCATGTGGGTGTCACTACGGCTGAAAGATGACAGCGCCGAGCCGCCATCACCCGGCCCCTCGCGCCAAGGCCCGCCACCACGGGGGGCATCCGGGCGGGCGCCCGGTGCGCCACCGGGGGCCGCGCCGTGATTGCCACGCTGAATTTGCTGATTGCGGTGTGCCTTGGCTATGTGGCGCTGCTGTTTGTGGTGGCTTTCCTGGCCGAGCGCGCGGCGCTGCGCGGGCGGGGCGCCTGGCTGCGCTCGCCGGTTGTTTATACGCTGTCGCTGTCGATTTATTGCACAGCCTGGACATTTTATGGCGCCGTGGGCTACGCCGCCCGTGCCGGTTTGGAATACCTGACCATTTATCTGGGGCCAACGCTGGTGATGATCGGCTGGTGGTGGCTGTTGCGCAAACTGGTGCGCATCGGGCGCACGCAGCGGCTGACCTCGGTGGCCGATCTGGTATCGTCGCGCTACGGGAAATCGCCGGCGCTGGCCATTTTTGTTACCGTGATCGCGGCCATGGGCTTGATGCCTTATATCGCGCTGCAGCTGCAATCGGTGACCGAATCCTTCACCACATTTGCCCGCATGGATGACAGCGCCATGCCCCTGGAAGACCCGCGTGCCATTGCCTTTTGGGTGGCGGCCGGGCTGGCGTTGTTCACCATTTTATTCGGCACCCGAAACCTTGATGCCAACGAACGCCATCATGGCGTGGTTATCGCCATCGCGGTCGAGGCGGTGGTCAAGCTTTTTGCGCTATTGGCGGTGGGGGTGTTTGTGGTGTGGTGGGTGGCCGGTGGCGTGGGGCCGATGCTGGAAAAGATCGATGCCTCGCCCATACGCACATGGCAAATGGATGGGGGGCGCTGGGCAGGGCTGACGATTTTATCTGCCGCGGCCTTTCTCACCCTGCCACGGATGTTTCAGGTGATGGTGGTGGAAAACGAGGACGAGGGCGCGCTGCGCACCGCCAGCTGGGCCTTTCCGCTCTATCTGATGTTGATGAGCCTGTTTGTGGTGCCAATCGCGGTGGTGGGGCTGGAAATGATGCCCAGCGGCGCCAACCCGGATATGTTTGTTCTCAGCGTGCCGCTGTCGCAGGGCCAAGACATGCTGGCGCTGCTTAGCTTTTTAGGCGGGTTTTCAAGCGCCACCTCGATGGTGATCGTGGCAGCCATTGCCTTGGCGACCATGCTGTCGAACCATCTGGTGATGCCGCTGTGGCTGCGCTTTACCGGGGGCGGTGCGGTGATGTCGGGCGATGTGCGCGGCGTGGTTATCCAGGCGCGGCGGATTTCGATTATTTCGGTCATGGGCTTTGGCTATCTTTATTATCGCCTGTCTGGCGGCGGCACGGCTTTGGCCTCGATCGGGTTGGTGTCATTTGTGGGGCTGGCACAGGTGCTGCCCGCCATGATGGGGGGTATTTTTTGGCGTGGCGCCACCCGCGTTGGGGCGCTTGTGGGCCTAGGTATCGGGTTTGCCCTGTGGCTGTGGTGCATGTTATTGCCCAGCCTGGGCGTAGGATCGATCATTCCTGAACATGTCATGGCGCATGGCCCCTTTGGTATTGGCTGGCTGCGGCCCTATGCCTTGTTCGGCATCTCTGGTCTGGATCCGCTGGTGCATGCGATTTTTTGGACCTTGCTGTTGAACACGGGCGGGTTTGTGCTGGGCTCGCTTGTGACCTTTCCAACGCCGCTTGAGCGGCTGCAAGGGGCGCAGTTTGTGAATGTTTTTCAACATTCCAACAACCCGCAAAGCTGGTCGGGCGGCATTGCGCAAAGCGAAGATTTGATGGTGATGGCGCAGCGCATTCTGGGGGCATCAGAGGCGCAGGCGCTGTTTCAAGACGAGGCCGCGCGCCAAGGTTTAAAGGGCTATCTGCCCGAACCCACGCCAGATTTTCTGGCGCTTCTTGAGCGGCGGCTGTCAGGCTCGGTTGGGGCGGCGACGGCCCATGCGATGGTGGGGCAGATCATGGGGGCGGCCACGGTTTCGGTAGAAGATCTGTTGGCGGTGGCCGATGAAACCGCGCAGATGATGGAATATTCCAGCCAGCTCGAGGCCAAATCCGAAGAGCTGGTGCGCACGGCACGGCAATTGCGCGCGGCCAACGAAAAGCTGACGAAACTTTCGGTGCAAAAAGATGCGTTCCTGTCGCAGATCAGCCACGAGCTGCGCACGCCCATGACCTCGATTCGCGCCTTTTCCGAAATTCTGCGCGATCTCGGCCTGAACCCGGACGAGCAAAAGAAATATGCCGGCATTATTCACGACGAAGCCATCCGCCTGACCCGCTTGTTGGACGATCTGCTGGATCTGAGCGTGCTGGAAAACGGGCAGGTGCATTTGAACCTGCGCAGCTGTGTGCTGGCCGAGGTGCTAGACCATGCGCAGGCCGCCGCGGGCGCGCAAGATGGCACATTACGTATCCGCCGCCGGCGCATCAGCGAAGAGGTGATGCTGAGCACCGATGCCGACAGGCTGTCGCAGGTTTTCATCAACCTGATCGCAAATGCCCGCAAATATTGCGACGCATCGGCGCCAGTTCTTACGATATCTGTGCGCAGCGATGGGGCGATGTTGACGGTAGATTTTGTCGATAATGGCAGCGGCATTCCCGCCGAGGCGCAGGATATGGTGTTTGAAAAATTCAGCCGCGTCAGCGACCAAAAGGCCGGCGGTGCCGGGTTGGGGCTGGCCATTTGCCGCGAAATCATGGCGCGATTGGGTGGCTCGATCGGGTATTTGCCGGGCCAGGGGGGCGGCGCGTTTCGGGTTTCGATACCGGTGCAGGCTGATTTGGCGATGCCCGCGCCCGCGTCAACACAATCGTAACGCTTGCGCGGCTAATGTCTGCCCAGGCCGAAGGGGCGGCATGGGTATGGAACAAACGGCGAAAAATTCGGCGTTACAACGCAAATTGCGCGCGGGGCGCGCTGGGCAAGCTGTGCAGGCCATATCGCCTGCGCGCGCCTTTCGCCTGTCAACCGAACGTGCCGCTGCGCAAGATCTGGGGCTGCGGCTGGATGTGCTGGGGGTAGAGCTGCGCCATGGCCCGGTAGAAGAATTGGGCGCGGATTTGGCGGGTGACGGGGTAATTGTGCTGTTGAATACGGGTGGCGCCCCCGCGGCCCTGGTGTGTGATTTGCAAATGGTCTCGGCCCTGGTCGAGGTGCAGACCCTGGGCCAGGCGCAGGCGCGCCCTGCCGCCCCACGGGCCCTGACCGCGACAGATGCGGCCCTGACATACCCTTTGTTGGCCGGGGTCAGCCGGCGGATGGCAGGGCTGTTGCCGGCAGATGCCGCAGAATTGCCGCCGCTGACCCCCGAAAAAAGGATGCCCGATATGCGGGCCTTGGTGCTGGAAATGGGCACGGGCGCCTATCAGCTGTGGCGCTGTAGCTGCGCCCTGGGCCCGGATCGCACCGCTGAATTTGCCTTGCTGCTGCCCGATGTCGACGTGCCCCCTGCGGCCGATGGGCCGGGCAGCGGGCAGGGCGCGCTTGCACCCGCCACCGGGGGCAACGCTGCCCCAACGACGGGTCAGGTGCTGATGGATGTGCCGGTGTCGTTGGGCGTGGCGCTGTGCCGGGTGCCGGTGCCCTTGGGGCATTTGCGCGCCTTGGCGCCGGGCGATGTGGTCGTGCTGCCGCCCGGTGTGTTGGGGCAGGCCTGGGTGCATAGCGATACGGGCCAGGTGGTGGCCACGGGCACTTTGGGGCGGATGCACGGGGTGCGGGCGCTGCGGCTGCATAGCGGCGCTATGGCAGATGCGCCAGCCGGTGGTGCTGCGCCACGCGCCGCTACTGGCCAAGCCAGCCTGCCGATGCACGCCCCGGCCGGCGATGGCGGGGTGGCACCTGAGAGTGGGCCGGCATAAAAAAGGCGGGCCTGATTGCCCGCCTTTTTGGTGTGCTCTATCGGCGCCGCCGCCTGCCCCTATTGCTGGGCAGCCATGGCATCAAGCGCTGGGCGCAGCTGGTCCAGCTGATAGCCGGCCTGCGCAGTGGCGGCCAAAATCTGGTCGGTGCTGAGATGCCCGGCTTGGCCCAGCGACCATATGACGGACGAGCGCGTGCCACTGGCGCAATAGGCCAGCACGGGCCCGCTGGCTGCATTGATCAGATCACGCTGGCGCGCCACGTTTTCGGCGGTCATAGTTTGATGCGTCAGCGGCAGGTTATGAAACTGCAGCCCCGCGGCCGCGGCTGCCTCGGCCATTGCCGCGGCCTGCCACTCGGGCGGGTTTTCGGCATCGGGGCGGTTGCAAATCACTGTGCTGAAACCGGCCTCGGCGATCAAGGGCAGATCTTCGGGGCTGATTTGCGGCGATACGGCATAGGTTGGGGTAAGGGGGCGAATATCCATAGCGTTTCCTTACGCGGTTGCCGGGGCTTTGTCGAGCAGGCGGCGCAGGCTGGGTGTGGCGGCCATGCCGGCAATCATTGCGGCAAAGAACACCCAATGGCCAACCCCCCCATAAGACAGCGAGGCCACCGATGGCCCGGGGCACAGCCCTGCCAGGCCCCAGCCCATGCCAAACATCACCGAGCCGCCAATCAGCCCGCGATCCAGCTTTTGCGGCGGGGTCGGGGGGAAGGTGCCGCCCATCACCGGGGCGCTGCGGCGTTCGCGCAGCCGCCAGGCGATAAACATCGGGATCATCGCGCCACCCATCACAAAGGCCAGCGTGGGATCCCAGGCGCCAAAGACATCTAGCCAGCCTTGCACCTTTGATGTGTCGGTCATGCCAGAAACGAAGAGGCCCGCACCGAACAAGCCGCCTGCGATAAAAGCAAAAAGGTTGCGCATATCAGATCACCCCCAAAATGTGGCGGAACAAAACAACGCCCACGCCGCCGGCCAGAATATAAACCATGGTTGCGGCGATGCCGCGCAGGCTGAGGCGCGGAATACCGCATACCCCATGCCCCGAGGTGCAGCCATTGGCCACCCGCGTGCCGATGCCCACCAATAGCCCTGCGGCGATCAAGACGGCCCAATTATCGCTGACATGGGTATCGACATGCCCGTAATAGGGATAAAGCAGGATGGGCAGCAAAAACACGCCCGCCAAAAACGCCAGGCGTTCCCATTTTTGCGCCAGCCCCGTGCCATCGACCAGCCCGCCGATAATGCCGCTGGCCCCCATGATGCGGCCATTTGCCAGCAGGTAAACCGCGCCGCCGGTGCCGATCAGCACGCCGCCGATCAGCCCCCAAATCCAATCCATTTCCATATGTGTTTCCTTTGGTCCATTGCCCCGGTTCGCATGCGGGGTGGGGGCATGCGCCCCCGAAGAGAATTACAGTTTGTTGACGGGCACTTTCAAAAACACATCGCCATGTTCGTCAGCGGCCGGCATTTGGCCTGCGCGCATATTCACCTGCAACGAGGGGATGATCAGCTTGGGCATGGCCAAGGTGGCATCGCGGCTGTCGCGCATGGCCACGAATTCCTCTTTCGATTTGCCGGCGCCCACGTGGATATTGGCCGCCTTTTGCGCGCCCACGGTGGTTTCCCAGGCGTATTCATCGCGGCCGGGTGCCTTGTAATCGTGGCCCACAAAAATGCGGGTGTCATCGGGCAGGGCCAAGATTTTCTGCACCGAGTCAAACAAGGTATCTGACGAGCCGCCGGGGAAATCGCAGCGGGCGGTGCCAAAATCGGGCATGAACAGCGTATCGCCCACGAAAGCGGCATCGCCAATCACATAGGTCAGGCAGGCGGGTGTGTGGCCGGGCGTATGCATGACCGTGCCACGCATTTGCCCAATCATCAGCGCGTCGCCTTCGACGAACAGCTGGTCAAACTGGCTGCCATCGCGCTGGAATTCGGTGCCTTCGTTGAACACCTTGCCAAAGGTGTCTTGCACCACTTTGATGCGATCGCCGATGCCGATCTTGCCGCCCACATGATCTTGCAGATAGGGCGCGGCGGAAAGGTGATCGGCATGGACATGGGTTTCCAGCAGCCATTCAACGCTCAGGTTGTTTTCGCGCACAAATGCAATAACGGCATCGGCCGATTTGGTATCGGTGCGGCCCGAGGAATAATCGAAATCTAGAACGCTATCGATAATGGCACAGGCGCTGCCATTTGGGTCTTTGACCACATAGGAAATGGTGTTTGTGGCGTCGTCGAAAAAAGATGTGACTTCAGGCGTCATGGCTTGGTCCTCCTGTTTGTTCGCATCATATAGCTATTTGCGAATATGTATCAAGAGGTTTGAATGCCGGTTTTTCAGCAAGTTGACGCAGCGCCCGCGCTGTGGCGGTGTGTCACCCCAGCGAAATGGCGACGATCACCATCATCAGCCCCAAGACCGATAACATCAGCGCGCCCATATTGATGGGCACCACGCGTTTGACCGCCTCGCGCAGCGCCTCGTCGCTGAGGCCTGCGCGTTTTGCGCTGGCCACTTTGGCAATGCACCAAACCAGCCCGATCAACCCCACAACCGAGATACCTGCGCCCACCCAAACAAGAATTTCCATGTTACCGCCCTTTTTACCTTTCCCGCCCCTTAGCGCAGGTTTTGCGCTGGTTCAACGGGCACGGGGCTTGCGGGGCTGTGGGGGCGGCGTTAGGTAGGGCGCGGGTAAACGCCCCTTGGGGCAGCAAAGGGTTTTGGCATGATGGATGATACCGCAGGCAATGCAGCCTATGGCGTGGCCGCAGAAGAGCTGCGCAGCTTTGTCGAACGTTACGAGCGGCTGGAATTGGAAAAGAAAGACATTGCCGACCAGCAAAAAGAGGTGATGGCCGAGGCAAAAGGGCGCGGCTATGACACCAAGGTGCTGCGCAAGGTGGTGGCGCTGCGCAAGCGCGACAAGGACGATATTGCCGAAGAAGAGGCGGTGTTGGAAATGTACAAAGCCGCGCTGGGCATGGAATAAGGCACAGCCGGGCCACAAAGGGCGATTTCGCCGCTGTGGCAGCCAGGTCAGGGCGTGATCATATGCACGCCCTGAATGGTGCTGAGTTGAAAAACGTCTTCATCGTAAATGTCTGTCAATTCCGCAATCAGCTGGGGCGTCCAGCCGGGCACATCAACTGTATCTTCGATTTGCTCGGGCAGGGCGTATTTATCCAGGAATGCGGCGATGACACGGCGGCGCTGGATCTCGGTCATTTCGGGGTGGTCTTTTAGGTAGGTGCGAAACCGGCGGTAGCCATCTGGCGCCATGATTTCGGCCAGCAGATCCATGCCGCCCACAATCATTTGATTGTGATCCATGCCTGCGATTTCACGCACGATCTGGCCCCAGATCAGCGGTGTATCTTCGTTGCACCACAATGTGATGGCCACATCTGGCACGGCGGTGCGCAGCCGCGCCACCAGTTCGCCCCAGCGCAGTTGCCGTGGGTCGGTTGGGCCCAAAAACTGCGCAAATGTGGTGCCAGGCAGCTGCTGCGACAGTGCCGGCAGCAGGCTGGCGGGGTTGCGCAGGCCGATGAACAGCTCAAGCGTGTCTTGGGGGAAAAGCTGGCGCAGGCGGCGCAGCTTTTCTTCGGCGCGCGGGTAAAACTGATTGGCGGCGATCGCCAGTTTGGGCACGCTAAAGAAATTATCATTCGATAGCACCAGGCGCGCGGGATAATCGGTGTCGATCATCGTATCCAGCAGCACGGCGCGGGCCTGGGGCAGGGGGGCTGCGCGCTCCATCGCTTGCAACGTGTCGCGCAGCAGCCGCCGATAGCGCGAAGGCCCCGGCACGCATACCCCGTCTTCGCGCAGCTTGTCGCGATTTTTCAGCAGGCATTTTAGCAGGCGATCCTCGTCGGTGTTGTGCACGCCGGCGTGAAGAACAATCTGCATGTGACCACGTAACCCCTTAAAAAATTTGACGCCTGCACTATAAGCTCTTTTCTGGACAGTTAAACCGCTTTCAGGCATGTGACAGGCATGAGCGATATTTCTTTTCCCTCTGCAACCCGGGCGCGCCGGGTGATACCCGGTGGCGGCATCTGGTCGCTTGGGGCGTTGCTGATTGCGCTGGTGGTGATGGCGCCGATTGTGGCGGTTTTGGTCATTGCGCTGACCCCGTCGGAAAATATCTGGCCGCATTTATGGGGCTCGACCCTACCCCGATACATGCGCAACACTGCCATTTTGATGCTGTCTGTTGGCGTGCTGTCGGGCATCGTGGGCACGGGGGCTGCCTGGCTGATTGCGCGCTATCGCTTTCCGGGCTCGGGCTGGTTTGAATGGCTGCTGCTGCTGCCCTTGGCGATACCGGCCTATATCGGGGCCTATGCGCTGGTGGATTTGCTGGAATATGCGGGGCCAGTGCAAACGGGGCTGCGCCAGCTGATGGGCTGGAAAACCGCGCGCGAGTATTGGTTTCCCGAGATCCGATCGCTGGGGGCTGCGGTGCTGGTGCTGACAGCCGCGCTTTACCCTTATGTCTATCTGCTGGCGCGCGCCGCCTTTCGCGAGCAATCGGGCGCCTCGGAAGAGGTGGCAATGAGCCTTGGTGCCAGCGGCATGGCGCGCTTTCGCCGCGTGGGCCTGCCCTTGGCCCGCCCGGCCATTGCGGCGGGTATGGCGATTGTAATGATGGAAACCGTGAACGATTTTGGCACGGTCGATTATTTTGCGGTGCAAACCCTGACCACGGGTATTTTCAGCGTGTGGCTAGATGGCAATAACGCGGGTGGTGCTGCGCAGATTGCCACCACGATTTTGGTGTTGGTGGTGCTTTTGGTCTCGCTTGAGAAAACCAGCCGCCGGCGCATTCGCTTTTTCAGCATGTCGCGCCAGCATCGCCCGGTCACGCGCCTGGCCCTGCGGGGGGCGCGCGCTTGGGCCGCAAGCCTGGCCTGTTTTATTCCCTTCGGGCTTGGGTTCTTGCTGCCTGCGGGGGTGATTGGGTGGCATGCCGGCAATAATGCCAGCCAATGGCTGGACCCGGGGCTGATTTCGGCCTTTTGGAACACCCTTAGCGTGGGGGGCATGGCCGCGCTGTTGACGGTTTTGGGCGGTATTTTCATGGTATATGGCGTGCGGCTGTCCGGGCGCGCGCTGCCGCGGTTGATGTTGCCTTTGACCACCATTGGCTATGCCGCCCCCGGTGCGGTGTTGGGGGTGGGTATTTTGATACCGCTGGCCACGGTTGATCATTGGCTGGCCGATGCTGTCGAGGCCGGGCTGGGGGTGGATATCGGGTTGGTTTTAACTGGCTCGGCCTTTGCTTTGGTGTTGGCCTATAGCGTGCGGTTTTTTGCCATCGCCCAAGGTGCGGCCGATGCCGCGATGGGGCGCGTATCGCCCAGCTTGCCCATGGCCGCGCGCAGCCTGGGGCGCAGCCAGGGCCAGGTGCTGCGCCAGATCTATTTTCCCCTGATCCGGGCTTCGGTGGGGTCAGCCTTGCTGTTGGTGTTTGTCGATTGCGTCAAGGAATTGCCCGCCACATTGTTGCTGCGGCCCTTTAACTTCAACACCTTAGCCACACGCGTGCATGATCAGGCCAGCCTTGAAAACCTGGGCGATGCCGCCCCCGCCGCGGTGCTGGTGATCTTGGTGGGCCTGGCTGCCGTGGCGCTTTTGGCGCGCGCAAACCGGTAAAGGGCGCTGCGCAAAAAACCAAAACCCACCCCCAATTTTTTGCACCATTGGGCTTTATTTATCGCAAAAACCACACTATCAACACAGCCAGATTCGGCGCCAAGCGCACCGGATGTGCCCCTATAGCTCAGCTGGTAGAGCAACTGATTTGTAATCAGTGGGTCCGCGGTTCGAGTCCGTGTGGGGGCACCATTCACCACCTTAAATCAAACGGATCGCTTGGCATGTTTGTGCCGCATCAGCGCTGTGGCCGGTTTTCTACAGTGTTTACTGGGGCTGCTCAGGCTGAATTTAGCTCGTCCGCGGCGGCGTAGGAGCCATCTGCGCGATGCACTTCTTTTCCCGTGACCGGCGGGTTAAAGCAGCACGCCATGACCAGCTGTTCTGTTGCGCGCAGGATGTGGCGGTCGTGCTTGTCTAGCGCGTACATCACCCCCGGTTTGATATGGTGGGTTTGCCCGGTTGCAATATCGGTGATCGAGCCGGTGCCCTGCATGCAATAAACGCTCTCAAAGTGGTTTTTATATTCAAACGTGTGTTCAGAGCCGGGTTCTAGAAAGGTGATGTGAAAGGAAAACCCCATTCCATCATCTGCCAGCAACATGCGCACGCTGCTCCACTGTGCGTCAGATACGACGCGGTCGCCTTCGTTTTTGATGATCTCGTTAAAATCGCGTACAATCATGGCCTTACTCCGCAGCAATCTTTTTTGTGTTCAGCGTCGCCTTTGTGGCGCTGATCAGAATTTTCAATCCGGCGCGCAGCGTGTCGTCGGGTGTGGTTAATGGGGCGAGGATTTTGATCACCTCATCCTCTGCGCCCGAGGTTTCGATAATCAGGCCGTTTTGAAAGGCGCGGGCGCAGATATCACCGGCCAAGGCGCCGCTTTTTACATCGACCCCACGCATCATGCCGCGCCCCTTGAGGCACGCGCCGGGGATCATGGCCGCAATCTGTTGCAAGCCGTCTTCAACCAAATCAGCCCGGCGGGCGATATCTTTTTGAAATTGCGGATCCGCCCAAAATTTTTCCAGCGCCGCACGGGCCGTGACAAAGGCGTGCGTATTGCCACGGAAGGTTCCGTTATGTTCGGCCGGGCCCATCACATCATGCTGGGGCTTAACCAAAACCAGCCCCATGGGCAGGCCAAAGCCCGAAATTGATTTCGCCAGCGTGACGATATCGGGCGAAATGCCCATGCTTTCGAATGAAAAAAACGTGCCAGTTCGGCCACAGCCCGCCTGCACATCGTCGATAATCAAAAGCGCACCCGCCTGTTCAGCCAGGCTTGCCACGCGTTTCAGCCAAGATGGGCTGGCAACGTTCAGCCCGCCTTCGCCTTGCACGGTTTCAAGGATGATTGCCGCAGGCGCATCTATGCCGCTGGAGCGGTCATTCAGCATCGCCTCGAGAAAATCTGCGGTATCGGTGCAACCGGCAAAGTAGCCATCATAGGGCATGCGGGTGACGCCGTTTAATGTCATGCCTGCGCCGCCGCGGTGATAGCTGTTTCCCGTCGCGGCCAGTGCGCCTTGGGTGACGCCGTGAAAGCCATTGGTGAAGGCGATGATATTCGAGCGGCCTGTGGCCTTGCGCGCGATTTTCATCGCGGCCTCTACGGCATTGGCCCCGGTCGGCCCGGTGAACATCAGCTTGTGCGGCATGGCCCGCGGGGCCAGGATAAGCTGTTCAAATGTGGCAATAAAGCTGGCTTTAGCATCGGTATGCATATCCAGCCCATGCGCCACGCCGTCGGATTGAATATGATCGATCAACGCCGCTTTCAGATCTGGGTCATTGTGCCCATAGTTTAACGACGAGCAGCCGGCGAGAAAATCGATATAGCGGGTTCCGTCATGGGCTGTCATTTCAGAGCCGCTTGCATGGGTGAATACGGTGTCAAACCCCCGGCAATAACTGCGGGCCTCGGATTCACGGCGTTTGAAAATGGCAATATCGGCTGGGTGCGTAGACATACGACCTCTCTCAGGCTTTGGAAATGGGCGATAGAGTGGGCTGAACAGGGCAGGAATGCGCATGCGCTAAGCTGCAAGCGCGGCCTGTCGCGACAAGGGGATGGTGACCAGATGCTCGGTTTTGTGGCGCTCTTGGAAATGTAGCGCCTGCGTGTAATAGGCTTTGACATCCAGCTTTGCGCCCATCACGCGGCCAAATTTGCGAAACATGGCCCAAGACGCCTCATTGTCAGCCGTGATCGTGGTTTGCACCCGGCTGACATCTTTGCATTGGGGGCGGTTTAGGATGTTTTGCAGCATCAACGCGCCCAAACCATGGCCGCGTGCCGTATCAGCCACCGCAACTTGCCACACAAACAGCGTGTCGGGTTCATTGGGCATGACATAGGCGGAAACCCAGCCGACAATTTCGCCCGACCGCTGCGCAACCACACATGTATCGGCAAAGTGATCGCATTGCAGCAGGTTGCAATACATCGAATTTTCATCAAGCGGTCGGCACGCGCGGATCAGTTTCCAAATATCTGCACCGTCTTTGGCGACAGGCTTGCGCAAGCTTGGCAGCTCGGGGCGCATGGGGTGAGCGGGGTGTTGCATTTGATGGCTCCTTTCGCTTCGATAGTCGAACTAACATGCGTCTGTAGAAAATTCAACAATCGAACAAAAAATTTCCAAATACTGTAGTAAGCCTAGTAAATAAGAGAAAAAATTCAGGGTTTTCCTGATATAAATGCTTTGATGTGCAAATTATTTTGAAAATTGCTGGGGCAGAAAAGGCATGCTATGCTTTGGCTATCAAACTATCGGAGGGCGGATGGACCGCATCGACAGCAGCCTGATTGCCTTGCGCCGGATCGTTCGCTCGACCGAGCTTTTCGGTAAGGAAATTCGCCAGATCACCGGCGTTACCCCAACGCAGTTTCGGGTTTTGCAGATTATCAACGAGCAAGGGTTGGTAACTGCCAAAACAATTTCGACCCGCATGCGCGTGTCTCAGGGGACGGTGACTTCGCTGGTTGATAAACTTGTCCGCGATGGGCTTGTCGTTCGGCAAAAGTCGGCACTGGATCGGCGGCAAGCCGAAATAACCTTAACCGACGCGGGCCGCGATGTTTTGGTGAACGCCCCAGACCCGTTGCAGCAACGGTTTGTGCGCAAATTCGCAGCGATGCAGGATTGGGAGCAGGCAATGCTTGTCGCAAGCCTTGAACGTGTGGCCACGATGCTGGACGCCGAGGATATGGATGCCTCGCCGGTGCTGGATACTGGGGAAATTAACCCGGCCGGCTAAGTGCCTGTTTTCCTGGCCTTTGCTGGGGGTGGGCGAAACGTGCGGCGCGGGGTTGGGCTGAAATTAAACCTACAAATTCTATTAAAGGTTGCATTGCTAATCTTTGCAATTCGCATTCGGTTTTCGCATGCGTGCAAAAAGATCGTTAAGCGCATGTTTCAATGAGAAAAAAGCGATTTAGTATTTATTGTAGACTTTTGATAAAATGCTGACATACTAAAGATACATTGATCTCAAAGGAGACAAAAGATGTGCCAGTATCTAAATGAACCTCCGGTTCGCAAAGCCGCGTTTGGTGTGTTTATGTGCTGCGCTCTGCAGGCTCCTGCTGCATTTGCTGAAGGCAACAGCCTAACGTTTTCGGTAGACTCTAGCGCCTCGGGGCAGGCAGAAGACGCAAATTTTGTGCAGTTTTATCAGGGTCAATCCGATGCGGTGACTGCAACCGCATTTGTAAATGCATGGGCTGCCGGCGGGTTTTACGGACGCAGCAGTGCAATTGTTGATAACAAGTCAGATCAACAAACCACCCTTTCCGGCCAAATTAGCACAATCGTTGATACAGCGCTTGGCGCCACAGCGGCGGCGACAACCGCCACAACGGCAATAGATGTGGTTGGGCTGCGGAATACAGTTTTTGGAACACAGCTTGGGGCTGGCGGCGACGCTGATATTGACAGCGTGGGCAACGACAATGCCGTTACCCTTTATCAGATTGGCGATGGCGCATTGGCGGTTCTAGACCAGATGGGGAATGCCAACACTTTGGTCGTTGGCCAAATCGGCGCTATGGCCACGGGTATTCATACCGTGCAAACGGGCGATAACAACGGGATCTTTGCATTTCTCAACGCAACCACCGGGCGTGGGCAGGCGAACGTAACCCAAACCGGTAATGAAAATATTGCGGCTGTAACAGCTATTGCAGAAAATGCCGCGCTAGACGCGGTGCAAACCGGTAATACCAACACCGCCATCCTTACAGTTTTGGGAAACGATACAGATGTTGATTTGGCGCAGGCAAGCGATGGCGCGTATAGCCATCTGTATATTGAGGGGGATGAAAACACCGCTGATGTAACCCAGGAGGCCAGTGCAACGACAAACCTTAATGTTTATGGGCTGCAAAACGCAGTGACAATCACGCAAAGCGGCAGCGATGGCACGGCAGATCTTTATATCAGCGGAAATAATAATGAAGGGTCGTTGACGCAAACAGCCAATGCACAGGGCGCACAGTTTGTAGCGAATGTCGCAGGGAATAATAACGTGTTTTCCGCAACACAATCAGCGGCAAGTGTTTATTTGAGCCTAAGCATTGATGGCAACAGCAACAACGTATCTGTCACGCAAAGCATTGCGACTGCGCGGGCGACTGTAACAATTGATGGCAATAAAAACACCTATACGCTTGCACAGCACTCGGCGGCAAACATCGTCGAGACCGAAGTGAACGGAAATAAAAAACTGGTGATCGAGCAGTTTTAAAGCAAGCGAAAAGAAAAATGCGCGGGCAGCCGTGCTGCTTGATGGCTTGCCAGGGTGGTTTTCTTGATGTGTTCAAAGGGGCAAAACAAACGCCGGTAATGGCGCAAAAATAGCCCTGCGCAGTTTGGTTTTTCCAGCAAAGCATCAAGTGGCGCATGCGCAGCCCTGTCAGCGGAGGCTTACCATGCTGAAAACAGGCAATAAAACTTTGAAACCCATATGTGTGCTAGCAACCCTTGCGTGTGCGCCTGTACAGGGCGCGGAACTGACCTACAGGTTTACATTGCCGTCCTTTGGCGGAAGTGGCCTGAATACCAATTATTTTCTGAATTTACTCGAGCAACAAAAGCCCGATTTTAACCCAACACGCGAAAAGACAGATGTTGAACTGTTCGAAGAGCAACTGCGCCGGCGATTGCTAAGCGCTGTGGCCTCGAACATCGTTTCAGATATCTATGCAACAGATGCGAATG
>CAJXSO010000011.1 GCA_913061505.1 uncultured Lutimaribacter sp.
CTAAAAAGGCACGCTTTGCGTGCCTTTTTTCTGTTCAGCTGGGGGTGGCGCGCGCGGGGATCAGTTGCTGCATAATCCCCACGCCCAGCAAATACAGGCTGGTGGCCACCAGCCCCCAATGCGCCCAGCTGCCGGGGTGAAAATCAACCCATGCGGCCCAGCCTGCAAAAATTGTCCAGGCCAGTGCCACGGGCAGCGACAGGCGGCGCCACCGCTGCGTGCGCACGGGATGGATGAATTTCAACGGTGTGAACATGGCAATCGCCAACAGCGCCACCAGCCCCACGATGACATAGAAATTGGGCTGCACAGCAAACAAGACCAGCACCAGCATGTTCCAGCATCCGGGAAAGCCCGAGAATGAATTGTCTTTTGTTTTCATTCGGTTGTCTGCAAAATACATGGCGCTGGCAAAGGTGATGACGATGATGGCAAACCAGCCCGTCCAGCCCGGCAACAGCCCCGATTTGAACAGCGCATAGGCGGGCACGAAAACATAAGTCAGGTAATCGATGATCAGATCCAACAATACCCCGTCAAATTCGGGGGCGTTGGTTTTGACGTCATATTTGCGCGCCAATGGGCCATCGATCCCATCGACGGCAAAGGCCACGACCAGCCATAAAAACATCAAGCTCCACTTTTCCTCGACCGCGGCCAGCATGGCCAGCATGGCAAAAACTGCGCCCGTCGCGGTGAGCAAATGCACCAATAACGCTTTGAATTGGATCGACAAAATGACCTACCTTTCAGAATTCGTCGCGCGCGCCCGGGGGTGGGTGGCCTCGTAGACCTGCAGCAGGCGGGCGGTGTCTACGGCTGTATAGGCCTGCGTTGTAGAAAGCGAGGCATGCCCCAGCAATTCCTGAATGGCGCGCAAATCGCCGCCCGCATCCAGCAAATGGGTGGCAAAGCTGTGGCGCATGGCATGGGGTGTGGCAGTGGCGGGCAGGCCCAGCTGCAGGCGCGCCTGTTCTACCACTTTTTGGATGGCGCGCGGGCCCAAGGGGCCACCCCGCACGCCAAGAAACACAGCGCCATCGGCCGCCACCGGGTGTGGCAACAGGCGCAGATACTGCGCCATGGCCTGTTGGGCGGCAGGCAAAACGGGCACCAACCGCTCTTTGCCGCCCTTGCCGATGATGCGCAGCATATCGCCCAGGGGCACATCGGCCCCGCGCAGCGAAAGCGCCTCGGATATGCGCAAACCGCAGCCGTAAAGCAGCGTGACAACCGCCAGATCGCGCGCTGCCACCCAAGGTGCCGGGGCTTGTAATTCAACCCGGTCCAGCATGGCGCGGGCGGCATCCACAGCCAGGGGGCGGGGCAGTTTTTTCTGAAACTTCGGGCTGCGCGTGGCCAAGATTGCGGTGGGGTCAAACCCGTCACGTTCGGCCAGCCAGCGAACAAAGCTTTTGACGGCCGACAGTTTGCGCGCCAGCGAACGCGGGCCGATGCCCTGCGCGCGTTCATGCGCCATCCAGGCGCGCATGTCGCTGGTTTGCACCCCGCCCAAGGCCATGCAGCCCGGCGCCTGCCCCAAATGCTGGCCCAAAAACCCCAAAAACCCTGCCACATCATGGCGATAGGCGGCAATTGTGTTATCGGCCGCGCCCTTTAGCGCGCTTTGACGATCCAGCCAATCGGCCATGGCTTGCGTGGCACCGGGTGAGACATGGCTCATGACAGCCAACGGCGCATCACCCTTTCAAAGACGCCTGCGAAAAATGTCAGCAAATCAACGCCTTGGCTGGGTGAAAACTGATGTGGGTCTTCGGCACCCATCAACAACATGCCGGGCAGGCGCCCGCTGCCGAAATCCAGCCGCAAACAGGCCTCGGATCGCAACCACCCCGAGGCCTCGCCATAAACTGCGGCGCTGCCCTCGCGGATTTGGCGCAACACCACCGGGCGCACGGGCGTGCCGCGCCCGCCGGTCAGATAATCATCGACAAACCCAGGCCCCGCCACATGCAGCACATTGCCCAGTTTTTCCGAGGCCGGCGCGCCATCTGGCTGGGCACTTTCCAGCACCAAGCGGATGGTATCCACACGCAAAATGGCCGCAACCTCGCTGCCGAGGTTGCGCAAAAACCCTTCGAAATCAATCGGATCTAGCATGCACAAAATGGCGCGATGCACCTGGTTTGTGCCCGCCAGGTTTTCGTAGGCGGCAGCGATCACGTTGCGATGGGTATCTTCCAGCCGGGTCAGGCGCGCCTCTAGCCGCTCCATCGCAAGGCCGCGCAGATCCACGATATTGCTGCCCATGGCGCGGTCATTGGCCATGACCAAGGCGCGCATCAAATCGGCATCTTCCAGCACCACATCGGGCTGGGCCAAGATTTGGTCGCGTACCGCCTCGTCAATTTTCGGCTTGGTGGTCATGCTTGCCTCGTGCCCCGGCTTTTGCGTTTGTCGGGAAGCTTATCAAAGCTTTCCCCGGTTTTCTGCTATTTTTTCCGGTTTCTGCGGGATCAGGCGGGGTTTTGTCAATGAAGAAGGCCCGCCCCTAGGGCAGGCCCTGCGCGCCCAAAGGCGTGTGGGTTTCGCAAGCGGGCGGTTTGCGCCGGCTTAGACGATTTTAATGCCCGCGCTTTCCGCGTCTTTCAAAAACTGCGCCAGGCCTGCATCGGTCAGCGGGTGCTGTGCCAGTTTCTTGATCACTTCGGGCGGTGCGGTCATGACATCGGCCCCAATTTTCGCGGCATCCGACACGTGATTAACCGTGCGGATCGAGGCGGCCAAGATTTGGGTTTCAAAGCCGTAGTTGTCGTAAATCTCGCGGATATCGGCGATCAGTTCCATGCCATCAAGGTTGATGTCGTCCAGGCGCCCGATGAACGGGCTGATGAATGTGGCGCCCGCTTTGGCGGCCAACAGGGCCTGATTGGCCGAGAAACACAAGGTGACATTGATCATATGCCCCTCGGAGGACAGGGTTTTGCAGGCTTTCAGCCCGTCCCATGTCAGCGGCAGTTTGATGGCAATATTGTCGGCAATCGCGGCCAGCTTGCGCCCTTCGGCGATCATGGCGCTGGCGTCGGTGGCGACAACTTCGGCGCTGACCGGGCCATCGACCAAAGCGGCGATTTCTTTGGTAACTTCCAAAATATCGCGGCCTGATTTTTTGATCAGCGAGGGGTTTGTGGTAACGCCATCGACGATTCCAAGATCGTTCAGTTCGGAAATGGCGGCGATGTCGGCGGTGTCCACGAAGAATTTCATGGCTGGCTCCTATGGCAGTGGGCTTGCTCCGCCCCGCCTTTACCCCATAGGACTGGAAGTCGAAACCGAAAACTGCGGGGCATGTCGGCGTGAGCGCATTCTTTGAACAAGGGGCATTGGTGGCGGTGCTGACAGCCGAGCCGCTGGACCGCCTGCTTGATTACCGCGCGCCCGAGGGGGGCTGCATGCTGGGGGCCTTTGTGCAGGTGCCGCTGGGGCCACGCCGGGTTTTGGGCGTGGTGTGGGGCCCGGGCGAGGGGCGGTTCGACCCGGCCAAGATACGCGCGGTGCACAAACTGCTTGATGTGCCGCCGATGCGCGAAGAATTGCAAGAATTTCTGACGCGGGCGGGCGAATATACGCTAACCCCCCTGTCGCAAATGCTGCGGCTTGCCACGCGCGCGCCGGGCTTGGGTGATCCGCCCGCGATGCGCAAGATATACCGTTTGGGCGCCCAGCCCCCCGCCCGCCTGACCGAGGCGCGCGCCCGCGTTTTGCAAGTGCTGCAAGACTATGGCGGCTTGGCCTTTACCATGGGCGAGCTTTCGGCCAGCGCGGGCGTGACCAGCAGCGTGATCAAGGGGCTAGTGGCCCAAGGCGCGCTGCGCGAAGAGGACAGCCCACGCGATCTGCCCTTTCAGCGGCTAGATCCGGGCCATGGCGCCCGCGCCCTGACCGCGGCACAGGACGAGGCCGCGCAGCTGCTGGTGGCGGGGCTGCGCGCGGGGGGCTATGGCACCACGCTTTTGCATGGTGTCACCGGTTCGGGCAAAACCGAGGTCTATCTCGAGGCGGTGGCCGAATGCCTGCGGATGGGGCGCCAGGCGCTGGTTTTGCTGCCTGAAATCGCCCTGACGCAAGAATTTTTAACCCGGGTCGAGGCACGCTTTGGCGCGCGCCCCGCCGAATGGCATTCGGGCGTCACCCTGACCGAACGGCGCCGGGTGTGGCGCATGGCCGCCGAGGGCGGTGTGGGGCTGGTGGTGGGCGCCCGATCGGCGCTGTTTTTACCCTATCAAAACCTGGGGCTGGTTGTGGTGGATGAAGAACACGACACCTCGTATAAGCAAGAGGAAGGCGTGATTTATAACGCCCGCGATATGGCGGTGCTGCGCGCCAGTATTTGCGGCGCGCGGGTGGTGCTGGCCTCGGCCACGCCCAGTTTGGAAACTTGGGCCAATGCCGAGGCGGGCAAATACCAAAAGCTGGTCTTGGCCAACCGCTTTGGCGCCAGTGTGCTGCCCCAGATGCAGGCCATCGATATGCGCGCCGAAACCTTGCCGGCGCAGCGCTGGATTTCGGCGCCGCTGCAGGGGGCGGTAAACGCGCGTATTGCGGCGGGCGAACAGGCGCTTTTGTTCATCAATCGCCGTGGCTATGCGCCGGTCACGCTGTGCCGGGCCTGTGGCCACCAGATCGGCTGCGATCACTGCGATGCGCGGATGGTCGAGCACCGGTTTTTGAAACGCCTTGTGTGCCACCAATGCGGCGAAACCAAACCCATGCCCGATGCCTGCCCCGCCTGCCATGTCGAGGGGCGATTGGCCGCTGTTGGCCCCGGGGTCGAGCGGCTGGGCGAAGAGGCGGCCGCACTTTTCCCGCATGCGCGTATTGCCACGCTTAGCTCGGATATGTTTGGCAGTGCGCGCGCGCTCAAGGCGCAGATTGCCGCCATCGCTGCGGGCGAGGCCGATATCATCATTGGCACCCAGCTGGTGGCCAAGGGGCATAATTTTCCCCGCCTTACGCTGGTGGGGGTGATCGATGCCGATCTGGGGCTGCAAGGATCAGATTTGCGCGCCGCGGAACGCACCTTTCAGCTGATGCGCCAGGTGGCGGGCCGCGCAGGCCGGGCCGAACGCGCAGGCGTGGCCATGTTGCAAACCTATCAGCCCGAACACCCGGTGATCCGCGCCATTTTGGGTGGTGACGAGCAGGGGTTTTGGCAGGCCGAGGCCGCGCTGCGCCAGCAGGCCGGCGTGCCGCCCTATGGGCGTATGGCCGGTATCATCATTTCCGCCCCAAACCCGCAAGCGGCCTTTGATCTGGGCCAGGAACTGGCCCGGCGCACGGGCCCTTTGCTGCGCGTGGGCGCGCAGGTTTTCGGGCCTGCGCCCGCACCCATTGCGCGCATTCGGGGGCGCCACCGCGTGCGGTTATTGGTCAAGGCCGATCGCGGCGTGGCGCTGCAGCCGGCGCTGGCGGCTTGGGTGGGGCAGCTGCGCCTGCCTGCACAAGTGCGGCTGGCCATCGACATTGACCCGCAAAGCTTTTTCTAGCCACCCCGCCTGTCTGGCCATTATGCCAGCAGGCCTGCGCGCTGGCCGCGTTGATCTAGAACGAAATCCGTGGCCATGGCGCCCAGCCACATGCAAAACAGCGCCAGCCAGGCCGTGCCCGCAAAAACCGATCCGCCAGTCACGCCTGCACCAATGGCGCAGCCCCCCGCCAGCATGGCGCCAAAGCCCATCAGCACCGCCCCAAACATCGACCGGCGCATGGTTGCGGCATCGCTGAAGCCTTCGAATTTAAACTCGCCCATCACCACCGCGCTGCTGAACGAGCCCAGCACAACCCCGGGCACCAGCCCCACCGAGAATTGCATCACCTCGTTGCGATCCAGAAAAAACATCAGCGTATGGGCCGATGGGCCTGAAAACGTGACGCTTTCCACTGTCACCGGGTCAAAGGCCAGCTGCGACAAAGCATGGGTGCTGACCCAGCCCACCGCCACGGCAAAGCCCACGCCCGCGCCAAAAATGATTCGCATCACCGGGATTTGGTTGCGCCATGACAAAACCAAGGCCAGCACCGCAAACACCACCCCAATGGCCAACCCGCCCCAATCTGGCAGGCCAAAAGCGCCCAACAGATCTAGATTGCGCCCCCCTTGCGTGACCCAAAGCGCGGCCAGCGTGTTGCGGCTGTCTGCCAAAATGCCGGCCAGGCTCATCTGTGCCACCACCGCAAACACTAGCCCCGCCACCACCGATCGCAGGTTGCCCGTGGCCGCCAGCACCAGCAAACGCCCCGAACAGCCGCGTGCCAGCACCATGCCCACGCCAAAGATCAACCCGCCGATAATGGCCCCAGACCAGCTGCCGGGAATGGCCATTTGGCGGGCGTTTGCGGCATCAAAAAGCCCCAGTAACTGCGCGGCCTGCACCCAAACCACCGCTGTGGAAAAGGTTAAAAACCACACCGCCACTTTATCGCCCATCTGGCGGCGGGCAAATTCCACCGTGGCCGCGCGCAGGCAAAACCGCGAGCGCTGCGCCGACACGCCAAAAATAACGCCGGTGGCCAGGCCCAATAGCGCTGCGGTTTCCGGCTCGCCCAGGGTTTCTACAAGCGACAGCAAATCCATCTGCGGCTCCTTTGTGTTTCGGGGGTATATGCGGCTATGCGCAGCTCGCCTGCCTTGATTCAGATCATATTGGCCGATCACCCCGCTACTGCCCGCCTACCGTAGTGTTGCGCTCTTACCAAAGGCGGGGAAAAGGCGTATGGGCAAAGCATGAAAACCATCACCCTTGCTCAGGCCCAGGGCCTGCCGTTTTGGCGCCGTCCTATCGCGCTGCTGTTTTGCATGGCGTTGGGTATGCCGATTGCCTTTAACACCTGGTCGGCGCTGCTGAATAACTTTGTGATCGAGGTGGCAGGGTTTGATGGTGCCGATATTGGCCTGTTGCATACCGTGCGCGAGATACCGGGCTTTTTGGCGGTGGGCGTGATCGCGGTGCTGCTGCTGATGCGCGAGCAGGTCTTGGGGCTGGTTTCGCTGTTTATGCTGGGTGTGGCCACCGCCGTTACCGCGTGGTTCCCCACGATGGGCGGCATCCTGACCATCACGATGCTCAGCTCGATCGGGTTTCACTATTACGAAACCGTCAACCAATCGCTGCAGTTGCAATGGTTGCCCAAAGACCGTGCGCCGCAAATTCTGGGCTGGCTGCTGGCGGCGGGTTCGGCGGCAACGCTGGTGGCCTATGGGCTGATCGTGATGACATGGCGCGCCTTTGATCTGTCTTATGATCTGGTCTATCTGGTGTCTGGCGGTATCACCGCGGTGATCGCGGTGATCTGTTACCTGCTCTACCCGCAATTCGAGGCGCCAAACCCGCAGAAAAAGCGCCTGATCCTGCGCCGCCGCTATTGGCTGTATTACGCCTTGCAATTCATGGCAGGCGCCCGGCGACAGATCTTTATCGTCTTTGCCGGCTTCATGATGGTCGAGAAATTTGGCTTTGACGTGCACGAGGTGACGGCGCTGTTCATGATCAACCTGGTGATCAATATGGGGCTTGCCCCGGTCTTTGGTCGTGCTGTGGCCCGGTTTGGCGAGCGTAATACGCTGGTGTTTGAATATAGCGGGCTGGCGATTGTATTTCTGGCCTATGGCGGGCTTTACTGGTTTGGCTGGGGCGTGGTGCTGGCCTCGGTTTTATATGTGGTGGATCACATGCTGTTTGCGCTGGCTTTGGCGCTGAAAACCTATTTCCAAAAAATCGCCGATCCGGCCGATATCGCCCCCACGGCGGCTGTGGCCTTTACCATCAATCACATCGCGGCGGTGGGCCTGCCTTGGGCCTTGGGGCTGATGTGGCTGGTGTCACCCACCGCGGTGTTTGTGCTGGCGGCGGCTATGGCCACCACCTCGCTGGGCTTGGCGCTGTGCATTCCGCGCCACCCCGAACCGGGGCGGGAAACCATTTTCACCCGCACCGTGCTGGCCAGCCCGGCCCAATAACACCAGATTGGATCTGAAATGGATAAGTCGGCAAAATTCTTGACCGGGTCCACGATGCGCCATGTCGTGGTCATGACGCTGACCGGCTCGCTTGGCCTAAGCTTTATGTTTTTGGTCGATTTCCTGGCGCTCTACTGGATCAGCCGCCTGCAAGACGAGCATCTGATCAGCGCCGTGGGCATTGCCGGCACCATACAGTTTTTCGTGGTCTCCGTGGCCATCGGCATGATGATCGCGGCGGTGGCGCTGGTGGCGCGGGCCTTGGGGCAGGGCAACCCCGACCGTGCCCGCCGCGTGGCGGTTTCGGCGTTGATATATGTCACCACGCTGCAAAGCGCGATTGCGGTTGTGGTCTATTTCTGGCGCTTCGAAATTTTGGCCTGGTCCGGCGCCGAGGGCGAGGTGCTGCGGGTGGGGGCGCAGTTTTTGCAAATCTCGCTGCCTTCGCTGCCGCTGATTGCCATGGCAATGACATCCAGCGCAGTGCTGCGCGCCGCGGGCGAGGCGTGGCGCTCGATGATGGTAACATCTGTGGGCGGGCTGGTGGCGCTGGTGATTGACCCGATTTTGATCGTGGTTTTGGGCTGGGGTGTGCCGGGGGCAGGGCTGGCCATTGTAATTTCACGCGGCGTTATGGCGGGGTTTGGCCTGTATTGGGTCACGCGCCAAGGCCTGATGGGCCGGCCCAGCCGGGCCGATCTGGCGCATATCTGGCGCCCGTTTTTTGCCATTGCCGTGCCGGCTGTTGCCACCCAGGTTTCCACCCCCTTTGGCAATTGGGTGTTGATCAAGGCCATGGCGGCCCATGGCGAAAGCGCGGTGGCGGGTTTGGGTGTGGTGGCGCGCCTGCAGATCTTGGGCTTTGGCGGCATCTTTGCCCTATCGGGCGCCATTGGCGGCATCATCGGCCAAAACTATGGCGCGGGCCTGCATGACCGCGTGCGCCAGGCCTATGTGGATGCTTTGAAATTCTGCGCGATTTACACCGCGGTTGTCTGGGCTTTGATGGTGGTATTTGCCGATTATCTGGCCCGCGCTTTTGGGCTTGGGGCCGATGGCGCGCAGGTGGTGCATTGGTTTGCCTGGATCGGTGCGGGCAGTTTCGTGTTCACCGGCGCGCTGTTTGTGGCCAATGCCGCCTTTAACAATTTGGGCCGCCCGGTTTGGGCAACAGCGGCCAATTGGGCGCGCGATGGCCTGCTGATGGCGCCTTTGGCCTTTGGCCTGGGGGCGATTTGGGCCGGGTTTGGCGTGATCGTCGCGCAGGCGCTGGCCAATGTGCTGGTAGGGGCATTGGTGGCCTGGGCGGGCTGGCGCTTTGTTGTGCGGGGCGCGCGCGCCGGGCTTGACCCTGCGGTGCATCGGGCCTAACGCCAAGGCGCAGCCATTAAGGAGCATACCATGCCCACGTTCACAGCCATCACCACCCTAGCAGGGCAAGACCAGGCCGAGGCGCTGGGCGCCGCGCTGGAAAACCTGGTGCCCGAACCCATCGGTGTTGGGGTCTACGAGATCGAAGATGGATCGGGCCTGCGCGAGGTGGCGTGCTATTTCGTCGAGGCGCCTGATGACCTGGGCCTGGCGCTATTGGCCAAGGCGCATGGGGCCAAGCCCTTTGTCGTGTCAGAACTGCCCGAAACCGATTGGGTGGCCAAGGTGCGCCGCGAATTAACACCCGTGGTTGCGGGGCGCTTTTTTGTCTATGGCAGCCACGATGCCGATAAAGTGCCCGCCGATTGCCAGCCCTTGCTGATCGAGGCGGCGATGGCCTTTGGCACCGGCCATCATGGCACCACGCTGGGCTGCTTGCGCGCGGTTGACCGGCTGGATACGGCCGGTTTTCGTGGCCAGCGCGTGGTGGATATTGGCTGTGGCACGGCGGTTTTGGCCATGGCCGCTGCCTGCATGTGGCCGGGCGAAGTGCTGGCCAGCGATATCGATGCTGTCGCTGTCGAGGTGGCCGAGGCCAATGTGGCGGCCAACGGGCTGCAAGGCCGCGTGCGCTGCCTCGAGGCGGTGGGTTTCGAGCATGACGCATTGAAAGCGGCCGCGCCCTTTGATCTGGTTTTTGCCAATATTCTCAAAGGCCCGCTGATCGCCCTGGCCCCCGATATGGCGCAATATACCCAGCCCCAAGGCAAGATCATTCTATCGGGCATCTTGAACGAGCAGGCCGATGAAGTGGCGCAAGTTTACGCCGATAACGGTATGGCGCTAGAGCACCGCGAAGAAATTGGCGAATGGACAACCCTGACGTTGCAGCGCCAATAGGCGTGTAACAGCCTCATTTGAAACGCAAAAAAGGCCGCGCATCGCTGCGCGGCCCTTCTTTCGTGCCGGTAACCCGCCTGAACGAGGGGGTCAGGACTGGCGCGACACGTAGTCGATATCGCCGCGGCAAAGACCGATGTCTTCCAGCTCGCGGTCGGTCAGCCGCGACAGCGCAGTGCGGGTCACGCGCGCATCGTTCCAGCTGATTACAGCGGCAATAAGTGCCGAAAAGAAGCCGCCAACGGGGGTGGCTTGGGTGCGGGTTGTTTCAAAAATAGCCATGTTCTGGTCCTTGCGATGATATTCTAGGCGGGTTGTGAACCACTCGGTGTGCGGCGCATCTAAGGCCGGGTGCCTCTTTGCGCAAGTTCCATTTTTTGCATGTGCGGCATGCTTTGTGTGCATAGGTCGCTTTTGGCACTTTAGCCAATAAACAAAGGGATGTCAGCCGGGTGCGCATATGTCGTTTTTGCGCGGCGCCACGGCGAATTTCGGCAGGAAAATGCTGCTATGCAGCAAAAAAGCCCGCCGCCGCCATGTTGGTTTCAGCTTGGCGTTTGTTCGCGTTTCGTGCTAGTGCGTCTTTAAAGCAACAATGTTCGGGGGCGGTGATGCGGGTTTTGGGGCTGGATCCAGGCCTACGCAACCTTGGTTGGGGGGTGATTGATGTGCAAGGGAATCGCCTGAGCCATGTTGCCAATGGCATTTTGCACTCGGTCGGTGGCGATTTGGCGCTGCGCTTGCTGTCGCTTTACCAGCAATTGGGCGAGGTTGTTGACCATTACCAGCCCAACACCGCCGCGGTAGAGCATACATTTGTCAACAAAGATGGCGCCGGAACGCTGAAACTGGGCCAAGCGCGGGCAATCGCGCTGCTGGTGCCGGCGAAATTTGGCATTCCGGTGGGCGAATATGCCCCAAATGCGGTGAAAAAAACCGTGGTTGGCGTGGGCCATGCGCAAAAGGGGCAAATCGAGCATATGGTGCGCATGCAGCTGCCGGGGGCGCAGATCAACGGCGCCGATGCCGCCGATGCGCTGGCAGTGGCGATTTGCCATGCGTATCAGGGGGCATCGGCCACAAAGCTGGCAGATGCGGTGAAAAGGGCAACGGCATGATTGGGAAAATCGCGGGGCGGCTGGAATATCGTGCCGATGACCATGTTTTGGTCGATGTGCGCGGCGTGGGCTATCTGGTTTTTTGCAGCGATCGCAGCCTGGCCCAGCTGCCCGGCCCCGGGCAGGCGGTGGCGCTTTATACCGAATTGCTGGTGCGCGAAGATCTGCTGCAGCTTTACGGCTTTTTGACGCTGTTGGAAAAGGAATGGTTCCGCCTGCTGTTAACCGTGCAGGGCGTGGGGGCCAAGGCGGCCTTGGCCATTTTGGGGGCGTTGGGGGCCGAGGGCACCAGCCGTGCCATTGCGCTGGGCGATGTGGCGGCCATCAAGGCGGCCAAGGGTATTGGCCCCAAAACCGCACAGCGCGTTGTGATCGAGCTGAAAGATAAGGCGCCCACGCTTATGGCCATGGGGGCAGGGGCGGGGGCTGCGGCCCCCCTGCCTGCGGATGTGCTGGATGATGGCGATATCGCCGAGGCGCCCAAAGCACCGCCAAAAGCGCCTGCCACAGCACCCGCCCATGCCCAGGCCGCCGCACAATCCGAGGCGCTTTCGGCCCTGTCTAACCTGGGCTATGCCCCTGCCGAAGGTGCGGCCGCCGTGGCGCAGGTGGCAACCGATGCGCCCGATGCCGATACCGCCACGCTGATCCGCGCTGCCCTGCGCCTGCTGGCCCCAAAAGGATAAGCCATGCCCAGCCCTGATCCCACGCTGCGCCCCGCCCCCTTGCCCGAAGACGCCGACCGCGCGCTGCGCCCGCAGGGCCTGGATGAATTTATCGGCCAGGCCGAGGCGCGCGCCAATTTACGCGTGTTCATCCAATCGGCCCGCCAGCGCGGCGAGGCGATGGACCATACCTTGTTTCATGGCCCCCCCGGCCTGGGCAAAACCACGCTGGCGCAGATCATGGCCAAGGAGCTGGGGGTTGGGTTCCGCATGACCTCGGGGCCCGTGCTGGCCAAGGCGGGTGATCTGGCCGCGATCCTGACCAATCTGGAAGCGCGCGATGTGTTGTTTATCGATGAAATTCATCGCCTGAACCCGGCGGTGGAAGAGGTGCTTTACCCCGCGATGGAGGATTTCGAGCTTGATCTGGTGATCGGTGAAGGCCCCGCCGCGCGCACCGTTCGTATCGAATTGCAGCCCTTTACGCTGGTGGGCGCCACCACCCGCATGGGCCTGCTGACCACGCCGCTGCGCGACCGTTTTGGCATTCCCACGCGGCTGCATTTTTATACCCAAGCCGAATTGCACCAGATCATCTCGCGCAATGCACAGCTGATGGGGGCGCCTGCCGATGAGGATGGCGCCGCAGAAATTGCCCGCCGCGCCCGCGGCACGCCGCGCATCGCGGGGCGGCTTTTGCGGCGCGTGGTCGATTTCGCGCTGGTCGAGGGCAATGGCCGGGTGACACAGGCCATCGCAGATCACGCGCTGACGCGGCTGGGGGTTGATAAGCTGGGCCTTGATGGGGCCGACCGGCGCTATTTGACGCTGATTGCCGAAAACTATCAGGGCGGCCCGGTGGGCATTGAAACCTTGTCTGCCGCCCTGTCCGAAAGCCGCGATAGCCTGGAAGAGGTGATCGAACCCTTCCTGCTGCAACAAGGCCTGATCCAGCGCACCCCGCGCGGCCGGATGCTGGCGCAAAAGGGCTGGGCGCATCTGGGGCTGGCCGCGCCGCAGCCCCCCGCACAGCAAGGATTGTTTGAATAATCGCGCCCGCGCCCGCATAAGGCCCTGAAAACGCGACAACCAAAGGCCCAATACCATGATCGCCGACGAGATTACCCCGCTGTTCACCCGCGCCGATGGGCAATTTCTGTTTGCCCGCTGGGGCCGGCCAATTGCCCCGGTGGTTTTTGGCACCGAAGAGGGCACGCTGAGCGTGATCAAAGGCGCGTTCGAGGCCGTTTGTGCGCTGGCCGGCCATGAAATGGTGGAAACCGACCCGGAACTGGGCGCCAACCTGATGGTGTTTTTCCTGCGCGACTGGGCCGAACTGCCCGATGTGCCCAATCTTGATCGGTTGATCCCCGATCTGGGGGCGCTGGTCGCCCGGTTAGCGGCGGCCGATGCCAACCAATACCGTGCCTTTCGTTTCGATGCCGAGGGCGCGATCAAGGCCGCCTTTGTTTTTGTGCGCATGGATGCGCAGCTGTCCAAGGTTTCGGCCGAGGTGCTGGCCCTGTCGCAGGCGGTGCAAACCATTTTGCTCTGGTCAGATCGCGCCTTTACCGATCGCTCGGCCCTGGCGCAGGCGGGCGGGCATACCGTGCTGCGCCCCGATATTGCAGCGCTGATCCGCGCCAGTTACGACCCGGTTTTGCCCGCAATCAGCCAAGACCCCAGCATCGCATTGCGCCTGGCGGCCCGCATTGCGGCTGCGGCACAGCCCAGCTGATGCGGGCCTTTCTGGCAATTCCGATGCCACAGCATGTGGCCGATGATTTGGCAGCGCTCACCGCGCATTTGCGCACCGGGCGCGCGGTGGCGTCTGACGACATGCATCTCACCTTGGCCTTTCTGGGCGATGTCACTTTGGCGCAGCTAGACGCGCTGCATATGTCTTTGGAAATGCTGCATGTGGCCCCTTTTTCGCTGCGTTTGGCCGGGCTTGATCTGCCCGATCCCACCGCCCCCCGGTCGGTTTATATCCGTGCCCAGGGCGGCGCGCCCCTGGCCGATCTGCAGGCCCGCGTTCAGCGTGCCGTACGCAGCGCCGGCATCGATCTGGCGCGCAGCCGGTTTCGCCCGCATGTCACACTGGCCCGGTTTGGCCGCCATCCGGGGCCACAGGCGCTGTCGCAGCTGGGTGATTTTCTGGCCGCGCGCGGTGATACGGCGCTGGCCCCTTTCAGCGTGGCAGGCTTTGCGCTTTATCGTGCGATCTTGCACCAAGACGGGGCGGAATACGAAATTTTGGAAACCTACCCGGTGCCCCTTGCTGCCGGGCCAAACTGGGCCTAGCGTGCCAGCATGAGCGAGACACCCCAAGTTTTCACCCTGCCTGTGCGCGTGTATTACGAAGACACGGATATGGCCGGTATTGTCTATTACGCCAATTACCTGCGCTATATCGAACGTGGGCGCAGCGAATGGGTGCGCGCCGTGGGGCTTGACCAAAACCATATGAAAGATGTCGAGGGCATCGTTTTCGCCGTGCGCCGGGTCGAGGCTGATTACCTGGCGCCTGCGCGGCTGGATGACCTGTTAGAGGTGGCCACCTGGGTGGCAGAAAAGCGCCCCGCGCGCATGGTGATGGGCCAGGAAGTGCGCCGCGATGGCCAGGTGCTGTTTCGCGCCATGGTCACGGTTGTCTGCATGAGCACCACCGGCCGCCCCGTGCGCCTGCCGCAATGGTAATGTGCCCAGCCCCACCAGCAGGAAACCGCCCGTGCCGGCAATGTGATCTGAAAGGGCGTGGCCTTTCATAGCCAAATGCGATAACCTGCCCTGCAAAAGCGCCGGAAAACCGGGCGAAACAACGAGCAGGCAAATGGAAGCAGAAACCCTTGCGCTGGCCCAAGAGATTGATTTCTCTATGTGGTCGCTTTTCGCGCGCGCCACGATTACCGTTAAACTTGTGATGCTCATGCTGGTGGGCGCCTCGTTTTGGTCGTGGTCGATCATCATTCAAAAAACCCTGGCCTATCGCCGCGCCCGGGCCGAGGCGGCAGTGTTTGACCGGGCCTTTTGGTCGGGCGAGCCGCTGGACGAGCTGTTTCAGCAAATCGGCCCCGAACCAGCGGGGGCCTCGCAGCGGGTCTTTGCTGCGGGCATGATCGAATGGCAGCGCAGTTTGCGCACCGATGGTGGCTTTATCGCCGGCGCACAGGCGCGCATCGATCGCTCGATGGATGTGGCGATCGCGAAAGAGGCCGAAACCCTGCAAAGCGGCCTGCCGGTTTTGGCCACGGTGGGCTCGGTCACGCCGTTTGTGGGGCTGTTTGGCACGGTTTGGGGGATCATGCATTCCTTTATCGGTATCGCCGAGCAGCAAAATACCAACCTTGCCGTGGTGGCCCCCGGCATTGCCGAGGCGCTATTGGCCACAGGGCTGGGCCTGTTGGCGGCCATTCCGGCGGTGATTTTTTATAACAAACTATCGGCTGACAGCGACAAGATCGTGGCCGGATACGAGGCCTTTGCCGACGAGTTTGCCACCATCCTCAGCCGCCAGCTGGATGCCTAGGCCATGGGCGCGGGTGTGATGCAAAAAGAGGCGGGGGGCGGGTCGCGCCGCCGCCGCCGCGGGGGCCGGGCGCGGCCGATGTCGGAAATCAACGTCACACCTTTCGTGGATGTGATGTTGGTGTTGCTGATTATTTTCATGGTGGCAGCCCCCCTGATGGTGGTGGGTGTGCCGGTCGAGCTGCCCAAAACCGCAGCCAGCAGCCTGCCTGGCGAACAAGAAGAGCCGCTGTCTGTCACCCTAACCGCCGATGGCCGGGTGATGATCCAAACCACGGAAGTGGCGCGCGATGCGCTGGTGGCGCGCCTGGCGGCTATTGCGGCCGAACGGCAGGGCGACAGGGTGTTTTTGCGCGCCGATGGCGCGGTGCCCTATTCATCTGTGATGGAGGTTATGGGCGCGCTGAACAGCGGTGGGTTTTCCAATATTGGGCTGGTCACCGATACCGGCGGCCCACGGCTGGATGGGCAGGGTAACTAGGCTGCCATGAATACCGGCCATGTCATATCGGGTGCAGGCCATATCGGGCTGATTGGCTGGTTGTTTTTCGGCGCCAATTTCGCCCCCACGCCCGAGCCTTTTCAGGTGAATGAGGTTGCCATGATCTCGGGCGCCGAATTCGAGGCGATGCTGGCTGGCACCACCCCGCCCGAAGCGGTGACAGATATGGTGCTGCCCGTGCCGCCCGAAACGCCGCCCCCCCCGCAACCGGCACCTGCTGTCAGCCCGCCACCGGCCGCGGTGCCCGCGCCTGCGCCCAGCCCCGTGCCCAGCCCCGAACAGCCCCCCGTGCCGCCCGCAGCCCAGCCAATGCCGCCCAGCGATGTGCAAGACGCACCGCCCCAGATTGCCCCGCCCCCGCAAGAGCAGGCCGTGCTGGCGCCCGATATCTCGGATCGGCCCAGCCCGCGGCCCGCGCCGCGCGTGGCACCCGAACCCGTGGCAACCCCCGAACCTGACACCAAGGTTGATGATATCGTGCAAGAGGCCGCCACCCCGGCCCCCAGCCCCGATCCTGCCCAGCAAAAGCAAGAGGCCACAGCGCCCGAAGCGGCCACCACAGAAATTGTGACCGAAGCGGCCGAAAAACCCAGTGCCGCGCCCGTCAGCTCTGTGCGCCCGCGCGCGCGGCCCAACCGCCCCGAGGCCACCGAGACCACCGAGGCCGTGGCCCAGCCCCAGCCCCAGGCCGAGGCCCCCGCGCCCGATACCACGCGCGATGCGGTGCAAGACGCGCTGCAACAGGCCATGGCCGATGCCGCAGCCACCGCCGATGCCGCGCAGCCCGCCTATTCCGGCCCGCCAATTTCGGCCGGCGAGCGTGATGCGCTGCGCGTGGCGGTGCAAAAATGCTGGAATGTCGGCTCGCTTTCCACCGATGCCTTGCGCACAACGGTTGTCGTTTCGGTTTCGATGACCGAAGATGGTAAACCAGTGGTGCCCAGTATTCGGATGCGGTCTTTTAGCGGCGGGTCGCAGGCATCGGCCCAGCAGGCCTTTGACAGCGCGCGCCGTGCCATTATTCGCTGCGGCACGCGCGGATATGACCTGCCGGCAGAAAAATATGCCCTTTGGCAAGAGATCGAGATGACGTTTAATCCCGAGAAGATGAGGATCAAGTGATGCAACGCCTTCTGTCCCTTCTGTGTTGTTTGGCGCTGCTTGCCTTGGGCGCTGTGCCCGGGCAGGCCCAGCAGCAAAGCGGCCCGCTGCGGATTGAAATCACCGAAGGCGTGATCGAGCCGTTGCCATTTGCGCTGCCCAGTTTCGTGGCCGAAACCGCCGGCGCGCAGGATCTGGCCGATCAGATCTCGCGGGTGGTGGCGGCCGATTTGGTGGGCACGGGGCTGTTTCGGGAAATTCCCCAAACCGCCTTTATCAGCAGTCTCACCAGCTTTGCCAGCCCGGTGCAATTTGCCGATTGGCGCGCGATCAATGCCCAAGCGCTGATTGCAGGGGCCGTGGCTCTGGGCAGTGGCGGGCGGCTGACGGTGAAATTTCGCCTCTATGACGTGTTTGCAGGCCAGGAAATGGGCGATGGCCTGCAATTTGATGGCACCCAAGAGGGCTGGCGCCGCATGGCGCATAAGGTGGCGGATGTGGTCTATTCCCGCATCACGGGCGAAGGCCCTTATTTCGACAGCCGCGTTGTTTTCGTGGCCGAAACTGGCACCAAGGGCGAGCGTAAAAAGCGCCTGGCGATCATGGATTACGATGGCTTTGGCGCCAGCTACCTGACCGATAGCGCCACAATCGTGCTGGCGCCGCGGTTTTCGCCCACGGGTGACCGGGTGCTTTACACCAGCTACGAAACTGGCTTTCCGCGCATTTACCTGTTGGATGTGGCCAATGTCGGGCGGCGCGAATTGCCCATTCCTGCGGGTGAAATGGCCTTTAGCCCGCGGTTCAGCCCCGATGCGCGCACGGTTGTGTTCTCGCTGACCCAAGGCGGCAATACCGATATCTGGCGCATGGATCTCAACGGGGCCAACCCCCAGCGCCTGACCAACGCGCCCTCGATCGAAACCGCCCCCAGCTTTAGCCCTGATGGTTCTCAGATCGTGTTTGAATCCGATCGCTCGGGCACGCAGCAGCTGTATATCATGCCCGCCACGGGCGGCGAGGCGCGCCGCATCAGTTTTGGGCAGGGGCGCTATGGCTCGCCCGTGTGGTCGCCGCGGGGCGATTTGATTGCCTTTACCAAGCAATCCAAGGGCCGGTTCCACATTGGTGTGATGCGGCTGGATGGCTCGGAAGAGCGGCTGTTGACCGCCAGTTTCCTGGATGAAAGCCCCAGCTGGGCGCCAAATGGCCGGGTGATTATGTTTACCCGCGAAACCCAAGGGGCAGGCGGCATGGCCAGCCTTTATTCGGTGGATATCTCGGGGCGCAATCTGAAACGCGTGCGCACCGAAACCGGCGCCAGCGACCCGGCATGGTCGCCCCTGTTGCCATAAGCGGGGGCTTGCCATTGTGGGCCTGATCGCCCGAAGATTGATTAACAATGCTGCGCCCTTGTGTTAAGAGGGGCACAGACGAGCACAAAAACACCAAATCCAGAACAGGCGGATTTAACAATGACACTTGCACTACGAACAGCGGGCCGGGCAGCCCTGTTTGGCACGATGATCGCACTGGCGGCCTGCAGCAGCCCCAGCCGCTTTGGCGCCGATGGCGCAGGGTTTGGCGGGGCAGGGGCCATGCAGCCCGGCAGCGCCAGCGACCCGGCATCGCCGCTTTATTTCCAGCAAACCGTGGGCGACCGGGTGCTGTTTGCGGTGGATCAATCTACCCTCGATACGCAATCGCGCCTGGTGCTGGATGGGCAGGCCAATTGGCTGGCTGCCAACCCTGATTATACCGCTGTCATCGAAGGCCATGCCGACGAACAGGGCACGCGCGAATATAACCTTGCCTTAGGCGCGCGCCGCGCCAATGCGGTGCAGGAATATCTGGTGGCGCGCGGCATCGATGCCAACCGCTTGCGCGTTGTCAGCTATGGCAAAGAGCGCCCGCTTGAGCTGTGCTCGGACGAGGCATGCTATGCCAAAAACCGCCGCGCTGTTACGGTTTTGGCCGCGGGTCTTAGCGGCTAATCTGGCGATTGGGGCATATGGGCATGGCACAGGGCAGCAAAAAGGGCCGTATGATGCGTAATTTTGTGCACAGCACTGTCTTTGGGCTGGGCTTGGCCCTGGCCATGCCCGCCCATGCCCA
The DNA here is from genome assembly GCA_913061505.1 of uncultured Lutimaribacter sp. Lineage (GTDB taxonomy): Bacteria > Pseudomonadota > Alphaproteobacteria > Rhodobacterales > Rhodobacteraceae > CAJXSO01. The sequence goes on from CAJXSO010000011.1 coordinate 19,279, forward strand.
ACAAGCCGGCGATCAGACCTTGGCCGATATTCGCCAGGAATTAACCGTGCTTTATGTCGAGCTGCAGCGCCTGCAGCGCGAGCTATCCACCACCGGGGCGCCCAGCACCAGCGTGACAGGCCAAACAACCCTGGCGCGCCTTGATGCTATCGAGGCCGAATTGCAGCGCCTGACCGCCAAAACCGAACGGCTAGAGTTTCGGGTGGGCAGCGTGGTGCGCGATGGCACCTCGCGTATTGGCGATCTGGAATTTCGGCTGTGCGAGCTTGAGCCCGCTTGCGACATCGCCAGTTTGGGCGAAACCCCGCTGCTGGGGGGTGTGCCTGCAGCCGAAGTGGCGCCTGCCGCCCCCGCAGCCCCGGCACCCACAGCGCCTGTGACGGAACTGGCCATTGGCGAGCAGGCCGATTTTGACCGCGCCCGCGCCCTGCTGGATGCGCAAGACTATCAGGCTGCTGCCCAGCAATTTGCCACATTTGCCGAAACCTACCCCGGCGGGCCCCTGGCCCCCGAGGCGCATTTGCGCCGTGGCGAGGCCTTGGATGGTTTGGGCCAGCCAACCCAAGCCGCGCGCGCCTATCTCGAGGCGTTCAGCGCCGATCAAACCGGGCCTTTCGCCCCCGAGGCACTCTATCGTTTGGGCGAAAAACTGGGGGCCTTGGGCCAAACCCAAGAGGCTTGCGTCACCTTGGGCGAGGTTGTGGCGCGCTTTCCGCAGGCACCTGCCGTGGGGCTTGCGCTAGAGGCCAGCAACCGCATCGGCTGCCCATGAGCGACACCCAAGCGCAGCTGGCCTGCGCTTTGACGGCTCTTTTCGGCCCCACCGCCCCGGAAAAACTGGGTGTCGCGGTGTCGGGTGGCAGCGATTCTTTGGCGTTGATGCATCTTTTGGCCCAGTGGGCGGCCCCCCGCGACGTGCGCCTTTTTGTGGCAACGGTTGATCACGGCTTGCGCCCCGGCTCGGCCGCTGAGGCCGCAGGCGTGGCCAAGGCTGCACAGGCCTTGGGGCTGGCGCATGACACGCTGCTTTGGCAGGGCTGGCGGGGGCAGGGCAACTTACAAGATCAGGCCCGCCAGGCCCGCTATGGGTTGTTGGCAGATTGGGCCAAAAAACAGGGGCTCGCCGCTGTGGCCTTGGGCCATACGCTGGATGATCAGGCCGAAACCGTGCTGATGCAGCTGACGCGGGCTGCGGGCGTAGATGGGCTGGCGGCCATGCCCGCGCGGCGCGCGCGCCATGGGGTGGATTTTGTGCGCCCGCTGTTGGGCATTGGCCGCGCCGCCCTGCGGCAATGGCTGGCCGCACGGGGGCATGGCTGGGTTGATGACCCCAGCAACGATGATCCGCGGTTTCACCGTGTGCGGGTGCGCCAGGCCATGCCTGCCTTGGCGCAACTGGGCCTTGATGGTGCGGGGCTGGCGCGGGTGGCTGGGCATATGGCCCAGGCCCGCCATGCATTGGAGTGTTTCACCTCGCAAGCCGCGCGGGCGGTGTTGCGGCCCTTGGCGGGGAATTTGGTTTTTGACAGCGCAGCCTTTGCCGCGCTGCCCCCCGAGATCCAGCGCCGCCTGATGGCGCGGGCCGTGGCCCATATCGGCCAGGCACCCTATGGGGCGCGCGCCACAGCCATGCAGGCCATGGTGCAGGCGGTGTTGGCAGGGCAGGCAGGGGCCTTGCAAGGCTGTTTGCTGGTGGTGCATCGGGGGCGGATGCATCTGTGTCGCGAATATCAGCAGGTGGCGCAGCTGCGCGCCCAGCCGGGCCAGCCCTGGGATGGGCGCTGGCACTTTGCCCCAGATCCGGCGGCAGGGGCGGGGCAATATATTGCCGCCCACGGGCCAGATGGGCTGGCGCAGGTGGCGGGCTGGCGCCGGGCCGGGCTGCCCCGCGCGGCCGCTTTGGCGGTGCCGGCGCTGTGGCAAAATGACAGCGTTTTAGCCAGCCCCTTGGCGGAAAATGGCCCTGATTGGGCAAAAATTCTGGCGCCAGCAGCGGATGTTTTTGCCGATCCGCAAGATCTGGGGTGATTGTCCATTGAAGAACCGGCCATGATGTCTATTTTAGGTCCATGCCGGTTCGTTATGACCTTGGCACCAAATTATTAGGAGAATTTCCTTGGGCAACGCGAGAAACATCGCCTTTTGGGTGGTCCTGTTCCTGCTGATCCTTGCGCTTTTCAATCTGTTCAGCGGATCTGGCTCTACCATGCAAAGCACCAGCATCAGCTATTCCGATTTTGTGCAGCGCGTTGAGGCCGAGGAAGTCAGCCGCGTCACCTTGGATGGCGAGCGTGTGCGCTTCCGTGGTGAGGATGGCAAAGACTATGTGACGATCAAGCCACAAGACGCCTCGATCACCGAATTGCTGCTGGATAAGAACATTCCAGTTACCGCCGAAAGCCAAGAGCAAAGCGGCTTTCAGGCCTTTATTCTGTCGCTCTTGCCCTTTGTTCTGCTGATCGGGATCTGGATTTATTTCATGAACCGCATGCAGGGCGGTGGCCGCGGTGGCGCGATGGGCTTTGGCAAATCGCGGGCCAAGTTGCTGACAGAAAAACATGGCCGCGTGACGTTCGAGGATGTGGCCGGCATCGACGAGGCCAAGGACGAGCTGCAAGAGATCGTTGAATTCCTGCGCAACCCGCAGAAATTTAGCCGCCTGGGCGGTAAAATCCCCAAAGGTGCGCTGCTTGTTGGCCCCCCGGGCACCGGTAAAACCCTGTTGGCCCGCGCCATTGCAGGCGAGGCGGGCGTGCCCTTCTTTACCATCTCGGGGTCTGATTTTGTGGAAATGTTCGTGGGCGTCGGCGCCAGCCGCGTGCGCGATATGTTCGAGCAGGCCAAGAAAAACGCGCCCTGCATCGTGTTCATCGACGAGATCGACGCCGTGGGGCGCCACCGTGGCGCAGGCTATGGCGGCGGCAATGACGAGCGCGAGCAAACGTTGAACCAGCTGCTGGTGGAAATGGATGGTTTCGAGGCAAACGAAGGCGTTATCATCGTGGCCGCAACCAACCGCCGCGATGTGCTAGACCCGGCGCTGCTGCGCCCGGGCCGCTTTGACCGCCAGGTGACCGTGCCCAACCCCGATATCAAGGGGCGCGAGAAAATCTTGGGCGTGCATGCGCGCAAAACCCCGCTTGGCCCCGATGTTGATTTGCGCATCATCGCGCGCGGCACCCCGGGCTTTTCGGGCGCCGATCTGGCCAACCTGGTGAACGAGGCCGCGCTGATGGCTGCGCGTGTGGGCCGGCGTTTCGTAACGATGGGCGATTTCGAAAGCGCCAAAGACAAGGTGATGATGGGGGCCGAGCGCCGTTCGATGGTGTTGACCGCCGATCAGAAGGAAAAGACAGCCTATCACGAAGCGGGCCATGCTGTTGTGGGCTTGGCCTTGCCGAAATGCGACCCGGTTTACAAAGCCACCATCATTCCGCGTGGTGGGGCCTTGGGCATGGTTGTCAGCCTGCCGGAAATGGACCGCCTGAATTATCATAAATCAGAATGCGAACAGCGGCTTGCCATGACCATGGCCGGTAAAGCGGCAGAAATTCTGAAATATGGCGAAGACGAGGTTTCCAACGGCCCGGCCGGCGATATTCAACAAGCCAGCCAGCTGGCACGCGCCATGGTGATGCGTTGGGGCATGTCTGACAAAGTGGGCAATATTGACTATGCCGAGGCGCATGAAGGCTATTCTGGCAACACGGCGGGGTTCTCGGTGTCGGCCCATACCAAAGAGCTGATCGAAGAAGAGGTGAAACGCCTGATCCAAGGCGGTTATGACCTGGCCCATAAAATCCTGGTCGAGAAGAAAGACGAATGGGAACGTTTGGCCCAAGGGTTGTTGGAATACGAAACCCTGACGGGCGAAGAAATCAAACGCGTGATGAAGGGCGAACCGCCCCAATCTGGCCCTGATGATGATGGCGAGGCGCAGCCAGTGGCATCGGTGACGGCGATACCGAAAACCAAGCCAAAGTCGAAGCCATCGGGTGATCTTAGCGCCGATCCGGCCTAATCTGGCCCATAACAGGCGAACAAAACCCCGCGGGCCCCGTGCCACGCGGGGTTTTATTTTGCGCCCACTCCAATGCCATAGGCGCGCCAAGAGGGCCAAAAAAAACGCGCCCCTTGGGGCGCGTTTGCTTTTTGGCAGGGGGCATGCCTTAGGCGGCTTGTGCACCGTTGGGGTTGAACCGCTGGTAAAAGCTTTCGCCGTTTTCCGCCATTTCACGCAGCAGCGGCGGGCAGGCGAAACGATCGCCAAAGGCGGCTTGCAGCTGGTCGCAGCGTTCGGCCGCATAAGCGGCGCCCAGCATATCGAGATAGGCAAAGGGCCCACCGGACCAGGGCGCAAAGCCCCAGGCCAGAATGGCGCCCACATCCCCCTCGCGGATATCTTCCAGCACGCCCTCTTCCAGCGCGCGCACGGCTTCTAGCACTTGGGCAAACATCAGCCGGTCTTTGACATCTTGCAGCGCGGGCAGCGTTTCGGCGGCGGGGAATTTATCGGTGACACCCTGCCAATAGCCCAGGCGCTTGCCCGCCTCGTCATAATCGAAGAACCCTGCCTTTGATTTGCGCCCCAAACGGCCCTGCTCTTCCATCCAGAAAATCAGGTCGTCTGCGGGGCTGGCCGGATAGGCATTGCCCATTGCGGCCTTGGTGGCGCGGGCAATCTTTGCACCCAGATCGATCGATGTTTCATCGGTCAGCTGGATCGGCCCCACCGGGAAACCCAGCTGCTGTGCGGCATGATCTACCATGGCAGCCGGCGTGCCTTCGGTGACGATGCGCATCGCCTCGTTCATATAAGGAATGATGCAGCGGTTGCAGTAAAAGAAGCGCGCATCATTCACAACGATCGGTGTTTTGCGGATCTGGCGCACGTAATCCAGCGCCTTGGCCACCGCCCGTGCACCGGTTTCCTTGCCCTTGATGATTTCCACCAGCAACATGCGCTCGACCGGCGAGAAGAAGTGAATGCCGATAAACTGATCTGGCTTGTCTGATGCCTTGGCCAAATCGGTGATGGGCAAGGTCGATGTGTTTGACGCATAAATGCAATCGTCCGGGATCACCGCCAGCGCCTTTTTCGTCACCTCGGCCTTCACGCCCATATCCTCGAACACCGCCTCGATGATCAGGTCACAGCCCGCCAGCGCCGCATAATCGGTGGTTGGGGTGATCTGGCCCAAAACGGCAGCTTTCTTTTCTGCCGTCACGCGGCCGCGTTTGATGCCCTTATCCAAATAGGCCTCGCTATAGGCGCGCCCCTTTTCGGCGGCCTCTTGCGTGGCATCGATCAACACCACCTCGATACCCGCCATGGCACTGACCAGCGCAATGCCAGCCCCCATCATGCCAGCGCCCAAGACGCCCAGCTTTTTCACCGATTGATCGGCAATGCCCTGCGGGCGCACGGCCCCTTTTTCCAACGCTTCCTTGTTCAGGAAAAGCGAACGGATCATCGCCGCCGACGAGGGGTTCATCAACACATGGGTGAACCAGCGCGCCTCGATTTTCAGCGCCGTGTCAAAGGGCACCAATGCGCCTTCGTAAACCGCAGATAGCAGCGCTTTTGGCGCAGGAAAGGCGCCCTTGGTTTTGCCATTCACCATGGCGCTGGCGCCCACAAATGTCATAAACCCTGCGGGGTGGTAGGGGGCACCGCCGGGCATTTTATAGCCCTTTGCATCCCACGGCTTGACCAGATCAGCATCGGTGGCGCCCAGCACCCAAGCGCGGGCTGCCGCCACCGGGTCTGCCACCACCTCGTCGATGATGCCGGCTGATTTGGCTTTCTTGGGGTCAACCATCTTGCCTTCCAGCAAAAAGCCAGATGCCGCCATCGCCCCCAGTTTGCGCACCAAACGCGTGGTGCCGCCGGCGCCCGGGAAAATGCCCACCAGAATTTCTGGCAGCCCCAGCTTGGCCTTGGGATTGTCAGCTGCGAAAATGCGATGCGTGGCCAAGGGCAATTCCAGCCCAATGCCGGCCGCCGTGCCAGGCAGGGCCGCAGCGATGGGTTTGCCGCCCTTTTTGGTTTTGAAATCCATCCCCGCCAGTTCGATTTTACGCAGCAGCGCATGCATTTGCATAATGCCGTCAAACAGCCCCTGCGCGGGGTTATCGCCCGCCTGCGCGCGCATATCGGCCAATACGTTTAAATCCATTCCCCCGGCAAAATCTTTCTTGCCCGAGGTGATCACAACGCCCTTTACCGCCGCATCGGCCAGGGCATCATCAATGCAGGCATCCAATTGCAACAGCGCCTCGGCGCTCATCACATTCATGCTTTTGCCAGGGCAATCCCAGGTGATCGTGGCAATGCCTTCGGCGTCTTTTGTAATGCTGAAATCGGTCATTTTCTGCCCCTTACACCCGTTCAATGATTGTCGCGGCACCCATGCCCGACGCAATACACAGCGTGGCCAGGCCCGTGCCCTTGCCGCTGCGCTCGAGCTCGTCAAGCAACGTGCCGATAATGATGGCGCCCGTCGCCCCCAGCGGGTGGCCCATGGCGATAGAGCCGCCATTCACATTGACCACGCTTGGATCAACATCAAAGGCCTGCATGAAACGCAGCACAACGGCGGCAAAGGCCTCGTTGACCTCGAACAGGTCAATGTCGCTGATCGACATGCCGCTATCGGCCAAGATTTTCTCGGTCACAGGCACCGGGCCTGTCAGCATGATGGTGGGGTCGGTGCCAATCTTTGCCGTGGCGCGAATGCGTGCACGCGGCTTGAGCCCCCATTTTTCGCCAAACTCCTTGTTGCCAATCAAAACGCCGGCCGCACCATCCACAATACCCGAGCTGTTGCCGGCATGGTGGATATGCTCGATCCGCTCTAAATGGGGGTATTTCAGCAGCGCCACCGCATCAAAGCCGGGCATCACCTCGCCCATATCTTTGAAACTGGCCTTTAGCGCCCCAAGCGACTGCATATCGGTGCTGGGGCGCATATATTCGTCATGGTCCAAAATCGTCAGGCCGTTTTGGTCCAGCACCGGCACGACAGATTTGGCAAAACGGTTCTCCGCCCAAGCCTGCGCTGCACGGCGCTGCGATTCCACCGCCAGGGCATCGGCCTGGTCACGGCTAAAGCCATATTCGGTGGCGATAATATCGGCGGAAATGCCTTGGGGCACGAAATATTTCTCCATCGCCAGGCTGGGATCCACCGCGATGGCCGCGCCATCGCTGCCCATGGCCACGCGCCCCATCATTTCCACCCCGCCGGCGATATAGGCCTGGCCCGCCCCACCGCGAATTTGGTTGGCGGCCAGGTTCACAGCCTCCATCCCGCTGGCGCAAAACCGGTTGATTGCCAGGCCTGGAATGCGCTCGTCCAGATCCGAGGCCAAAACCGCGCTGCGCGCTAAGCAGCCCCCTTGCTCCATCACCTGGGTCACATTGCCCCAAATCACGTCTTCCACCGCATGGCCCTGCAACCCATTGCGGCTTTGCAAAGCGTTTAACACATGCGCAGACAGGCGCAGCGATGTCACCTCGTGCAGGCTGCCATCCGGGCGCCCTTTGCCGCGTGGCGTGCGCACCGTGTCGTAAATATAGGCCTCAGTCATAGCGTTCTCCTTGCTCAGGCGCGATCAGATGGGTTGCCGGGCATCAAATCATAAGGATGCGCCCAGCCTGGCATTGCGGCGATATTATCCAGCCAGCGGTTGATATTGGCCCAATCGCCGCGGTCAAACCCGAAAGGTTCGGGGTAAAAAAGATAGCCGCAACAGGCGATATCGGCATGGGTTATCGCATCCCCCACCAGCCAATCACGCCCCGCGAGTGCGGCGTCCAAAGTGGCAAAGGCGGCCTTTAACCGACCTTGCGAAAAGGCGATAACCTCTTGCGGGCGCTTTTCAGGGGGCAGAAAATTCATCAAAAACCGGGTCATGCCCGCCTGCGAGGACATCTTGTGATTGTCCCAAAACATCCAGCGCATCACCTCGCGCGCCTCGGCCGGGGTTTGCCCACCAAATTTCCCGGTTTTTTCCGTCACATACAGCTGGATGACCCCCGATTGCGTCAGAACCGTGTCGCCATCTTCCAGCACAGGCACCTCGCCCATCACGTTCTTTTGGCGAAAATCCCCGCCACGGGTTTGGCCGCCGAAGAAATCAACATATTCAGCCTGCCATGGCAGCCCCGATAGTTGCAGCGCCAAAGCCGCCTTATAGGCATTTCCGCTTTCGCCAAAACAATGCAGTTTCATCATCATCCTCTCCCTCGCGTTTTGATGTCGCCGGCGGGGGTTTTGCACCCCCGCACCCCCGCAGAGTATTTTGGGCAAGATGAAGGGCTGATCTTCATCTGTCCTTAACCCCTTGTGGTGATCCTTTCCCTTGCGCAACAGGCTGGAGAGCCGATGGGCGCGCAAGGTGAAGCCCCACCGCCGGACTGAAGCAAGCCTGCCCGTGCCGGTGGTGGGGTGTTTGTTTTTCATCTTGCCCAAATACTCCCGCCGGAGGCATCCAACCTTTGTTCATAAAGCGGTGGGGCCAATTTTGGGCGGGGGTTTGGCTGGGCATTTGCTTAAAAGGCCTCGGCAGGCAAATCCATCACCGGTGCGGCGCCGCTGTTGATGCGGGTCAGGTGCAGCGCTGTGGCGGGTAGGCGGCGTTGCATATAGTAGCGCCCGGTGGCCAGTTTGGCCTGGTGGAATGCGGTGTCGCTGGTGCCTGCGGCCAAAGCGGCAAAAGAGGCTTTGGCAATTTGTGCCCACATCAGGCCCAGGCAGACATGGCCAAAGAGGTGCATAAAGTCATTCGAGCCGGCAAGCGCTGCATTGGGCGATTTCATGCCGTTTTGCATGAAAAACATGGTGGCAGATTGCAGGTCTTTGCTGGCCGCTTTCAGCGGATCAAGGAATTGGGTTTTCAGATCTGCATGATCTTCGTTTTCTTTGATAAAGCTTTTGACCAAATCAAAGAAGGCCATCACGTGTTTGCCGCCATCGCTGGCCAGTTTGCGCCCCACCAGATCTAGGGCCTGAACGCCATTTGCGCCTTCGTAAATCATGGCGATACGGGCGTCGCGGGTGAATTGGGACATGCCCCATTCTTCGATATAGCCGTGGCCGCCGTAGATTTGCTGGGCTTTGACCGTCATGTCATAGCCTTCATCGGTTAAAAACCCTTTGATCACTGGGGTAAGCAGGCTGACCAGCCCGTCGGCTGCACTATCATTGTTGCGATGCGCGCGATCGATCAGCGCGGCGCCCCACAGCATAAAGGCGCGCGCGGCTTCGGTGAAGCTTTTTTGATCCATCAGCGCGCGGCGGATGTCGGGGTGCACGATCAGCGGGTCGGCGGGGCCATTGGGGTTTTCTGCGCCAGTCACCGCGCGGCCCTGCAGGCGGTCTTTGGCATAGGCCAGCGCGTTTTGATAGGCGACATCGGCCTGGGCCAGGCCCTGCATGCCCACGCCCAGCCGCGCCTCGTTCATCATGGTGAACATCGCGCGCATGCCTTTATGCGCCTCGCCCAGCAAATAGCCTGTGGCGCCGTCGTAATTCATGACGCAGGTGGAATTGCCATGGATGCCCATTTTATGTTCGATCTTGCCGCAGCTCAGGCTGTTGCGGGGGCCAAGGCTGCCGTCGTCATTGACCAGAAACTTGGGCACAATGAAAAGCGACACGCCTTTGATGCCTTCGGGGCCGCCGGGGATTTTGGCCAAGACCAGATGGATGATGTTTTCGGCCAGGTCATGTTCGCCCGAAGAGATAAAGATTTTCTGCCCGCTGATCTGGTAGCTGCCATCGGTTTGGGGTTCTGCGCGGGTGCGCATGAGCCCCAAGTCGGTGCCGCAATGGGGTTCGGTCAGGTTCATCGTGCCGGTCCATTGGCAGCTGACCATATTGGGCAGGTAGGTGTTTTTTTGTGCATCTGTGCCATGGGCCAGTATCGCCGAGGCCGCGCCATGGGTAAGGCCTTGATACATGGTAAAGGCCTGGTTGGCGGCGCTGAACATTTCGCCCACCGCAGTGCCGATGACATGGGGCATGTTTTGCCCGCCATATTCGCTGGGCATGTCCAGCCCGGGCCAGCCGCCTTGGCGCATTTGATCGAAGGCGTCTTTAAACCCTGTCGGGGTGCGCACCACACCGTTTTCCAGCCTGCAGCCTTCGGCATCGCCCACGGCATTCAGGGGCGCCAGCACGTTTGAGGCAATTTTGCCGGCTTCTTCCAGGATGGCTGCGGTGAAATCTTGCTCTAATTCGGCATAGCCCGGCACATCTTGCTGCGCGATGTTAAAGACATCGTGCATCAGGAATTGCATGTCTTTCACTGGGGCGGAATAACTTGGCATTGGTGCACCTCTTTTGTGCCTGGTCTACTGAAAATCGCTTTGGTTGGCCGATTGCGCGGCCAGCATGCGGCGCTTATTCTGCGGCGCGCTTTTGTTGGTTGGCCGAGGCGATGATTTTCTCGCTCCATTTCATCTGCTCTTGCAGATCGGTGATTGCGGCGTTCAGCTCGTCGCGCTGGCGGATCAGATCATCGAGCCGCTTTTGGGCCAGTTCATAGGTGCGGGTCAGCTGGGTTTGTTGCTGGTCGCCCATATGATACAGATCCAGCAGCTGGCGGATTTCCTCGAGGCTGAAACCAAAGCGTTTGCCGCGCAAAATCAGCTTTAGGCGGGCGCGATCGCGGCGGGTGAACAGGCGTTTTTGCCCCTCGCGGATCGGAAAAAGCAGCTCTTTCGCTTCGTAAAAGCGCAAGGTGCGCGGGGTGACGTCGAAGGCGTCGCACATCTCGCGGATGGTCATTGTTTTTTCGGTCATGATCGGCCCGTTGCAATTGATTTGCCACACAAACTGGTGTTCTGGGGCTGTATTACAATAGCCGGGCAAGTTGACGTATCTGCAACGTCACGTCACTTTGTTGGTTGACGTTGGATCATCTTGCGTAAACCGGGGCCGATGGGGCGGGTTTGCCTATGACAGCTGATCGACCGTATCATCGCGCAGCTTGCGCAGCTCGGTTATGGCATCTTCCAGCTGCGCTTTTTGCTCGGCCAGTTCCACCAATTGCCTGTTTGCCATCTCGACCCAGGCATGCATTTGCGCCTCGGTGCCTTCTTTTTCATAGATCAGCAGCCATTGGCGAATTTCTTCCAGCGGAAAGCCGAATTTACGGCCGCGCAGAATCAAGGTCATGCGCGCGCATTCCTTGGCGCCGTAAAACCTTGCGCGCCCCTCGCGATGCGGGGACAGCAGTTCGATATATTCGTAATAACGCAAAGTTCGCGGTGTCACGTCGAACTTTGCGCACATCTCCTTGAACGATAGCCGCGTCTCTGCCATCTTCCCTCGCCCTTTTCCCACGGGCGACCTTACGCTTGTCTGCCGTGGCGTCAATGGGCCTGAACGGATCAGTTTAGAAAATCAGGGAAAAACAGGTAAAACCCATAGCTGGCCAGCACCGCGGGAATGCCCGAATAAAGCGTGGCCAAAAGGGCCGCGCGTGGGTTCAGCGCGATTGCGGGAAACAGGGCGTCGCCATCGTTTGAGATGGCATTGCCAACCAATGCGGCAAAGGGCACGACGCCATTCAGATAAAGGGTCGTGACCAAAACCTGTGGGCCGCAGCCCGGGATAAACCCGACCAAAACCGCGATGAGCGGCACAAGGGGGGCGATGTTTTGGAAAAGAACGCCCAGCTCCAGCCCCAAAAAGGCGGCGGCGTATTCATAGGCCAGAAAGGCGCCAATCACCCAGACTGTGATAAACGATGTCTCCTCGGCCACGCGGGTGAGCGGGCTGTCGTGGCGGTTGCTCATCGCGCTCAGGTGCGAGCTGGCCCAAATGGCCAGGCCCAGGAAAACCCCCGCCAAACAAATGGCCTGCACCAGGCTGTGGGGCAACCATGTGGGTGGGGCGATATTGGCCAGATCGGCCACGCCCAGGGCCAAACCGGGAATGGCCAGGCCCAGATAGGCAATATCGCGGCGGCGCAGGGCGCCCAGGCGCGGCGTCATGTGATCGGGGTGAATGCTGGCGGCGGCAGGCGGGGCCACGCGCAGCCTGTCAACCGCCCAGCCCGATGCGATGCCCACCGCAAAAGACAACGGCAGCAACACCAATGCCGCATCGGGGCGGGTGGCGATCAGCAAAAAAGCGGCATCGCCCATTGTGGCGGTCAGCGTGGCCACCACGGCGCCAAAGCCCACATGCCCAGTGCCATAGGCAGCAACCACCACCACCGCGCCACCGCAGCCCGGCAAGGCCCCCAGCGCCGCGGCGATGGGCACCTGCGCCCAGCGGGCTTGGCCCATCAGGCTGGGCAGGCTGACGCCAAACCGGCGTTCGGCGGTGTAAAAAATCAGCAAGGTTGCAGCCACAAAGACCGATACCGCCATATAGGCATCTACCATCATGCTGCGCGTCACCCGGCCCAATTCGCCCGGTGCAAGCGCCAAAGCCACCAAAACCAGTGCCGCCCACAGCCGGCGCGGGTTGCGCGGTTGCAGCCAAATCTGGCCACTCGCGCTGTTTTGGTGCGGCGTGCTGTGAGATTGCATGGTGTTACCCCGCTCTGCCCGATCCGGCCGAAGTTTTTGAGAATGGTTCGCAACAAGCAAGATAAGGCTTGAACCTGCAAAGACAAGGCCGAATAAACACCTAAACGCCGGGCGTTGGTGGGTATCTGCCGGGCCGCTGGGGCGAAACCAAGCAGGGGTATGGGCATGGACAAAGTAAAAATGGCGCGGCAGTTCATCGAGGCCATCCCCCATGCGCGCGAATTGGGTATGGAATTTACCGATATTGGCGACGGTGCCGCCACCATGCGTATGCCCTATGACCCGCGCTTGGTGGGCGACCCGGAAACCGGGGTTTTGCATGGGGGGGCGGTTTATGCCTTGCTTGATACCACCTGTGGCGCCGCGGTGATTGCCCATCCATCAAACCCAGGGGGCACGGCCACGATTGGCCTGCGCGTCGATTATATGCGCGCCGCAACCGCAGGCCAGGCGCTGCGCACCCATGCGCAGTGTTATCACCTGACACGCAATGTGGCCTTTGTGCGCGCCACCGCCATGGATGACGACAGCGAAAACCCCGTGGCCGTGGCCAATGGCACCTTCACTGTGGAGGGGCTGAAATGAGCCGCCGCCGCCCCGAACCCGTGCAAGTGGTCAAGCAACGCCGCGATGCGGCCCTGCAGGCCTTGGTGCAGGGCGTGCCCTATGTGCAGTTTTTGGGCATTACATTCGATCGCCGCGGCGACGAGCTGACGGCAGTGTTGCCCTTTCACGAGCGGTTGATCGGCAACCCGATGCTGCCGGCCATTCATGGCGGGGTCACGGCGGCGCTGTTAGAGGTGACAGCGGTCATCGGTCTGGCCTGGTCGGTTCTATGGGACGAGATCGAGGCCGGCCAGGTGGACGCCGAGCAACTGATCGCAGGCCGCCTGCCGCGCCTGCCGAAAACCATTGATTTCACGGTGGATTACCTGCGCTCGGGCCTGCCGCGCGATGCCTATGCGCGCGCGCAGGTCAACCGCTCGGGGCGGCGCTATGCCAGCGTGCATGTGGAAGCCTGGCAAGATAATCGCGCGCGTGCCTTTGCGCAGGCCACCGGGCATTTCTTGATGCCCTCACCCCGTGGCTAGCCCCAGCCCCGCACTGACCCACGGGCGCGTCTTGCGCATCGCGCTGCCCATTATGGCCGCCAACCTGACCGTGCCGATTTTGGGCGCGGTCGATACGGCAGTGGTGGGGCAAATGGGCCAGGCCGCCCCCATTGGTGCCGTGGGTGTCGGGGCGATTATTCTGTCGGCGGTCTATTGGATCTTTGGCTTTTTGCGCATGGGCACCACGGGCCTTGCTGCCCAAGCCCAAGGTCAGGGCGATCATGCCGAGGTGGCCGCCCTGCTGACACGGGCCCTGGCCATTGGCCTGGCGGGCGGTGTGCTGGTGATTGCGCTGCAGGGGCTGGTGGTGTGGGGCGGCTTTGCCCTGTCGCCCGCCACCCCCGAGGTCGAGGCGCTGGCGGGCAGCTACATGCGCATTCGCATCTGGTCGGCCCCGGCGGCGATTGCGCTTTATGGGTTAACGGGCTGGCTGATTGCGCAGGAACGCACCCGGGCAGTGCTGGTGTTGCAACTATGGATGAACGGGCTGAATGTGGGTCTGGATCTGTGGTTTGTCATGGGGCTTGGCTGGGGCGTGCAGGGGGTGGCCTTTGCCACCTTTCTGGCCGAATATAGCGGGCTGTTTTTGGGCCTGTGGCTGGCACGCGGGGCCTTTGCACAGCCCGCCTGGCGCGACTGGGGCAGGGTGTTTGATGCGCTGCGCCTGCGTCATATGGCGGTTGTGAACACCGATATTTTGATCCGCTCGGCGCTGCTGCAGGGCATATTTGTGTCGTTTTTGTTGGTGGGGGCGCGGTTTGGCGATGTGACATTGGCAGCCAACCAAGTGTTGCTGCAGTTTTTGCATATCACAGGCTACGGCATGGATGGGTTTGCCTTTGCCGCCGAGGCGCTGGTGGGGCAGGCCTATGGGGCGGGCCGGGTGGCGCAGCTGCGCCAAAGCGCGCTGATGGCCAGCTTTTGGGGGGCGGTTGTGGCCTGCCTGATGGCGCTGGGGTTTTGGGCCTTGGGCCCCTGGCTGATCGATCTGATGACCACCGCCCCCGAGGTGCGCGCCGCCGCCCGCGCCTATATGCCATGGATGGTGGGCGCGCCGGTGATGATGCTGGGGCTGGTGATGTTTGATGGTATTTTCATCGGCGCCACCCGCAGCGCGGATATGCGCAATATGATGGCGGTGGCCGCTGTGATTTATGCGCTGGCGGTGGCGGTGCTGATCGCGCCTTTGCAAAACCACGGGCTGTGGCTGGCCTTGCATATCTCGTTTCTGGCGCGCGGGCTGACACTGGCCTGGCGATACCCCGCGCTCGAGCGTGCCGCCGCGCGCGCGGCGGCGCAGGCCCAAGCCTAGCCCAGCAGCTCCAACACCAATTCCGGCGGGCGCCCGATGCGCGCCGCGCTTGCGGTTTGCGCCACGGGCCGCTCGATCAGTATCGGGTGGGCCGCCATGGCCGCGAAAAGCGCATCATCGCTGGCCTGTGCCAGCCCCATGCTTTTATAAAGCGCCTCTTTGGTGCGCATCATGGCCCGCACGGGGCCGCCCAATTTGGCATGCAACGCGCGCAATTCGCCCTCGCTTGGCGGGTCTTGCAGATAAAGGCGCAGCTGCAGGCCGGGCTGGTTTTCCAGCAGCGCCAAAGCCTGGCGCGATTTCGAGCAGCGCGGGTTGTGCCAAAACGCAATCACAGCCATGCCCCCCGGCCGCTGCCCACCGCCTGCGCCACGCTGTCAAACCCGTCGCGTTCCAGCAAGCGATCCAGCCCGCGGGCAATCTCTGCGGCCAAGCCCAGCCCACCAAAGACCATGGCCGTATAAAGCTGCACCGCGCTGGCCCCAGCACGGATTTTTTCATAAGCCTGCTCGGCAGTGCCCACACCGCCCACGCCAATCAGCGGAATACGCCCCTGCGTCAGCTGCGAAACCTGGGCCAGGATGCGCGTTGATTTTTCAAACAAGGGCGCGCCAGACAGCCCGCCTGCCTGCGTTTTATGCGCGCTTTGCAGCCCCTCGCGCGACAGCGTGGTATTGGTGGCAATGATCGCATCCACCCCGGCTGTTTGGGCCACCTGGGCCAGCTCGGCCAGCTCGTCATGGCCCAAATCGGGGGCGATTTTCAAAAACACCGGAATGGGCCGGGCCAGGGCGCTGCGTGTCTCCATCACGCCCGCCAACAAGGCTGCCAGCGCCGCGCCACCCTGCAGATCGCGCAGTTTTTCGGTGTTGGGGCTAGAGACATTGACGGTGGCAAAATCCAGATAGGGGCCGCAATGGGCCAGAACGCGCGCGAAATCTTGAGCGCGGTCTGGGCTGTCTTTGTTGGCCCCCAAATTCAGCCCCAGCACCATGCCTTTTGGGCGTTTGGCCAGCCGGGCGGCAATGGCCTCCATCCCCTCGTTGTTAAAGCCAAAGCGGTTGATCGCGGCTTGGTCTTCGGTCAGCCGAAACAGCCGGGGGCGCGGGTTGCCAGGCTGGGGGCGCGGGGTGGCGGCGCCTACCTCGATAAAGCCGAAACCGGCGCGCGCCAGCGGCGCCAGGGCTGTTGCGTTTTTGTCAAAGCCTGCGGCCAAGCCCACCGGGTTGGGCAGGGCCAAGCCCGCCACCTGCGTGGCCAGCCGGGCCGAGCTGACAGGCCCGGGCAGTGGCGCCAAACCCGCCTGCAGCGCCCGCAACGCCAGCCCATGGGCGGTTTCAGGGTCAAACTGGCGCAGCGCGGCCAGCCCCAAACGCTCGATCAGTTGCATAAAACACCCTCTGGAAAGACGTGCTGGCCCTGCACCAGCGGCAGGGGTTTGGCCCATGTCACATCGCTGATGCGGAATATGCGGTAAAGATGGGGAAATAATGCGCCGCCGCGCGATGGCTCCCAGCGCAGCTCGGCACCCATGGCAGCGGCGTCGCAGGCCAGCAAAACCAGCCCATCCTCGCCTGCGAAATGCTTTGCTGCGGTTTCCGCCACGGTTTCAGCGGTAGAGAAATGCACATAGCCATCAGCCAGATCTACGGCTGCGCCCCGGGTTTCGCCGGCAGCTTGCATATCTGCCCATTCTTGGGCGCGGAATATTTTGTAAATCATCATGGGCCAGCACATGCCCAAGCATCGCTTTTAGGTCAAGCGGTTTGGCGGCGCTGCTGCGCTATGGGCGCGATCTGTTAGGCCAAAACAAAAACAGGCAGGGCGCGCTATGGCCCTGCCTTAAAGCGTGCAAAGCCGCAGCTTTACTGAACGATATCCATCAATTCGATGGCAAAGGTCAGATCGCGGCCCGCCAGCGGGTGGTTGGCATCTAGCGTCACTTCGGTGTCGGTCACTTCGGCCACAACCACCTGCATCACTTGGCCAGTGGGGGTTTGCACCTGCAATTGGGTGCCCAGATCCAGCGGGATATCGGCGGGAATTTCGCCGCGCGGCACCGCTTGGCGGGCGTTCGGATCGGCCTCGCCATAGGCTTGGGCGCAGGGCACCTCGACCACTTTTTTATCGCCCACTGCCATGCCCGGCAGTGCGATATCGAGGCCCGGGATGATCTGGCCGGACCCAACCGTAAATTCCAGCGGGTCGCGGCCAGCGCTGCTGTCAAAGGTCGAGCCATCCGCAAGGGTGCCGGTGTAATGAATGCGGACGGTATCGCCCGGTTTTACCTGCGTCATAAAAGGTCCTGTAATTTTCAGGGTGGGTTGCTGAGGCCACGCAGCGCGTGGGTTCTCGGGTGTGGGCACAGCCTAGCTGATTTGCGGGATGCATGCAAACAAGCGGGTGCCTGCCTGATTTTTGCCCTTTTCCCCGATGCTTGGCCGTGCCAGTCTGATTTTCCGAACGGGAGACAGGATATGACAATTAGCACCTGCGTCTTTGACGCCTATGGCACATTGTTTGATGTGGCCGCCGCCGCCCGGCAGGCCGCCGCGGAACCGGGTGGGGAAAAACTGGCGCAGATCTGGCCGCAGCTGGCCGAAGACTGGCGCGCCAAGCAGCTGCAATACAGCTGGCTGCGCGCGGTGACGGGCGAGCACACCGATTTCTGGCGCGTCACCCAAGATGGGCTGGATTGGGCGCTAGATCTGCGTGGCCTGTCCGATGACAGCGCGCTGCGCGAGCGGCTGTTGTCGCTTTATTGGCAGTTGCAGGCCTATCCCGAGGTGCCCCAGATGCTGCGCCGCCTGAAAGCGGCAGGCATCAACACCGCGATTTTATCGAATGGCAGCCCCGATATGCTGCAAGGGGCCGTGCAATCGGCAAACCTGGCCGAGGTGTTGGATGATGTCTTGTCAGTTGAAAGCGTGGGGGTCTTTAAGCCTGCCCCGCAAGTTTATGATATGGTTTTGCAGCGCTTTGGCGTGGCCAAGCACCATGTTTTGTTTGTGTCCTCAAACGGTTGGGATGCAGCGGCCGCGGCCAGCTATGGGTTTGTCACCGCATGGGTGAACCGCGCGGGCCTGCCGATAGACAGGTTGCCGGGCCAGCCAAATCATGTGCTGCAAGATCTCACCGACATTCCCACCTTGGCCGGGCAATAGCCGCCGGGCCGCTGGAGACGCATGATGAATATTGACATGATCCGCGCCGCAAATGCCCGTTTGGTGGGCCAAAAGCGGGTAACGCCGATGCTGAGCTCGCCCTTTCTGGATCAGATCGCCGGGCGGCGCGTGTTTGTAAAGGCGGAATGCCTGCAACATACCGGCAGTTTCAAGTTTCGCGGCGGCTTTGCTGCGGTATCGGCGCTGCCCATGGCCCAACGGGCGCGGGGGGTGATTGCGTTTTCCAGTGGCAACCATGCGCAGGGTGTGGCGCTGGCTGCGCGCATGCATGGGGTGGCGGCCACGATCATCATGCCAGCCGATGCGCCGGCGATGAAAATTGCCAACACCCGCGCCTATGGCGCCGAGGTGGTGCTTTACGATCGCGCAGGCGGCGAAAGCCGCGAAGAGATTGGCGCGCGCCTGACCGCAGAAAAGGGGCTGACACTGATCAAACCCTATGACGAGCCGCAGGTGATCGCAGGCCAAGGCACGGTGGGCCTGGAAATTGCCGCCCAAGCCGAAGAGCTGGGCATCGAGGCGGCCGAGGTGCTGGTGTGTTGTGGCGGTGGTGGGCTGACATCGGGTATCGCCGTGGCCCTGGCCGCAGACGCCCCGCAATTCTTGGTGCGCCCGGTCGAGCCAGAGGGGTTTGACGATACCGCGCGCTCGCTGCAAAGCGGGCAGATCGAAACCAATGCCGCCCCCTCGGGCGGGATTTGCGATGCGATTGTCACGCCCAGCCCGGGCCAGATCACCTTTCCCATCATGCAGGGGCTTTGCGGGGCGGGGCTGGTGGTTAGTGAAGACGAGGTGCTGCGCGCCATGGCGCTGGCTTGGGCGCGGCTGAAAATCGTGGTCGAACCGGGCGGCTGTGTGGCGCTGGCCGCGGCGCTGTTTCACAGCGAAAAAATCGACGGCGATAGCGTTGTGGCCGTGGCCACGGGTGGCAATGTGGATGCGGCGCTGTTTCAGCGCGCCTTGGCATTGCTAGAGGTGTAAGTGCCGCCGATCTGGCGGCGCAGCGCCTAGGCCCGGCGCAGGCGGATCACCACATCGACGCTGGCAATTTCCGCCCCATCCGGCGCCTGTGGCAGGCGGGCGATTTCCAGCTGTTCTGTGGGCGCATCCATCAGCACGCCGGTATCTTCCCAGAAAAAATGCGGGTGGTCATGGGTGTTGGTATCGAAATAGCTTTTGGTGCCATCCACCGTCACCTCGTGCATCAGCCCCGCATCGCAAAAGGCGCGCAACGTGTTGTAAACCGTGGCCAAAGACACGCTTTCACCGCTGTCGCGCGCATCGCTATACAGGCTTTCAGCGGTGACATGGCGGTGCTCGCCATCGCCCACCAGCAAACACGCCAGTGCCACGCGTTGCCGTGTGGGGCGCAGGCCCCCTTTCGACAACCAGTCTGTTCCGCGCTTCATGTGTTCGTCTGTGGTGGTCATTGCAACATTTCCTTGACTTGACGATCAATATAGGGGGCGGGCGTGGTGAATTTCAAATGAAAACCTGTTGCTGCGCCAAATCGCGCGTTGAATTTGGGCTGTGCGATGGGTGCGGCAGGCTTGCGGCGGTGGGGATCTGGGTGATAAGCCTGCGCAAACCGTTAAAAGAGGGAGCCCGCTGTAATGGCCCAATATCCGAGCAGCTTTGACAAAGACGACCTGTTGAAATGCGCCCGTGGCGAGCTTTTCGGCCCCGGCAATGCGCAATTGCCCGCCCCGCCGATGCTGATGATGGATCGCATCACCGAAATATCGGGCGATGGGGGGCTGCATGGCAAGGGCCATGTGGTGGCCGAATTCGATATCACCCCGGATCTGTGGTTTTTCGACTGCCATTTCCCCGGCAACCCCATCATGCCGGGCTGCCTGGGCCTGGATGGGCTGTGGCAATTGACGGGCTTTAACCTGGGCTGGCGCGGCTGGCTGGGGCGCGGCTATGCTTTGGGTGTGGGCGAGGTCAAGCTGACAGGCATGGTGCGCCCCGACCGCAAAATGCTGACCTACAAAGTGGACTTTACCAAAGCCATCCAAACCCGCCGCCTGACCATGGGCGTGGCCGATGGTATCGTCGAGGCCGATGGCGAGGTGATCTACCAAGTCAAAGACATGAAAGTGGCGCTGAGCGAAAGCTAAGCTGCGGGCGGGCCGGCCTGGCCCGCCTTTTTGCACGGCCTTAACCGCTTGCCCCGCCTTTCTGCCTGTCTTACACAGGCTGAAAGACTGTAAGGGAGGCGCCAATGCGTCGTGTTGTTGTCACCGGTTTGGGGATCGTATCGTCAATCGGAAATAACGCTGAAGAGGTGCTGGGCGCCCTGAAGGCGGGCAAATCGGGTATTACCGCCAATGCGGCCATGCAAGAACATGGGTTTCGCAGCCAGGTGGCGGGCGATATCAAGCTGGATGTGGCCGAACATGTCGATAAGCGCACGCTGCGCTTTATGGGGCCGGGTGCCGCCTATGCCTATATCGCCATGGGCCAGGCCATTGCCGATGCGGGCCTGACCGAGGCCGATATCTCGAACGAACGCACCGGGCTGGTGGCCGGCTCGGGTGGGCCATCGACCAGCGCCATGCTGGCCGCCCACCAGGTGGTGCTGAATGCCGGCAGCCCCAAGCGCATTGGCCCCTTTGCCGTGCCAAAATGCATGTCGTCGACGATTTCGGCCAATCTATCGACCGCGTATAAAATCAAGGGCATCAACTATTCCATCACCTCGGCCTGCTCGACCTCGCTGCATTGCATCGGCAATGCGGCCGAGCAGATCATGCTGGGCAAGCAAGACGTGATGTTTGCCGGTGGCGGCGAAGAGCTGGACTGGACGCTGTCGTGCCTCTTTGATGCCATGGGCGCGATGTCGTCGAAATATAACGACACGCCCGAACGCGCCAGCCGCGCCTTTGACGCCAATCGCGATGGGTTTGTCATTGGCGGCGGTGGCGGCATCGTGGTGCTGGAAGAGCTCAGCCACGCATTGGCGCGCGGCGCCAAGATCTATGCCGAGGTGACAGGCTATGGCGCCACCTCGGATGGGCACGATATGGTGGCCCCCAGCGGCGAGGGCGGCGAGCGCGCCATGCGCATCGCGCTGGCGGGTTTGGGGGACGACCGCAAAGTAAGCTATATCAACGCCCATGGCACATCGACCCCGGTGGGCGATGTGGGCGAGGTAGAGGCGGTGCGCCGCGTCTTTGGCCAGGGCCAGACCCCGCTGATTTCCTCGACCAAATCGATGACCGGCCACAGCCAAGGCGCCACCGGTGCGCAAGAGGCGATTTATTGCCTGCTGATGCTCGAGCATGATTTCATCGCCCCTTCGATCAATGTGGAAACGCTGGACCCGGCCATTCAGCCCGGTGAAATTGCCACATCTTTGGTGGAAAATGCCGGGCTGGATTCGGTGATGACCAATTCCTTTGGGTTTGGCGGCACCAATGGCTCGATGATCTTGTCGCGGTATCGGGGGTAGGCCATGAGCACAGTTTTAAGCGGCAAACGCGGGCTGGTGATGGGCGTGGCCAACGAACGCTCGATCGCCTGGGGCATTGCCAAGGCCTGTGCCGAGGCGGGGGCCGAGCTGGCCTTTACCTATCAGGGCGAGGCATTTGGCCAGCGCCTGGCGCCCTTGGCGGCCTCGGTCGGGTCGGATTTCATGGTGGATGTCGATGTGACGGATGATGCCTCGCTGGATGCGGCATTCGCCCAGCTGGGCGCGCGCTGGGACAGCCTGGATTTTCTGGTGCATGCCATTGCATTTTCAGACAAAAACGAATTGACCGGCCGGTTTATGAACACCAGCCGCGCCAATTTCAAAAACTCGCTCGATATCTCGTGCTATTCGCTGATCGAGGTGACGCGCCGGGCGCATCCGATGCTGGTGAAAGCGGGGGGCACGGTGCTGACGCTGAGCTATCAAGGCGCGAACCGGGTGACGCCGTTTTATAACGTGATGGGCGTGGCCAAAGCGGCACTAGAGGCCACCGTGCGCTATATGGCCAATGATCTGGGCCCCGAGGGTGTGCGCGTGAATGCCATCAGCCCGGGCCCCATGAAAACCCTGGCGGGGGCTGCCATTGGCGGGGCGCGCAAGACCTATAAACACACCGATATGAACGCCCCCCTGCGCGCCAATGCCACGTTAGAGGCGGTAGGTGGCACGGCGGTTTATCTGATTTCCGATGCGGGCGCCTGCACCACCGGCGAAATTATCCGGGTGGATGGGGGCTATCACGTATTGGGCATGCCACAGCCCGAAAACCTGTGACAGCACGGCCCCAACAGCGCCTTTGCCTTATGGTGGGCGGGGCATTTGAGTATTTGGGGCAAGATGAAGGCCAGGCCGGCGGGGGGATAGGCTGAGATGAGGCTGTTATTTCTAGGCGATGTGATGGGGCGCGCGGGCCGCGCGGCGGTAAGCGCGCGTTTGCCGGGGTTGCGCGCCGAATGGCGGCTGGATTTTGTGGTGGTGAACGGGGAAAACGCCAGCAATGGCGCGGGGTTGAGCGCTGAGCACGCCAAGCTGTTGTTGGCCTCGGGCGCCGATTGTGTGACTTTGGGCGATCATGCGTTTGACCAGCGTGACATGTTACAATTCATCGAGGCCGAGCCACGTATCTTGCGGCCGATGAATTTTGCCAAGGGCGCACCGGGGCGGGGGCACCGGGTGTTTCAGGATGGGCGTGGGCGCAAGGTGTTGGTGGCCCAGGTGCTGGGGCAGGTGTTTATGAAACGCCCCTTTGACGATCCGTTTTCGGCGGTTGAGGGCGTGTTGCGCACCCATCCCTTGGGCGGCATGGTGCAGGCCTGCGTGTTGGATGTGCATTGCGAGGCGACATCGGAAAAAATGGGGATGGGGCATTTTTGCGATGGCAAGGCCAGTTTGGTGGTGGGCACCCACACCCATGTGCCCACCGCTGATACCCAGATTTTGCCGGCCGGCACTGCCTTTCAAAGCGATGCGGGCATGTGCGGTGACTATAACTCGGTCATTGGTATGGAAAAGGCCGAGCCGCTGCGCCGTTTCGTGACGGGCATGGGCAAGGGCCGCTTTACCCCTGCCACGGGCGAGGCCACGCTGAGCGGGGTTTTCGTGGAAACCGATGACCGCACGGGGCTGGCGGTGGATGTGCAGATGGTGCGTGTGGGTGGGCGGCTGGCGCAGGCAGGCCCAAACGCGCGCTAGGCTGCGCATCGGGCGTGGCCTGAGTTTAGGGTGGGATAGCGATGCAGGTGTTCGAACTATCGCAAACGGGGCAGGCCTTGGTGGCTTTGGCTGTGGTTTTGGCGATGTTTGTGATGTTTGTGAAGGAATGGTACCCCACCGAGGTTGTGGCCATTGGCGGTGCCGGGGTGATGCTGGTTTTGGGCCTGTTGCCTTACGAGCGCGCCTTGGCGGTGCTGGCAAACCCTGCGCCCTGGACCATTGTGATGATGTTTATCGTGATGGGCGCGCTGGTGCGCACCGGCGCGTTGGACGCATTGACAGGCTTTGCTGATCTGCATGCGCGCAGGCGCCCGAAACTGGCGATTGCCTTTTTGCTGGGCTTTGTGATTTTGGCCTCGGCGGTGATGAACAACACCCCCGTCGTTGTTGTGATGATCCCGGTTTTTGTGCAGCTGTCGCGCAGCCTGGGGGTGCGTGCCAGCAAGCTGTTGATCCCGCTGAGCTATGCCGCGGTATTGGGCGGCACGCTGACATTGGTGGGCACCTCGACCAACCTGTTGGTGGATGGGGTGGCGCGGGCCAATGGGATTGCGGCGTTTTCGATCTTTGAGGTCACGCCCCTGGCGGCCATTCTGGTGGTGTGGGGCATGGTGTTTTTGGCGGTTTTGGGGCCTTGGCTATTGCCGGATCGCGACAGTATGGCGGCCATGCTTTCGGATCGTTCGAAGATGAAATTTTTCACCGAAGCGGTCATTCCACCAGATTCGAACCTGATCGGGCGCGAGGTGATGGGCGTGCAGCTGTTCAAACGCGACGGTGTGCGGTTGGTGGATGTGGTGCGCGGTGATCAATCGTTGCGGCGCAATCTTAGCGATGTGGTGTTGCAAACCGGCGATCGGGTGGTGTTGCGCACGCAGATGACCGAATTGCTCAGCCTGCAAAACAACAAATCATTGCGCCGGGTTGATCAGGTAAGCGCGGTCGAGACCACCACGGTAGAGGTGCTGATCACCCCGGGCTGCAAGATGGTGGGGCGCAATCTGGGCGGGTTGCGGTTGCGCCGGCGCTTTGGGGTTTATCCCTTGGCGGTGCACCGGCGAAACCAGAATATCGGCCGGCAACTGGATGATCTGGTGGTGCGCGTGGGCGATACCTTGCTGCTAGAGGGGGCGCCCGCCGATATTCAGCGCCTGTCGCAAGAGATGCAGATGGTCGATGTCAGCCAGCCCTCGGCGCGGGCGTTTCGGCGTGGCCATGCGCCCATTGCGGTGTTGGCGCTGTTGGGCGTTGTGGCGCTGGCAGGGCTGGGGGTGGCGCCGATTTTGCCCCTGTCGCTGGTGGCAGTCGCGGTGGTGCTGCTGACGCGCTGCATTGATGCGGATGAGGCGTTTTCGTTCATCGACGGGCAGTTGCTGGCGTTGATTTTTGCCATGCTGGCGATTGGCGCGGCGTTAGAGCATACGGGCGCTGTGGCGCTGGTGGTGAATGCGGTGGCGCCGCTGTTGCAGGGGCTTGCGCCCTTTATGATTGTTTGGGCCATCTATTTGCTGACCAGCCTTTTGACCGAGATGATCAGCAATAACGCGGTGGCGGTGGTGGTCACGCCGGTTGCGATTGGGCTGTCGCAGGCCATGGGGGTGGATCCGCGGCCCTTGGTGGTGGCGGTGATGTTGGCGGCCAGCTGCAGCTTTGCCACCCCGATTGGCTATCAGACGAACATGATGGTCTATGGCCCGGGCGGTTACCGTTTTTCTGATTTTCTGCGCATTGGCGTGCCGCTGAACCTAAGTGTGGGGTTGTTGGCCTCGGTCTTGGTGCCGGTCTTCTTTCCGCTTTAGGGCGCATTTGCGCCGCGCAAAGCATTGCCCCCGCCGCAGCACTTTTGTAAAGACAGGCAACTCATTTCTTGCAAGGAGCAACGGCACATGGCTGGCCATTCAAAATGGGCGAACATCCAGCACCGCAAGGGGCGGCAGGATGCGGTTCGTGCAAAGCTGTTTTCGAAACTGTCCAAAGAGATCACCGTCGCCGCCAAAATGGGTGATCCCGACCCCGACAAAAACCCGCGTTTGCGTTTGGTGGTGAAAGAGGCGAAATCCAATTCGATGCCCAAAGAGAACATCGAACGCGCCATCAAAAAGGCCATCGGTGGCGAGGGTGATGCCTATGAAGAGATCCGCTACGAGGGCTATGGCCCCAATGGTGTGGCGGTGATTGTCGAGGCGATGACCGACAACCGCAATCGCACCGCGTCGAATGTGCGCTCGACCTTTTCCAAAAACGGCGGCAGCCTGGGCGAGACAGGCTCGGTCGGGTTTATGTTCGAGCGCAAGGGCGAGATCATCTATGGCGCGGGCGTGGGCGATAGCGACCATGTGATGGAAGCGGCCATCGAGGCGGGCGCCGAAGACGTGGAAAGCAGCGACGAGGGCCACACGATCTGGTGCGCCGATACCGATCTGGCCGATGTGTCGAGCGCGTTGGAAACCAGCCTTGGGGAAAGTGAAAGCACCAAACTGGTGTGGAAACCCACCACCACAACCGAGCTGGATCTGGACGGCATGCAAAAGCTGATGAAGCTGATTGATGCGCTGGAAGATGACGATGATGTGCAGCGCGTCACCACCAATTTCGAAGCCAGCGACGAGGTCATGGGCCAGCTTTAGCCCGGCATGCATGCAGGGTTGGCCTATAGCTATTTGCCCCGTCCTTTTTGGGCGGGGCTGTTTTTTGGGGGCATCTGATGCAGGCTGACGCATTTGCCGCCGTTTGGGCGGGGTTTGGACTGGGGCTATCGCTGATTATGGCGATTGGGGCGCAAAATGCCTTTGTGCTGCGCCAAGGCGTGTTGCGGGCCCATGTCTTGCCGGTTGTTTTGGCCTGTGCCCTGTCTGATGCAGTGCTGATTGCTGTGGGTGTGGCAGGCTTTGGTGCCCTGGCGCAGGCGCTTCCGTGGCTCGAGGGGGCGATGCGCTATGGTGGGGCGGCGTTTTTGCTGGCCTATGGGGCGCGCGCCTTTCTTGCCGCTTGGCGGGGCAGTGCGGGGCTGCAGGGCGGCCAGGCGGCGGGCAGCCTGGGGGCGGCGCTGGCCACCTGCCTGGCGCTGACATGGCTGAACCCGCATGTCTATTTGGATACGGTGGTGTTGCTGGGCTCGGTCTCGGCGCAATATCCACCCCTGCCTTTTGCCCTTGGGGCGATATGCGCCAGCTTTGTTTTCTTCTTCAGCTTGGGCTATGGGGCGGGGCTGTTGGCGCCGGTCTTTGCGCGCCCCAATGCGTGGCGGGTTTTAGACAGCTGTGTGGGGCTGATCATGTGGGCCATCGCGCTTTTGTTGATATTGGGTGCTTAGGCCCTTGCAGTTAACCCGTTAACAGGTTTCATATAGGCCATGACGCCTGAAATTCGCCCAACGCGCCCCGTTTTAGGGGTATTCTGGATGGTTGTGACCGGCCTGCTTTTTGTGGGCGTGACGGCGCTGGTCAAATACCTTGGCACCGATATTCCCGCACCTCAGGCCGCCTTTATTCGCTACGCGCTGGGGCTGGTCTTTTTGCTGCCCATGATCCGCCCGATTTTGCGCGCCGATCTTAGCGCCAAGCAATGGGGCCTGTTTGCCGCGCGTGGGCTGGCGCATTCGATCGGTGTGGCGCTTTGGTTCTTTGCCATGGCGCGTATCCCGATTGCGGATGTCACAGCGATGAATTACCTGGCGCCGATTTACGTAACCATTGGTGCGGCGCTGTTTTTGGGCGAGCGGCTGGCGCTACGCCGGGTTTTGGCGGTGGTTGTGGCCCTGGTTGGGGCGTTGATCATCTTGCGCCCGGGCTTTCGCGAGATCGGATCTGGCCATTTCGCCATGCTGGCCGCGGCGGTGGTGTTTGGTGCCTCGTATCTGCTGGCCAAGCTGCTGACCGACCAGACCAATGCGGTGATCGTGGTGGGGATGTTGTCGTTTTGGGTCACGCTGGGGCTGGCGCCGATGGCGGCCCATGTTTGGGTGACGCCAGATCTGCACACCATATTGGTGTTGTTTGTGGTGGCCTGTTTGGCCACGGCGGGCCATTACACGATGACGCTGGCCTTTCGATCGGCGCCTTTGACGGTGACGCAACCGGTGACGTTTTTGCAGCTCGTTTGGGCGGTTAGCGTGGGCACGCTGTTTTTTGGCGAGGCGGTTGATCTCTGGGTGGTAGTTGGCGGGCTGGTTATCTTGGGATCGGTCAGCTTTATGACTTGGCGCGAAGCGATGCTGAAACGCCAGATCACCCCGGCCATGCCAGAAACCAAGCTTTAGGCGCTGTGGTCTTTGCCCGCCGCGCCGGGCTGCATAAGCCGGGCCATAACGGCATCGGCGCTGACCTGGCCCAGCACCTGCCCGTCAGGCCCCATCACCGCCAAAGGCGCGCCATGGTCGTGCAGCGCGGCCATCACCTGGGTGATGGGCAGGCTGTGGGGCAGGGCGGTGCCACTTGGGGGCGCGCTGGCGCTAATGGGCTGCACCAAATCCGCCGCGCGCAGCACGCCCAGCGGGTTCATATGGGCCACGAAATCGGCCACATAGGCATTGGCGGGGGCGGTAAAAATTTCCTGTGGTGTGCCGCATTGAACGATGCGCCCGCCCTCCATAATGGCGATGCGATTGCCAATTTTGAACGCCTCATCCAGATCGTGGCTGACAAAAATGATGGTGCGTTGCAGCTTTGTTTGCAGCTCTAGCAATTCGTCCTGCAGGCGGGTGCGGATGAGCGGATCGAGGGCGGAAAACGGCTCGTCCATCAGCAAGATCGGGGCGTTTGTGGCAAAGGCGCGCGCCAGGCCCACACGCTGCTGCATGCCGCCCGATAATTCGCCCACTTTGCGATCTGCCCAATCGGCCAGCCCCACCAGCGCCAATTGCGCGTTGGTGCGGTCCTCGCGCTGGGCCTTGGGCACGCCTGCCAATTCCAGCCCCAGCCATGTGTTTTCGCGCACGCTGCGCCAGGGCAACAGGCCAAATTGCTGAAACACCATAGAGACGGTCTGTTGGCGGATCTGGCGCAAGCTGCGGGCATCGGTGTGGGTGATATCGATCATGCCCTTATCGGTGGCAATCTCGACCTTGCCGCGCACCACCGGGTTCAGCGCGTTCACCGCCCGCAGCAGCGTGGATTTGCCCGAGCCTGACAAGCCCATCAACACCAGAATCTCGCCCGCCTCTACGCTGAGGCTGCAATCATGCACCCCCAGCACCTGGCCCGTGGCCTGCTGCACCTCGGCACGGGTTTTGCCCGCATCCATCAAGGGCAGGGCGCTGTGCGGATCCTCGCCAAAAACGATGGATACATTGTCAAAACGCACTGCGGTCATTTCCGCTCGATCCTTAGCATCCGGTCCAAGATGATGGCCAAAACCACGATGACAAACCCCGATTCAAACCCAAGCGCCGTGTTGACCTGGTTCAGCGCGCGCACAACCGGCACGCCCAGCCCATCAGCCCCCACCAGCGCCGCGATCACCACCATCGACAGCGACAGCATGATCGTCTGGTTCAGCCCTGCCATGATTTGGGGAAAGGCATAGGGCAGTTCCACCTTCCACAACAGCTGCCGCGGCGTGGCGCCAAAGGCCTGCGCGGCCTCGATCAGCGGTGTGGGGGTGGCGGTCACGCCCAAATGCGTCAGCCTTATGGGGGCGGGCAGCACGAAAATCACCGTGGCAATCAACCCCGGCACCATGCCGATGCCGAAAAAGACGATGGCAGGGATCAGATACACAAAAGTGGGCAGGGTTTGCATCAAATCCAGCACCGGGCGCATGGCGGCATATAGCCGGGGCCGGTGGGCGGCCATGATGCCGATGGGCACGCCAAGCCCCATGCACACAACACAGGCCGATAAAACCAGTGTCAGGCTTTCGGTGGTTTCCTCCCAATAGCCCTGGTTGAGGATAAACAAAAACCCGCACCCCACCAAGGCCGCGGCCCGCCAGCTGCGCTGCAACCCATAGGCCAGCGCCATGAAAAGGGCGATAATGGCCAGGGGCGGTGGCGCCTGGAGCAGCCATAAAATGGCCTCGATCATCGCCTCTAGCGTGTCTGACAGGGCATCAAATGCAAACGAGAAGTTGCCCTGCAGCCAGTCAAACAGCGTGCGGGCCCATTTGCCGATGGGAATTTTGTGCTGGGTCAGCCACTCCATCCGGGCCCCCTATCTTGTGTCAGGGGCTGGCCCGGCGCGCCCTGTGGCAGCGCGGGCCAGCCTGTGGCCTATCAAAGGCCCAATGCGGCCCGGGCGGCGGCCAGCGCATCGCCACCGTCTTTGGTGGTGACGCCGTCTAGCCAGGCGTTCAGCACCGTTGGGTTGGCCTTCAGCCAGGCGCTGGCTGCATCGGCAGGCTCGGTGCCATCGTTCAGGATCGCGCCCATGATTTCGTTTTCCATGGCCAGCGTGAATTCAAGATTGCCCAGCAATTTGCCCACATTCGGGCATTCGCTGACATAGCCCTGGCGGGTGTTGGTAAACACCTGCGCACCGCCCAGGTTGGGGCCAAACCAATCGTCGCCCCCGGTCAGGTAGGACATCTGGAAATTGGCGTTCATCGGGTGCGGCTCCCAGCCCAGAAAGACCACCGGTTCGCCCTTGCGATCGGCGCGGGCCACCTGTGCCAGCATCCCCTGTTCCGAGCTTTCAACCACCTCGAACCCGGCCAAGCCAAAGGCGTTGTCTGCGATCATATCCATGATCAGGCGGTTGCCATCATTGCCCGGCTCGATGCCATAGATCTTGCCTTCCAGCGCGTCTTTATGGGTGGCGATATCGGCAAAATCCTTGATGCCCAGATCGCTGGCTGCCTTGTTCACTGACAGCGTATATTTGGCGCCATCCAGGTTCATCCGCACGGTTTCTACGGTGCCGGCATCGCGATAGGGGGCGATATCGGCCTCCATCGTTGGCATCCAGTTGCCCAAGAACACGTCGATATCGCCATTTGCCATCGAGGTATATGTGACGGGCACCGACAACACCTTGATATCTGTCTCATAGCCCAGTGCCTGCAGCACGGTTGTTGTGGCGGCGGTGGTGGCGGTGATATCCGTCCAGCCGACATCCGAGAAACGCACAGTGCCACAATCGGCCAGGGCGGGGCTGGCGGCCAAAAGCGCCAGTGCGGAAAGGGTGGATTTAAAGGTCATCGATTACTCTCCCTGTTTTTTGTTCCATCATCTGTTTATTGATTGACGAGTCAATAAAAAGATCTTTAGCGTGCAAATCTACCTTGGACCTTCGAGAAGCCCGATGCCCAAACTTGGAATGGAGCCTATACGCCGAGATGCCTTGGTGAAAGCGACGATTGCAGAAATCGGCGCAATTGGCACATTGGATGTGACGGTCAGCAAGATTGCGCGCAGGGCGGGCATGTCTTCGGCGCTGGCGCATCACTATTTTGGCGGGAAAGAGCAAATCTTGGTGGCCGCCATGCGCTATACCATGGGCGTTTACGCAGCCGAGGTGCGCGGTGCGCTGTCTATGGCTGCCACCCCCCAGGCGCGGATCGAGGCGATTGTGCGCGCCTCGTTCAGCCCGCGCAATTTTCGCCGCGACACGGTTGCGGCCTGGATGAATTTTTACGTGCTGGCCCAAGTCGCCCCCGAGGCGCGGCGCCTGTTGATGGTGTATCAACGCCGCTTGCGCGCCAATCTTTGCTATAATCTGCGCCCCATGGTGGGCGCGCGCGCCGTGGCGGTGGCCAACCGCATCGCCTCGTTGATCGATGGGGTGTATTTGCAGCAATCGCTGGGCCGCGACATGCCCGATCATGAAAAAGCCGTAGACGAAGTATTGGGCTATTTTGCCCTAGAGCTGGAAAAGAGCCACTGATGCCTGCACCCAACATCCTGATTTTTATGGTCGATCAGCTGAACGGCACGCTGTTTCCCGATGGCCCGGTTGACTGGCTGCATGTGCCAAACCTGCGCCAGCTGGCGGCGCGCTCGACCCGGTTTGCCAATGCCTATACCGCCTCGCCGCTTTGTGCGCCTGGGCGGGCTGCGTTTATGTCGGGGCAATTGCCCAGCCAAACGGGTGTTTATGATAACGCCGCTGAATTCGCCTCTAGCATCCCCACCTATGCCCACCATCTGCGGCGGGCGGGCTATCAAACCTGCCTGTCGGGCAAGATGCATTTCGTTGGCCCCGATCAGCTGCACGGCTTTGAAGAGCGGCTGACAACCGATATCTATCCGCCCGATTTTGGCTGGACACCCGATTACCGCAAACCCGGCGAGCGTATCGATTGGTGGTATCACAACATGGGCTCTGTCACCGGGGCGGGGGTGGCGGAAATCACCAATCAGTTGGAATATGACGACGAGGTCGCCTATCACGCCCGCGCGCGCATCTACGATTATGCCCGCGGTGCTGATGCCCGGCCATGGTGTATGACCGTGTCCTTTACCCACCCGCACGACCCCTATGTAGCGCGGCGCAAATACTGGGACCTCTACGAGGATTGCGCCCATCTGAACCCGCAGGTGCCTGCCTTTGATTATGATCAGCACGATCCGCATGCCCAACGCATTTTTGATGCAAATGATTGGCGCAACTACACACTGAGCGATGACATGGTGCGCCGGGCGCGCCGGGCCTATTTTGCCAATATCTCGTATCTCGATGACAAGATTGGCGAAATTCTGCAGGTGCTGCGCGATACCCGGCAAGAGGATAACACCATCATCCTGTTTGCCTCGGATCATGGCGATATGCTGGGCGAGCGCGGGCTTTGGTATAAGATGTGCTTTTTCGAAGGCTCGGCCCGGGTGCCGATGATGATTTCTGCCCCGCAAATGCAGCCCGGTTTGGTGACTGTTCCGGTGTCCAATATCGATGTTTGCCCCACATTATGCCACCTGGCGGGCGTCAGCATGACCGAGGTGATGCCCTGGACCAGCGGCGAAAGCCTGGTGCCCCTGGGGCAGGGCGGCACGCGCCAAAGCCCGGTTGCCATGGAATATGCCGCCGAAGCCAGCTATTCGCCGCTGGTCTGCCTGCGTCAGGGGGCGTGGAAATACACCAATTGCGCGCTAGATCCCGAACAGCTGTTCAATCTGGAAACCGACCCGCACGAGCTGGATAACCTGGCAGAAAACCCCGCCCATGCCGCCACGCTGGAACAGTTTCGCATCATGGCCGCGCAGCGCTGGGATCTGGAACGTTTCGACGCCGAAGTGCGCCAAAGCCAGGCGCGCCGCTGGGTGGTCTACGAGGCGCTGCGCAAGGGCGGGCATTTCCCGTGGGATTACCAGCCGTTGCAAAAAGCATCCGAGCGCTACATGCGCAACCACATGGATTTGAACGTGCTCGAGGAAAGCAAGCGCTTTCCCCGGGGCGAATAAAGGGGCTTTGGGATGATCACTGTTTATGGGCGGGCGACCTCGTCGAATGTGCAAATCGTGATGTGGACTTTGGCCGAACTTGGGCTGGCTCACACCCGGCTGGATTATGGCGATAGCTACGGGGGCACCAAAACGCCTGAATATCTGGCGATGAACCCGATGGGGCTGGTGCCCTGCCTGCGCGATGGCGATGTAACCCTGTTTGAAAGCGCGGCCATCCACCGCTATCTTTGCGCGCGCTACGCACAGGCGCCGTTTTGGCCCGCAGATCTGGGCCAGCGCGCGGCGCTGGATTGTTGGGCCGAATGGGTGAAAACCAGCTTTATGCCCGCGCTTTTGACCGGGCTTTTCTACCCGCTGGTGCGCCGCGATCCCGCAACCGTCACCGCAGACGAGCTGGCCCGGGGGGCTGCGGAAATGGCGCGTTTGGCCACAATGCTGGATGCGCGGCTGGGGCAGGGCCCTTGGCTGGGGGGCGAGGAATTCAGCTTTGCCGATATCTTGGCCGGTCACGGGCTTTATCGCTATTTCACCCTGCCGTTCGAGCGCCAAGACCTGCCCGCACTGGCCGCCTATTACCAGCGCCTGCGCACCCGCCCGGCCTATCTGGACCATGTCTGCGTGTCATATGAACCGCTACGCTTTAAACCCGAGGACAAGAAATGAAAGCACAGCCCACCGCCAGCCATTTCATCAATGGCCGCTATGTCGAGGATAAAGCCGGGGCAGAAATGCCCGTCTATTACCCCGCCACAGGCGAGGTGATTGCCGTGGTGCACGAGGCAACGCCGGCCATTATCGATCAGGCGCTTTCCAGTGCAAAAGCAGCCCAGGCGCAATGGGCGGCCATGTCGGGCACCGAACGGGGGCGTATCTTGCGCCGGGCAGCTGATATCATGCGCGCGCGCAATCACGATCTGTCGGTTCTCGAAACGCTGGATACGGGCAAGCCCTATCAGGAAACCAGCGTGGTCGATGCCACCTCGGGGGCGGATGCGCTAGAATATTTCGGCGGTTTGGCGGGCAGTTTGACGGGGCAGCATATACGCCTGCCCGATGGCAACTGGGCCTATACGATCCGCGAGGCGCTGGGCGTGTGCGTGGGCATTGGGGCGTGGAACTACCCCACCCAGATCGCCTGCTGGAAGGGCGCGCCGGCCCTGGCCTGTGGCAATGCGATGGTGTTCAAACCATCCGAGACCACGCCGCTATGCGCGCTGAAAGTGGCAGAAATCCTGCACGAGGCAGGCTTGCCCGCGGGGCTTTACAACGTGATCCAGGGGCGCGGTGGCGTGGGGGCACCGCTGGTTGCTGATGCGCGGGTGAACAAGGTGTCGCTGACAGGCTCGGTGCCCACGGGGCGCAAAGTATATGCCGCAGCCGCCGATGGCATGAAACATGTCACGATGGAGCTGGGTGGAAAATCGCCCCTAATCATTTTCGATGATGCCGATCTGGAAAGCGCGGTGTCGGGTGCGATCTTGGGCAATTTCTATTCCTCGGGGCAGGTCTGTTCCAACGGCACGCGGGTCTTTGTGCAAAAGGGCATCAAGCAGGCGTTTTTGGCCCGCCTCAGCGAAAGGCTGCAAAACGCGCTTATTGGCGATCCGATGGACCCGGCCACCAATTTCGGCCCCATGGTCAGCGAGGGGCAGCTGCAAATCGTGCTGAATTACATCGCCAAAGGCCAGGACGAGGGCGCGCGGCTGGTCTGCGGCGGGCAGCGGCTGGATAAGCCCGGCTATTGGATCACGCCCGCGGTGTTTGCCGATGTGACAGATAGCATGGCCATCGCGCGCGAGGAAATTTTCGGCCCTGTCATGTCGGTTCTGGATTTTGACACCGAGGCCGAGGCGCTGGCGCGCGCCAATGACACCGAATTTGGGCTGGCCGCTGGGGTTTTCACCAATGACCTGCAGCGCGCCCATCGCGTGGCCGAAGGGTTCGAGGCAGGCACCTGCTATATCAACACCTACAATGATGCGCCCGTCGAGGTGCCGTTTGGCGGCTCGAAAATGTCGGGTGTGGGGCGTGAAAACTCGGCCGCTGCGATCGAGCATTACAGCCAGCTGAAATCGGTTTTCGTGCGCATGGGGGCGCTAGAGGCGCCGTTCTAGGCAAGGGGCTGCAGCAGGCCAGATAGGAAAAGACATGCAAGCGGAATTCGTGATTGTTGGGGCAGGCAGCGCAGGCTGTGCCATGGCCTATAGGCTGGCCATGGCGGGCGCCAAGGTGATTGTGATCGAACATGGCGGCAGCGATGCGGGGCCATTGATACAAATGCCGGGCGCCTTGTCTTACCCGATGAACATGAAAATGTATGACTGGGGCTATCGTACCGAACCCGAGCCGCATTTGGGCGGGCGCCGGCTGGCGTGCCCCCGTGGCAAGGTGATTGGCGGCTCGTCCTCGATCAATGGCATGATCTATGTGCGCGGCCATGCCCGCGATTTTGACCATTGGCGCGATCAAGGGGCCGATGGCTGGGGCTATGCCGATGTGCTGCCCTATTACAAGCGCATGGAAGATTGGCACGATGGCGGCCATGGCGGCGATGCGGGCTGGCGCGGGCAGGGCGGCCCGCTGCATGTGACCCGCGGCAAGCGTGATAACCCCTTGGTGCAGGCCTTTGTGCAGGCCGGGGCCGAGGCGGGCTATCCGGTGACGGGCGATTATAACGGCCAGCAGCAAGAGGGGTTTGGCCCCTTTGACATGACGGTTTGGAAGGGGCGGCGCTGGTCGGCCGCCAGCGCCTATTTGAAACCGGCCTTGGCCACGGGCAATTGCACGCTGGTGCGTGCCTTGGCCCAGCGTGTGGTGATCGATCAGGGCCGCGCAACGGGCGTCGAGGTGCTGCGCAACGGCGCCCGTCAGGTGATTTCCGCCACGCGCGAGGTGGTCTTGGCGGCCTCGTCGCTGAATTCGCCCAAGCTGCTGATGCTGTCGGGCATTGGCCCTGCGGCGCATTTGGCAGACCATGGCATCGATGTGGTGGCAGACCGCCCCGGCGTGGGCCAAAACCTGCAAGACCATCTAGAGCTTTACATCCAGATGGCGGCCAGCCAGCCGGTGTCATTGTTCAAATACTGGAACATTTTTGGCAAGGCATGGGTGGGGCTGCAATGGCTTTTGGCCAAGCGCGGGCCGGGGGCCTCGAACCAGTTTGAAAGCGCGGCTTTCATCCGCTCGCAGGCGGGGGTGGATTACCCCGATATTCAATATCATTTCCTGCCCATCGCCGTGCGCTACGATGGCCAGGCCGCCGCCGAGGGGCATGGGTTTCAGGCCCATGTTGGGCCCATGCGGGCGAAATCGCGCGGCACGGTCAGCCTGCGCAGCGCCGATCCCGGTGCCGATCCGGTGATCCGGTTTAACTACATGTCAGATCCGCAAGATTGGGAAGATTTCCGCCGCTGCATCCGCCTGACCCGCGAGATATTTGCCCAGCCCGCCTTTGCCCCCTACGTGCGCCACGAAATCCAGCCCGGGGCGCAGGCGCAAAGCGATGAAGCGCTTGATGCGTTTATCCGCGATCATGCCGAAAGCGCCTATCACCCCTGTGGCACCTGCCGCATGGGGCGCGCCGATGACCCCACAGCGGTTGTTGACCCGCAGGCGCGGGTGATCGGGGTGCAGGGGCTGCGGGTGGCAGATAGCTCGATTTTTCCACGTATCACCAATGGCAATTTGAATGCGCCATCGATTATGGTGGGTGAAAAGGTCAGCGATTTGTTGCTGGGCCGCGATCCGCTGGCGCCTGATAATGCGCAACCTTGGATCAACCCAAACTGGCAAGTGTCGCAGCGCTAGGGCGTAAGGCGCGTTAAGAAATTTTAACCACCGCGGCAAAGCTTGGTTGATTTTCGGGGCATAGGATCCGAAATTAACCAAATGTTAAGGATTTGTGCTGCATTCGTTCTCATTATGCTGGCCATGGTGCCCCCACCTGCGGCTGCGGCGCCGCAAGGTGTGGTGCGCGTGGTTGATGGCGATACCTTTGTGATTGGCGGGCAAAAGGTGCGCCTGCAGGCTGTTGATGCGCCCGAAATGGCGCAAAGCTGCACCGAGAAATCCGGGCAAAAGCGGGTTTGGGCCTGTGGCGCTTGGGTTACGGCGCAGGCACGGGCGTTGTTTCAGGGGCAACGGGCCAGCTGCCAGGCCAGCGGCACTGATCGCTATGGCCGCGTGGTGGCGCGCTGCAGCGTGGGGGGCCAGGATATGGGCGCCACCCTTGTTGGCGCCGGGCTGGCCTTTGCCTATCTGCGTTTTGGCGATGACTATGCCCAGATCGAGCGTGCCGCGCGCAGCCAGGGGCGGGGTTTGCACGCCCATGATATGATCGCGCCCGCCACCTATCGTGCCCAAGCGCGGGCCAAATCTGCGGGCACCGCCCCCACAGGCCGGGCCTGCGCAATCAAGGGCAATATCTCGGCCCAGGGCAGGCGGATTTTTCACAGCCCCGGCCAGGCCGATTATGCACGCACGGTGATCAGCCCGGAAAAGGGCGAGCGCTGGTTTTGCACCGCGGCCGAGGCGCGCGCGGCGGGTTGGCGGGCCGCGCGGCGTTAGCGGGGCGTCTTTGCGCTGGCCTTTGGCGGGCCAGCCGCTATCTTCGCGCCATGGAAACCGAATTCGATCTGAACCTGCGCCAAGGCCTGCCCCCGCATCTGCGGGTGTTGGCCGATAAATTCCCCCGCACCACGTGGCAGGGGCATCCGAATTTTTCGCAGCTGACAGCCTTTTGGCTGGATCGCCATGTGATGTTTCGCCAGGTGCTGACAAAGCTGGTGGATGACACGCAGCTGCATTTGGATGGCAAATCAGGCCCGCGCTATGGCGCCGAGCTTAGCCGCTACACCGGGTTTTTTCTGGATCAACTGCACAGCCATCATGGCATCGAAGATCACCATTATTTCCCGCAGTTCAAACCGCTTGATGCGCGGGTTGCGCGTGCTTTTGACCTGCTTGATGGGGATCATCACGCGCTGGATGGGCATTTGCACCATTTGGCCGAGGCCACCAATGCGGTGCTGCGCGCCTTGCAATCAGGCCAGCCCAGCCGCGACAGCGCCGCCCAGCTTTTGGCCTGCCAAGAGGGGTTCACCCGCTTTCTTGACCGCCATTTATGCGACGAAGAAGAGGTGATTGTGCCGCTGGTGTTGGAATACGCCCCCGATATTGGCTAGGGTCGTTTTTTCGCGCCGCGCTGTGGGCTTTTGATCCGTGTCAAAGTGCGCGCCATGGCGGCCGGCTAGGGTGGCCATGGCAAGACACATAAAGGAGAGCGCGCCATGTCAAACACCCCCCATGAACTGCACGAAGAATTCCCCGAACACGCGGAAAAGATCAGCCAGCTGAAAACATCCAACGCGCATTTTGCCAAATTGTCGGATGAATATCACACGATCAACCGCGCCGTGCACCGCGCCGAAACCGATGTAGAGCCAACCGATGATGCGCATATGGTAGACATGCGCAAAAAGCGCGCGGCGCTGAAAGATGAAATCTACCGGATGCTTAGCGCGGCCTAAGGGCGCGTGATTGTTTTATGTGGGTGTTGGGCGGCTTTGGCCGCCCGTTTTTTTAGCCCACCTGATAGGGCAGGATGCCGCGGGCGTTTGGCTCGATGCTGAGCTTGCGTTCCAGGGGTGGCACCGAGCGCTGGTGGCAATTTGTGCGCTCGCAGATGCGGCACGAGATGCCGATCGGCTCGAACGCGCGGGGGTTTGTCAGGTCGAGGTTATCGGCATAGACAAGGGTGTCGGCGTGGCGCACCTCGCAGCCCAAAGCGATGGCAAAGCGGCGCGTGGGCGCGCCATATGCGCCCCCGGGTTTCGAGACATCGCGCGCCAGGCTGATATAGCGCACGCCATCGGGGGTTTCGGCCAATTGCCGCAAAAACCGCCCCGGCGTTTCAAAGGCCCGGTGCACATTCCACAAAGGGCAGGCGCCACCAAAGCGGGCAAATTGCAGGCGCGTGGCGGAATGGCGTTTGGTGATCGTGCCCGCCTGATCGACGCGCACAAAGAAAAACGGAATGCCCTTGGCGCCCGGGCGTTGCAGGGTAGACAGGCGATGCGCCACCTGTTCGATCGAGGCCGAAAACCGGGTCGACAGGCGCTCGAGATCGTGACGCTCGGCTTGGGCGGCCTCGAGGAAGCGGGTATAGGGCATCAGGGCTGCGCCGGCGAAATAATTGGCCAGCCCGATCTTGGCGATGGCGCGCGCCTCGTCAGATCGAAAACGCGCCAGATCCAGCGTGGCCTCGAACAGCTTGTCTTGTTTCAACAGCGCGATTTGCAGCAAGATCTGAAAGGTTTGGGTTTCAGGGGCGGCCCGGCTGGAAAGCGTCAGCGTGCGGGTGGCGGTATCGAAATGGCGCAATTGCGCGGCATCGGCGCGGCGCAGCGATATGCCCATCCGGTCGAGCAAGCTGGCCAGATAGGGGGCCAGTGGCCGGGTGCCGGCCTCGGCCACCATATGTTCAGCGGCGCGATCGACAGCATCGATGTAGTTGTCGCAATAATGAAAGAAATCGCGCACCTCGTCCCATGGGCTGGGCTGCAGGCGGGCCTCTTCGCGGCCCAGGGCCTCGTCTAGGCTGGCCAGGCGTTCGTGGGTTTGGCGATAGGCGCGGTGCAATTCCAAAAAGGCGCGTGCCAGGGCCGGTGCGTTCGAGGCGGTCAGCCGCAGATCGGCCAAAGGCGGGGTGGCATCTGCAAACACAGGGTCGGCCATGGCCTCGCGCATGTCTGACACCAGCCTTTCGCTGTCGCCGGTGGATAGCTCGGTTACGTCAAAGCCAAATTCCTGCGCAAGCGACAGCACAACCGTGGTGGAAACCGGGCGGTTATTATTTTCCATCTGGTTCAGATAGGGCAGCGAAACACCCAGTTTCGTGGCGAAATCTTTTTGGGTCAGACCCAGGCGCTGGCGGGTTTCGCGCAGCTTGGCGCCAGCATAAAGTTTACGGTTGGCCATGGGGCGCCTTTGCAAATTTGCGTATGCCCCATGATGCCTTTGCAAATTGCCCGTTGCAAGGGCCCGGTTGTCGCCCTAGCGCCCGCGCCGGCGTTTGACGCCGCCGCGCTGGCCCGGCCGCCCCGCGGTTGATCGCCCGCTGGCCGCTGTGGCGGCGTCTGCTGCCTCTTCCACCGCCGATTGGCGCGCCAGCGGGTCGGCGGCGACGGCCAGTTCTACCGCCTCTAGCCGTTTGATTTCGTCGCGCAGGCGCGCCGCCTCTTCAAACTCTAGGTTTTCGGCCGCCTTGCGCATATCTGTGCGCAACCCATCCAGCACCGCCGCCAAATTGCCGCCCGCCATGCCCTTGTCGATTGTGGCGGTGACGCGGTTCATATCGGTATCGCCCTGGTAAAGCCCTGCCAGAATATCATCGACATTCTTTTTCACCGTGGCGGGGGTGATGCCGTGCAAGGTGTTATAGGCTATTTGCTTGCTGCGCCGGCGTTCGGTTTCGGCCAATGCGCGTTCCATACTGCCGGTGATTTTATCGGCATACATGATAACACGGCCATCGGCATTGCGGGCCGCGCGCCCGATGGTTTGGATCAGCGAGGTTTCCGAGCGTAAGAACCCCTCTTTATCGGCATCCAAGATGGCCACCAGCCCGCATTCCGGAATATCCAGCCCCTCGCGCAGCAGGTTGATGCCGATCAGCACATCAAACGCCCCCAGCCGCAGATCGCGCAGAATTTCGATGCGTTCGATCGTGTCGATATCGGAATGCATATAGCGCACTTTGATGCCTTGCTCGTGCAGATATTCTGTCAGGTCTTCGGCCATGCGTTTTGTCAGCGTGGTGACCAGGGTGCGATAGCCATCGGCTGTGACGCGGCGCACCTCGTCTAGCAGGTCATCCACCTGCATTTCGACGGGGCGAATTTCGACCTGCGGGTCCAACAGGCCGGTTGGGCGAATGACCTGTTCGGTAAAGACGCCGCCGGTTTGTTCCAATTCCCATTTGCCGGGGGTGGCCGAAACAAACACCGATTGCGGGCGCATCGCATCCCATTCTTCGAATTTCAGTGGCCGGTTATCCATACACGAGGGCAGGCGGAAGCCGTGTTCGGCCAGGGTGAATTTACGCCGATAGTCGCCCCGATACATGCCGCCGATTTGGGGCACCGAGACGTGGGATTCATCGGCAAAAACGATGGCGTTATCGGGGATGAATTCAAACAAGGTGGGGGGCGGTTCGCCGGGGGCGCGCCCTGTTAGGTAGCGTGAATAGTTTTCAATGCCGTTGCACACGCCCGTGGCCTCTAGCATTTCGATATCGAAATTGGTGCGCTGTTCTAGGCGCTGGGCCTCTAGCAGCTTGCCCTCGGCCACCAGCTGATCCAGCCGTTGGCGCAGCTCTTTTTTGATGTTGATCACCGCTTGCTGCATGGTGGGTTTGGGGGTGACGTAATGCGAATTGGCGTAAACGCGCACCCGTTCCATGCTGGCGCAGCGCTGGCCTGTCAGCGGGTCGAATTCAACGATCGCCTCTAATTCATCGCCAAAAAACGACAGTTTCCATGCCCGGTCATCCAGGTGGGCGGGCCAAATTTCAAGACTGTCGCCGCGCACCCGGAAACTGCCGCGCTGGAAAGCCTGATCGTTGCGGCGATATTGCTGGGCCACCAGATCGGCCATAACCGCGCGCTGGTCATAGCTTTGGCCCACCTGCAAATCCTGGGTCATGGCGCCATAGGTTTCGACCGAGCCGATGCCGTAAATGCACGAAACAGAGGCCACGATGATCACATCGTCGCGTTCAAGCAGCGCCCGCGTGGCCGAGTGGCGCATGCGGTCGATCTGTTCGTTGATCTGCGATTCCTTTTCAATATAGGTGTCCGAGCGCGCCACATAGGCCTCGGGTTGGTAGTAATCGTAGTAAGATACGAAATATTCTACCGAGTTTTCAGGGAAAAACCCTTTGAATTCGCCATAAAGTTGTGCAGCCAGGGTTTTGTTTGGGGCCAAAATAATGGCCGGGCGCTGCGTTTCCTCGATGATTTTGGCCATGGTAAAGGTTTTGCCGGTGCCGGTGGCGCCCAGCAGAACCTGGTTGCGCTCGCCCTCGATAATGCCGGCGGAAAGCTCTGCAATTGCAGTGGGTTGGTCCCCGGCAGGCGAGAATTCCGCATGCATTTTAAAGCGGATACCCCCCTCTAGCTTTTCGCGGTTTTGCGGGGCGGGCCCTGGGCCGGATGTGTCTGAATGGGCGTAAG
Source organism: uncultured Lutimaribacter sp. (assembly GCA_913061505.1). Classification (GTDB taxonomy): domain Bacteria; phylum Pseudomonadota; class Alphaproteobacteria; order Rhodobacterales; family Rhodobacteraceae; genus CAJXSO01. The sequence goes on from CAJXSO010000011.1 coordinate 61,199, forward strand.
GCATGATATTCTCCGAGATTCGGGGCTAACCTGATCTTATTTTGTTCCAGTTCAAGGCGCCATTCCGGGCTGGTTGTTTGCTTGGGCCAGAAAACAAAACAATTTGCGGCAAAATGTCCTTTCATCTTTTGGGTCAAAGGCTTATTTCGCTAAATCGTTTTTTGTTTATTGCTCAAACAGCGGCGGTTTGCGGAATTTTCTTGCTGAATTTTGAAAACTATATCACCCTGAAACTGCAAGCAGCAGGGTTGGCTGCGGTGAGCGTCACAATCACCCACCCCTCGCTCCCCGTGGCGCCACCGCAGCCAACACCTTCTGTTTGTCGCCAATGCCCCCATTTGTTGTTTGAATTTAAGCGCTGCGGCCTTGCCCCGCTGCGTGTTTTCTTGGATAAGCAGAGCAGTTGAAGGAGTCTGCCGATGCGTGCCCGCATTTACCAACCTGCCAAAACTGCCATGTCCTCGGGGACAGCGAAATCGAAACATTGGGTGTTGGAATATGCCCCCGATCAGCCGCGCGAAGTTGACCCTTTGATGGGCTGGACATCCTCGGCCGATACCCAGTCGCAGGTGCGGTTGCGTTTCGATAGCAAAGAGGCGGCGGTGGAATATGCGCAGGCCCATGGGATTGACGCCCAAGTGCTGGAACCCAAGCCGCGCAAGCACAATCTGCGCCCCGGCGGTTATGGCGAAAATTTCGCCACCGCACGCCGTGGTGCCTGGACCCACTAAACCCAGCGCCGCGGCGCCCGTCTTGTGCGGATCATCGTAAAAGGGCGGCCCCCAAAGCCGCCCAATTTTTTGCCCCGGGCCAGCCAGCCAGAGCCCCAGCAGGAGCGTTAAGATGAGCATCACCCATCTTGTTACCCATTCCGGCGGGTTTCATGCAGACGAGCTGCTGTCAACCGTGGTGCTGAGCCAGCTGTTTCCAAAGGCCACGCTGGTGCGCAGCCGCGACGCCGAAATGACCAGCCCGGGCGCAGGCAAGCTGATTTACGATGTCGGGCGCGCCTATGATGCCGCGGCGGGTATTTTCGATCATCACCAGCGCCCCAACCCGCTGCGCCCCGATGGCCAGCCCTACAGCTCGTTCGGGCTGATCTGGGCGCATTTCGGGCGTGCCTTTTTGCAGGCCTTGGCGGTGCCCGACGCCGATATCGAGGCTTTGCATCTGGCCATTGACGAAAGTTTTGTTCTGCCCATCGATCTGTTGGATAACGGCGCGCTAGAGCCATCGGGGGCGGGGCCGCTGGCGGGATTGTTGCTGCCGACATTGCTGGAAACCCTAAAGCCTGTGTTCGATGATCGTGGCCCCGGCCGCGACGACGCGGCGTTTCAAGCTGCCCTGCCTGTGGCGCGCGCCTTTCTAGAGGCGGCGGTGCGCACCAAAGCTGCCAAACGCCGGGCCGAAGCGGTGGTGCAACAGGCGATTGTGGCGGCAGGCACGGCAAGGGTGCTGGAATTGCCCATGGGCATGCCATTTCGCGCCGCGATCGAGCGGGCGGGCGCCGATCATTTGTTGTTTGTCGTACATCCGCGCGATGGCGATTGGGCGCTGAACACCATCCGCAAAGGTGGCGATACATTCGAAAGCCGGGCCGATCTGCCCGCGTCTTGGGCCGGGCTGACCGATGCCGCGCTAGAACAGGCCAGCGGCGTGCCGGGGGCCAAGTTTTGCCACAACGCCCGGTTTATCGCCGTAGCCGACAGCCGCGATGCGGTGCTGGCCATGGCCGAAAAAGCCGTGGCTGCGGTTCAGGGCTAGCGCCTGCTACATCAGCTCGTATTCGGTGACGGCTTGAAAGGGCAATAGCGCGCTGCCCAGCGACCGGGCGCGCACGCCTATGTCGCCCGCAACAATATCAAAGGGTTTCAGCCCTCGGGTGTCGTGGCCGGGCAGGGCGGCGCGCACGGCTTGCACCAGTTGCGCGCGCATCCGGTCAGACAGGCTGGCATCCAGCACCATCGTATCCAGATCCAAAATTGCTTGGCCTGCCACAAAGGTAAAGGCAAGCGCTGGTGCGGCCCGGTTCATCCATGCGGTGAAACAGGCCTGTGCGGCGGCGCTGGGGGGCGCCTCGGCGTAAAACTCTTGCGGGTTTACGCCGGCTTGGGCGGCGCTTTCCTCGAGATCGTGCAGCGAGGCCGCGCCGATCAGCTGTTGGCCCGCATCGCCCCCCTGCAACACCCGCATCGGCATCGAGCCCAATGCCCCCGCATTGCCCGATAGCCCTTCGTAGACCCGGCCATCAATTGCCAGGCCGCCCCCCGCAAAAGTGCCCACATAAAGATAAAGAAACGCGCGCGCAGTGGTGGCGCGGCCCAGTTTCAATGCGGCCAGGCAAGCGGCAGAGGCATCGTTCATGCGCAAAACGGGCAGCCCAAATGCCGCGGCCAGATCGGCGCGCAAGTCGCTGCTGGCCCAGTCGGCCATCGATCCTGCCGGCGCGCCGATGGTGCATTCCCAGCTTTCCAGCGCATCTGGTATCGCCAGCCCGATGCCCAGCAGCCGATGGGCGTGTTTTTGGGGCAAGGCTGTGATCATCTCTTCAGTGGCCCCGATGATCTGCTGGCGCACATCGTGGAAAACCGGGTAATCATAGCTGATGCGCTGATAGCTGCGGATCTGGTAATCAAACCCCATCACTGCGATTTCAGCCGATTGGCGCCCCACTTTGATGCCGATGCTGAATGCGCCCTCGGGATCGATCGTATAGGGGATCGAGGGCTGGCCCACCTTGCCGCGCACGCTGTCGCCTGCACGCAAAAGCCCCGTTGTTTGCAGCCGGTTCACGATATTGGTGGCCGACTGCGCCGAAAGCCCGGTGGCGCGGGCGATATCGGCTTTGCTGAGGCTGCCCGCCTGGCGCACAAGGCTGAGGATCAGCCGTTCGTTTTCTGGCCGTGGCTCTAGCGTTGGGGGGGCAGGCGGGGTGTCGCGCATCAGATGTAGCTCGCGTTTTGGTGCACGCCCTGATCGACCCCTGTTATCATCGCCACCACATCGTTGCCGCTGGCCTCTTTGGCATTGAGCACCCCGGCAATCCGGCCTTGGCGAAACACCACGATACGATCGACCAGGTTAAAGACCTGCCGCAGGTTATGCGAGATGATAATCACCGGAACGCCCCGCTCTTTCAGGCCACGGATGATGTTTTCAACCCGCGTTGTTTCCTGAATGCCCAAGGCCGCGGTGGGTTCATCCATAATGATCAGCTTCGAGCCCCAGCCAGCGGCCCGGCTGATGGCCACGCATTGGCGCTGCCCGCCCGACATGCCCGCCACGGGCTGGCGCAAATCGGGGATCTTGATGCCGGTCTGTTCCAGCAATTCAGTGGCGCGGCGCGTCATGGCTTTTTTATCCAGCCAAGACAGCGGCCCAAGGCGAAATTTCACCGCCTCGCGCCCCAAAAAGATGTTGGCGGGCACATCCAGATGATCGGCCAGCGCAAGATTTTGATAGACCGTTTCAATGCCATGGGCGCGTGCCTCTTGCGGCGAGGCAAAATTCACCGGCTGCCCATCGACAAACACCGCGCCGCTGGTGCGTTGTTCAACCCCGGTGATATTGCGCACAAAGGTGGATTTGCCCGCGCCATTATCGCCGACGATGGCGATATGCTCGTCTGCATACATTTTGAAATCGGCATCATTTAATGCCTGCACACCACCATAGTGCTTGGTCAAGCCTTTGGTTTCCAATATTATTTTGCGCGTGTCAGGCATCTGAACTCCTTGGTCGGGTTTGTTATACAGCCGCGACTCGGCCCATAAAAGCCACTTCCGGGCGCGCCATGTCAATAACTAAATCAAGTTGATTTATTTATTGACAAGTTTGCCCAGAGTCTATTTTTCTAGCGCATCTGCGCCGCGTTGGTTTTGGGATTGGCGGCATTTGGGAGGAACGATCTATGACAATGAAATTCACCTTTGCGGGTGCGGCTTTGGCCGCATTGCTGGCCACCACAGCGGCGCAGGCCGAAGATGTGATTGGCTATATCACCAAATCCGCCACCAATGCGGGCTGGATGATGATCAACCAAGGCGCCGAAGACGCAGCCAAGGAAGAGGGCGTGAAACTGGTGGCGGTTGGGCCGTCGTTTCAGGGCGATCTGTCAAGCCAGCTGGAAGTGTTTGAAAACCTCGTGGCGCAAGGCGCCAAGGCCATTGGCATTGCCCCGGTCGATAGCGCGGGCATCGCCCCGGCTGTGGCCGATGCGATGGCCGCTGGTATTGCAGTGATTGCCATTGATACGGGCGTGTCTGGCGCCGATGTCACCTCGTTTGTGGCCACCGACAATTTCGCCGTGGCCAAAGAACAGGGCAAAGCGGCCGCAGCCCTTGTGGCCGATGGCGATGCGGTGATTTATGTCACCGGCAACCAGGCACAATCCACCGGCCAAGAGCGCCGCAACGGCTTTATGGAGGCATTCAAAGCCGCGCGCCCTGCGTCAGAAGTGATCGAAGTGCCGACCGAATGGAATTCGGCCCAGGCGCAAGAGGGGGTCGAGGCTATTTTGAACGCCCGTGACGATATCAAGATGGTCGTCAACGCATGGGATGGCGGCACGATGGGGGCCAAAGCCGCGCTGGAAAACCTGGGCTATGGTGCGGGCGATGTAAAGCTGGTGGGCTTTGATGGCGCCTCTGATGCGATTGTGGCCATGGATGCCGGCTGGGTGCAGGCCAATACTGCGCAGATGCTGTATCAGATGGGCTATCAGGGCATCAAAGCCGCAGCTGCTGCGGCGCGCGGCGAGGCGGTGAATGCGCGCATTGATACCGGCCATTTCCTGGTGACGCCAGAAACCTCGGCTGAATACAAAAAAATGATCGGCATGGAATAATCTATGCTGTTGGGGGCAGGCCTGCCGCGCGCGGGCTTGCCCCTTTTTCTATGCTTCCCCACAAGAAAGACGCGCCATGCCCACACCCCCTGCCGCCCGTGCCCTGCCGCTGCAAGACCGGCTGATTGCGCTGTTGATCCGGTTTTTCCGCGCCGAATGGTCGGGGGCGCTGCTGGCCATTGTGGTGCTGGGCCTGGCCATCGAGGTGGCCACCACCGACACGCTTTTTTTCCGCCCGTCAAACCTGATGACGATTTTGAACAATTCCGCGGCCATTGGCGTGGTGGCGGCGGGCATGACATTGATCATCTTGACCGCTGGCATCGATTTGTCGGTGGGCTCTGTCATGGGGTTGACCGCCGCGCTTACCGGATATGTGGCCAGTTTTTGGGGCTTTTCCCCCGCTATGGCCATTGCCACCGGGCTGGGGCTGGGGCTGTTGGTGGGGGCGTTCAACGGCACATTGGTGGCCTATTTTGGCATGCCGGCCTTTATCGTCACCTTGGCCGGCCTGTCGATCTGGCGCGGCACCGGGCATTTGGCCACCGGGGCGCAGGCCACGCCAAAACTGCCCGAGACATTTGATTATTTCGGGCGTTACAACCCGTTTGCCGGGCTGCGCGAGGCCTATCGCGCGGGCGAGTTGCAGGGGCTGTGGGCGCAGCTGGGCAGCATTGTCGATACCTATTGGTTAAGCTTTTTCCGCACCTTTCAGATGTCGATGGTGATTTTTGTGGTGTTTTTTGTGCTGCTGTCGATCCTTATCGCCAACACCCGCTATGGGCGCTATGTCTATGCCATCGGTTCCAACGAGCCGGGCGCGCGGCAGGCGGGTATCAACACCCGCGCCTATCTGCTGATGACCTATATGTTTGGCTCTTTTGCGGCGGCCTTTGGGGCGCTGCTGTTTTTGGGGCGCGCCCCTTATGCCAAATCAGACTATGGCCAGATGTGGGAGCTGGATGCCATCGCCGCTGTGGTCATCGGGGGCACCTCGTTGTTTGGTGGGCGCGGCTCGCTTTGGGGCACGTTTATGGGGGTGATCTTGTTAAAGCTCATCAACAACGGCCTGACATTGGCGCAGCTGAACACGTTTTGGCAAATGGTGGTGACGGGCGGCATTATTTTGGTGGCCGTGGGTATCGATATCGTGCGCCAATCGCGCGACCCTGCCGCGGTGCGCAAATTGCTGGCCGCTGTGGGCGCATTCATGGCGTTTTTGTCGCTGATGACACCTGCCAGCCAATGGCTGGGTGCCCAGATCAGCATGCTCGAGCATGCCCGCGCCACAGCCCTGCGCGAGGCGGGGCAGGCGCTGGCGCCAGGCCACACAGCACGCCTGCTGGATCCTGCTGCCATCGAGGCGGCACAGGCCACGGCCGCGGCCAACCTGCCTGCTGCCTTGGCGCTTTTGGTGCTGGCGGTTTTGGCGGGGCTTAACATATTTGCCCGCAGCGATCGGGCCAGCCTGGGGCTGGCGGTGCTGTTTTTGGCGGCCATCCCGCTGCTGGTGATGCTGGGCTATCATGTCAGCACGCCATTTCTGGTGCTGGGGGCCTTGGTGCTGGCGGCCAGCGCCTTTGTTTTTGCCATTTTCGAGCGCGCCCGCCGGGTAGCGGCTGATGGCTGACCCGGTGATCGCAATCGGTGGGGAAAACCTGATCGATCAGGTGGTGCAGCCCCATGCCACCACCAACCACCCCGGTGGCTCGCCCTTTAACGTGGCCTTGGCCGCGGCCCGGCAGGGCGGGGTGGTGCGCTATGTAACGCCCATTTCCACAGATACCTGGGGTGATATGCTGGCCGCCCGCTTGGCCGAGGCGGGCGTGCAGCTGGCCGGGGGGCGGGTGGCGCAGCCCAGCACATTGGCCCGCGTGACCCTATGCGATGGGGTGCCCAGCTACAGCTTTCGCCGCACCGATACGGCCGAGCGCCAAGTCAGCACCGCCATGCTGGCCCGCGCGATTGGGCCAGGGGTAGATGCGCTGCATACCGGGTCATTGGCGCTAAACGATGGCCCCGATGCGGCCGCATGGCAGGCCACAATGGCGCAGGCCTATGAGCGTGGGGTGTTAACCAGCCTTGACCCCAATGTGCGGGTGTCGATCATCGGCGATCTTGCCAGCTATCGGGCCCGAATTTGGCAAATGCTGGACAAGCTGCATATCCTGAAACTTTCGGATGAGGATCTGGCAGGCCTGTGCCCGGACACAACCGAAGAGGCCGCCATCGCGCAGCTTTTGGGGCAATGCAGCGCGCCCTTGGTGGTGCTGACCCGCGGTGCCAAAGGCGCGCAGGCATGGCTGCGGGGCCAGCCGGTGCGGGTGGGGGCAGTCAAGCTTGATGCCCTGGTCGATACGGTCGGGGCGGGCGATACCTTTATGGCCAGCCTGCTTGTGGGTTTGGGGCAGTTGGGCTACCTGTCGGCCCAGGGGCTGGCGCGGTTGGGCCTGGCCGATGCGCGCGCCGTTTTGCACCGTGCTGCGGTGGCTGCGGCGCTGAATTGTCAAAGCCAGGGGTGCAACCCGCCATCGCAGGCCGCGCTTGCAGCAGCCATGCCCCGCTACGGTGAACAGGAGTTGTGATGCAGCTTTACCTCGATAGCGCCAATACCGCCGATTGGGCCCGGCTGATGCCACTTGGCCTGTTTTATGGCATTACAACCAACCCCGCTTTGGCGGCGCGGGCGGGCCTTTATTACCCCGATATCAATTGGGCCGATATGGCACAGCGCGCGGCTGATCTGGGCGCGCGCGAATTGCATGCGCAGGTCTATGGCGCCCCCGAAACCTATGCGCCATGGGCCGATGCCCTGATGCAGGCGGGCCAAAGGGCGGGTATTCGCACGGTGATAAAGGTGCCGCTGGTCGAGGCCTCTATCCGTGCCGTGCCGGGGCTGCGGCGCGCGGGATGCCCGGTGCTGATGACGGCCTGCTACGCGCCCAAGCAAATGCTGGTGGCCAGCGCATTGGGGGCCGAATTTATCGCCCCCTATTTTGGCCGCATGCTAGAGGCCGGCTTGCCCGCCTACGAGGCCATGGCGCAGATGCTGGCTGTCACCCGCAGCCCGGGTAACGCCACGCGCATCTTGATTGCCTCGCTGCGCGACACCGATCAAATGTGCCGCTTGGCGGACATGGGCCATGATTGTTTCACCATCGCCCCCACTGTGGCCGATATGCTGCTGCAAGACGAGCGCAGCACCGCCGCTGTGGCCCAGTTCGAACAGGCCGCAGCCACCCAGCCCCAGTAGCGCCGCGCGGCCTTGAATGCCGGCGCAATTTGGGCAACCCTGCCGGCCAGAGCCGCCAAGATGGCGCATAAGCAAAGGCCACTATGCAACAAGCCGCAGATTTTCTTGCCGAATCCGATGTGTTGGCCACAGCGCTGGCCCCCTTGCCCGAGGCCGAATGGGCCCAGCCCACCCAGTTCAAAGGCTGGAGCGTGAATGACATCATCGTGCATCTGCATTACTGGAACCAGATGGCCCATGATACCCTGACCGCGCCAGAGCGGTTTCACGACAAGGCCAAAACCATGGCGCCCGCCGTGGCAGCCCATGCGATGCGCCCGGTGGAAAATGCAGCCATTCCCGAACGCGGGCAGGCGCTTTTTGCGGCGTGGCAGGGGCATTATCGTGACATGGCCCGCGCTTGGGCCGGGGTAGACCCAAAACAGCGGCTGCCTTGGATAGGGCCTGAAATGTCGGCGCGTTCGTCCATGACCGCCCGGCAGATGGAGACATGGGCCCATGGGCAGGCGGTGTTTGATCTGTTGGGGCAAACGCGGCCTGAAAGCGACCGGATTCGCAATATCGTGGTGCTGGGGGTGAATACATTTGCATGGTCGCATCAGGTGCAAGGCCTGCCCGTGCCCGCCCATGTGCCGCAGCTGCAACTGCAGGCGCCTTCGGGGGCGATCTGGCAGTTTGGCGATGTGGCCAGCGACGATCTGATCACCGGCAGTGCGGTGGAATTTGCCCAAGTTGTCACCCAAACCCGCGCTTTGGGCGATACCAGCCTAAAGGCGCAGGGCCCCGTTGCGCAGGCCTGGCTGGCCCGGGCGCAATGTTTCGCAGGCCCGCCCGAGGCGCCGCCACCCCCCGGCGCACGCTTTGCGCAAAAGCTGCCGAAATCTCATTGAAGCGCCGCCCCCAAGCCGCTAACACTGCCCCCGTGGCCCCGTAGCTCAACTGGATAGAGCAGGCGACTTCTAATCGCCAGGTTGAGGGTTCGAGTCCTTCCGGGGTCGCCATTTTGGTTTTGGGTTTGGTGTGGGGCGCATATTTCGGCGCAATGCCAGACAAAATCTGTGAAAAGCTGCCCAACGGCGCACAAACCCCGGTAATTCACCGTTTAGCTAAGCGGTTTCCATGTAAAATAGCCCCCCTCAAAAACGCTTGGCGGCGGCTTGGGGTTTGGCTAGAACATCCTTCCCGATATGTTGCAAGGATCGCTGTTTTGGACGCCACAGCCGCCCGTATTTCCCGCCAGATCGCCACTGAAATTGCCGCCAGCCCTGCCCAGGTCGAGGCGGCGATAGGTTTGCTTGATGGTGGCGCCACCGTGCCCTTTGTTGCGCGCTATCGCAAAGAGGCCACCGGGGGGCTGGATGATGGGCAATTGCGCAGCCTGGCCGATCGGCTGGCCTATCTGCGCGAGCTTGAGGCGCGGCGCGGGGTGATTTTGGCCTCGATCCGCGATCAGGGCAAGCTGAGCGATGATCTGGCCCGCGCCATCCATAGCGCCGAAAGCAAGGCCGCGCTGGAAGATATCTACCTGCCCTACAAGCCCAAGCGCCGCACAAAGGCGATGATTGCGCGCGAAAACGGGCTAGAGCCACTGCTGCGCGCCATTCAATCGCAGCGCAGTGCGGCCCCCGAAACGCTGGCGCAGGCCTATTTGGGGGGCGCTGTCGAAACCCCCAAGGCCGCGTTAGAGGGCGCGCGCGATATTTTGGCCGAAGAATTGGCCGAAAACGCCAGCCTGCTGGGGCGCTTGCGGCAATTTATGAAAGACGAGGCTGTGCTGAGCGCCAAGGTGCTGCCCGGCAAGGAAGAGGCGGGCGCCAAATTCTCGGATTATTTCGACCATAGCGAGGCCTGGGCCAGCATTCCCTCGCATCGGGCCTTGGCCTTGTTGCGCGCCTCTAAGGAAGAGGTGCTGGCCGTCGATATTACCCCCCCGGGCGACGAGGGGCTGGCGCGTGCGCAGGCCATCGTGGCCGCGGCTGTGGGCGAGATGTCGGGCGCGCCTTTGGGCCAGGGCCCGGGCGATGGCTGGCTGCGCGATGTGGCGGGCTGGACATGGCGGGTGAAACTTAGCCTGTCGATGTATGTCGATCTGCTGGGCGATATGCGCAAGCGCGCCCATGACGATGCAATCGCGGTTTTTGCCCGCAATTTGAAAGATTTGCTGCTGGCCGCGCCGGCGGGGGCCAAGGCCACGCTGGGCCTGGATCCGGGCATTCGCACGGGGGTAAAGGCGGCGGTGGTCGATGCCACGGGCAAGCTGCTCGAAACCGCCACGCTTTACCCGTTTCAGCCCCGCATGGATCTGCGCGGCGCCCAAAGCGCGATTTTGGATTTGGTGCAGCGCCATGGCGTGGCCTTGATTGCCATCGGCAATGGCACCGCCAGCCGCGAAACCGAACGCTTGGTTGCCGATACCCTGGCGCTGCTGCCTGTGGGCGTGGCAAAACCTGTCAAAGTGGTGGTGTCCGAGGCGGGGGCCTCGGTCTATTCGGCATCCGAGCTGGCAGCACGCGAATTTCCGGCGCTGGATGTGTCGCTGCGCGGGGCGGTTTCGATTGCGCGCCGCTTGCAAGATCCGCTGGCCGAATTGGTGAAAATCGAGCCGAAATCGATCGGCGTGGGGCAATATCAGCACGATGTCGATCAGCGCCGTCTGGCCCAGGCGCTGGATGCGGTTGTGGAAGACGCGGTGAACGCGGTGGGTGTTGATCTGAATATGGCCTCGGCCCCGCTATTGGCGCGGGTGGCGGGTGTGGGGCCTAGCCTTGCGGAAAATATCGTGGCGCATCGCGATGCCTGCGGTGCCTTTGCCTCGCGCAAGGAGCTGCTCAAGGTGGCGGGGCTGGGGCCAAAGGCGTTTGAGCAATGCGCAGGGTTTTTGCGCGTGCAAGGCGGGGCCGAGCCGCTGGATGCCTCGGCCGTGCACCCCGAGGCCTATGATGTGGCACGCCGCATCGTGGCGGCCTGTGGGCGCGATATTCGCCAGATCATGGGCCAGCCTGCCGCCCTGTCTGGCCTGCGCCCTGATCAATTTGTCGACGCGCATTTCGGCCTGCCCACGGTGCGCGATATTTTTGCCGAATTGGAAAAACCGGGCCGCGACCCGCGGCCGGGCTTTAAAACCGCGGCCTTTGCCGATGGGGTGGAAGATATCAAAGATCTGAAGCCGGGCATGATGCTAGAGGGCACCGTTACAAACGTGGCGGCCTTTGGCGCCTTTGTGGATGTGGGTGTGCACCAAGATGGGCTGGTGCATGTCAGCCAATTGGCCGACCGGTTTGTCAAAGACCCGCACGAGGTGGTCAAGGCCGGCGATATCGTGCGCGTGCGCGTGACCGAGGTGGATATCGCCCGCAAGCGTATTGGCTTGTCGATGCGCAAAGAAGGCGGCAGTTCGGGCGGCGCTGCGGGGGGCGGTGCAGGGCGGGCCGGCAAAGACCGGCAGGCAAAGCCCGCGGCAAAGCCCAAACAAACCGGCCCGCGTGGGCCTGCGGGCGCCCCTGCCAGCCAAGGCGGCGATGGCGCCCTGGGGGCTGCGCTGCGCGATGCGATGAAAGGCAGGCG